>JAANXF010000019.1 GCA_018263395.1 Methanonatronarchaeales archaeon
AAACCTTCAACAATTCAAACAAACTATCAAAAAACTCTTCGAAAAATACTCAAAGAGAAAAACATTCGCACAGAGCTGGATCAAGAAATTCTGGACACAGATAATAAAAGAGTAATGTCAATAACTAAAGTTCCCCAGCACGTTCGTGGGACCGTCGAGTTAAGGAGTGGTCGTGGACACTCGTCAGGACGGGCTAGACGACTGTAGTGATTATAGGATACGATGGGTGAACATCTCCATGAAACGGCCCGCCCGCATCCGGTAAAACAGAGGAGAAAAACGTTTCGAGAAACCCTCTCCGGTAACACTTCAACCCCGGCACCAAAAATCTACAGTGATCACCGTAGAGACGAGTGATTTTTTTCAGGGGTGGAATAATCGCCGGATGAGCCCGATGGGGCGTTTTCCTTCTCTGGTCCGGTGGAGAAGCAGGGTCCTTCCAGAAACGAGGTGGTCCACCGTCCTTCCCCGATAACCGCTTCGGGTTAAGTCTCGCTCATCCCTTTCCGGCAAATGACGCCGAATACTGCAGAGGCGAGGATAGTGGAGGGGGGCCGTATATCCCGAGAGGTGGCCCAACTTACTCCAGCGGCTCTCCGCAATCCACGCAGTTTTCTTCGAGCGGTGGCTGCTCCTCGCCGCACCCGGGGCAGGTAACCGTCAGCCTCTCGCCGCACTCCTCGCAGTAGTCGCCGAAGAACGTCTGTTCTCCGCACCCGGGGCAGGTCGTCTCCAGCCCGAGGCCGCAGTTGCTGCAGCTTTTCCAGCCTTTTTTAACGGGGTTCCTGCAGCCGGGGCACCTGAGTGGCCCCCTCGGGTTGACCCTGCTGCAGAACGGGCAGACGTTCGAGTCCGGAGGGACGAGTTCGCCGCAGTGCCGGCAGGGCCGCTTGTAGCCAGGCATACCTAAAGTTCCCCCGGCCCCCTTAAAGCTCTCCCGCCTCTTCACCCGCATCCCCGTGGGGCTGTTTCTCGACGTCGAACGGTGCCTCGACCGGGGCCTGAAGCCCAAGGGTCGAGGAGCAGAAGCTGTACTGGTTTTCCCTCACCGTGACCGTGTTTCCATCCAGATCCGAGAGCTCCACTTCGCCCTCCACGACGGTCAGCGAGGTGTTCTGCCGGTCCGCGAAAACGTGGAACGTCGTGCCCCGCACGCCTATCACGGCCAGCGGGGTCCTGACCTCCAAACCGTATCCCTCCGCCCTGAGGTTCTCCACCTTTTCCGCCATCTCCCCCATAACGGCGGTGAGGGTTCCCCTCGGCAACTCCACCCCGGACTGAGCAGCTACTTTAACCGTGGTTCCTGGGCCCCAGGGTCAGTCGGTTTCCCTTCTCGTCGTTAAGGTCAGCCCTGGTTGCCCTACCGGTCTCGACCGTGTCTCCCTCCGAGACCTCTTTTCCCTCCGCCTCCTCCTTTTTCTCCGAACCCCCGTTGATTTTTAAACTGGCTGGGGGTGGGGCCTCCCGGGGCTCACCGCCGGTAACCGAAGAAAACAGCTTTTCGTGGAGGTTTTCGAGCGCCTCCCTGTGTACGAACCTCTCCTCTGCCAGTGTCGATCGGGGTCCGTGTCCCTCGCAGAACCTGCAATCGCAGTCGCTATCGTGGTTTCGGCCCGCCTGACGGCAGCTAACGGAGTGGGTGGGTGTGTCGCCGGGGTCCATCGACTTCGAGGCGAACGGGGGCGACGCCGAGACGACGAAGCTGTCCATCAGCACCGCCGTAGGGACCTTCCCGTCCTCTCCCTCCGCGAGCATCGCGGTTCTTCCGAGGTATTCCCCTCGAAAAACTCGATACCTTCTTCCTCCAGCTCCGCGGGTAGGTCTTCGAGAATGGTTTCGACCTCTTCGGATAGTTCACCCGGTGCGAAGGTCTCCAGCGCTTCTCCGACCGTCAGGCCTCCGGGTGCGCCGGGGATCGGGGCCCCAGGTCCCTGTGCTGGGAGATCTCCGTAGTTTTCGAAATTCTGTTTGGCAATCGTCCCGTTTGTATGCCCCTGCACGACCAGGGACTCCACGAAGTCGTATTTCGACGTCGTGGAATTAGTTTCCGGATTGAAGGCCGTGTCAGGTCCGCCGGGGTCCGGGTTGGGATGTGCCACCGTGACCCGTGCGTATCCATCCCCGGAAGAGCGTTCGAGCTCGACCCAGTTGGAGGGCCATCCGTGGGGTAGCAGGCCCTCCACCTCCTCCTTCGAGGGAGGGGCGCCGTGTACGTCGCTTTCCACCCGGTCGACGCTCTCTATGGACCAGGCGCCGTCGCTGCCGGTCATCCTCTCCACCTCGCGTCGTTCCCCTCCGCTTCGACGTTGAACTCCAGGAGGTCCGTCACGTCGCTTCGCCACTGCTCCCCGGAGCGGTGGATCACCCTGCCCACGTACAGGTCGCGTAGCTTTCGGAGCGCCGACAGCCTGTTTATGGAGAACCTGTACTTCGAGTAACGCGGTTCCTTCAGTTTTTCTTCCGAGACGTAGATGGGTTCCCTCCTGAAGTTTATATCGAGCATGGCCCGGTTGACGGTGTCGAGCGTCCTGTCGGCTTCGCTATCGAGCTCGTCACGCGAGAGGTCGGGGTACTCCTCCCTGCCGACTATCCTGAAGAAGTACGTGGCCTTTCCTCCGTCCTCCTCCGAACCGGCCTCCATCGCAACAGCGTTCCCCGGCTCTTCGGGGTCCGTACCGTAGATGGGTATCAGGAACCAGAGGTAGCTACCCGTCAGGTCGCCCATCAGGCCCCTCTTGAACCCTATGCGGATTTCCCTCTCCTGAGACAGTGACCTGAGGAGGTCGTACTCCCTCTTTATCCCCACGGCCTCCAGTTCGGACTCGAGCCTGTTCCAGAGGTCCCGTGAAACCGCCTCCAGGTCGGACCTCCTGGCCGCCCTGCCGTCCCTCATCATCCGGGCGGCCCTTCGAACGGTGGTCGCGTCGATTCCGGGCAGAAGCTCCCTCAGCTCGTCCTGGGTGGTCAGGGAGAGGTCGTTCAGGGCTTCAGAAAGCTCGTTTTTGAACGGTTCGAACTCGCGCCCCATCCTGGACAGCTCGAGCGCTTCCCCGGACTCCATTTCGACGGCCAGTTCGTAATCCCGCTCCTCCACGCCGGAAAGCAGGCCGTAGGGGAGCCTTACGAAATCTCCGCCATCAGGCATCAGCACCAGGGCGGTTTCGTACAGTCGAACGTGGCACCTCCCCTCCCCCTCCTTCCCCCCTTCTGCTTCGGAGTACCTGAAATCCGCCTCCACGTCGGACTTTCTGAGGGTTTCATCCATCAGCAGGTCTTCGAGTAGCACCTCGTTGCGCAGTTTGGAGAGTACCCTCAGGAAGTCCTCGTACCTGTATCCGAGCCTGGAGAGCACCAGCTCCTCACCGGAGTTCAGGGCCAGATGGATTTCGTACTCCTCCTCCCCTATCTCCGACACGTCCCGGTATTTAACCTGCAGGGAATCCCCGAAGTCCGGCTGAACGGAAAGCCCTTCCTCGCCAAGCTGTGTCTCGGCCTCTCCGCCCTCCTGCTCCTGGCCCTCCTCCGTTCGCAGGGAGTAGCTAAGGGAGCACTTCATCGCGGATTGCTGCGAGCCTCCACGTTTAACTGCTGTAGCCTCCGGGTATTATGAGTTATGCCCGGAAGAGGCCCGTCGCTTCAAATCTCGGAGGCGGGCAGGGGCCGGAGTTCCAGAACGGCAAGCTCCTCGAAGAAGCGGCGCTCCGACGCGACCTCCTCAACGGAGAACCCCGCGTGCTCGAAGAGCTCCTCCACCTCCTCTTTTCCGGTGATGCTGGAGACCAGGACCAGGGCGGAGCCGTCCTGCTCCAGGTACCCCGGGAGGTCGCTGGCGAAGCGCTTCAGGACCTCGCGTCCGGTGGGGCCGCCGTCCAGCGCGGCGTCGGTCTCCGTGGCCCGGTCCGTCGGGAGGTACGGCGGGTTGAAGGTCACGAGGTCGAAGGTGCCCCCAGCGCTCTCGAACAGGTCCGACTGTTTTACCGTGGCGTTCGGCAGATTTCTCTCGGCAAGTGCGACGGCTAAGGGGTCGATGTCCACGGCGACGATTTCCTGGAACCCGCTCGAAGCCGCGGCGGCAACGAACCCTGTGCCGGTGCCCACGTCCAGCAGGCGTCTCCCCTCGCGACTCGCTGCCTCCCCGGCGAGGAGGAGGGAGTCCTCCCTGGGGCCGTACACGTCTTCGCCGGTTTCCAGCGTACCGAGGACGTTCTTCATGCCAGTTGGTTCGACAGCCCGGCGAACTCCGCCGGGGACAGGTCCTCCGGCCTCCTTTCGAGGGTGTCAGCGTCGAGGGAGTTGACCCTCTCCTCGTCGAGTCCCGTCATGTGCAGCGTGTTCAGCAGGCCGTTCCTGGTCTTCTTGCGGCGCTGAGTGAAGACGGCCCTGAGGAGGTTCAGCAGCAGCTCCTCGTCCCGGACCTCGTAGGGCGGTGCCCTCCTCCTCAGGAGCACGACCGAGGAATCCACTCTCGGTCTGGGCCGGAACGCCGCCCTCGGCACATCCTCCAGGTGCTCCACGGAGGAGTACAGGTTCACCGCGACGGTGAGGCGCCCGTACTCCTTCGTGCCCGGCTCGGCGAGTAGCCTCTCCGCGAACTCGCGCTGGTACATAAGTACGGCCCGGTCGAAGTCGTGCTCCAGTAGCCGGAACGTCACGCCGCTGGAGACGGAGTACGGGAGGTTGGACACGCAGACGTCGAAATCCGGGTACTCCACGTCGAGTGCGTCGCCGTGGACTACCTTCGCGGACGGGTACCTCTTCTCGAGTCCACTGGCGAGCGACCCGTCGACCTCCACGACCGTAAGTTCGGCGCATCGGTCGACCAGCCTGCCGGTCAGGACACCGGTCCCTCCCCCTATCTCCAGGACCCTCTCGTCCCCCGAGAGCTCTGCATATCCGGCAATCCTGTCCGCTACCCTCTCGTCGATAAGGAAGTGCTGGTCCCTCGGGGGCCTCCGGGGCAACGCCTATCCCTTCGGTGCCCGGGTGAACACGTAGTACTTCACGGAGCCGTCCTCTACCTCCTGAACGATCCGCTTGGTCACCGGTTTCTCCGGGTGGTGCAGCTCCGGGACGCGTTCCTCCAGGTCCTCGAAGCTCTCGAAATCCCCTTTCTTGCGCTCCTCGACGATGGCCCACATGAGCTTCTTCCCTATACCCTGAAGTAGCTCCAGCATGTGCTGTCTCGTCGAGATGGGCTGCGCCCTGTTGAAGAAGTCCACGAAGCGGTCCTCGTCCTCCTTCACGATTTCCTCGACCACGTAGGGAACCTCGGCCTGGGCACTGTGGGTGAGGTCCTCGTATCCTATACGGCGCTTGACGTGGTCCACCACGTCGCGCTCCCCCTCGCCCACGTACAGCCTCTCGTAGCGCGGCACCTCCTCGACCTCGTCCCCCGGGACGACCTCGAGCAGGACGAAACCCTCCTCTCCTATCGTCTGTATGAGGCGCTCCTTCTGGTAAGCAGGCCTCTTGTCCTCGGGGTGGCCCCTGGGTAGAAAGTCGAGAACCCTCACGTAGGTTTCGCGCTTCTCTTCGGGCATTGGACTCTCCCGTGAGCTACCTGTACTCCCCTATTACGGCTAGGATTTCCTCGACCTTTTCCTGGTCGATTGCGAAGCGCTCCTTCGCGTATATCGCCCTGACCTCGTCGGGAGTCTCGGGGAGCAGGTCCACCATCTTGACCGCGATTTCGGGAGATACCTTCCCCAGGTCGCTCAGCTTCTCCATCAGTTCCCCGGCCTCCTCTCCCGATAGCTTGGAGAACTTCTCCACGTGGTCGAGCGCCCTCCGCTGCGCGTAACCGACTCCCTGCTTCCCCCTCTCCTTCCTGATTTCCAGCAGCTGGTCCCTTACCAGGGAGATGGGGACGGCCTCGTTCTCAAGCGCCTCCTTAACCAGCATCTCTGTTCCCCTGGAGCCTCAGGTGCTCCGGTCGGCAGGTCAATGTCTTGACGCAGCCGTGGTCTCTGACCTCCACGACGTAGCCCCGGCCGCGCTCCTCTACGACCTCCCCCGTCGTACCCTGGAACCTGGGGTGCGGCATGCCCCTGTGCTCGCCCGGGTCGATGTCTATGTGGACCATGTCGCCGGGACTGTAGCGCGTTATGGCCCGGGCTATTGAAGTCAGGCCTCTCTCCCTGTCCCCCTTTTTCAGCTTCTGCCTGGAGTGGTTCTTGAAACCTTTAGACTTTCTGACCATTTATATCCCTCTCGTATTCCACGCCCGTGACGTCCAGTTCGACGCATTCGACCTCCGACCCGACCAGCCCCCTCAGGCTCGGTTCGGTCCTTCCGGAGTCGCCGTGCACCAGTTCCTTGACGTAGAGGCCGGCTTCGCCCCTTATCTCCACCACCGCCTCGCCGTTCTCGAGGCCCATCAGCCTGGTCTCCTTCACCGTCCTCTCTCTGGCCCGCTCAGCCCTGCGGTGGCTGACCCTCGTCGGGGTCTGCTGGACTATCTCCCCTCTAATTCTGCTCAGCGCTTCCTTAAGCTTTTCCTCCGAGAAGTCCCCCCTTACCCGGACCCTGTAGGTCTTGTCCGGCCTCGCGGACTTGACCTCCTCGACGGAGCCGGATTCCGCGAACGCGAGGCGCGAGACCTCTACCCTTCCCTCCGCCCCGTCGTTTACGAGCGTCTCCAGTCCCTCCAGGTCGAGGTCCCTTCTACTCGGTTCCTTCACCTCGAGCACGAACGGCCTCCCGGCTCCGAGCATGAGAGCGTCTACGTCCTCTCTTCCACAGCCGTGGAAGACGGACGCGGTCCCGCCGGCGGCCTCCACGAACGGCGGGCTGACGAGGCCCTCGACGCTCGTCTCGTACAGCATCCCGGTTCCGTCGCACCTCATGCAGCCCTCTCCGCCGCAGACGTGGCAGGGCCACTCGGTCTGGGGGATTCCGCGCACGAGCTTCCTGTACCTCCCGTAGACGTACAGGGGATTGGACTGGACCTCTACCGCCTGCTCCTCCGGGTCCAGAAGGGCCACTACGTCGGGGTTTTTGAGGTCGGCCCGGGCTCCCGACCGTTCCTCCAGCCTTCGACCCACCTCCCGGTTGAGCTCTCCCTTCAGGGGCTCGGCGTGTCGTGCCCCGTGCTCCGTCCAGAACGCCTCCTCCCTACGGACGAGGTCCCCGGGGGTTCGTGTGCCGACCAGGAACGTATCGAACCCGTAGCCGGATAGCTCGGACTCCGCGAGGTCGGCCCAGCGGTCGAGGTTCGTGAAAAGTCCGCCGCACAGGGTGCAGACCTCCTCCTCCACAGTAACTCCCTCCCTCTCGAGAACTTTCTCGGAGAGGGGCTCGCCCGATGCCGCCACTGCCTCGAGCAGGGACGGGTCTCCTCCCCGGAGCTCCACGTGTCCCTGGGCGCCCAGGCTCCTCTTCAGTGCACGGCCCCGGGCGTCGTTCGTGGTTCCAGTGAGCAGCATGGCGAACTGCCTTCCGAGGCAGTGGTCGCAGAGGGGCGACTGCTCCAGCATCTCTCTAGCGGATTGGAGCGTCTCCAAGGCACTCACCCGAACGGCAGCCTCTTGAGGGGGTTGCGTCCGCCTCCGCCCCGCATCTGCTTGAACGTTCGCTGCATAGTTTTGTGGTAATCGAGGAGCTCCTTCACCTCCTCGCGGCTCGTTCCGCTCCCCCTGGCGACCCTGCTGGACCTGGAGGCGTTCATCTTCCGTGGATTCTCGAGCTCGTACTCCGTCATCGAGTCCATGATGACTCGGTACTGCTCCAGCTTCTTCTCCGTTACGTCCGCGACGTCGCTGGGCAGCTCCACCGGCACTGGAAGCATGTCCAGCACCTGGTCCAGCGGGCCGAGGCTCTGGACTCCCTCCAGCTGCTCGTAAACGTCATTTAGGGTCAGCTTTCCGCTCAGGAGTTTCGAGGCGTCCACCTCCTCCTCGGAGAGGGTCTCCTCTGCGCGGCGCGCCAGCTTGCCGAGGTCCCCCATCCCGAGCAGTCGCGACACGAAGCCGTCTGCCTCGAACCTCTCGAGGTCGCTCAGGTGCTCACCGGTGCCTGTAAAGGCCACGGAGGAGCCGGTTTCGGACACGGCGGAGAGGGCGCCTCCGCCCTTTGCCGTTCCGTCCAGCTTGGTTATAATTACGCCGGAGATACCTATCGCCTCCTCGAAGGCGGCGGCCTGAGACTTCGCCTGCTTGCCGATCGAGGCGTCGAGAACGAGGAGCTTCTGATCCGGCTGGACCGCGTTGTCGAGTCTGACCATCTCGTCTATCAGCTCGTGTTCCAGGGAGTGTCGACCGGCGGTGTCTATAATCGTCACCTCGGTGTCCAGCTCCTCCAGACCCCTCCTCGCAGTTTCCACGGCGTCGCCTCCCTCGCCGTAGAACCGTACCCCAGCCTCGTCGGCCAGCTGGCCCAGCTGGTCGGATGCCCCTGGTCTCCACGTGTCGGTGGAGACGAGTCCAACGGACAGCCCCTTGCGCTTGAACCACCGGGCCAGCTTGGCCGCCGTGGTCGTCTTACCGGAACCCTGCAGGCCTACCAGCATGACCGTCTGGGGCTCCGGCCTCATCCCGGACTCCTCACCCACGAGGTTCAGCAGCTCCTCGTGGACGACCCGCAGGACGTGCTCCCTGACAGGCACACCCTTCGGGTCCTCCTCCAGTGACCTCTTCCTGATGCGGGCGGTGACCTCCTTCACCGTCCGGACGTCGACGTCGGACCTTAGCAGGGCCCTCTGAACGTCCCTGGAGAGTTCCTCCACCGATTCCCGGTCGATCCTGGACCTGCCGCTGAGCTTCCTGAGGCTGCTGCGAAGCGAGTTACCGAGTTCGTCAAGGACCAGCGCCGAGCACCTCCTCCAGGTACCATTCTACTTCGAAGGGCTTAAGGTCCTCGTAGCCCTGGCCGGTTCCGACGAAAGCGATGGGCCTGCCGGTGGCGTGCACGACGCTCAGAACGGCGCCTCCCTTCGAATCCGCGTCCACCTTGGTCAGAACCGAGCCGTCTATCCCGACCTCCTCGCGGAACTCCCTGGAGCGCTCCGCGGCGTCGTTCCCGGCGACGGCCTCGTCCACGAAGATGACCAGGTCCGGCTCAGTTACCCTTTTAATCTTTTCTAGCTGGTCCATCAACCCGACCCTGGTGTGCAGGCGGCCCGCGGTGTCGGAGAGCACCAGGTCCCTCCCGGATGCCCGGGCGTGCTCCATCGCGTCGTAGATCACCGCAGCTGGGTCCGCCCCCCTCTCGTGCTGCACCATCTTCACCCCCAGAGCCTCGGCGTGCTCTCCGAGCTGCTCCGACGCTCCTGCCCTGAATGTGTCTCCCGCCGCGAGCACGACGTCCAGGTCGTCGTACCTCCTGGCTAGCTTGGCGACCGTGGTGGTCTTACCCGCTCCGTTCGGCCCCACGAAGAGCACGTGGACTGGGCCTTCGCCGCCCCGTACGGTCCGGTCGACGTCGAGCCCGTCGACGTCCAGTACGTCTCTCAGCGCCTGCTGCATGGCCCCGTCCACTGCCGCCCCGGGTCCCTCTACGAGGCCCACTTCCCCCTCCAGCTTCCTCCCCAGCTCGTCCGCAATCTCCTCCGCCACGTCGTACGCCACGTCGCTCTCGACGAGGTCGAGAACTAGCCGGTCGAGGGCGTCGTCCAGGGTTCTCTCCTTCAGGCGCCGGGCGGCGGAGGTCGTGGACACAGTTTCCCTGAAGCTCTTGACCTTTCCCCGCAGGCCCTCAAACATCAGAGGGGTTCCACGCTCTCCACCACGATCTGCCCACGGCTGACGCGGTGTTCGCTGCCAAGCAGCGAGCAGACCGTCTCTACGGCGTGGTTCTCCGACACTGCATCTACCTGTTTGGAGAATTCTCCCTCGACCCTTCCCATCCTGAAACTACCGGTTACCTCGAACCTCATATCTGTACCTCCCGTAATTGTCATGCCTCGAGCCCGGGCAACAGAGCCTCCCCCATCCTGCCCATCTCCGCCCCCGTGGTTTCCTTTCCAGCGACAAATCCTTTACTGTTTGCGACCGTTCCGGTGCCCACCATCCTGACCCCGTAGTTTACGGAGCCCACGGCGGACGGGACCCCGAAGAACCTCTCCAGCCTCCCGGCCTCGTCTTCCCCGACGGCGCCCGGAAGCAGCATCCCCCTGTTCGTGGTCACTGCGGCCGACCCGGGCGTCGCGTACGGACCGATACCCCCGCTCTCGACCGGAACGTCGAGCAGGTCACTCAGTTCACGGAGCGGCTCGTCCCCGACCTCGGGGTGCACCAGGGCGCCGTAGTCGTTAGCGAGGATTACGTTACCGGATGCGGTCAGGTTGGTCTGGACCACGCCCACATCGATGCCGGTTTCCCTGAGGGGCTCAAGCTCCGCCTCAGATGCGAACCTCGTCACGACTGCGCCGCTGGAGTTCATGCCGCAGAGTGCACCGACGAGCGAGGCCCCCCCCACCGTGGTCACCACGACCTCCACGCCCAGGACCTCCGCCACGCGGTCACGCACGGTCCCGGAGGCCTCAGGCGCCATCACGCAGAGCTGCTCGGAGGTGGCGGCGTACATACCCACGTTGGAGTCGCCGTCGACCTCCACCTTGAGGAAGGGCAAAGAGTTACTCCAGAAGGGTCGCCTCTACAGCCCCGTCCTCGAACTTCTGGGCCCTGACCCTCACGCGATTCGGGGCCCACCTGCGTCCCCTGCTCCAGATGTGCCTGTTGACTGCGGGGTCCAGATAGACCGCGTCCTCCGGGACGCCGAGGTGGCGTGCCAGGTAGCTTCTGAGCTCCTTCACCGCCCTCGGGGCCCTTTTTTCCCTCGAGGCGTTCCTTACGTCGATGGGGACCGTTAGCACCCTCTCCTCCATCCTACTCGCCCGTGTCGCTCCTTCTCCAGTGCCTCCTCTTGGGGTGGGTGACGACGTTTCGATCGGTCCTCATTATCACCCACGCCGGGATCCTCTGGTTCTGCTTGATTTTTTTTCCCAGTCGCTTCTTCTTGCCCTTGGTCTTTCCTGCCATTTTACTTCCTCCTTATACTTACGTCGCGCTTCCCGGACTGCGCGTTCCTGAGGATCTGTTTGAGCTGGGAGTCGTCTATTTTTCCACTAACCCGTCCCTGCGCCGCGAGGACCACCAGCTGCTGTTCCACCGATTCGGCGAAGGAGGGCCTCGCCACGCGCAGGTTACTGAGGCGTTCCCTCGCCTCCGGCGTGAGTATCTGCCTGAGCACCGCCTTTCTCTGTGCGCCTGCTTCGGCGGAGGACGCCTCCTTCTCCTCCGATTCCTGGCCCTCCACCATCTCCTTCAGCCGCTCCTCCCTCAGCTTATCGAGCTCTTCGTCTCCCATCTATCCCTCCACGAGGTCGGACATGAGCCTGTCCAGCAGGGCCCGGCCCTCCGGGCTTACCCCCCTGCCCTGCCGGTCCCTCTTCTCTACGAGGCCCTCCTCCTCGAGCTGCTGCAGGATCGTTCTCGTCACGTTCCTGGAACCGGGTTCGAAGTGGGACATGCCGACGCCGCCTCTCCGCTTGCCGCCGTACCTCTTGGAGAGCCTGCGAACCCCAATGGGTCCGTCGACGTAGACGCGCCGGAGCATCGAGGCAGCTCTCCTGTGCCACCAGTCCTCCTGCTCCGGGGCCCTCTGCCTCGAAACCCCCGTCTTCACGTAGCTCGCCCATTCGGGCGGTTCCAGAGCCCCGAGGTCCGCCATCTCCTCGGTCAGGCGCTCTATTATCGTGTCCGGTTTGACCCTGTAGACCATTAACTCCCTCTAAGTTCGATAGGCCCTGTTCAGGCAGACATGAGATTGTGTCTCACTCTAATAAACCTGACTGACGTTCAGGTGCTCCCCTCGATCCCGCCTCACGGCAAATAACTTAAGTAACGTGAGGACCTCTCAAGGCTCTGTGACGACATATCTCGTGAACTACGCCTCCCTTGCCCTGCTCGGGTTGCTCGTAATCGCGGCCGGCTACGGCTCCGCGACCGCGAAGGTCAGGTACTACAGGTTCGGCATGATACTGATGTTCGTCGGCTTCCTTCTCAACACGGCCGACGGCGTGATACGTATTTCGCCCGGCCTCGACCCAGGCCTGAGCTCGTGGCCCTGGCTTGCAGGCAACTTCTTCGTTCTCGCCGGGGTACTCACACTGACCTGGTACCGCGGGAGACTCGGTCTATGAAGGACCTTGACCCGGAGAGGTTCGGGTACGCTGACGACCCCCTCTCCCCCGGGAGAGAGAGCCTGGGAAGCTACGTCGACCTCTACTACTTCCAGACCAAGCTCATTCACGTCCTACTCCGCGACCCGTCGCTCCTTACCTCCGTATACAGCTACGCCGAGTCCCTGCTAGAGGAGGAGGTGGCTGAGCGGGTGGAGCACCTCGGGCTGGAGTCGTTCTTCGAGAAGGACTTCTGGGAGATGAGTGGAGAGGAGAAGGGATCCATGATGAACACCCTGTTCTCGGGAAACGAGGCCGTCCTGATGCGGCGGCTGGGGTTGGGGCTCCCCCAGTCTATCGAATTCCTGGACGACGAGAGGGCCGTCCGGATACGCGTAGCGGAGTCCCTGGAGTCCCACAATTTTCCCCGGGTCGACAGGCCCCTGTGCTTCTTCCTGGCCGGGTTCCTGGCCGGCATGAGCAGCGGAAGGATGGGGAACTACGTGGGATACGAGGAGAAGTGCCTCGCCAGAGGTAACAGGGTCTGCGACTTCTTCATAGGTCCAAAGACACCGTACATCGGTCGGATGCGCAACTACCTGAGCCTGCCGCTCGACAGGTCTTCCGCCCTGCCGGGCGTTGCGAAATCCATGCTGAGGGGTACGGGCGGCAGGCCGGACTACTCCGTACTCATGGAGCACTTCGTGAACACGACGCTTCACGCCCTGCAGTACTTCAGCGGAGAGGCACGGCCCGAGCTCGGAAAGAGGTTCCACATCTTCGTCCTGCAGCAGCACAACCTGGGGCTGCTGAGCGGGTCGCCGGAGTCCGTGACCCAGCTCAGAAAGGCGGGAAGGGAAGCCGGGAGAAACGTCGCCAGAATAGGAATAGCGTCCGGTGCCTCGGAGAAGGAGGTGGTGGCCCTGCTACCGGAGCTCCTGATGCGCACGGGCATGGGCCTGGTGGAGTTCTACAGGACGGGGTCGGGGTACGAGGTCAGGGTAGAGGAATGCGCCGAGTCCACCGGCCTCAGACTGGACGACCCGGTCTGCCACTTCGAGACGGGGCTTTTCTCCGGATTCTTCCAGTTCATAAGCGGTTCCCCGGTCGAGGGCGAGGAGGAGAGGTGTGCCTCCAGCGGAGGGGTGAGTTGCGTCCACAGGCTGGACCGCACCGGTGAGAGCCTCATCGACCTGAGCGAGATACTCGACAAGACCGAAGGGGAGTAGTTTCGGTTCACCCCCTCCGGCAGAGGAAGTGCCCTCCACGCACACCCCGAACCACGGAGCGGACCGGAAACGCCCCTCCTTCCCCTCCACGGCGGAGGACCTCCACAGGTCGCCGATGCATACGGCGGCACCGATGGCGGCGGGCACGAAACCGGGGCGGAAGGCTCACCGTTCCGGGGGCGCGGGTGCTCAAACACGAGTCCCGATGGAGCAACAGTGCGGGAACCATCGCTCCATCCCGGGAGGTCGTTTCAAAAACCTTTAGGATAGGAAATCCCGGCCTTTCGATCAGACGAAAGGGGGTTCGTCGGGACCTCTCCTCTCAGCCCTTTTTTGAAATAAGCTCCGGGGGTACTTGAATCGGGTCCCTCGATTAGGCGGCGCCCGGAAAGAGTGAAGCGGCGGCGGCGAGAATGGCCCCGGGATGCGGGAGCTCTCCAACAGGCAGCTCGTCACGCTCGGGGTCATGCTGGGGATATTCCTCGCCGGAATCGAGGGAACCGTAGTCTCCACCGCCATGCCGACCATCGTCGCCTCCCTCGGCAGGCTCGACCTCTACTCCTGGGTATTTGCCTCCTATATGCTGTTCGCCGCCGTCACGATGCCCATACACGGCAAGCTCAGCGACATCTACGGGAGGAAGAGGTTCTTCTTCGTGGGCGTGATCCTCTTCGTGCTCGGAAGCGTGCTCTCCGGGCTCTCCCGGGACATCACGCACCTCATAGCCTTCCGGGCGCTGCAGGGCGTCGGCGGCGGGGCACTGTTCGCAATACCGTACACCGTCCTCGGCGTGGTGTATCCCCCGGGTGAGAGGGGCAGGGCCATCGGGTACGCCTCCGCGGTCTGGGGGTTCTCGTCCATCGTCGGCCCGCTCCTCGGATACCTCCTCGTGGAGCTGCTGGGATGGAGGTGGGTGTTCTACCTCTCCGTGCCCGTCGGCGCGGCCTCGATCGCGCTGATACACGGCCACCTGGAGGAGAGTACCGGTGAGACCGATGGGGGCGTTGACTACCTCGGCAGCCTGACGCTCTCGGTCGGCGTCGGGGCGTCCCTCCTAGGGATCCAGCTGCTGGAGGGCGGTTCCCTCGATCTCGCGGCCCTGCTCGTGGGTCTCGGCGCGATAGGGCTTGCGGCGTTCTATTTCGCCGAGAAGAGGGCGAGGGAGCCCGTGTTGCCAATCGAGTACTTCAGGGACCCGGTGTTTCTCTCGACCAACGCGGCTGCATTCCTCTCAAGCGCCGCCATCTTCTCTGCCTTCACCTACGCCCCACTCTACCTGCAGAGTGTCAGGGGGGGCGCGGAGGCAGCGGCGATGGCGGTGTTCCCTGTGGCCATAGGCTGGTCCTTCACCTCGATGGCGTCGGGCCGCATCCTGCCGAGGACCGGGGAGCGGCGCCTCGTCGTCACCGGCGGGATAGTGATGACCGCCGCCTTCGGGCTCGGCACGCTCTGGTCCTCCGACACGCCGCTCCCCCTGGTCATGCTGAACCTGTTCGTGATGGGCGTAGGGATGGGGGCCCTGACGCCCCCCCTCCTGACGTCGATACAGAACTATAGTTATTGACGTAACTTATTTATGGTTTGCTCTTGAAGATGGTTTATGCCGAGAGACTACGTCACCGAAACCAAAAAATGGATTTCTAAAAAAGAGTTGGTAAACAAAATTAAGAAGAAAAGAAT
>JAANXF010000002.1 GCA_018263395.1 Methanonatronarchaeales archaeon
ACCTTCAACAATTCAAACAAACTATCAAAAAACTCTTCGAAAAATACTCAAAGAGAAAAACATTCGCACAGAGCTGGATCAAGAAATTCTGGACACAGATAATAAAAGAGTAATGTCAATAACTATACATTACGTGCATAGACACGGGTCTGGCCTAGGTTGAGTCCTTCCCGGCGTGGAACTCTTCCAGTTTTCGGGCCTTCTCTTCCTTCCTAACTGCTTTCCCGCGCTGATAGAGGTACAGGGCCCCAGTCGCGATACTGAAAATGCCGGGCACCACGGCGACCAAGACGTAGAGGGTAGAGGGGCTCCACTCAGTTTCCTGCCGCATCTCGACACGATCCTTGTAAATCGCGACCGGCATCAACACCCACGCAACTAGAGTGATTGTGCCGCCTAGAAGAGCTGGGGCGATACTGCCGACTGCAGGAGCAGTTCCTGAAAGTACTGCTCCGAGTATCCAGAAAACGATAGCCAGCTTTACTTTACCCCCCATTCGCCTATGAACTCCGACATATCACTTCACTTTTAAATCTTTACTGCTTTTAATTTATCCATATCAACCGAGGCTGTAATATCCTGTGGACACTCGGAATAGCAGCTACGAATAACGCGAGAGAAAACAAAGGATAAGAGCAGTCGTTGCGACAGGAAACAGCGCACAGGATGACCACCACTTAAACCTCCGCGTCACACACCCTGTCGAAGAAGTTACCGAAAACCCTGCGGGAGGCCAGCGACTCCCGGAAGTTCTCCTCGGTCAGGGACGCCTCGACGTCCCCTTCAAGTCTGTGTTGGAGGTCCTTCGCCTCGACCAGCGCCCTCGCCATGTCGAGGCTGTACTCGGGGTGGAACTGGACCCCGTAGGCGGGGTGTTCGTCGTGCCGGAACGCCTGTATTCCGAAGTCGTTCTCGGCCAGCACCGTCACGTCCGGGACATCGAACACGGCGTCGAGGTGGGACTGGAACACCAGGAACTCGTCCGGCACGCCGTGGAACAGGTCGTCGTCTAGACCGGCCTCCGTCACCTCGACGGTCCGGTACCCCATCTCGCGGTCCTCCATCGCTCCGACTTCTCCGCCGAGGGCGTCGGCCACGAGCTGGTGGCCGAAGCACACGCCGAGCACCGGGACACTCCTCTCCAGTGCCTCGATTGCGAATCCCTGGGTCGCGTCGATCCAGGGAAGGTCGTCGAAGACGTGGTACCTGGAGCCCATGACCAGTACCGCGTCGTACCCGGTTCCCCGCGGCACGTCCCCCTCGTGGGGCCGG
The DNA here is from genome assembly GCA_018263395.1 of Methanonatronarchaeales archaeon. Lineage (GTDB taxonomy): Archaea > Halobacteriota > Methanonatronarchaeia > JAANXF01 > JAANXF01 > JAANXF01. The sequence goes on from JAANXF010000002.1 coordinate 1,273, forward strand.
AAGTTCTCGAACCTGAGGTCGGTGGTAGCGAGGTGGTTCGAGACGCGGTGCGCGACGGGGCAGTAGTCGAACAGTTCGGAGGGCGAAAGGCAGACTACTTCCATGTGGGTTTTACGATGTTCTGCCTCCAACTGTATTAACCCGGCGCGGTGAAGAGACAGGTCGCGGGTAGGGGTCGAGTGGCTGGAGATGGTACTTCAGGAGATACGGATAGGGAGCTATGTACTGACCCGGAGGGAGCTAGCGCGTCGAATCCTGGTGGGCCTGGTGGCGGTGTCGATGTTCGTGGTCGCCGTGCGTCTCCTGGGGGAGTCGACGGGGGCTCTCTCCCCGGTCATCCGAGGCCTGGCAGCGCGGGTCCTGTCTACGGACGCTTCGGCGTTGGGGCTCGGATGGTTCTCGTCCTACGTGATGCTGAACGGGTCCACGGTGACGGCGGTGGCGCTGGGGCTGTTCGACGCCGGGGTCGTGACGGAGGCGGAGACCTTCCTGCTGGTCGCGGGATCCCGGCTCGGGGCCGCGTTCCTCGTCGTGCTGATCGGGTTCCTGGGGTACGTACGGGGTGTGAACGAGTCTCTGCGGGACTCCTGCTCCGTCGGGGTGCTGTCCTTCATCGTGGCGTACAGCGTCTATCTTCCGGCGACGGCCCTGGGGTACGGCCTGCTCGTCTACACGGACGCCGGGTTCCTCGCCCTGGAGGTCCCCGCCGCGTTCCGCTCCCTCCTCGACGTCCTGTACGGGCCGGTCGTCGCGCTCCTGGCCGGAGCTATGGGTCCGGTGCCGCTGTTCGCATCGGCGCTGCTGGTGCTCGTCGGTAGCCTGAAGGTGTTCGACCTCGCCTTCGCCGGGCTCGGGCGGCACAGGATCCGGGATGAGGGCGTGGAGAAGGTGGAGAGATGGGTCTTCTCGGCGGGTGCCGCCCTGACACTGGTGACTGCCAGCGTCACTCTCTCCCTCGGCATCCTGGTGCCGCTTTACAACGAGCGGTTCTTCGAGCGGCGCAGGGCCCTGGTCCCGTACATGCTGGGGGCAAACCTGACCACGCTGGTTGACACGGCGTTCGCGGCGGCGGTGCTCTTGCTCGGGCTCTCCGCCACGGCCGTGACGATGGCGCTGCTGCTCCTGTACCGGAGGTACCTCCGGGTCCTGGGCGCGGCGGACGGCTTCGTCCTCGGGAGCCGCCGGGGCTTCGTCTTCTTCATCGCAGCGACCGCGGCGCTCCCGCTGGCGCTTATCCTGTTATAGAACCGGGGTGTGCGGCATCCCAGGTCGAGACGGCTCGCCACGAAGCTGCCGGCCGGCAGCGGCCCAGCCGGGAGGTTCGGAGGCGTTACTGACGTCGCCCTCTCGGTACGAACCGGAGGCTGCCCGGACCGTACGGGCCCTCCCCCGCCGTGCCTCGGCCCTCCCGCTGACTACCCTCCGAACAGCGCGGCGAAGTCCGCGCAGTGAAAGTAGGTGTACGCCGCGGCCCAGGCCGCCAGGACGAGGTACGTTATTCAGAGGAACGTCGGTATGCCTCCGTGGGGCTTCTCGACGACCGCGTTGACGCGTCTGTGCAGGTGGCTATGCAGGTGGGGCTCAGCATCGTCGTGGCCGTTTCGGTATACGCCTGGCTGTGGGCCTCGGAGCGATCGGAGGGATGAGTGGTCAGAGCTCTTATAATGCACTGCCACACCAAATCTCGTCGAGGTCGAGGGTATGGGCCGGCCGAGATTTGAACTCGGGTGTGACGACCCCCAGTCGCCAAGGATGCCAGACTACCTCACCGGCCCTGACGGGAATTATGGGTGTGTGGGGTTAAATAGGGTGCCGGGACGCCCCCTCGACACCTCTGCGGCTATCGACAGCTGTCGAGATGCGGGTTCGATAAATTTATAGGTCTGTGCCCTACTCTATTGGTGGCGTCTTTCGATGAATACGGCTTCTGAACCGGGCGACTCCGTCGCCCGCGACCTCGTGGCTGAAAAAATTGCTGGAGAGGTCACGCTCTCGCCGGAGCCGGGCAGGACGCTCTGCAAGTGGCGGGAGGAGTTCGGGGTCACGCAGACACAGCTCGCGGAGAGAATGGAGGTCTCGCCGAGCGTCATAAGCGACTACGAGAGCGACCGCAGGCGTAGCCCCGGCGTACGCATAATACGCAACTTCATCAACGCACTCATCAGGGTGGACGAATCCCGCGGCGGACACGTCCTTGGCGAACTGGCGAGAAAAATCGGCATAGGCGTGGACTTCGAGGGCGTGATGGCGATCAGCGAGTACTCCCGGCCGGTCTCGGTGGAAGAGCTCGCGGAGGACGTCGGGGGAGAGGTGGTCGTGGAGGGGACCCCGGGTGTATCGGTAAACGGGTACACGGTCATCGACAGCCTCAAGGCCATCCAGAAGCTCTCGCCGGAGGAGTTCTACAGGCTGTACGGCTGGTCGACTGAGAGGGCTCTGGTGTTCTGCCGGGTGACCACCGGAAAGTCCCCCCTCGTCGCGATACGGGTCACCAACCTCAAGCCCGGAGTCGTCGTGCTCCACGGCATCGAGGAGGTGGACCCCGTGGCCGTAAAAATCGCGGAGGTCGAGGGTATACCGCTTATCAGGACCGTCATGGACGTCGACGCGATGGTCGAAAACCTCTACAGGAGTGGTAAGAGGTGACCGGCATCGTGGGCTACGGCTCCTACGTTCCGAGATACAGGATACGGGTTGAGGACATAGCGAAGGTTTGGGGAGACGCCCCGGATGACATAAGGGCCGGCCTCATGATAGGCGAGAAGGCGGTCCCCGCCGGGGACGAGGACGCGGCCACGATGGCGGTCGAGGCCGCGAGGAACGCGCTCGGCGCGAGCGGCATCGATTCCTCCAGTATAGGCGCTATATTCGTGGGCTCCGAGAGCCATCCCTACGCGGTCAAGCCTACAGCCACAGTCGTGGCCCAGGCTGTCGGGGCTTCCCCCCACCTGACTGCGGCTGACATGGAGTTCGCCTGCAAGGCCGGAACCGCGGGTATTCAGGCCTGTCTCGGAATGGTCCGGAGCGGGATGGTGGACGTCGGTCTTGCGATAGGAGCCGACGTGTCTCAGGCCGCACCGGGCGACGCGCTGGAGTACACGGCCGGCGCCGGGGGATGCGCCTACCTGGTGGGAGAGGACCCTATAGCGGAGATAGAGGACACCTGCTCCTTCACCACCGATACACCCGACTTCTGGCGCCGGGAGGGCGAGAAGTACCCCCAGCACGGCGGCCGCTTCACCGGGGAGCCCGCGTATTTCCGCCACGTGATAGGCAGTTCGGAGAGGCTCATGGAGCTGTCCGGCACCGGGCCCTCGGACTACGACTACGCCGTTTTCCACCAGCCCAACGGAAAGTTTCCGCGAAGGGCGGCGAAACGCCTGGGGTTCGAGGAGTCGCAGTACGAAACGGCCATTCTCGTCGACAGAATAGGGAACACGTACTCGGGCTCGACGCCGCTTGGCCTCGCCAGGGTGCTGGACGTGGCGTCGCCCGGAGACAGAATCCTCGTCACCAGCTTCGGAAGCGGAGCCGGCAGCGACAGCTTCTCGATCTGCGTAACCAGGAGAATCGAGGAGAGGAGGGCCGTTCCCACCGTCGAGGACCAGATATGCAGGAAGACCTACCTGGACTACTCGCTCTACGCCAAGCACCAGGGCAAAATTGACGGGGGCGATGGATGAGGGACGTAGCGGTAATAGGCGCGGGGGTCACGAAGTTCGGAGAGCGCTGGGACGACTCGTTCAGGGACGTGTTCGTAGAGGCAGGGCTGAAGGCAGTGCAGGACGCGGGGCTGACAGGTGACCGGATAGACGAGATATTCGTGGGCAACATGTCCGGCGGCCGCTTCGTAAACCAGGAGCACATAGCCTCCCTCATAGCGGACCACTCCGGTCTGGCGCTGGAGGGACACGTCCCCGCCACAAGGGTGGAGGCCGCGTGCGCCTCCGGGGGCCTGGCCGTGAGGCAGGGGGCCCAGGCCGTCTCATCCGGCCTCTCCGACATAGTGGTGGTGGGGGGAGTGGAGAAGATGAGTGACGTGCAGTCAGACCAGTCCACGGAAATCCTGGCGGCCGCATCGGACACCGAGTGGGAGAGCTTCTACGGCGCCACGTTCCCCGGCCTCTACGCAATGATGGCCAGGAGACACAGCCACGAGTACGGAACCACCAGGGAACAGATGGCCCTCTGTTCCGTGAAAAACCACAGCAACGCCACGATGAACCCGACGGCCCAGTTCCGCCGCGAAATCAGCGTCGAAGACGTCCTGAACAGCCCCACACTGGCGGACCCGCTGAACCTGCTCGACGCCTCGCCCATAACTGACGGGGCGGCAGCCCTCGTCCTGGCCCCCGCGGAGGACGCGAGGAGGTGCACCGATACGCCCGTCTACATAGCCGGCATCGGACAGGCGAGCGACGCGATAGCGCTGCACGACAGGCGCACGTTAACGACCGTCGAGGCGACAGAGGTCGCAGTGGAGAGGGCGTACTCCTCGGCGGGCATCGGACCCGGCGAAGTTGACGTCGCAGAGGTCCACGACTGTTTCTCAATCGCGGAAATTATCGCCGTAGAGGACCTCGGGTTCTTCGAGAAGGGCTCCGGGGGCGCCGCGGTGGAGGAGGGCCTCACCGAGCTGAACTCACGGGTCTCCGTTAACCCCTCCGGCGGCCTGAAGGCCTGCGGTCACCCCGTCGGGGCGACAGGGGTCAAACAGGTTGCAGAGGTGGCGCTACACCTGCGCGGGGACGCGGGTGAAAGACAGGTGGACGGGGCGGAGGTGGGTCTCACCCACAACGTCGGGGGAACGGGCGGAACCGCGGTCGTCCACGTTCTTTCCAGGGAGGCGCCGAGATGACGGTTCCTAGGTTCTGGAGAAAGATCGACAACAGGTACAACCTTCGGGGCACGAGGTGTGGTAACTGCGGAACCGCGTTTTTCCCTCCGAGGAGGATATGTCCTGGCTGCCGGAGGGACGGGAGCGTGGAGACCTACGACTTCGAGGGTAGGGGGGAGGTGATTACTTTCACGGTTATACGGGCGGAGCCTCCCAGCATGGATGGACAAACGCCGTACGTCGTCGCGATAATCGAGACACCGGAGGGGGCGCGCTTCACCTCTCAACTGGTGGACGTGGAGCCGGACGACGTGGAAATCGGTATGCCGGTGGAGGCCACGTTCAGGAAGATAGCGGAGGACGGCGCCGACGGGGTAATCCACTACGGCGTCAAGTTCGAGCCGACGGCCCGGGATTAAAGTGGAAAAGTCGAAAAATCCGCCCATCTTTATGGATAATTTGGTAAATAAATCATGAAGAATATCATTCTCAAGCAATTACGCAGACTTTTTGAAAAATCATGGATTCCCATCAGAAACAGGGTGATGTAGAAAGGGCGACGCGGCTCAAAACTTTTTTATTCGCATCCGGCAAAGTGACAGGGCGATGAGGCTCGGAGTAGCAAAGGCGGGAAATATAGGCGTATCCTCCATGCTGGAGCTGCTTCTCGACGAGAGAGCGGACAGAGAGAACCTGGAGGTATTCGTCGAGGGAAGCGGCGCCAAGATGGATGTGGAGGAGGTGGAGGGCTGCGTGGAGCGCGTCCTCGCCGGGGACCCCGATGTCGTGGTATACGTGTCCCCCAACCTGACCGTCCGGGGCCCGCAGAGGGCCGCGGAGGTGCTGGCCGAGAGCGGAGTTCCGGCCGTCCTCGTCGGGGACTCCCCCAGCAGGGAAGCCGCGGAGGGCCTCGAGGAGATGGGGCTCGGCTTCGTAGTGGTGACAGGGGACCCGATGATAGGCGCCCGCAGGGAATTCCTCGACCCGGCCGAGATGGCGCTCTTCAACGGACACGTCCTGGAGGTACTGTCCTGTACGGGCGCAATGACCGCAGTTCAGGCCGCACTCGACGGGTTCCTGGAGAGCGGAGGCGACGAGCTGCCGCGGCTCGTGGTTGATCGTGACTCGGCCGTGAAGCACGCCGAGTTCCGGAACCCGTACGCGGAGGCGAAGGCCATGGCCGCCTACGAAATCTCCGAGAAGGCCGCCGACCTCGACGTGGAGGGTTGCTTCGTCGTACAGGACCCGGAGAAGTACGTACCCCTGGTGGCTGCGGCCCACGAGATGGTCCGGGAGGCAGCCCGGCTGGCTGACGAGGCGAGGGAGCTGGAGAAGGCCGGAGACTCGGTATCGAGAGCTCCGCACGCGAGGGACGGAACAGTTCTAAGTAAAGAAAGGCTGATGGAGAAACCGAAATGAGGCTCAACGGGGTACACGTGGAGGAGACCTTCGCGGAGCTGTTCCCCATGAAGTACTGCCGGATGCTCGTCACGGCAGCGACGGAGCGGCTTGCAACGACCTCTGCTAGGGAGGCCACCGGTTTCGGGACGTCCATAATAATGGCGCCCGGGGAGGCAGGAATCGAGAGGACGATGTCCGGCGACGAGACCCTGGACGGTCGCCCGGGAGCCGTGATACAGGTCTGGCACCGGGACGATGAGAGCCTGCAGAACGCCCTGCTCGGAAGAATAGGGCAGTGCGTACTGACAGCCCCAACCACGTCCCTCTTCGACGCCGGAGGGGACCCGGGTTTCCGCCTCGGCGAACAGGTCGCGTTTTTCGGTGACGGCCACCAGCGAAATGAGGAGATGTACGGGCGTGACGTCTGGCTTGTTCCACGGATGGATGGCGACTTCGTGGTGGAGGACTCCGTCTCAATCGAGGAGGGTGTTGCCGGCGGAAACTTCTTCGTGCTCGGGAGGACACAGGGCTCCGCCCTGCAGGGCGCAGAGGCGGCCATCGACGCCATAGGGGGCGTGGAGGGAGTCGTGACCTCCTTCCCCGGAGGTATCTGTTCGTCGGGCTCGAAGCCAGGATCGGAGCAGTACGGGTTCATGCTGGCCACCACCAACGAGTTCTACGCACCCTCAATCAGGGACGAGGTGGACACCGCCCTGCCCGACGACGTAGGGGCGGTCTACGAGATCGTGATGAACGGCGTGACGCTGGAGGCGCTGAAGGGGGCCACCGCGGCCGGAATAAGGGCCGCGACGACCGTGGAAGGCGTGGTGGGAATAGACGCCGGAAACTACGGCGGAAACATCGGGCCCTACGAGATACACCTCCGCGAGGTCCTATGAGCCTCGTGCTGGTCAGCGGGAGGACCCTTGGCCAGGGGAAGACCAGGGACAAGGAGAAGCTCACGGAGGGCTACTTCGACGCAGCGGCGTTCGTCGAGCTGGACGCCGACGACGCAGACGACCTCGGTATCGAGGAGGGGGACGTGGCCCTTCTGGAGACGGGGGCTGGCGAGGTCAGGCTCCGGGCCAAGACCGCGAGGGGGGATAGCAGCGGAGTCGCGTTCGTGCCCATGGGGCCCTGGGCCAACGCTCTCGTCGATGATGGTACAGAGGCGACCGGGATGCCGGAGTTCAAGAGCGTACCGGTGAAGGTCGAGAAGACGGACGGCTCCCCGACCACCCTTGACGATTTGCTTGGTGAGTAGTGTGAGCGTTGCCGGGGAGAGGACCGGAGCTGAGGTGGTGAAAAACGTTACCTGTCCCTACTGCGGGCTTCTCTGCGACGACATCGACGTCTACCTGGAGGACGGCGAGATATCCAGAATAAAGAGGGGTTGCGGTCTCTCCAACGCCAAGTTCGTTTCGGAGGCCGACAGAATCGAGTCCCCCGCGGTCAGGGAGGGCGAGGAGCTCCACGAGGTTAGCTACGGGGAGGCAATCGAGAGGGCCGCCGAGGTTCTCCGGGAGGCGAAAAGGCCCGACTGCTACGGCTGGAGCAGCTGCAGCGTGGAGGCGCAGGGACTCGGAATCGAGCTGATGAAGGAGGCGCGTGGCTCCATAGGCTCCACCTCTGCGGTCTGCCACCTTCCCTCGGTGCTGGCCATGCAGGACTGCGGGGCCCCGAAGGCCACGCTCGAGCAGGTAAGAAACCGGGCGGACGTCGTTATTTACTGGGGCTCCAACCCGGTGGAGGCACACCCCAGGCACTTCGAGCGGGTGACGAGGCGTGCCGACGGCTACTTCGTCAAGGGCAAGGACAGGTACATCGCCGTAGTCGACGTCAGGGAAACCCTTTCTGCCAAAATATCCGACGAATTCGTCAAGGTGGAACCCGGTGGCGACTACGAGGCCCTTCAGGCGATGCGCTCGATGCTGCAGGGGAACGAAATCGAGGCCGACGAGGTGGGCGGCGTACCCGTGGAGACCCTCGGGGAGCTGCTGGGGAGAATGAAGGACGCCGACTTCGCCTGCATATTCTGGGGCCTCGGCGTCACGATGAGCGGCGCCAAGCACCGGAACGTGGAGGCGCTGACCTCCCTCGCCAAGGAGCTGAACGATTACGGCCGCTGTGTCTCCGTACCGATGAGGGGGCACTTCAACGTAGCCGGGTTCGGACAGGTCTGTACCTGGAAGACCGGTTTCCCCGGCTTCGTGGACTTCACCGGAGACGAAATCAACTACGCACCGGGTGAGAACACCAGCGTCGACCTTCTCCGCCGCGGCGGGAGCGACGCCATGCTGCTCGTCGGGAGCGACCCTGCTGCACACTTTCCGTTGAGGGCCGTTAAGCGTCTCAGGGAGGTACCGGTGGTGCAGGTGGACCCCCACCCCAACGCCACGACGAGGTTCGCGGACGTCGTGATTCCCAGCGCCTTAGTGGGCATAGAGGCGGAGGGCACCGCGTACAGGATGGACACGGTCCCGATACGCCTAAAGAAGGTCGTGGACCCGCCCGAGGGGGTAAGGACTGACGAGCGGATTATCCGCGACGTAATGGGGGCCCTGTGATGGAGCTACGCATCCGCAACGGCCACGTGATCGACCCGGCAAGCGGCGTGAACGAGGTAAAGGACGTACTCGTGAGGGACGGAAAGGTGGTGGACGAGGTTTCCAGAGACGCCGAGGAAATCGACGCGTCGGGAAAGCTCGTGGTCCCCGGAGGTGTCTGCCCTCACAGCCACATAGCCGGTCCCAAGTCGAACGTCGGTAGGCTGCTGAGGCCAGAGGACGGTCGGAAGGGCACGACCTCCGCGGGTCCCGGTGGGGGAGGTGGAAACTTCCCGGAGAGCGGATTCTCCCTTCCCAACACGTACGCAATCGGCTACCGATACGCCCGCATGGGCTACACCACGGTGGTCGAACCCTCCATGGCGCCCATAGAGGCCCGCCACACTCACGAGGAGTTCAACGACATCCCCATCATCGACAAGGCGGCACTTCCGGAGGTGGGGAATAACTGGCTGCTCATGCGTTACCTCGCCTCAGGGGATACGGAGAGGGCAGCGGCCTACGCCGCCTGGCTGATTAGGGCCACCCGGGGATACGGCCTGAAAATAGTCAACCCGTGCGGCGTGGAGCAGTGGTCCCAGAGCGGGGGAAACGTCATGGACCTTGACCAGTCGGTGGAGCCCTTCGGCTGCACGCCGAGAAAAATCATCGAGGGATGCCTGGAGCTAAACGAGGCCCTCGGCCTGCCGCACTCCATTCACCTGCACGCAAACAACCTCGGAGTCCCGGGCAACGTCGAGACCCTGCTGGAATCCATGGAGCTGGCGTCCGGCCACGAAAACGACGACAGGGCGGTGCTGCACGCCACCCACGTACAGTTCAACTCCTACGGGGGTGACTCGTGGGGGACCATGTCCAGCGAGGGCCTGTCCACCGCCGAGTTCGTCAACCGGAACCCGAACGTCACCATCGATCCCGCCGTCGTGACGTTCAAGGACACCACGACCATGACCGGGGACGCGCCTTTCGAGTACAACCTGCAGAAAATGACGAAGGGCAAGTACGTGGGCAGCGACGTCGGGCTCGAGGGCGGGGGAGGCGTGGTCCCCTTCGAGTACAAACCCGACAATCCGGTGGCCACGATCCAGTGGGCCACCGGCATGGAGGCCGCCCTCGGCGTCGAGGACCCGTGGCGGGTCTTCCTAACCACGGACCACCCGAACGCCGCGCCATTCACGGACTACCCGCTCATAATGAGCTGGCTGGCCTCTGCAGAGGAGAGGGAGCGCATCGTCAGCCGCGTGCATCCGGTGGTAAACAGGGCCACGGCGATGGGGACGATCGACAGGGAGTACACCCTGGAGGAGCTCGTGGTTATCACTCGCAGCGCCCCTGCGAGGGCCTACGACTTCGAGGGGAAGGGACACCTCGGGACGGGGGCCGACGCCGACGTGGCCATATACGACATCGACCCCGACGACACCGACCCGTCCAGGCAGCACCAGGAACTGAGGCAGAAGCTCCAGGTCGCGAATTACACCGTGAAGGCCGGCGAAATAGTGCAGAGAGACGGGGAGATAAAGAGCGAGCCACTGGGCTCCACCCACTGGGTGGACGCGACCGGGGCAATCGATGGACACGTGTGGGAGGACGCGATGAGCGACATAGGGGACCACTTCCAGAACTACGCCATCCAGCTCGAGAACTACTCGGTGCAAGAACAGTACCTGCCCACGGGAGAGGTCAGGGAGGTTGGGGTTTGAAGACCCTGCGCCTGAGCCTCAGAGACGCGCCGACGGTGGAGGCCGAGCTCGCCCTGACTCCACGCAGTGTGGTGGGCCTGTCCACCGAGGAGGTCTCCGACCTGAAGGTGATGCACGGAAACCGGGAGACGGGACTCGTCGACTTCTTCGAGATATCGGGGGAAACCGCCGACCAGGCGGGAGACCAGAGAATCGAGATAACCGGCGACCTGGCCGGGTTCAAATCTGTCGGACGCGGAATGGAGGGAGGAGAAATCGTGGTGAGTGGAGACGCGGGGCTGTACGCCGGAGCGGAGATGCGGGGGGGAAGCCTCGTCGTCGACGGAGACGTCTCGAACTGGTGCGGTGCCGAGAAGGCCGGCGGAAAAATCGTCGTAAAGGGTGGCGCCGGTGCCTACCTGGGTGGCGCCTACCGCGGGAGCCGCAGCGGAATGACAAGCGGCTCAATCCGGGTGGACGGCTCGGTGGGAGACGAGTGCGGTGCCTGGATGCGCGGGGGCTCGATACGCGTAAGGGGGGACGCGGGTCGGATGCTCGGTATACACATGGACGGAGGCTCGATTCACGTGGAAGGCGACGCGGGACGTTACGCCGGAGGCGCGATGACCGGTGGACGCGTAATCGTCGACGGCGCAGTTGACCCGATGGCCACTTTCAGGAGGGGCCGGGATGAGGACGTCGAGGACGAGGTTTACCAGCGGTTCCTCGGGGACTCCGCGGAGGGTGGAGATGGCGAAATAATGACGCCCCGGCGGGGCTAAGGAACCGCAGAATGGGCGATTTCAGGCACCTGAGTGCCGACGCAGTGGTCACCTTCGGCGGAAGGGTCGTCCTGGTCCGGAGGGACGTTCCTCCCTTCGAGGGGGCCTGGGGTTCTGCCGGGAGGAATGGTGGAGCCCGGAGAGACCGCTGCGGAGGCCGCGGAGCGCGAGGCGCGAGAAGAGGCCGGCCTGAAGGTTTCAGCCGCGAGGTTCGTCGGGCTCTTCGACTCCACGGACCGTGACGGGAGGGGAAACGTATCTGCGGCCTACGTCTGCGAAACGGTTGACGGGGAGCAGGCGCCGGAGCCGGGTGAGGGGGCGTCTGAGGCGGACTCTTCCCTATCGACAGCCTTCCCGAAAGCGTCGGTTTCGATCATCGGGAGATCGTCGATGCGGCTCTGCATCGTGCCGAGTAGGTCCGTGGCCGGATGGTTGACACAGAACTCGTTTCAAAAAGGGCTGAGAGGATAAACCCCAGTCGTCCTCCTCGCCTGACCTGAGGGACCGTACCCGCCATCGCCGTGGTTTTTGAAACGGCCTCACAGCAAGTTCCCCGTGGAGACGGAATGGCGTCACGCGCCCGTAACCACCCCGTCAGAGATAAGTTAGGGGGCACCCAACTCAGCACATGCCCGGCCAGGAGCTCTCCCCGAACGTGGAGGAGTACATGGAGGAGATATACAGGCTCAGTACGGAGGGAGAGGCGTCCGTATCCACCGGGGACCTCGCCGACAGGCTGGGGGTCAGGGCACCCTCCGTAACCGAGATGCTGGGCAGCCTCGCGGAGAAGGGGCTGGTCGATTACGGGCCGTACAGGGGCGCCGTCCTGACCGACCTCGGGTACAGGGAGGGCAGAAGGCTGGTCGAGAAACACCGGCTGGTCGAAAGGCTTCTGACGGACGTAATAGGGCTGGACTGGTCCGAGGTTCACGACGAGGCCTGCGAGCTGGAGCACGCAATCTCCGACGAACTCGAGGAGAAAATCAGGGAGGCGCTGGAGAACCCGGAAACGTGTCCCCACGGCAAACCGGTGAAGGGCCGAATGGACGACGTCTCGCTAGACGAGGTGGAGCCGGGGGGTTACGGAATCGTGACCTCGGTCAGCGACGGGGACCCGGAACTCCTGCAGGAACTTAAGGCGCTCGGCGTGGTTCCCGGGGCAGAGGTCGAAGTCGTCAGGAGGCTGGATAACGGGGAAACCGTGCTAAGGGTAGACGGCACCAGGGTTTTGCTGAACCCGCCCGCCTCCGGGGCGGTGAGGGTCGAGCCGGCGAACCCTCCTGAACCGGGTTAGATTAAACAGGTCCCCACTCGATTTGTTCCGGATGGTTACGAGCATACCCGACAGGGAAATCCTCGTCGACCTGGTCCAGAGGGCTGTAGAGATGGAGAGAATCGCCGAGACCAGCGACATCTGGAAGGTATACGACGCCACCGAGGACGAGAAGGTGAAGGCCCTCCTTTTCGACATGAAGGTTCAGAGCGAGCACCACCTACACGTGCTTCTGGGGGTGGCCGGGGAAATTGGACTGGACGTCGACGTGGACGAACTGGAGCGCAGGGCGGAGCAGAACAGGCTAATCAAGGAGGGGATGGACCTCGTGGACGTCCTTAAAAAGCTCAGGCAGCACGACATGAACTGTCGGGATTTCTACATGCGTATAGCGGAGTCGCTGGAGGCCTCCTCTCTCGAGGACGTGGATTCGGAGTCGGTTGCGGAGAGGTTCGAGTATCTCTCCGAGTACGAGGACAGGCACGTCGAGAGGATGAGCGAACAGATAGAGAGACTTCAGAGTAGCCTCTGACCCGCAGGCACCCTCCTGAACTCTTCGCTCAGCGACCACCCGCTCGCTCGATAGGGGCGAAGAGGGGAGTTAAAAAATTGCGAATATCGCAGAGAGGAGCACTGCGGCCCCGGGCTGGAGACTATGCCTGCCGCTTCACTGTGAACGCGACCTCTATCTCCGTGTGGTAGAGGTCCACGCCGCTGTCACCGACGTGAGCCGTCTGCTCCACGACCTCTATCCACTCTATGTCGTGGAGTGTCTCCATCGCCTCCTCGATGGCGACCTGCGTGGCGTCCTCCCAGCTCTCCGGAGACGAACCTATCAGGGTTATCTTCTTGCGGACCATGCCGTAATGTCGCGCCCAAAATGATTTAAAATCTACCCGCCGAGGGCACTGACGAACCCGAGGAATACCGGGTTCGGCTTCCCGGGCCTCGACGTGAACTCCGGGTGGTACTGGGTCCCCACGAAGAAGGGGTGGCCCTCGAGTTCCAGAATCTCCATCCTCCTAGCCGTCTCGTCCTTCCCGGTGAACTTCATTCCGGCTATCTCGAGCTGGGCGATGTACCTCGGATTCACCTCGTACCTGTGGCGGTGCCGCTCCACCACCTCGCTACTCCCGTACAGGTCGTTGGCGAGGGAACCCGGCATCACTATAGTGCGCTGGTCACCGAGCCGCATCGTGCCACCCATGTCGTCCACCTCCGCCTGCTCGGGCAGCACGTCTATCACCGGCTCCGGCGTGCCCGGCTCCAGCTCCGTGCTGTGTGCGCCATCCAGCCCCAGCACGTTCCTCGCGAACTCTATGACGGCGAGCTGGAACCCCAGGCAGAGGCCCAGAAACGGCTTGCCCGACTCGCGGGCGTAACGAATCGCCTCGATTTTGCCCCCGGAACCCCGGGAGCCGAAGCCGCCCGGCACCAGGACACCATCCGCCTCCTCCAGAATCTCCTCGTAATCGTATTCGTCTTCACCGCTTAGCGTTCCCTCGATGCGCTCCGCGTCTACCCAGAGGATTTCTAAACTCGCTCCGCACACCGCCCCGGCGTGCTTCAGCGACTCCACGATCGAGTGGTAGGAGTCCTCCAGCTGCACGTACTTTCCGACGACTGCCACCCTGAGCTCCTCCTCCGCACCCTTTACGGACTCGACCATCTCGGCCCACCCGGAGAGGTCCTCGTCCAGGGACAGGTCCAGCCTCCTCTCGAGGTACTCCAGGGCACCCTCCTCGTTCAGCACAAGGGGAACCTCGTAGATCTCCTCGACGTCGTGGGCGCTCCACACCGCCTCCACGGTAACGTCGCAGAAGAGCGCGATTTTCTCCTTCGTCTCCTCCTCCAGGCGTGCGTTGCACCTGCCGACGATTACGTCCGGTGCCAGCCCGGTTTCCCTCAGCTCACTGACGGAGTGCTGCGTGGGCTTCGTCTTCTGCTCACCCACCACGCTCAGGACCGGTACCAGCGTCACGTGGACGAGCAGGAAGTCCTCCGGCGGAAGCTCGTTCCTCATCTGGCGAATCGCCTCCAGGTAGGGCATGGATTCGATGTCCCCCACAGTTCCCCCTATCTCGACGATTGCCACGTCGGCCTCGTCCTCGACTGCGCTCCGGATCTCCGACTTAATTTCGTCGGTGACGTGGGGAATTATCTGAACGGTCTTGCCGAGGTAGTCCCCTGCGCGCTCCCGCTCGATCACGGACCTGTACACCTTTCCCGTGGTTATGTTGTGGTCGCCGGTCAGCTCCACGTTCAGGAAGCGCTCGTAGTTGCCGAGGTCGAGGTCCACCTCCGACCCGTCCTTGAGCACGTACACCTCCCCGTGCTGGTACGGACTCATCGTCCCGGGGTCGATGTTGAGGTACGGGTCCACCTTCACCGCCGTGACGTCGAGGCCGTGGCTCTTCAGAATGCGGCCTATGGAGGCGGCGGTGACCCCCTTCCCGAGGCCACTCATCACGCCGCCGGTCACGAAGACGTACTTCATTCCTCGAAGTCTGGCGGAAGCAGGTTCGGGATACCCTCCTCTATCGGGTACTCCTCGTCGCAGGCCTCGCAGTAAAGGGTGCCCTCCAGAACCTCGTCTCCTTCCTCCTCCTCAACGCGGAGCTCGAGTTCCCCCTTGCAGACGGGGCAAGCCAGGATGTCCATGAGGTCCCTCTTCATACCCACTAAAAGGGGTCTCTGTTAATAATAGTCTGCCGCCTCTCCGGCCCTACCGACACCCCGATGACCTCGACCCCGGTCTCCTCCGATAGGTAGGAGAGGTACCTCCTCACCTCTCCGTCCAACTCGTCGTAACCCAGCTCTGCCGCGCCCTCCCAGTCCACACCGCTCCACGGCTCGAACTCCTCGTAAACCGGCTCGCAGCGTCCCCACTCCCTCGTCGGAGGAACGTGGGGCACCTCCTCGCCGTCGAGCCGGTAGTGGGTGCACACCTGCAGCTCGTCCAGTCCGTCCAGAACGTCGAGACTGGTCACCACGAGGCCGGTCATGCCGTTCACCGAGGCGGAGTACCGCAGCATCGGCACGTCCTGCCACCCTACCCGTCTCCTCCTCCCTGTCGTGGTGCCGTACTCGTTCCCCCTCTCGACCAGGAAGTCGGCCGTTTCGCCCTCCAGCTCGGTGGGCAGGGGACCGGTGCCGACCCTCGAGAGGTACGCCTTCGCGACCCCGATGACCTCGTCTATCCTGGTAACCCCGACACCGGAACCGGTGCAGGCACCGCCGGAAGTGGTGTTGCTGGAGGTGTTGAACGGGTATACGCCGTGATCGATGTCGAGGTGGGTGCCCTGGGCGCCCTCCATCAGAACGTTCTCTCCCCGGTCGAGCGACTCGTTTACGAGGACCGAGACCTCGACGACGTGGTCAGCGATCCTCTCGCCGAACTCCCTGTACCTCTCGAAAATCACGTCGAGGTCGAGGGAGCAGTCGGAGCCGTAGAGCTCCAGCTCCCGCGTCTTCAGGGGCAGCAGGTACTTCAGCTTCTCCCTCAGGGCATCCGGGTCGAGCAGGTCCGCTACCCGTACCCCGCGCCTGGCCACCTTGTCCTGGTAGCACGGACCGATGCCTCGCTTCGTGGTTCCCGCGGCCATTTCGCCTTTCGAATCCTCCTCCAGACCGTCCAGACGGATGTGGTACGGCATGATGACGTGCGCCCTGCCGCTTATGAACCACTCCGGCTCGATTCCGCGGGACTTCAGCTCACCGATCTCCCCGAGAAGCACCTCCGGATTGACCACGCAGCCGTTACCCACGACCACCCGTTTTCCCCGAACGGAGCCGCTCGGCACCAGGTGGAGCTTGAACTCGTCGTCGCCCACGACCACCGTGTGTCCGGCGTTGTCGCCGCCCTGGAACCTCACGACGAGGTTCGTCCGCTCAGAAAAAAGGTCGATTACCTTGCCCTTCCCCTCGTCACCCAGCTGGGTGCCGACGACTACGACCGCTGTCATTAAAACCCCAGTCCAATGATGCCGTCGCATAATAAGACCTTCCTGGCCGCCCGACGGCCTATCGAAAGACCTATCCCGAACCCGCCCCATAGGTCGCGCCACAGGTTTCCTCCGGAATCCTGTTTGAGCACCCGTTCCCCCGGAACGGTGCGGTCGCGGGGCTGGTAGCCTAGCGGACAAGGCGTCGGCCTCCTACGGCGATATCGGGCCGTGCAGCCGTCGCCGGAGAGAGCCGGAAATCGCGGGTTCAAATCCCGTCCAGCCCGTCCGGAGCAGGGTACATAATCGAGGTACGTCTGCCCGCGTTACGTATGCAGTGAAGGGTGGCGTTTGGTCGGCTGCTGCTCGGTCGTGTACGGACCGTCCCTGCCCCCCTTCGATGGGGGTCGTGGCGAATGACTTAAGCCCCTGGGACGAAAGCAGGGTCTGAATGGCCCTCGGGGTACTCGGGGTAAACGCCTCCGACGTTCTGGGCAGGACGCTGTTCTCCTTCGACGGGACGAGCATAACGGTTTCCGGAATAATCGCCGTGGTCGTCGTTCTCGTAGCCACGTTCGCGGTTTCTAGGTACGTACGGCACAGGTTGCTCATGAGTTTTTTCGAGAGGAGGGATATCGAGGAGAGCCTTCAGTACCTGATTCTGAGGGTGGTTCACTATCTACTGATCCTGATAGGAATCTTTGTGGCCCTCAACCTTCTGGGCATCCAGCTGACAGCCCTTCTGGCGCTCGCGGGCGTGGCCGGCCTCGCCCTGGGTTTCGGCCTGCAGACGGTTGTGTCGAACTTCGTGTCCGGCATAATCATAATGGCGGAGAGGAACGTCACCGTCGGCGACATAATAGAGGTCGGTGGAAAAATGGGGGAGGTCGAGGAAATCGAGACGCGGGCCACCACGATCAGGACGTTCGACAACGTATCGGTGGTAGTACCGAACGAGGACTTCATCGCCAAGGAGGTTATAAACTGGAGCCACGGCGACCCGAAGGTCAGGGTACACGTGCCGATAGGGGTCTCGTACGGCTCCGAGGTCCAGAGTGTGCGGGACGTCCTACTGGAGATAGCCAGAGAGGAGGAGAACGTGCTGGACACCCCCG
Source organism: Methanonatronarchaeales archaeon (assembly GCA_018263395.1). Taxonomy (GTDB): domain Archaea; phylum Halobacteriota; class Methanonatronarchaeia; order JAANXF01; family JAANXF01; genus JAANXF01. Next base: position 18,874 of record JAANXF010000002.1, read on the forward strand.
AGCCCGAAGTTCGCTTCGAATCTTTCGGCGACTCGTCGCTCAACTTCGTGCTGCTGGCCTGGGTCCCGGACCCGACGGCGAGGAAGATGGTCATGAGCAGGCTCAACTTCGAGATAGAACGCAGGTTCGATGAGGAAAACATCTCGATCCCGTTCCCACAGCGCTCCGTCTGGTTCAGGAACGAGCTGGAGAGCCGGTCGCCTGCCCCGGGCGGGGAATCGACGACGTAAAGACGTTCCGGGTCGACGATAGTGCGTTGATAGCGGTGATCGACTACGGTCTTGGAAACCTGCGAAGCGTAAGGCGCGGCCTCGAGAGGTGTGGGGCAGACGTCGAGGTGACTCGTTCGCCCGGGAGAATAAAGGCGGCCGACGGCCTGGTCCTTCCCGGGGTGGGCTCCTTCGACGACGGGATGAGGAACCTGGAGCCGCTGAAGGAGGCGCTTCTCGATGCGGTCGACGAGGGTGTTCCGCTTATGGGGGTATGCCTCGGTATGCAGATGCTGCTGGAGTACTCCGAGGAGGGGGACGAGGCCGGGCTGGGCGTAATCGAGGGGCGATCCCTGAAGTTCCGTAGGGGAAAGGTTCCACACATGGGGTGGAACACCCTCTCGGAACTGGACCACGCCGTTTTCGACGGCGTGTACGATGGTTCCCACGCGTACTTCGTCCACTCTTACTACGCGGAATCGCCGGAGCTCCGCGTCGCGGCGAGTTCGGACTATCACGGAAGGTTCGCCTCCGCCGTGGCGAGGGGGTCTGTGGTGGGGGTCCAGTTCCACCCCGAAAAGAGCGGGGAAGTCGGGCTCCGGGTCCTGAAGAACTTCGTGGAGATGGTCTGATTGGACCTGGAGGGCTTGGCCAGGATGTTCCTGTCCAGCGGGATGTCGAGGGACGCGGTGGAGCGTCTGCTCGATGAGAGGATAGAGGAGGTGAAGGGAGAGGAGCTCGAGGGGTTCTCCTCGGCCGTGGTGGACGAGGTGGAGGCGGAGCTGGAGGCGTTCTCGACCGGGAGGGAGTACCTGGCGCCGAACTCCTCAGGCGTGTCCATGGGGACGTACGGCGTGGGTTCGAGGGGACGCGGAGACATGCACGTCCACTCCAGAATAGCCGACCTCGTGGGTGAGACGGGTGCCGACCTGGACGCCCTCGGGGCAGACGACTCCGGCGTCGTGGAGGCAGAGGGGTTACGGATCGCCGTGACGGTGGACGGCATGCACTCAAGGCTCTCCGAGTTTCCGCTGCTGGCAGGGTTCCACGTCGCGAGGGCCGCTCTCAGGGACGTGTACTCCGTCGGTGCGAGGCCTGTAGCCCTGCTCTCCGATATACACGTTGCCGACGACGGGGACGTGGGTAAGATCTTCGATTTTACGGCGGGGGTGTCCGCTGTCGCCGAGGCGTCGGGCGTTCCACTCGTGACGGGAAGCACTCTAAGGGTCGGCGGCGACATGGTTATAGGCGAGAGGATGACCGGCGCAGTCGGGGCCGTGGGGCTGGTCGAGAGGGTGCTTCCGAAGAGCGGTGCGGTCCCCGGCGACGTTCTCCTGCTGAGCGAGGGTGCAGGTGGGGGAACGATCAGCACGACCGCCATATTCAACGGTTGGTTCGACGTGGTTGAGGAGACACTGAACCTGGACTTTTCGAGGGCGGTTTCCGCGCTACTGAGTTCCCCGGCAGTGGAGGACGTTCACGCCGCGACGGACGTCACGAACGGCGGACTCAGGGGCGACGTGGAGGAAATCGGCAGGGTTTCCGGCGTAAAGGTTTCAGTGAACAAGGGGTCTGCGAGGAAGATGGTTAACCCCAGGGTTCTCGATATGCTGGAGTCCTGCGGAATCGATTACCTCGGCCTCTCGTTGGACCAGCTGCTCGTCACCTGCCCCGAGGGTGCCGCCGACGGGGTGATTGACGCCGTGGAATCGGCCGGAGTAGAGATGCGGCGCGTGGGCAGCGTCGAGGAGGGTAGCGGTGCCGAACTCGTGGTCGAGGGCGATAGGAGAGATTTCTCCCCTCTCTTCAGGGAGTCGGCGTACACGCCGGTCAAGAGGACCGTGGGGGAAATCGGCGGGTCCGAGGAGCTCTCCGGGAGGATCGACGGAGCGGCCGAGGAGGCCGCCAGGCGGAAGGCGTGGCTTATGGGCAGTTTAGACGTGGACGGTTAGGACCGGCGCTTTCGATCCGCGCACCACCTCTCCGGAGACGCTTCTGTTGAGAATCCTTTCCAGTCCCTTCCTGCTGTGCATCCCGATGATTATCAGGCCCGCATCGCGGTCCTCAGCGAAGCTCATTATCGTCTCCGCCGGGTCGCCCACGCCTATCCTGCAGGTGGCCTCCGCCTGTACCTCCATACTATCGGCCACCTCGTCTATCCTCTCGCTGATATCCCGGGCTACTGCTCCGCCCCTGTCCTCTATGTTCTGCACGACGTCGTCCCAGTCCACCTTTCCGGACTGCCTCTCGTAGTATTCCGGCAGGGAGGGGTTCTGTGGAAGGTCGACGACGTGTATGGGGTAGAAACCGGCTCCGTACCTTTCCACCATGTCGAGGGCTATGCGGATAGGAAGCTCCATCTCCTCCGCGTCGTCAACTGCTAGGACGATTCTCTCGAACATAGCCGGTAATTCCGTGAGTCTCCTATTAAGGTTCACCGGTTCGCCGCGGTCATGGTGACGTTGTACGCGAACAGGAGGGTGGATGCCGCCTCGACCTCGGCGAACGCGGCGGTCACAGCGCCCCCTTCGAGAAATACGACCCCACCGACCATGCCGAGAAGGCCGGCATTCGCCGCCAACAGGTGGAGCTCCGCGAGGCGGTCACTGTGAAGGGGCGACCCGATAAACCTTGGGAGGGCGTGGTACGCCACTCCGAATATCATCATGGAGACGAAGCCGAGCAGGTTCAGGTGGGCGTGTACCCAGTTCAGGTCGCGGCTTTCTCCCGCGAGCAGGAGGTAGAGCCCTAGGAAGGCCCCCGTCACCATGTACGCAACAGAGGACAGGACGAATCCCAGGGAGGCTCTGGAGATCACAGGGACCTGAGGGCTGTCATCAACTCTTCCGCGTCCACCGAGGCGTCCTCCGCCCCCTCCCTCAGAGAGCGCTGGGCGCCGCAGCAGGTGTCTATCCCGAAATCCGAGAAAACCCTCAGAGCCTCCGGGTTTGCGCGGATGACGTCGTCAATTTTGTCCGAGACCTCGATCTCCACGTCCCCCTGTACGTATTCCGGTCAGAGGAAGGATTGTGGCCCCTGCTGTGCTGCTTCCACGCTCTCGACCTCGGGAATTCTGGCCTTGAGCTGCTGCTCTATCATGCCCTGGATGGTGAGCTGGGACATGGGGCATCCGGCGCAGGCCCCCTGAAGCTCCACGTTAACGACGCCGTCCTCTACGCTTACCACCTCGGCGTCGCCTCCGTCCGCCTTCAGATGTGGACGAATCTCTTTATCCATTATCTCCTCGACCTTATCCTCAAGACTCATCGGGGGTATGTCGTTAACACCGTTAATCAATGTTGTGGTGGGATTCGGGCGGGAATGTGTCCGGCCCTACTCCCTGAACAGGAGGAAGCTCTGCTCCAGGTCCCTGACGATGGGAACGGTCCTGTCGTCTTTCCAGTACTTCTCGAACCAGTCACTCAGTACGTGGGACCCCAGGACCACGAGGTCATAGTTTCCCCCTCCGGCCTCCTCGAGCACCTGCTCCTGGAAGTCGCCCTCCCGCACCTTCCTCTCGCTATCCAGTCCGTACCCCTTCAGTTTCTCGACCCCCTTCTCGATGTAGGGCTCGCCGGGGGGCCTGAAGTCCTCTACGACCTGCTGGATATCCTCTTCTACGGTCTCCATGTAACCCTGCAGCCTCGGGAAGGGTTCCCCGACGTACAGCGTGGTCACCTCGAAGTCGCCCCCGCTCAGAAGTCTCCCGGCGAACTCGAATACTTCGAGGCTCTCCGCTCCCCCCTTCGTGCATACGAGGACCCGTTCACACTTCTCCTGTTCACCCTTCATTACCAGGATGCTGGTGGGGCTCTCCTTGATTACGCGGTTCGCCACGAACCCCAGAATCTCCTTCGTAAATATCCCGCGTCCACCGCTTCCCAGGCTGACCAGGTCGTAATCGCCCTTCCGGACCCTCTTCAGGATCTGCTTCGCCGGGTCCCCCTTCAGGCCGATCCTCCCCACCTCCATCCCCTCCTCGTCGGCGACGACGGACATCTGGTCGAGAACGGTCTTCCTCTCCGCGCCGGGTTCGGCCACGCCCTTTTTCTTCTGGGTCTCCTTCGCTATCTCGTAGTGTTTGCTGGGCATCTCGTCCTCGACCTCCTGGACGTACGCTATGTCGATGTCGTGTCCACCCGCAGAAGTGATGCTGTTGAGTAAACGGAGGTCCTTGGTCCCTCTTTCTCCTCCCTCTGTGGCGAGAAGGATCCTCATTATGTGGGCTAACATCCGGATGGGCCGTATTTAACTCTTGCCTGACTGTTTCGGGCGGTTGATTTATTGTTTTTTAGTCGACAAATATCGAGTACTCGATTTTATCAAAAAATCCGGAGGCGAACGAACTGTGGCCGGTGATAGCGGAAAGTGGCTGAAAATCGTGCTCGCGTTCAGCCTCGCAGCCTTAATAGTCCTCGCGCCGTCCCCGGAGGGGCTGACGGAGGCCGGAAAGTCCTCCATCGGCCTCCTCGTCCTCGTCGTGCTGCTGTTCGGGTTGGAGCCGGTTCCACTGCCCGCAGTGGCCCTCCTGATCGCCATATACCAGGTGGCTCTCGGGCTTGGGGACTCGACCTCGGTGGCGAGGTCCTTTATGGCCGACGCTGCCTTCTTCATAATCGGTGCCCTGATGATGGCGGTCCCCGTCACGAAGCAGGGGATCGACCGCAGAATCGCGCTCCAACTCCTCAGCAGGACCGGCGGCGACGTGAGGCTGCTGTCCGTCGGACTCGTGACGATCTGCGCCCTGGTAGGGGGGTTCGTGGCCGACCACACGGTCACGGCCGTCATGCTTCCCGTGGCTCTCTCGATACTCCGTATCACGGAGGATTCGGTGAACACTGACATGGACGAGATGGGTAGACTCCTCCTCTTTTCCATAGCCTACGGCGCGACTATAGGCGGCATTTTCACGCCATCTGGAGGAGGCCGAAACGTCGTTATGCTGGGGTTCCTTCAGGACTTCTACGGCGTCACAATCGGGTACGGGGAGTGGATGCTGTATGTCCTGCCGGTGACCCTGCTGCTGATACCCGTGACGGCCGCGGTGCTGAACGTCGCTTTCAGGCCGGAGGTGAAGGACGTTCCGGTCGCCCTGAGGACGCTGCAGGAGGAGCGCGAGGAGGAGTCGTGGACCAAGGAGACGTGGCTCACACTCGTCATCTTCGGCTCGACGGTTCTCCTCTGGATAACTGCCTCGGACATCTTCAGCCTCGGCATAATTGCCCTCGGCGGCGCGTTCACCTTCGTGCTCTTCGGTATCGTCGATTGGAAGGACTACCAGCGGGAGGTGGACTGGGGGGTGGTATTCATATACATGGGTGCGCTGAGCCTCGGCCACGTGCTCTTCGAAACCGGTGCAGCGGGCTGGCTCGCAGGAGAATTCACTGCCCTGCTGGGGACGGTGGGCATCGGGGCCGGGGCCCCGCTCGCGATGGCTATCTCCGGTATGACGATGGCCATGACGAACTTTATGAGTGCCGGGGCGACGGCCACGGTCGTTGGGCCGATAGCCCTGGAGATGGGGACTGTTTCCGGCGTCTCACCGATGTTCATGGGGCTCGTAACCGCCGTCTCTGCCGCCTTCGGGTTTCTGCTGGTGCTGGCGACCCCGCCCCTCGCAATAATTTACTCCAGTGGCAGGATAGACACGAAGGACCTCGTGATGGCGGGCGTCCTCCTGACGTTAGCCGCGTACGCTGTGCTCTTCCTCGTCGTCAACACTTGGTGGAGGTTCCTCGGGTTTACCCCCTGAGCCCCTCCTCGATGAGCTCGAGGACGCAGTGCCCTCCCTCGGGCAGGGAGCGATGCTTCTCCAGGACGGCCCTCCTCTTCGAGTGACCTACCTTCTCGAGACGAATTACGGTCTTGGAGAGGTGGTTAAGCATGGTTCCACCCAGGGGGACGTACCTGTCGGTCTCCACATCAGTATAGACCTGGTTCGTGAAGAGGACAGCGAGTTCGTGTTCCCTCGCCGCCCCTGTGAGAAACGTGAGCTGTGAGGCGAGGTCCCTGCGAACCTCGGGTCTCTCCCGGAGAGCGATCCTGTAGAAAGGGGAAACGCTGTCTACAATCACGGCGCTGAGGTCGACCTTCTCCGCTATCCGGTCGATGTCCCTCACGGCGGCGTGCTGTTCCTCCATGGACCTCGGTTCGAAAATCAGGAGCCTTTCGGCGGTGTCGTCCGGTTCCTCTGCCACCTGCCTGAACCGCTCCACCGGGAATCCCTCGGTATCCACGTAGACCACCCGGCCCTCCTCCGAGGCCTCAGCCGCGAACTGGATTGCGAGGTTCGTCTTGCCCGAGCCGCCCTCGCCGTACACCTGCGTCAGGGCCGATGTCTCCACGCCGCCCCCGAGCAACTCGTCCAGCGACTCGGCACCGGTGGAGACCCTCAACGCGCGGCTTCCTCCGCGATCCGCATAACCCGCCTGAGGGGGATCCCGTGCTTCTCCGCCAGTTCCTCACAGTCGTCGTACTCCGCCGAAACGTCGATGACCCCCGACGGACCCTTGGCCACCTTCACCTCCACCATCTCCTTCTCTCCGCCCAGCACCACCTCGACCCCTTCGACCTTGCGCTCCACCAGGTGTCGGTGCTCCACCGGGTACTGCCTCACTCCGAGGGTCCCGAGTTCGTCGACTAGGACCCCGGAGAGACTGGAGGCGTCCCCCGGCCTCGCAGCCACCCTCACCAGATAGCCCGTGCGTCCCTTTTTCATGCCCATCGGTATCACGGAGGCGTCCAGCGCTCCCTCGGATAGCAATCGCTTCACCGTGAAGGAAACCTCCTCACCCGTCGCGTCGTCGACCGCGGTTTCAAGGAAGCACAGCTGGTCAGGGGACAGCTCCCGAAATTCTCCCAGAAATACCCGCATCACGTTGGGCCTCTTCAGCTCCTTCGAGCCCCCTCCGACGCCGATTCCCTCCGTGACCGTGGAGGGCGGAAACCGGACTGAGCGGTCGCAGAGCTCTGCGAGCAGTGCCGCGCCGGTCGGCGTCAGGAGCTCGGTCTCTGAAGGCCCACCGCACCACTCCAGACCGGCCTCGCTCAGGATTTCCAGGGTGGCCGGTCCCGGCACCGGGTACCCCTCGGCCGTTCTGCCTCCCCCTACACACACCGGGCCCACCGCGACACTGGCGTCGCTCAACCCGAGGTCGTGGTAGGCCGCGGAGGCGCCCAGCACGTCCGCCACGCCGTCAGCGGCACCGACGCGGTGAAATACGGTATCCCCGTGAACCCTCTCCTCCGCCCTCCCCACCCTCTCGAAGACCCCTTCTGCGGTTGAGAGCACTTCCTGCGGAAGTTCGAGGCCGCCCAGAAACCCGAGAACGTCGTCGAGGCTCCGCACGGAGTCGTCGGCGTTATCGACCTCGACCCGGAGACACCTGACGCCGTCGCGGCAATCCTCGAAAACCCCGACATCGACCTCGCCGAGGCCCGAGGCCAGCCCCATCGCGCCCAGCACCCTCTCTCTGGACGCACCGGCGTCCAGCAGTGCGGAGGTCACCATGTCCCCGGAGGCACCCGACGCGCACTCGAAGAAACAGGCTCTGGTCACGGGCACTAAATTGTGGTGCCGAAGTAAATATGGAACTACCGCGGCTCCCGTGGCAGCGATACCTGGGCGGGTCTCGACCCGTGGACACGCCCTCGGGCAACCGGCAGCAGGGTACCTTAAAGATGTGTCCCTCCGCCCGGACGGCTATCGGGGAAGTGTATCGGGGGAGCACTGTAACCTGCTGGCCCTCGAACAATTTTTGAAGACGAACGCCTGCTCCCACTGGAATCTCAGTATGGGGAGAGCAGTAGTGAAGATATTCTGGTTCTCTGTTTTCTCTTTTAACGGTTTCTCTCCCGGGCCGCACGGGTGACAGTTTCGCCGCGAGAGAAACGCGTCAAGTCCCTGCTCTGAGCTCTGTACCGGAATCGATCCGTTCAAGAAGGACACAGGTGGCGACGGAAAACCCGACGGGGAGGAGGAACTGCGTCAGGTGGTCTCCCGCGAGGGCACCGGGGCGACTATCACCGTCGGGTCGGGCGGGGAACGATCCAGCGACACGGAAGTACTCACCTCTCTACCGAGGGGTCTGCTGCGGATAAGCTCCCCCGAAAGAATCGGGGACGCGACTTTGAGACCTGGACACGGCGAATCGGGGATAGAGGGTACGCCTGGAGGAAATCTCGGAATAATGTACTGCGACGGACCCGACCCTGAGTTCGTACCTCTCCGGGATCAGGCCGTTAACACCTCCGGTAACCGTATTGAGGCAAAAATCGATGGAATGGGGACCCATCCGTCGCTGACGTACGGGGCTACATCGAGAGATTCCCGGGCGCAAACGACCCGGTATCTCGAATAGGCCTCTAAAGGAGCCGGGGACCTTTCCTCCGCACACCGCCCCCTCAATTACTCTAACTTAACTTTAAGTGGTTTGCGGACGAAGTTGTCCCGTCTCTCCCGGAAGAGGCCGGCCAGTCACGGACCGGTTCCCTCCGCGAGTACGGTAAAGGCAACATTAATCCTGCCCAAAATCGATACGGACCTGCCCCGATGACGGAAGTCCAGCTAAAAGTTTCGAAGGCCTACCCCAACGATAACGGCCGAGGAATAGCCCGTCTCGACCCGGATACCCTGATGAAGCTCCAGGTATCCCCAGGGGACTACATCGAAATCGAGGGCGAGGAGGCGACCCTGGCGAAGGTCTGGCGCTCCGATTCTCAGGACTGGGACTCCGGCTCCATCAGGATAGACGGCTTCACGAGGCAGAACGCCGACGTCTCCATAGGTGACGCCGTGGTGGTGAGGACTGCGAGGCCCGGGGACGCGGAGAAGGTGGTTCTGGCCCCTCCCCGGGGCAAGGCGATTCAGTTCAGACGCGGAGCGGAGGACATGGTGAAGAGGCAGCTCCTGAAGAGGCCGGTGGTGAAGGGCGACGTGGTGCCGGTAATGTCATCGATGCAGCAGCCCTTCACGGGAAAGGTACAGTCGGGCCAGACCATTCCGCTCGTCGCGGTCAGCACCTCTCCTGACGACAGGGTCGTGGTAACGGAGTCCACCGAGGTCGCTCTGCGGAAGAAGCCGGTGAAGGGCTACGAGGAGGTGAAGGCCGCGGGCGTAACGTACGAGGACATAGGCGGCCTGCAGGAGGAGGTCCAGCGCGTAAGGGAGCTGATCGAGCTGCCGCTGCGGCACCCGGAGCTTTTCCAGCGCCTCGGAATCGACCCGCCGAAGGGCGTGCTGCTGTACGGTCCGCCGGGGACGGGCAAGACCCTGATTGCCAAGGCCGTCTCCAACGAGTCCGGTGCGTCGTTCTTCTCCATAAAGGGTCCCGAAATAATGTCAAAGTACTACGGGGAATCCGAGGAGCAGCTGCGAGACATATTCAAGGAGGCCAAGGAGGAGTCGCCATCGATAATCTTCATAGACGAGGTGGACTCCATAGCTCCGAAGCGAGAGGAGGTCATGGGGGAGGTGGAGAGGCGGGTAGTGGCACAGCTCCTGTCACTCATGGACGGCCTCGAGGAGCGGGGAGAGGTGGTGGTGATAGGCGCCACTAACCGTATAGAGGGAGTCGACCCGGCGCTGAGGAGGCCCGGACGGTTCGACCGCGAACTCATGATAGGGGTGCCGGACAGGGACGGTCGCCGCGAGATATTCCAGATACACACCCGGGGTATGCCCCTCGCGGACGAGGGAAGGCAGAGGGTCGACATGGACGAAATAGTCGACATCACGCACGGCTTCGTCGGCGCAGACATAGAGGCACTCTCCAAGGAGGCGGGCATGAAGGCCCTGAGCCGCTACCTCCCCGACATCGACCTCGAGCAGGACGAAATCGAGAGGGACGTCCTGGACTCGATGTACGTGGAGATGAAGGACTTCAAGGACGCGATGAAGCTCATCGAGCCCTCCGCACTCAGGGAAATCGTGCTGCACGTCCCCACCGTGACCTGGGAGGGGGTGGGCGGCCTCGAGGACGTGAAGCAGAAGGTCAAGGAGATGGTGGAGTGGCCACTTACAGAGCCCGACCGGTTCCACAGGATGGGCATAGAGCCGCCTAGGGGCGTGCTGCTGTACGGTCCGCCGGGGACGGGCAAGACCCTGATTGCCAAGGCCGTCTCCCACGAGTCGGAGGCCAACTTCATCTACATCAAGGGCCCAGAGCTCCTCAGCAAGTGGGTCGGCGAGTCCGAGAAGGGCGTCCGAGAGACCTTCAAGAAGGCCAGACAGACCGCACCGACGATAATTTTCTTCGACGAACTGGACGCCATCGCCCCCAGGAGGGGGGAGGGCGCCGGTGACAACCGGGTCACCGAGCGAGTCGTAAACCAGATACTCACCGAGATGGACGGCCTGGAGGAGCTGGAGGACGTCATAGTGATAGGCGCCACCAACAGGCCGGACATAATAGACCCCGCCCTGTTCAGACCCGGTCGCTTCGAGCGTCGGATAAACGTGCCCGTACCCGGAATCGAGGCCCGCGTCAAGATACTGGAGATCCACACCGGCGACGTACCGCTCTCCGACGACTTCGACCTTGACGAGATGTCCGAGAAGCTTGAGGGCTACACGGGCTCCGATATTGAGGGGCTGGTTCGGGAGGCCGCGATGATAGCGCTCAGGGACGACCCGGACGCCGACGAGGTCACGGTAGCGGACTTCGTGAGGGCCATCAGCGAGGTCCCGCCCTCCGCCACCGAGGAGATGCAGGCGTTCTACAGCAGACTGGAGGAACAGTTCACCAGCGGCGTCGAGAAGGGAGAGGAGCAACTCATCGGCTACAGGTAGTGGAAGGATTAATACTGTCTGGCCACACAAACCCTCCAGATGACGAAGATACTCGCAAGCTCCCTCTCCGACAAGAACGTCGTCTCCGCCGACGGAGACGAGCTCGGCAATCTGAAGGACGTACTGATGGACTTCAAGACCGGTCGGCTTGTCGACCTTGTGGTTGAGCCCGACATGAACGTCCGCACCGAGAGCTACAGGACGGACGACGGATACCTCCTTCTCCCCTTCAGTGTAGTAAAGGCGATAAAAGAGGTAATAATCGTCAACGGCAGGGCGGCCAGGGAAGAGGAGTAGGTCAGCGGCCCCTGAAAAGCCTCTCCCACAGAGAGGCCGACAGACCGGCCCGCTCTACCCCCCTCCTCACCCGCTTCATCGTGTACGGCTTCCGGACGAATTCGAAATCGGTGGAGCCTCCCGAAACCTCCATCAACGCGACCGATAGGCGAGGGTCACCGTCCCTCGGCTGCCCGACGGAGCCGGGGTTGACCAGGACCCCTTCCTCTACCTCTCGCCCCATCGGCACGTGAGTGTGGCCCAGGACGAGAACGTCACAACCGCACGTCTCCAGCATTCCACGGACCGCCATCGAGGAGACGTCCGGCATTACGTACCTGTCGGGGTCCCCGGGGGAGCCGTGTGTAACGAATACGTTAACCCCTTCGAGCTCCAGCGAGAGTTCCGCCGGAAGGCCCTCTATCCACTCGCCGTTGGTCTCCTCGAGTTCTCCTGCGGTCCAGCGAACCGAATCCGCGGCCTCCGGGTTGAATAATTCCTCCCCGTCCAGCAGTGCATTCTCGTGGTTCCCCCTCACGCAGCGCCACCCGTACCCTCGCGCTATATCCACCACCTCGTTCGGGAAGGTGTAGTACCCCACGACGTCGCCTGCGCACAGTACCAGGTCTGCAGACTCCAGTACCGGAAGAGCCGACTCCAGCGCCGGGAGGTTGCCGTGTACGTCGGAGACGAGTGCGACCCTCTTCAACTCACGTCGCGGTCCAGCGAAAGCCCTCGTCGGTATCCTGTACCTCGATACCCATACCTAGAAGCTCCTCCCTTACCTCGTCGGCCTCGTCGAACCTGCCCTCGTCCCTCAGGCGTTCCCTCTGCTCCAGGAGGATATCTACGACCCCGGAGTCCACCTCGACCTCCCTGTCCAGCTGGAGCCCGAGGACTCCACAGACCTTCCTGATGGCGTCCGATGCCTCGAGAAGCACCTCCCGCCTATTGTCCAGCGACTTGTTGCTCTCCCTGACGAATCGAAACACGGCCTGTAGAGCGAGAGGGGTGTCGAGGTCGTCGTCCATCGCCTCCGTAAAATCGTTCCGCATCACCTGAATCTCCCTCCGCAGGTAGGTCTCGCGGCCTCCCTCGGCGCTCTCCAACCTTCCGAGGGCGCGTCGTATGCGTTCCACCCCGGCCTCTGCCTGCTCCACGTCCTCGAAGCTGAAGTCCGCGTCCTTCCTGTAGTGCGAAGAGGCGAAGTACAGCCGCAGGGAGTCGCCACCGAGGTCGTCTATAACCTCCCGGGCGGTGTAGAAGTTGCCCTTCGATTTGGACATCTTCTCACCCTCGATCGTGAGGAATCCGGCGTGAATCCAGTAGTTGGCGAGCTCCTTTCCCGTCGCTGCGATGGCCTGCGCCCTCTCGTTCGGGTGGTGCGGAAATACGTGGTCCTTACCACCGCCGTGTATGTCTATCGTGGCCCCCAGGTACCTCCGCGCCATCGTAGTGCACTCCAGGTGCCACCCCGGGTACCCGGTGCTCCACGGGGACCTCCACCGCATGATGTGCTCCTCCGGGGCCTTTAACCACAGTGCGAAGTCGGCACTGTTTCGCTTGAGCGGATCCTCCTTCACCCGTGGCTTCGCCTCTAACTCACCCGGGTCCATCCCCGACATTTCCGCGTAGCCGTAATCTTCGTCGAACCGGGATACGTCGAAGTAGACGTTTCCGTCCACGACGTATCCGTAACCGTTATCGACGATTTTCTCCACGGTCTCCACCATCTCCTGGACGTGGCAGGTCGCACGGGGCTCCACGTAGTGCCTCTCAACGTTGAGGTCGACCATGTCCCGGTAGTACCGCCCGAGCTGCCGCTCGACGAGTGCCATCGGTTCGAGCCCCTCGTCCCTCGCAGCCGCCTCCACCTTGTCCGTACCCATGTCCGCGTCGTCCGTCAGGTGCCCGACGTCCGTGATGTTCTGAACGTGGAACACGCGGAAACCCCGCCACTCCAGGTAGCGGCGCAGGGTGTCCCAGAAGGCGTAGGTCCGGGCGTTACCGATGTGGACGTCGTCGTAAACGGTCTGGCCACACGTGTACATACGGACGACGCCCTCCTCGAAGGGCACGAAGTCCTCCAGCTCCCTGCTGAGCGTGTTAAACAGCCTCAGCGTCACGGCCCGAAATCTCCCGGACAAACCTTAAAACTAAACAGCTAGGGCAGCTCTCCGAGGTCCTGGAGGAGCTCGACGGCCTCCATCACCCCTTTTCCGAACTCTTCATCTACTGCTATATCCGCGGCGTCGCGGAGAACGACGTGGGCGTTGCCCACGGCAACGCCGGTACCCGCTGCCTCTATCATTCCTACGTCGTTTTCGGAGTCGCCTATCGCAATTACCTCGTCCCTGCGGTACCCGAGCCTCTCCGCGATTCGTCGAAGGGCCTTTCCCTTGTCGACGGACCGATTCTTGATGTGATACGCGAACCCGGTGTCTAGAACCTCCACGTCGAACCTCTCCTCCAGGCCTCGAACGGCCTCCTCAGGGACAGAGTCCCGGACCGCCACCTCGGTGGACCGCTCCTCGGGAAACACCTCGGTGTCGACCTCCTCACGTAGAGCGGCCAACGCCTTCCTGGGAGCCTCGGGAGACGCCATAATGATGGGTTCTTCATCCCTACCCATCTGGACCACGCCGCCGTTCTCCGCGATAACCATGCCGCTCGTGCCTATCATTATCTGGGCCGATCTCGCGAAGCAGAGCACGTTTCCCGTGGCCAGAACCGTGGAGACGCCCCTGTCCGTGACCTCCCTGAGGAGCCCGGCGGCACCGAGGTGAAGCCTGCGGTCCATCCCGGTCAGCGTGCCGTCTATGTCGACGGATAGCAGCCTGTGCACCGGGTTAACTATCGGGGCGTCAGGAAATTAGTCTTCAGGCGTCCTTTATCCCTCCGGCCGTGACCTTGAAGACCGCCTCGCCCTCGGGGTGAGAGGGGGAGTCGACAAGGCGAGCAATGCGCTTATCGCCCTTGGACTTCCGGAGATAGAGCCGGAAGGTGGCGTTGTGGCCCGTTATGTTACCGCCTATGGGCCGCGTTGGGTCGCCGAAGAAGGTGTCCGGCTTGCTCTGTACCTGGTTCGTGACAAGTGCGGAGGAGTCGAACATGTCGGCGAACTTTATGATTGCGTGCATGTGCTTGTTCAGCTTCTGCTGTCTCTCCGCCAGAGAACCCCTTCCCACGTACTCCGCCCTGAAGTGGGACGTGAGGGAATCCACGACCAGGAGCTTGACCGGTCTCTCGTCTCTCAGCTCCTTGGCCAGCTCGTGCGCCTTTTAGATCGGAAGCATCTGGTGACTGGAG
>JAANXF010000020.1 GCA_018263395.1 Methanonatronarchaeales archaeon
TTCAAACAAACTATCAAAAAACTCTTCGAAAAATACTCAAAGAGAAAAACATTCGCACAGAGCTGGATCAAGAAATTCTGGACACAGATAATAAAAGAGTAATGTCAATAACTATAGTAAAAAAAAACGCTCGGCTTCCTTTTTGTGTTTTATCGCCTTCAAAACGACCGTCTTCTCGTCCTCCCTTATCTCGTACCATGCACGAAAACTGGAGCCGAACCGTATCTGCCATGTGCCATGAAGATTTCCGCGCAGAGGCTTGCCGTACGACTCCGGAAACTGCTCCAGCTTCGAGATAACCGACTCCAGACGGTCATGGATGGGTGAACCAAATCTGTATCGATACGTTGAGCATGATGGCGTCAGAGGAGATACCTCTGGACCCCCTGCAAATTCTGACACCCCGGGGTCTTTACCGGATCTCGGCGGAAAGGTAATTAGTCCGAAGGGGCATGTGGTCACTATGCCCGAGACGGTTTCCAAGGGGACGGCGAAGCTCCTGAAGGACATCACGGGAGAGCCCCGGCTGGAGCTGGCCGTCAGGGCGACGATGGAGGACGCCCTGCTTCACCGCCTTGAGGGAGTGGAGGAGGGGCTGGAGGAGCTACGGGATAGGTACGGGATGTCCTTCGACAAGTTCGAGGAGGCGTGGGAGCGGGGAGACATCGAGGACCGTCACTCCTACGACGTGGAGAAGGACTACTGGCGCTGGGACGAACTAACCACGCGGAAGAAGAGGATTAGGGACGCCCTCGACACGCTGTGACGAGCCGCAGCCCCGTCGAATACGCTGGACTCGTCGTCGACCTCTGCGCCGAATCCGACGCCGTCGAGGAGTACGACGTCGAAATCCGGGACAACGCCGTGGTCAGAGCAAGGCCTCACAAGAAGCCCGGGGCCGCACCTACAGGAGTCGGAGGTCCTCCAGTTCTTCCCTGACCTTCTCTACGCCCCTGCGGCTGTCCTCGGGAGTCTTTCCGCCCGTGCACACGACCTTGCCGCTGCCGAAGAGCAGGAGCACGACCTTCGGGTCCTGGAGCCTGTA
Source organism: Methanonatronarchaeales archaeon (assembly GCA_018263395.1). GTDB lineage: Archaea > Halobacteriota > Methanonatronarchaeia > JAANXF01 > JAANXF01 > JAANXF01. The sequence goes on from JAANXF010000020.1 coordinate 1,046, forward strand.
GACGAGTCCGGGGAACTGCTCCGGCTCATACTCCACGTTCTCCAGACCCAGTCCGATCGCTATTGCGTTCAGGTCGAGAGGTCTCCCGAGGTCCGCGGAGGCCACGATGTTCTGGACCGTAATCTCGGGTTTCCCCTCGATGTCTACGCCGGCGCCCCTCATCTTGTCGAGGACCTTGCCTACGGCGGTTTCGACGTCGTCGACGCTCTTTGCGCCCGTGAAAACGACCTTGCCCGATGCGAAAATTAGCGCGGCGGTCTTGGGCTCCGTCAACCTGTACACCACCCCCGGGAACTTCTCCTGCTTGTACTCCGCTCCGACCAGCTCAGCGTTCAGTCTCTCCAGGTCGAGGTCCATGTCGAGCGACGTGGACGCGACGACGTTCTCAATCTTGATTGTGCTTTCAGTCCCCGCCATGCCTTATCACGAGTACTTAAAAGGTCCTTAAGGCTTATAAATACCCTCCCTCGTGGCAGAACTCCCACTTTCCAGGGGAAAACTTAGGCCACGGAAGGAGAATGGTTTCAGGCATGATTTACACCGAAGAGGAGGTCCTTGAGACACTGAGGATGCTGGAGGTGGAGAACCTCGACGTCAGGACGGTGACTCTCGGGGTGGACCTGGGCGGATGCGCGTCACGGGACCCGGAGAGGACCCGCGAGAGTGCCCGGGAGCTCCTGATTGAAGCCGCCTCCGGGCTGGTGAATGAATCCGACGCCGCGGAGATGCGGTACGGCGTCCCGATAGTCAACAGACGGATAGCCGTTACCCCCCTCTCCGAGGTGATGGAGGCCTGGAGCGACCCCTCCGTCGACGACGCCGTGGCGCTCGCGGAGGCGGTGGACTCCGCGGCATCGGAGGTGGGCGTGGACTTCATCGGCGGCTTCACGGCCCAGGTGGAGAAAGGTTTTTCCAGCGGAGACGAACTGCTGTTCAGGGCCGTGCCCCGGGCCCTGGAGGCCACGGAGAGGCTCTGCTCCTCGCTCAACGTGGCCTCCACGGCCTCGGGTGTGAACGTGGACGCCGTTAGCAGGGCAGGCGACGTGGTGAAGGAGGTCTCGGAGCTGGACTGGACCGCGTGCGCCCGGCTCGTGGTCTTCGCGAACGCGCCCCAGGACAACCCGTTTATGGCGGGGGCCTTCCACGGACATGCCGAGCCCTCGACGGTGATTAACGTCGGGGTCTCCGGGCCCGGCACAATCATGTCGGCGATAGGGGAGGACGCCTCCCTCCAGGGGATGGCGGAGTCAGTGAAGAGGACCGCATTCAAGATAACGAGGGCGGGCGAGCTCGTCGGCAGGGAGGTTGCGAAGGGGCTGGGCGTGGAGTTCGGGATTGTCGACCTCTCCCTCGCACCGACTCCCGCGGCGGGGGACTCGGTCGCGGAGATCCTAGAGGCAATGGGGCTCGAGAGCGTGGGCTGCCCCGGAAGCACGGCCGCACTCGCCCTTCTGACGGACGCCGTCAAGAGAGGGGGCGCGATGGCCAGTTCGTCGGTGGGAGGGCTGTCAGGCAGCTTCATCCCGGTTAGCGAGGACTCCGGCATGGCTCGAGCAGTGGAGAGGGGTGTTCTCTCGGTCGAGAAGCTGGAGGCGATGACCTCGGTCTGCAGCGTGGGTCTCGACATGGTTCCCCTACCCGGCGACACGTCGCCCGACACCCTCAGCGGAATCATAGCGGACGAATGCGCCATAGGGGTGGTCAACGGGAAGACCACCGCAGCCCGCCTGATCCCGGTTCCCGGGAGGGAACCCGGCGACCGTGTAGAGGTAGGGGGGCTTCTGGGTGGAGCGCCGGTGATGGAGGTCGCCCACGCCTCTCCCGGAAAGTTCGTGGGCAGGGGCGGACGGATACCTGCGCCGCTTAAAGGGCTGGGTAACTAGCTTAGTTGGCCTTCTCGGGGACGCCGCGAAGCCGTCGAAACGGGTGGCACCGAGAGTTATCCTTAGAGGTCTGCCGGGGGCGGTTTGCGGCGGGGGACCGGGACTCAGGTCGCCCTCTCAGTGCTCGAAGCCCCAGTACAGGTCCTCTCCGGAATCCACGTCCCTGACGTTTATCGCGTCCACCGGGCAGCCTTTTGCGGCCATGACCGCCCTCTCCATCCCGTCACCGTCCACGTCGTTCTCCAGCACGTACACCCCGTCATCCCGTTTACCCCCGACGAGGACGGCCTTTCCGTTATCCGGCTCGAAGTGGTCAGGGTCCTGGTCTACGCAGACAAAGGCACCGATGCAGGTCTCCCTGTCGTACTCGATTCTGATGCGAGGCATACGTGTAACTTACCCTCAGCGCTTAAAAACTGGGCGATTACTCCTTCCGTGTCCACTTCTTGTCGACCGACGAGTTCGAAACGACGAGCAGGTCCCCGTCCTCCGTGCGGATGCGGGTCTTCCTCAGGTCCACGTCCACCACCTCGCCGAAGCCCTCCCCCGTGACGATGCGGTCACCCACTGAGAAGTCCGGGTCTCTGAGCAGGTAGACACCCGCCACAACGTCACCTATCACGCCCTTCAGGGCATAATGATACCCCCAGCCCCACGAAGCCGACGGCGGTGCCAAGAGAAGCGGCGAGATCCGAGAACCGCCAGAACCGCCAGCGCAGCCGAGTGGAACAGGAACAGCCTGACGAGGAGTGCGGCGAGACCCGCGACGTCCTCGTGCCGCCCCGCCGTGACCAGTCCCCTCCTAACCGACGACGAGGCGAGGAGGACCAGGGGGTAGGAGACGGCGAGCACCGCGAGTGCCGCCAACAGTCTGGGAAACGCAGCGACGGCACCGGCGTAGAGCCCCGAGAGAACGTCCCCTACTATCACGATAGAGATTCTTACACCACACGGGTAAAGCGTTTGTCCAGCCGTACGGCCCCACGCACCACGCATTACCTCCCTACACCGCGGAGTGGGCTCGGCCGGATTTGAACCGGCGACCTCCGCCATGTCAAGGCGACGTCATGACCAGCTAGACCACGAGCCCCGGAGTCTTATACCTCCACAGTTCTAAAAGGCTGCCGCAAACCTTTTCCCCTCCACGAAGATAACTCGAAGCGTGCTGGACGTCGCCATCATCGGCGCCGGCCCCGCCGGACTCACCGCAGCGGTATACGCGGCCAGGGGAAACCGGGAGACGGCGGTCTTCGGCGACGCGTACGACTCCCAGCTGGCGAGGGGAGGGACCTTCGATAACTTTCCGGGGTACCCTGACGGCGTGCTGGGTCTGGACCTCGCCGAGGAGATGCTGGAGCAGGCCCGGCAATACGGTGCTGAGACCGTGGATACGAGGGTCGAGGGGCTGTCGAGGGAAGACGGATTCACGCTGGATACGGAGACGGGGAGCCGTGACGCCCGGGCGGTGATACTGGCGACGGGGGCGGAGCCGCGCTCGATAGGGATAGAGGGAGAGGAGCGGTTCGAGCACAGGGGGCTCTCCTTATGCGCCTACTGCGACGGCCCCACCCACAGGGACGAGCCGGTAGCGGTGGTCGGCTTCGGAAACGGGGCCGCCAAGGCCGCCATCCAGCTGAAGGAGGTCGCGTCCAGGGTATACCTGCTATCGACCGAGGAGTCCCTTCGCTCGGAGAGGGTATACGAGAGGCGGCTGGAGGAGGCCGGAAACGTGGAGGTGTTCCTCGGCGTCGAGCCGACCGCGCTAAGGGGCGAGGACTCGCTGGAGGCGTTCGACTTCGAGGCGGGAGGCGAGAACCGGAGCGTCGAGGTGGACGGCGTCTTCGTGGAGTTCGGCAGGGAGCCCAGGGGCAAGCTCGCCGACGACGTCGGCGCGGAGCTGACGGGCAGAGGCTACGTCTGCGTCGATAGGCCCTCGATGGAGACCCCGGTCGACGGGTTCTTCGCCGCCGGGGACGTCGCCGGAGGAATGAAGCAGGCCGCCACCGCCGTCGGGGACGGAGCATCCGCCGCAATTTCGGCCATGAACTACCTGGAGGAGTGAGGATGGATAAGCACGGTACTGATACCTGCAGAGAGGAGGAGGTGGTCGCGCACTGCCCGGACTGCGGAGACGAGACGCTGCACGTCGTACACGTCTGCGAGGACAAGAAGACGTCCCGCTGCACCGTCTGCGGACACACCGCGAACTACCTGGAGCCCTGACCCGGAACAGACTTTACCGACCGACGGAGAATATGGTACACGGGGTCCGTGGTCTAGTCGGTCATGACATCGCCTTTACACGGCGAGGATCACCGGTTCGAATCCGGTCGGACCCACTCCGCTTCGCTCCGTGCGTCCTCCGGATTCTACACCCCTCGGCCCTCGCTTACGCTCGGCCCGGGGCAGTTCGTAATCCGGTCGGACCCACTCAGGGGCCTGCAGACAAGAAGCTGAAGGCTTCGACCGGTCGGACCCAGAACCCTTGTATTGGGCCCGGCTAGATTCATTGCCGCGATGAACTTCGGCTACCACTACACCTCCTTCGAGGACACCGGGACGGATATGCTGGAGTCGGTGAGAGAGACGGCGCACCGCGTCGAGGCCGCCGGCTTCGACTGGTTCAGCCTCATGGACCACCTCTGGCAGATTCCGTACGTCGGGCAGCCTGATGACCACTTCTTCACCTGCTACTCGATGCTTCCCGCCGTCGCCGCCCTGACGCAGGAGATGAGGCTCGGGGCCCTCGTCACCTGCGTCCACTACCGCAACCCGGCGCTGCTCGGCAAGCTCGTCACCGACCTCGACCACATCTCGGGTGGCCGGGCCGTCCTCGGCATCGGCGCGGGCTGGTTCCAGGACGAGTACGAGGGCTACGGCATAGAGTACCCCGACGACGCCACCCGCATATCGCAGATGGAGGACGCCGTCCGCCTCATCAAAGAGACGTGGACCGCGGAGAACCCGGTGAGCTACGACGGGGAGCACTACTCCGTCGAGGACCTGGTGCTCTCCCCGAAACCGGTGCAGGACCCGCACCCCCCGGTCCTCGTGGGCGGTGGAGGGGAGCAGCTGACCCTAAAAGCGACGGCCAAAGAGGCGGACGCGTGGAACGTCTTCTCGCACCCGGAGGAGTACGCCCACAAGCTCTCCGTACTGCAGGAGCACTGCGACGACGTGGGTCGGAACTACGACGACATCGAGAAGACCGTCGCCAACGTCGCGGTGATACGGGACACCGAGGACGAGGCACACGACGCCTACGAGGCTATGATGAGCGACAGAGCCGCTCCGGTTCCGGCGAGGGACGAGTACCGCGGAGCCGTAGGTACACCGGAGCACGTGGCCGCCACCGTCGAGGATTTCCGGGACCTCGGCGCGGACCTCTACATCTTCCGCGTCCCGGGGAACGATGGGGAGACCATCGAGCGGTTCATCGACGAGGTGGCGCCGGAGTTCGTCTAGTCGCCCAGGTCAAGGTTTGACGAACGGACAGGGCTGCTCCAGAAAGCGCTGATTCTGTGTCCACCCTGTTCGCATTAGAACGCTCCCAATGAGAGAGTGGACACCTTCCCTCGCATCCTCCTCGGATAGGTCTAAGTCAGGGTAAGTGTTGAGGAATTCATCGACAGCGGTACGGGCATCCTCCACGTGCCCATGTTCTTCCGAACCGGACTTCGCATCTCCAGTGACCATCGCTTCCCAAAGCAACATGCTCGGACCCTCAGAATCTTGGAACAGCTCTAATTTCAGGTGCGGCTCGACATCATCAGGTACAGCATTCCAAACCTTATCAAGAACATACCTCGCCTCGACGAGACCAACTCCGAGGACCGCGGCCCCTGCTCCAGCAGACCAAGGCCTCCCTGACCCCTCTTCCTCCTCACGCTGGGATGTAAGGTCCTCAGGCTCATCACGCACCGGGACGTAGAGCGGGCACTCGAACCCGAGCGCGACCTTTCGACCCTCGTTCAGGTCGCTTACGACACCTTCAACAAGGGTGTCGATGTCACTGGAATTATCCTCGATTTCGCTTTGTCCAGAAGTATCCGGTCCCTCTCTTGCCCACCCGAAATTACCGCTTTTTATCGACCCGACATCCGCACAGTACACGACGAGTTCGCCCAACCCGACTCACCCCTCCCCGTACCGCCTGTAGACCTCCCGCCCGAGCCTGTAGGCCNNGGCGACCGGTACGGCGATTATGGCGAGGTAGATTATGGCCTGGACTGTTCGGAAGAGTAGCTCGATTCCTCCGGCGAAGGTCTCTATGGCAATGGTGACGAGGTTGTCGAGCATCCGCTTAACGCGCTCCTTCACGCGGTTCCAGACGTTGTCGGGCGTGACGGCGACGGACTTTCGCTGCCTTATCCGGACCTCGACCGTGGCGTAGTCGCTCATCTGTTGCTTCGAGGAGAGCTCGCGCTGGTACTGCCTCTGCAGCTCCTTCTCCGTCAGCTCCATACGCAGCTCCGCCTTCTCCCTCCCCGCCTCCATGCCGCGGACCTCCTCCCTGAGGTCCTCGTAGTCCGCCAGGGTGCTGTTCAGTATATCCAGCTCGTCCAGCTCCTCCTGCACCGGGAGCCTGTAGGTTCCTCACGTCGTGGCTCTCCACTTCCAGCCCCTCCCTGACCACCTCCATGAAGCCCTCGAAGTCGTCCGACGGGACCCTTGCGACGAGTTCGACGGTGCGGTACGGGTCGGTTCGTGTTTGCTGCTGTGCTCCACGTAGCCGCCGTACCCGGACGCCAGGTCACGTACCCGGGATGCGTCGGCCTCGGCGTCGTCGGCCTCCGCGCGTATCCGCGCCTCCTTCACCTGCACGAACTCTCCGCCGCCCACATCGGTGGTCTCCGGGGCGTCCCTGAACTCGTCCGGGGCTACAGACGGCTCGGTGATGCCGTGCTGGGCCTGGAACCCGAAGCTGGAGAGGAGAACCCCAATAGTACCCAGTACGAGGATGGCTCCAATTAGTACCAGAAGCGCGAGGCCCGGGTTTCTCTTCACCCAGTTCCGGAGGTCGTCGACCGGAGGCATAGTTCAGGCTTCAGCAGCTCCGCATAAAAGGGTTACTTAAGCTGAACTGAGTATTTTATAGTGATTGTCGTAACTTTCCTGAAAATTTATTTCAGCGATTCCTGTCCTGTCCCCGACGACGAGAGGAGGATTATCATCTTAAAGAAGTTTCGTCAAACACTATAGCTACCTTCCCGGCCGGACCTCAGCCACTCCTCGAACCAGTCCACCGCCGCGTCCAGCATCTCCTCCTCGTGTTCCTGCTGTTTGAAGAGGTGGTCGGCTCCCTCGACGAGGTGGAGGTCCTTGGGTTCGTTGGCGGCGTCGTACATCCGTTTCGAGTTCTCGACGGGGACGATGGTGTCCTCGGTGCCGTGGATGAACCGTATCGGTGCGTGAATTCCTGGCAGGAGTTCGAGGGCGTCGTACCGCTGCAGGTCCTCGTAGAATCCGTACCCTATCTTCACCTCGCCGCGCCTGTAGGTCTGGAAGTGTATGTGTCCGGCGTCGCGCCAGCGCTCCACCTCGTTCTCCCCGAACAGGTTTCCCCCTGTGGCGTCGGCGGCGGAGGCTACGGGAACGAGCGCGGCGGGTCGGTCGTCCCGGGAGGCGGCGACGATGGAGGTGAGGCCGCCGAGGCTGTGGCCCGCGAGCCCGACCCGTTCGGAGTCGACGGGGTCCTTTCCGTCGACGAAGTCCAGTACGTCGAGCAGGTCGTCCACCTGGTGGATGAGACGCATCTCCTCGCAGGTTCCCTCGGATTCCCCGATGCAGTCGGAGAAGTCGAATCGGAAGGCGAAGAATCCGCTCTTCACGAGGGCAGCGGAGAGGTGGGTGAGGTGTTTGATCTCCTTAAATCCGGTGAAGGAGTGGCTCAGAACCACAGCGGGGTACGTCTTTCCGGCGGTGACCTTCGCGGGGTACTCCACTATCCCGGCGAGCTCCATCCCTCGGCCGTTTCGTATGGAGACCTTTCGGGACTCCTTCTGTGCCATGTCGAAGAGTCGATTCCGGGTCCGTAATAATCTTCCATCCCGCACCGCTCCTGCGGAGCGATGCTTAAACAGGCCTCTCCAGAGGGAGGGGACCTGTGACCCGCACCGCTTCGAAGAAGCGTGTGCTCGAACACCTTTCCCTGGAAGGGTGGGAGTGGGAGTTATTACGCGGCTGGCCTATTTCGGTCCGTGCACGTAGAGGCACTGGCATGCACGGCGTGCGGCGAGCGGTATCCGCCGGACGAGGTCAGGTACCGGTGCGGGGAATGCGGCGGCTCGCTGGACGTGGTGTACGACTACTCAGAGAGAGAGAGAGAGGGCTCCGTCTCGTGGGAACTCCTGAGGGGCAGGGACTTCTCACATCTGAGGTACCGCGAGTTCCTCCCGGTTTCGGAGAGCGGCCGCGAGGCACGCCGACGAGGGCGACAGAGGTGACGCTCCGGAGAAGGAGGTCGAGCGCCTAGTCGAGGTCGCCAGGACCCCTCTCTCAGGGGACGGGGAGGGCGACCCGTACGGCCTGAGGGCTGAGCTCCAGGGACTGATGTGGCGCCGCATGGGCGTAGTCAGGGAGGGGGACGGGCTGGAGGGCGCCCTCGACGTCTTAGCGGGGCTCGCCGAGGAGGCCGAGAGCCTCTCCGTCGGTGGCCGCTCAAGATACAACCCGGAGTGGGTGGAGGTCTCGAACCTGAGAAACATGGTCCAGGTGTGTGAGGCGGCGGTGCGCAGCGCCCTCCTGAGACGGGAGAGCCGGGGCGCGCACCAGAGGCTGGACCACCCTGACCTCGACGATGAGTGGAGGGCGAACGTGCACTGCCGGGCGGAGGACGGCCGCCTGGAGGTATGGAGGGGGGCGGCGCACGAGGTCCCGGAGGGGCTGAGGGGGGAGACGGATGGTTGACGTCGGGGAAGAAGAGGTGCTGCTCAGAGTCCACAGGTCCGGCTCCGGCTGGAAGCTGGGTAGACTGGTGCCGTACAGGGTGCCGTGGCGGGAGGGGATGACGGTGCTGGACGGCCTGGTCCACGTCCAGGAGAACCAGGAGCCGGGTCTGGCGTTCAGGCGCAACTGCGGGGCCGGGCGGTGCGGTTCCTGCGGTGCCGAGGTGGACGGAAGACCTGTCCTGACGTGCAGTACTCGGCTTCCGCGAGGCGGGGACGTGACCGTGGAGCCGATGCGGACGTTCCCGGTAATCAGGGACCTCGTCGTCGACCTCTCGGGTCAGTGGGTCACGGCGGGACGGGTACCGCTCTTCGAGGCCGTCGATGACGGCGACGACTTCTGGAGGATTCCGCGGGAGGACGTCTCCGACGTGGCCGAGTTCAGGCGCTGCATAGAGTGCTTCCTGTGTCAGGACGTCTGCCACGTGCTCAGGGAGCACGGACAGGACTTCGTCGGGCCCCGTTTCGTAACCCTGCTGGCGTCGCTCGATATGCATCCGCGGGACGCAGGCGACAGGTCCGGGTTCTCTGCTGAGAGCGGGCTGGAGCTTTGCAACGTCACCAGGTGCTGCCAGGAGACCTGCCCCGAGGAGATACGCATAACCGACGAGGCCATCATCCCGGAGAAGGAGCGTCTGATCTCTCGGAAGGACCCGGTGGCGAGGCTGCTGAAAAGGGTCCTCGGGCGCTAAATCGCACGTCTCTACGCTCCCCGGGACCGGCAGGAGAAACCCGGGCGTCGAGCGCCCTGTCGACCCCTGCGCCTGCGGGGACGTCTCTCCCGGAACCGGGAGGACCGGGACGTCCTTTAACCGAAGATCCATCAGCGGCATCGACCCGGTTCCGGCCGGGACGATGTCGGGGACACACGGGCCCTGTGGAGAGTGCGTTTCTACGCCAACGGTGGAAAGCTTAAGTTCCGAGGGTGCGACGCCGATTGTATGGAACTCAGGGAGGAGGTCGAGCGATACTTTCAGGAGGCCGCGCCGGACGGAGTCGCCACCGATAGCGACGTTGCGAAGGGTCTTCGCGAGCTGTACGACGTAGGGGCCAGTCCGGGGGATGTGAGTGAGGCAGCCGACGAACTCATCAGGAAGGACGTAATACACGTGGTCGACGAGGAGGAGGGCGTCGAGGGGGAGAGGACCTACGAGTACCACAGGTGACTCCGGTCCCCACAAGCTCCCCGCGCCGGACACGGACAGGCATTAGACCTTCGGGACGTGGCGTATTCCGGTCCGCGGGGTCTCCTCGGGAGTTACGCATGGGGATGGCCTCGAAAGGGGGGCTCCTCGAATCCTCGACCCGTCCGGCTCTGAGCCTTGAGTGACCCCCCTCTTCCCCGGGGAGCACGGGGTAGCAACCCGTCCGGTCGGCCGCCCCTGCTAGAGCGGTTTAGGTTTTAGGCCGTCCGGCGACCTGACACCTCTCCGGTATATATATCTGCGTGATTACCCAACTGGAACTCTTATTGAACTCTTCTAATAACGTGACCCACGGTTCACTTCATGCCAGCGGGCCTCACCATCGTCGTTATGCTCTACGCCCTGGCCATGTGGCTCGTCTCTATGCACAACATCTACAGGTCCCCTCCCCCGGCCGGATACAGGAACCACCTGCTCTCCTTCGTCATCCTGACCATGGCGGGCATATCGATCGAAACGTTCTCCGAGATAGGGCTGCTGCACGAGAGCCTCGACGTCCTGGGCGACGCACTCTACCTGACCGAGGCCGCAGTGTTCCTCTACGTCGCGTACAACCTGAATATCCAGACGAGGGAGGCGTTCTGAATGCCGGGCGTGGCCTCCTCACTTCTGCACATCATAGTGATTGGGCTCTCCACCGCTTCCCTGTATTACTGGGTAAAGATTTACCTGAGGGTGGGGAGCGCATCTGTCCACCTAGCCCTGACGTCGCTCTTCCTCACGGTGGCCGTGGTGCTCCACGCAGCGGAGGCGGTCAACGTGTATGTATCGGCTGCTTCCGAATCGGTATTCTTGGTCGCAATCATAGCGACGCTGACGACGTGGCTCTCCGCGTCCTTCGAGATAAGCGCGGGCCGCCTGTAGGGCCCTGTAGGGCCAGAACCGGCCCTCAGAAGAAGCGACCGGCAACCGACGACGAGCCGGGGAAGGTCATGCGCCGACCGGGGGTTTGGCACCGGATTTACGGGCAAATTTCTGTGGCCCAATTCCCGGTGAAAGCAGCCGACAGTATGCGCCGACCGGGATTTGAACCCGGGCTACAGCCTTGGCAAGGCTGAGTCATACCGCTAGACCATCGGCGCCACCGGCCTGCCTGTTGGTAAGCGGTAAACATTAGTCTTTCCCGAGGCATTTTCCCCCATGGCAGAGGGTGGAGAGGAGCTACAGGAGGTCATCCGTGAGCTGGAGCTCAGGGGGGCCCGCGTCGAGGGCCTGCAGACAGTCTATCGGTCGCTGGTTCAGGGGGTGGAGGACAGCACGTCGGGCATCGAGACCCTCAACTCGTTGAGGGAGAGGGGTGAGGACTCGGAGATTCTGCTTCCGCTCAGAGGTGGTGCCTTCGTGAGGGCGTCGCTGGAGAGCGTGGACGAGGTCCTCGTATCGATGGACGACGTAGTCGTCGAGGGTTCGCTGGACGAGGCCGTGGGGGATCTGGAGAACAGGAGGGACGAACTGAGAGAGCGCATGGAGGAGGTGCAGTCCTCCCTGCAGGAGGAGCGACGGATGCTTCAGGCTCTTCAGGTGCGTGCGCAGTCGCTCGCCTCCAGCGGCTCCGGCCAGGGGCCGGGGTTCACCGCCGGTTGAACGGGCCTATAACAGGTCGTCCAGAGAGTGCTCGGTCCACCTCTTGCTGGGCGGCGAGTCCTCGAAGAGCGACTCCGCCTCCAGGTCCTCTATCGAGCAGCTCTCCTCGCAGTGTATGGCGTCTCCCTTGTGGACGTATATGGAGCCACACGCCTCGCAGGCGTACCTGCTGGTGACGAGGTCCGTCGAGTCCAGTTTCTCGACCATTTCGATGGCCCCGCGTCTACCTTTCCATCGAGATTACCTAAGCTTTACCCAGGGGTCCCGGCCCCGGAACTTTCCACCTTTTTCTCCACCTCGTCCAGCCTGGACAGCACCAGGCGGAACGCCTCGTAGTCCAGCTTCTGCCCGGGGTTCTGTCTCTGGTTGATGAGCATCTGGTGCCTCTTGGAGCCGCCGTAGAGCAGCAGCGTCACGCCGAAAGCCAGCAGTAGGACCATCACCACCACGGACGCCAGGGCGAGTTCCACTGTCTCCAGTCTAATCGAAATCCCTATCAACTCGAAGGTCCCGTTCAGCACCTCCGTCACGTTCGGGAGCAGCCCCAGAAACAGCCAGAACGCCTGGAAGAGCACCATGAACTGCCACGTCTCCTGGAAGCCCTGCCTAAGTAGAATCAACGCGTCTATCATCCGGCCGAGCCCCCTCCTGTGTATCCTGCCGCTGGACCTCAGGTCGATCGTGTTGCTGACCCTCTCGAGGGCCTGGTCGAAATCCAGCTCGGCGAAGTCTTTCCTCTGCATGGCAAACACTCCTCAACGCGGACGTAAAACAGTGACGGCGTGTGAGGCGTACGTGTCCACTGAAGTCGAGACGAGTGCGCATCTGCACGGACGCTCGGTGACCGGATGCCGCGGCCCGGATTCGAACCGGGGACAACCGCCTCTTCAGGGCGGCGCTCTCCCGGACTGAGCTACCGCGGCCTGTCCCCTGAAGTGGTCCGTTGATTTATTAAAACACGCGGTGGAGCAAGCCTCGCTGGTTTTTTCACAGTCGGCGTAGAGTCGTGAGCAGTGAATCTCGATAGAGACGGCTGGTACCGGAGGGCGAAACGCGAGGGTTACAGGGCGAGGTCCGCCTACAAGCTGAAGCAGATCCAGGATCGTTTCCACGTAATCGACGACCAAGACGACGTGCTGGACCTCGGCGCCGCCCCGGGCGGCTGGCTGCAGGTGGCCAGGGACCTCACTGACGGAGGGGTGGTGGGATTCGACCTTCGACCGATCGAACCCCTCGAAGACGTGGAGACGGTCCGGGCCGACTTCACGAGGAAGGGGGTCCTCGAAGAGGCCCTCGGCCCGCTGGGGGGCAGGGCGGACGTGGTGCTCTGTGACGCCTCTCCGGACCTCTCCGGGAACTGGAGCGTCGACCACGCCCGCAGCGTCTCCCTGGCACGCTCAGCCCTCTCCGTCTGCGAAGAGGCCCTGGAGCCGGGCGGAAACCTCGTGGTCAAGGTGTTCCAGGGAGAGGGGTTCCCCGGCTTCCTCGACGAGGTGAAGCGGAGCTTCAGCCGGGTCAACGGTTTCTCCCCGGAGGCCTCCCGGAAGAGGAGCGCCGAGATGTACGTCGTCGCGAGGGGCTACGTGACCGCACCGGTCCGGGAGGGCGACGTACTGAGGGTCGAAATCGTCGATACCGGCAGTGAGGGCGACGGCGTCGCGAGGGTGGACGACTTCGTGCTGTTCGTGCCCGGGACCGATGTGGGCGAAGAGTTAGAGGTGGAGGTGATAGAGGTGAGGGCCAGGTTCGGGTTCGCGGAGGAGCTGTGAGCCGCTAGCTGTAAGGATTTCTGTGCGCCGTAAAGGTCTGGGTCCCCTGCTGATTCATGTGTTTCCTCTCAGCGGAGGAGCTACCGGTATCCCACCGTCTCTTCCGAACACCTACCTCGACATCTCTGCCATGACCTCCTCATAGACGCTCGGCGGCGCGTCGGTCTTGACGGCCTCGGGGTCGAAGTGCGTCCTCGTGGCCACGTAACCCCTGCCCTGCAGCTCGTCGAGGAAGTCGCGCATCGGCGGGGGGCTCGCCCCGGCGCGGGAGGCGGTGAGGTGGAAGTCGCGGTAGAGCGGCGGTCCGCCGGCCTCTCGCCGCGTCAGGTCCAGCAGCCCCTCGACCTCTCCGGGGCACGGTGCCCGGGTCTCCCCGCCGATGCGCTTCAAATCGTCGAGGAACTCGGCGTCGTGTATGTCGCCGGTCCAGAGGGGTCCGGCGTAAATCCTGTTCTCTCCACATCCACAGGTTTCGTCGTTGAACACGTCCCGTGCGAACTCGTCCCTCCGGCATGACGGGCAGTGGAGCAGGTAGCCCACGTTCTCCAGCGACGCGTCGCTCCTCCCTGCGCCCCTCTCTGCCTCCAGGAACAGCCGGAAGTAGTGCCTCCTGTACAGCGTCAGGAGCGGTGCGGCGGCCCTGTCGTACCTCGCGAGCGTCCTGGCTACGAATCCGAGGAGCAAACGGGCCCCGACCTCCTTCTCGTGCTCGCCGTTCAGGGGCCGGGCGTCGTACCGCCTCCTTCCCGCCGAGGGGTGGGCTCCGCAGAGCGGAGCCGTGTCGGTGGCGGTGACGCAGAGCGTGCCGTGCATGTGGACGGAGCGTGCGGCGGAGTCGAGGAAGGGGGCCGGGGAGCCGAAGGGGTCCACGTCGATGAGGTCGAACCCCCTCTCAGACATGAGGGCGTTGGCGTCCCGCCTGGTGACCTCCGCCTCGAGGCCGGCGTGGCCGAGGTTCCTCCTCACGAGTTCGACGGCCTCCCGGCTCCTGTCGTTCAGGACCACGTTCGGCCCGGCCTCTTTCGCTACCCGGACGCCGCGTGCACCGGTGCCAGCCGTGGCGTCGAGGTAAGTTACTTCCCCTCCCCACCGCTCCACGTGCCGCCTGACGGCGAGCACCGTAAGGTCCCGGTTGAGCCGCATCTCCGGGTTGTAGAACACCCCCTCACCGGCCCTCGGAACCCCTTCGAGCGAGTTCTCCGGGACCAGGAAGGACGTGGCTCCCTCAGACACCTCGACGAGCCTCACCCGAAAGCCTCCAGGATTTCGCCGGGCAGCCCGTCCCTGTTCCCCCGGGTCACCTCGATCGGCCGGGCCTCCTCCCGGACCCGTTTCGCAAGGGGGTGACGGGAGCGTCCGTGCACCACGAAAAGCGCGTCCCCGTCGTGTTCAAGTGCGTCCTCGACCGCCTCCACGAAGCGGTCCGACGTGAACTCCATGGGGCCGACCTCGTCCACGACCACGAGGTCCGCAGATTCGAGTGCTCCCCGGATCGCGGACACGCCGACGCGCTCCAGGTCGTCGACGTCGACGCCGTAGCTCCCCACCCTCGGTCCCGGTCCGTCCCTCCTCGCGAGCCAGCCGGTCTCCCCGGTGGACAGGTCTTCCACCCGGAAACCCGTCCTCCCGCCGTCCCTCCGCACCTCGCCGGACAGCATTCCGCCCACGGAGCCGCCGTATCGCTCGGCCACCTCTCTGCACACGGTCGTCTTGCCCACGCCGGGTCCCCCGGTCAGCGCGACCTTCACGGCGAGTTAATGGTCGGCGCTCCGTGAAGAAGTTCCGGAACCCGGGGCACGGTGCGGGTTATTCCTCTCGATCAGTCCCCATCGCCAGGATGCGGTTCACCGCTGTGACGAGCGCCTCTACGCTGGCTATGACGATGTCCTCGGACGCGGAGCCGGCCGCGGCCTGGTCGCCCTCCGGGTTCTCCACCTCGACCAGCACCTCGGCCACGGCGTCGCTTCCGCCCGTGATGGCCTCCAGTCGGTAGCTGGTTAGCGTGATCTCGGGGAAGCCGTTCATGATTGACTGCACCGCCTTTATCGCGGCGTCCACGGGCCCGACTCCCGTCGCGGAGGCGACGAGCTCATCTCCCTCCACCACGGCCTTCACGGAGGCGGTGGGGGCTATCCGGTTCCCGGTCATGACGGCGAGGTCCACGAGCTCCAGGACCTTCTCCTCCTCCGGGAGGCCGCCCATGACGGCTCCAGCGATGGCGTAGAGGTCCGCCCCGGTGACGCGCTTACCTTTGTCCCCGAGGTCCTTCACGCGCTCCGTGATTTCCGAGACCTGTTCGTCAGTGGGTTCGAGGCCCGCCCTGCCGAGCAGCTCCTCCACGGCGTGCCTGCCGACGTGCTTCCCGAGCACGAGGCGGCGCCTGTGCCCCACCATCTCCGGGGTCATCACGCCGGGCTCGAAGGTCTGGCTCTCCTCGATGACGCCGTGGGAGTGTATGCCGGACTCGTGCGAGAAGACGTTGTCACCCACGACGGGCATGTTCACCGGAACCTGCACACCGGTGAGGCGCTCCACGAGGCGCGAGGTCTCGTAGAGCTCCTCGGTCTCGATGGAGTGGTCGACGTCCATCAGGGCCCCCAGGACCATGGCCACCGAGGCCAGGTCGGCGTTTCCGGCGCGCTCCCCTATGCCGTTCACCGCGACCTGGACCTGCTGCGCCCCGGCTGAGACGCTGGTCACCGAGTTTGCGACCGCGAGGTTGAAGTCGTTGTGGCAGTGGACGTCCAGCGGCAGGTCCGTGGCGCTCCTCACGCTCGACACTATACGGTGCATGAGGGCGGGCGTCGCTATCCCGACTGTGTCGGGTACGTTGAAGGTGTCGGCCCCGGCCTCCTCTGCTGCCTCCACGATCTCCACGAGGAAGTCCTCGTCGGTGCGCGTGGCGTCCATCGCCGAGAAGAGGCAGGTGAGCCCGGCGTCCTTCACGCGTTCGATTCCGGCCACGGCTGCGTCCATGACCTCCTCCCGACTCATTTTGAGCGCGTGCTCCATCTGGACGTCGCTGGTGGATATGAAGACGTGGACAAGGTCGACGTCGGCGTCGATTGCAGCGTCTATGTCACGGTCGACGCACCTCGCGAGTGCACAGACCTCTGCCCCCAGTCCGAGCTCGGCGACGCGGGCCACGGAATCCATCTCGCCCTTCGATGACGAGGGAAAGCCGGCCTCCACGACGTCCACGCCCAGGGAGTCGAGCTGCCGGGCTATCTCGACCTTTTCGTCGATAGTGAGGGAGACGCCCGGTGTCTGCTCGCCGTCCCTCAGAGTGGTGTCGAAGAAACGGACCTTCTCAGGAGCTCGGGCCTCCTCTTCGGGTAGGAACATCCCGTCACCATTCGTGGGGGGGGACAATCCGTTTTCCGGTTCAGCCGATGCCGAGTTTGTCCTCGGCGAGCTCCACGTCGGACCTCTTCAAAGTCTTTCTTCCAGCGTGCTTCGCAAGCTTTCCTCCCTCTATTCCGAGGTCCCTCGTGACCCTCTCGAGTACCTTCACGGCCTCGTCCACGGCGTCGTCGCTCACCCGCGGGTTGTTCTCCTTTAACAGCCTCTTGACGGGGGCGTTGGGGATGACGGACATTTCCAGCCTCTCCGAGGGAGTGATTCGCTCTTCCCATAAAGCTTCCGAACGAGGGTAACGGGGCGGGGAGCGCCCCCCGGGGCGTTCTGTTGGCCTCCACGGAGCGCGAACTCCTCCGAGAACTAGCTAAAGCGAAACTCCCGTAGAACGGGTGTGCCGGTTGCGGCGGCTGTGACCCTTCCCTCGCGGCGTCCGGTCTCCTAAGCGACGGGTTTCCCGCGTGGAGACTGATCCCTGTCGCCGCGGCCGCGGCCCGCATCGGGCCGCTGTACCCGTCGACGATTGTGGCCCTCGCGGGCGTCACCGCTCACCCGTGGGTCGTTCTCCCTCGGGATTCTTTTCACAGGAGCTTTCGGAACGATGGGCATATTTTCTCCTCCGGCCCCTTATTTGCCTCAGAAATAAAAACGTTTCATGTCTGTAGCTTTGGGGGCCGAGCGAGCGAAAGGAACCCGAACCTACCAGTTTTACGCCCGTCAGCGCCTGAGCTTAGTCGGAATGTGGTCGTAGGCCTTCAGCACGTCGCTCCTCGTGACGATGCCCACCAGGCAGCCCTCCTCGTCGACTATCGGAATCCTGCCGATGTCGTTGTTTTCCATCCTGTCCACGATGGAGAGAAGGTGCGTCCCCGGATTCGCAACGACCGGGTCCCTCGTCCCTATCAACTCTACGGGCGTGTCTATCTTCACCTGCCCATCGCTTGGAAAGACCTCATCGAAGGACCTGCCCCTTATGGCCCGTGGGAGGTCGGAGAGCGAGAGGATGGCTACGGGGCTCCCCTCCGGGTCCACCACCGGCAACCCGTTTGTGCCCGGTCTTCCTGAAGACCTCTAAGGCGTCACCTAGGGTGGTTCCCTCCGGAAGTCTGTCCACATCCCTGGTCATCACGTCCTTCGCAACCAGGTCCTCTAGGCTGCCTATACGGCGCTCCTGGATGGTTATGCCCTTGTCCCTGAGTTCCTCGGTGTAAATGGTTCCCCGGTCCAGCAGGTGGTTGGAGCCTTCGCTCCCCAGCACGCATACGACCAGAACAGGCAAAATAATGCTGTACTGCCCCGTCAGCTCGAAGATCATAAGGGTGGCCGTTAGGGGGGCGCTGGCGGCGGCCGCGAAGACCCCCGCTATCCCGACGAGCGCGTAGGCACCCGCCGGAGCGGTTCCCGGCACCAGCGCGTGCACGGCGACTCCGAAGGCTCCGCCAGCCATCGCCCCGATGTAGAGCGAGGGCGAGAATATTCCGCCGGAGCTCCCGCTGCCCACGGTCATAGAGAAGCCGACTACCTTCATTATCGCCAGAATAACCATGATGGCGATGGCCAGCTCACCCGAGATGCTCGACCTGACGGTATCGTAACCGACTCCCATCAGCCAGGTTGTGGAGGTGTGGCCACTTTCGCCAGTTATGTAGGAGGTCGCCAGGATGGTACCGCCCAGGAGGGCGCCACCTATCGCGGGCTTGGTGAACCCGGGAACGTCGAGCCTTTCGAAAAAGTGTTCCATCCCGTAGAGGACCTTGACCACCAGTACGCCGACGATGGCGACCACGACCCCGAGGACCATGTAGAGGGGAAGCTCCACGATTGGAGTGACCATCTGGTACTGCACGGGCACCAGAAAGTCCCTGATACCTAGGTTCGGTGTCAGCTGCAGCAGGGACCTCGCCACGGCGGTGGCCATTACCGCGCTCAGCACCACGGAGATAACGTGGCGCAGGTAGTACTCCGCCAGCAGTACCTCAAGGGCGAACATCACCCCCGATAGGGGTGCGTTGAACGTGCCCGCGATCCCCCCCGGCTGCACCGGCGGCCACCAGCGTCCTGGCGTGCTTGGAGTCTATGAATCTGCTGAAGTAGGAACCCGCAGTGCTGCCTATCTGGACGATTGGGCCCTCGCGGCCCAGGGACCCTCCACTCGCGATCGCTATGCTCGACGCGACCGTCTTGTAGAGCGCTATAAGGGGGTTTATCCTCCCGCCTCGGATCAGCATAGATTCCAGGACCCTGGGCACGCCGTGCCCCTTAACCTCCGGCGTGGTAAAGTGGATTATCCCTCCCACGACGAGGCCCCCCACAGCCGGTATCGCGATGTACCGCAGGTCTCCGAAGGCCCCCAGCAGGTCGAACAGGTTGCTGAACGGGGTTAGCGTGAACTCGACGTTACCCGGGTTCAGGTTGTCTCCGAAGAAAACCTCCTGAAAAATCCATATGGTCGCCCTGAACCAGACCGCGCCGAGCCCGGCTATGATTCCCACGACTATCGCTATAAGGCTGAGCTCGAGCTCCTCCCTGCGCGATGTTGTCCTTGACCAGCTCTCGTCATCCTGAGCTCGGCCGGTATCTGATGGCTCTGCTGCTCTCAACGGCTATCTCCTGCTGTGGGAAGCATCTGCCGGATCCGGGCCGGTTGTACTGGATGGCCCTCCTTCGTATTCTCACCTACGGAAATAACGTTTTTCTACCGGGGCATTCTAATCAGACCGTAGAGGGATTGAAATTATCTCGGCTTTGTTGCGATCCTTCCCAAAAATACTTAACTACTTAAACCCAGAAAGGTTTCTGGGATGGGAAGATGGGAAATTCGAAGAAACCAAAGGTGTCTTCCCCATACAGAAAATTCCCGTTTTTCGAAAGAACCAAACTAAGAACTCGTTTCGAAAAGGACTGAGAGGATAAACCCCAGGCATCCTCCTCGCCTGACCTGAGGGACCGTACCCGCGATCCCCGTGGTTTTTGAAACGGCCTCTAAAAATAAAAAAAAACGGCTATATTGCAACCCTTTGTTTGTAAGGCTTGGTGGCGTGGTACAGCAGGTTTAGGAGGGTGCGTAAGGAGGCTGTTTCTAGGTTGTGTAGTGTGCATTTGATTATTTGTTCTTTGTACTGGTTGAACCATTTGTGGGAGTAGACTCCTGCGCCGTAGTTGTTCTTTAAGCAAAAGTTGACGGTTTCGTTCATGTTTCTCTGGTTGTACTCCTCTTCATTGATTTGTTCGTTAAGTTTTTCCTGTTTTTCGGTGAATTCTCTGTAAAGTATTACGGGGTCGATGTCGTTGTTCAGGCAGAGGTCTCTTAGGTCTTGGTCGTCGAATCCTTTGTCTCCCAGTAGTTGTTCGATGAGTTCGAGGTTTCGTTTGATGAGGGAGGGAGCGATTTTGGTGTCGTGTTTCCTGGTTGTGGTTAGGTATATGTCTAGGATTGCGAGGGTTTCGGGGTCGACGAGTAAAGTGTTTTTGAGGCTGCTGATTTTTAGCCCGGTTCTCTGTGTATAGTGGCGGGAGGCGTGGCTTCGGTCGAACCCTGTGGAGTCTATGGCTACGGTTCCGCTTGTGTCCAGCTTCTTCAGAGTCATAGCCAGGATGGCTCTCCAGACCTGGGTAGCTATCTTGTTGAAGACTCTGCAAAGGGTTGAAGGATCGGGTACACGATTCAGGCCGATGTTTTTTCTGACACGGATCCATTCGACCAGTTTTTCAACAATTTCTTCGTAACCGGCATCTTCCTTTATTTTTAGACAGATACAGACGGCGTGTTGACGTAAAGTGTAGTCTTTTCTGGAGTATTTTGAGGAATACTTCGGCAACACGCGGCTCGCTAACTGGTGCAGATCGTTTGACAATTTCGAAAACTCTGTCTCCGGCAACTCTTCAATACTGAATTCAACCAAGTCCATCCCCTCCAGGAGATTAAGCCATCTATAGGTTTAGGCAATAATTAAAGGGTCGCAATAAGGCCAAAAAAACAAAACAACTTATATAAAACCAATCCTCAAAGGGGTTGCAACAAAGCTGTTATTACCAAACCCCAATAAGGTGGTGGATGCCATCAGCGGCTGAAGCGGGCTCGTCATTGGTGGCGGGGGCAGGGCTTGGAGCAGCTTCACCCGGAACCGGGTCGATTTTGTCTCCCTCCCTCTGCAGGACACCCGCCGGTTTCCCGTGCGCCACTGAACGACGGCCTCACTCCGAACGGTCCGAAGGGCGGTTTGCCCGGCCCGGCGCCCCGGGGGTCCCGTCCATACGTCGGGGGTGGTCGAGGTAGCTTCGAAGAGGGTCCTCGTACCGGTTTCGGAGTCTCCGAGCCTCAGGAACACGGTCGCGTACGTGGTCCAGAGGGCGGTCGAGGGCTTCCAGGACGGCGGAAGACCCACCGAGGTCCACTTCGTGTACCCGGTCTCCCAGCGGGTGACCTTCGGAGAGGAGTCCGCCGAGTCCATCGCTGCAGGCGAACTCCTGGACATCGTCTCCGTCTGGGCCGAGGAGGACGTGGGTGAGAACGCCGACGCAGTCGAAGTCAAGACCTCACTCATTCGCTCGCGGGATTACCTTTTCAGCCACAGGGACTACGCGAACGCACTGGAGGTTTACGCCCGCTCGAACGATATCGGGCTGGTGGTGTTCGATCCGGAGTATTACCCCGCAGGAACGACTCCGCTGCTTCCCACGCTCGAGGCGGAGGTCAGGCGCGCAGGCGTGGAGGTAGAGGAGGCACCGGTCCAGCGCGAGCGCCGGGGCCCGGTCCTGGTCCGCAGGGGTAACGTGGGGCAGTTCCTGGCCCTCTTCGGGCTCTCTTTCCTCTTCTACGTGTTACTGTCGGGGTCCGTGGAACCCACCGGGGTCGTCACAGGCGCCATAACTGGCGCAGTCGTGGCCGTCTCCCTCTGGCGCGTGTCGCTGACCGCGCCGATACACCCGGTCCGGACGGCTAGGCGGCTCTGGCGAATGCTTTTTTACGTCCCCTACCTCCTCTGGGAAATCTTCAAGGCCAACCTCGAGATTGCGTACATCGTTCTTCACCCGGACCTGCCCATCGACCCGCAGGTCGTAGATTTCGACGCCGCGGTGTGGTCCCCACTGGCGGCCACCGCCCTGGCCAACAGCATCACGCTTACCCCGGGAACCCTCACGGTGGACATAACGCCGCAACACTTTACCATCCACACCCTCACCCGTAAAGCCCGGACGGGCCTCATGGCCGGGGGTCTCGAGCGCGGAGTCCGTTTCGTCTTTTACGGCCTGGCTGCCTCCCGTACTGCCAGCCCGGCGGAACGGTTGGAGCAGCGGGGTGAGGATTCGTGACGCTCGCAGCGGACATCCTGATAGCTGCTGCGGCCCCGTTCCTAATCGCGTCCTTTGTCGCCTTCTACCGCGTTTTCAAGGGGCCCACGATGCCGGACAGGGTTATCGGGTTCAACGTCGTCGGCTCCAACGTGGTCGTCCTCATTGCGCTTCTGGCCGGGGCCTTCGATGAACCGGGGGCCCTGGACATAGCCATCGTGTACGCGCTTCTGAATTTTCTGCTGAGCATAGCGATATCGAAGTTCACGGTCGAACGGGGAGGCGTGCTCTGATGGCACTGCGCGAAATCGCGGTGCTCCTGTTCGCCACGGGTGGCTCGTTCTTCGCACTCTCCGCCGCGGTGGGGCTGGTGCGGCTCCCGGACCTCTATACCCGGGCCCACAGCGCCTCGAAGGGCGATACTTTAGGCGGGTTGCTCACGCTTACCGCTGTGGCGATAGCCTTCGGCGGTGGACTGTCGACGTTCAAAACGTTTCTCCTCATAGTTTTCATGTTCCTCACAAACCCCACCGCCGTCCACGCCATCGTTCGGGCGGCCCACGACCAGGGCATCGAGCCCTGGACCGCGGAGGAGGAACCATGACCGTGGGTCTCGACTACGCACTCCTCGCCTTCGTCCTGGTATCCGCAGTTGTAACGGCGCTGTTGAGGGATATCCTGGGATCGATCATAGCCTTCGGTGCTTACAGTCTGGGCATGGCCGTGGTGTGGGTCTTCCTGAGGGCCCCCGACGTCGGCCTCACGGAGGCCGCAGTCGGCGCAGGGGTGATGACGGTCCTGCTGCTCTTGACCATCACCAAGACTGTTAGACCACCCGGAGAGGCCAACGTCGGACGGATCGACGTCCCGTCGGCCGTGGTGGCGCTCCTCCTCGTCGCGGCCCTCTCGACCACGCTCGTGGCGCTGCCGCCCGTCGGAACGGGGGACTCCCCTCCGGCGAATGACGGGGTGACGAGATACTACATCGAGAACAGCCACGAGGAGACCGGTGTAAAGAACATCGTTACGGCGGTTCTCGCGGCCTACCGGGGATTCGACACGATGGGGGAGGCGGTTGTCGTATTCTCGGCCGGTGTCGGCATACTCCTGGTGCTCGGGAGGGAGGCGTTCGGATGAGTGTCGAAAACGAGGGGGAGGTCGAAGCCGGTTTTCGCTCCCCCTACGTCGAGAGCCCGGTAATAATGGCGACTGTACGTGTCCTGTCGCCCTTCGTGTTCACGTTCGGCCTGTACGTGATGTTCCACGGTGCGGACTCGCCGGGCGGAGGGTTCCAGGGGGGCGTCATCGTGGGAACGGTGATTCTCCTGCTCGGCATAGCCTTCGGCATCGAGACCACGCGCAACTGGATGGGGCCGGAGGTGCCCGTCGCACTCGTCAGCGTCGGCGTCCTGGCGTTCCTGCTGGCCGGGATGGGCTCGGTCCTCCTCGGCGGTGCTTTCCTCGAGTATAGCGCGTACGGCGCACACCACGCCAGCAGGTACGGAATCGAGTTCGTTGAGCTGTCAATCGGCTTCATCGTCTCCGGGGTGGTGGCGGGCCTGTTCTTCGTCATCGACTCCGGGCAGAGGGAGGGTGCCTGATGGACCTCTTGGTTTCGCGCTTCCACTACCTCGTTGCCTTCTTCCTGATGGGGGTGGGGACTTTCGTGATGATAGGCGACAGGAACCTCGTGAAAAAGGTGATAGGGTTGAACGTCTTCCAGACGGGAATCTTTCTCTTCTTCATAGTGTCCGGTTACGTCGAGGGGGCGAGCCCGCCGCTGCTCACCGCACCTTCGCCCTACGTCAGCCCGGTTCCACACGTCCTGATCCTCACCGCCATAGTCGTCGGTGTGAGCCTGACGGCCGTCTCGCTGGGCCTCATCGTTCGGATATACAGGGTGTACGGTACCCTGGACGAGGCCCTCATAAGGGAGGTCCGCGGCGATGAGTGACCTCCCGCCGATGCTGGTGGCGCTCCCGATACTGGGGGCAGTGGCTACGATGCTCGTCGGGCTGGTCAGGTCGGAGACGGGGTGGCCGGTGGCCGTTCTGACGTCCGTCCTGCAGGTAGGTGCCGCCGGCGTGCTCGCCCGGGGAGCCCTCCGGCACGGCCCCGTCAGGTACGCAGTAGGCGGATTCGCTGCACCCTACGGGATAGAACTCGTGGTCGACGGGCTTTCCGCCACCATGGCGCTACTCGTCGCCTCAGTGGCCCTGGGCGTCCTGGCGTACGCGCGGAAGGCGGGGCCACGCTCAAACCCGTTCTACGCTACCTACCTCCTGCTGGTCGGCGGCCTGACGGGAATCAGCGTGACAGGAGACGTGTTCAACATGTACGTCTTCCTCGAGATCTCCGGCCTGGCGACGTACGCACTCGTGGCGAGCGGCGATCGCGGCGAGTCCGCCCTCGCCGCACTGAAGTACCTCCTCGTAGGCACCTTCGGTGCGTCCCTGTTCCTGCTGGGGATCGGTTACGCCTACGTCGCCACGGGAACGCTCAACATGGCCGACCTCTCGGCCCAGCTCGCCGAGGCCGGCCACACCACGCCCCTCGTCGTGGCCGCTTTCTCCCTGATGGTCGTCGGTCTCTTCGTCAAGGTCGCGGTCTTTCCCCTCCACGCGTGGCAGCCGACCGCCTACGCGGGGGCACCCGACACTGTCAGCGGCCTCATCTCGGCCCTGGTGTCAACGGTCGCCGCTTACGCGCTCATCAGGATAGTGTTCACCGTCTTCACCGTGGACTTCCTCCACGCAAACCCCTCCGCCTGGAGGGTCTTGGTCGCAGGCTCCGTCGCGAGCATCGTTACCGGGAGCCTCTTGGCAGTTTCCCAGAGCGAGATAAAGCGGATGCTCGCGTACTCGTCGGTCTCGCAGTTCGGGCTGATCGTGGGTGCGGTAGCGGTCGCCAACGTGACGGCGCTCACCGGTGCCGCGATACACCTCGTGGGTCACGCCGTGATGAAGGGGGGACTCTTCCTGACCACGGGAACCGTTGCCGGGGAGACGGGCGCCCGCACCGTGGACGATTACGGCGGCCTCGCGAAACGATTCCCGGCGGGTTCGGGGGTCTTCGGAATTCTCGCCTTCGCCCTGGTGGGCGTCCCGCCGGCGGTCGGGTTCGTCGGCAAGCTCTACATCGTGCTGGGCGCCATCGAGGCAGGGGCCTGGCTGCTGGCGTCCGTCATCGTGGGGAGCACATTGCTGACGCTAGCGTACGTCGCCAGGCTCGTGGAGAGGATGTTTTTCTGGGAACCGGAGGGAGAGGGTCGGGGTGACGGAGGGGACGGGGCGAAGTCCGCTTCGGTGCTCGATGAGGCGACCGGGGGAGAGCCGGGGGGGGCGTCCCGCGGGATGAAGGCCGCGGTCCTGGCCGCGGCCGTCGTCGCGGTGGTCCTCGGTGCAGCCGCCTTCGGGTACGGACAGCTGATCGAACCAACGATACTGCGGCTCGTATCATGATTCATGTCGCATCCGTGAGGCCCCTCGGAGCGGTCCTCGTTTCTGCGATAGCTGTGGCCCTGATACTCGCCTCTCGAGGGCGACCCGACGTCCGGGAGTCGTGGACGCTGCTGGCGTCCGTCGCCAAGTTCGGAACAGTGGCGAGCATGGTCCCCGGCGTGCTGGCGGGACAGGTGTACGTCACCGATCTGGGCCCGTTCCTCCCGGGTGTCGAGTTCTCGCTCCGCGCCGACCCGCTCGGCCTGCTGTTCGGCCTTGTGGCAAGCGGGCTGTGGCTCGTCACGAGCCTCTACAGCATCGGTTACATGCGGGGGCTTGACGAGGGCTCCCAGACCCGTTACTTCGCGGCCTTCGCCGGCAGCCTCTCCGCCGCAGTCGGAGTCGCGTTCGCCTCCAACCTCGTCGTCATGTTCGTGTTCTACGAGCTTCTGGCGGTGGCGACCTATCCCCTCGTGGCACACGACGGGACCGGTGAGGCCCGCGCCGCCGGTAGAAAGTACCTGGCCTACACCTTCGGGGGCGGCGTGGCCGTCCTGACCGGGTCGTTAATCGTGCTATGGGCTACCGGCACCACGGCCTTCTCCCCCGGCGGGATATCCGGGCTCGCGGCGGCGGACCCCGTAGTGGCCCGCGGGGCGTTCGCACTGCTCGCCGCGGGCTTCGGGGTGAAGGCCGCGCTGATGCCGCTCCACTCGTGGCTGCCGGACGCGATGGTGGCACCCACACCCGTCTCCGCCCTCCTCCACGCCGTGGCCGTCGTCAAGGCGGGGGTCTTCGGGATAGCCCGCCTGGTCCTGGACGTGTTCGGGCCCGACCTGATGACGGACCTCGGGATGGGTCTTCCCCTGGCGGGGGTCGCGGCCTTCACGCTCCTCGCGGCGAGCTTAATCGCGCTTCGACAGGACAACCTCAAACGGCGCCTGGCCTACTCCACGGTCAGCCAGCTGTCGTACATAGTTCTGGGGCTCGCCGTCCTCAGCCCGGTTTCGCTGGCGGGAGCGCTCCTGCACATCCCCGCTCACGCCTTCATGAAGATAACCATGTTCTTCTGTGCCGGCGCCATCCACGTCGAGACCCACACCGACAATATCTCGGAGATGGGCGGAATCGGCGCGAGGATGCCGCTGACCATGGCAGCGTTCGCCGTGGCCGCCGCCGGGATGGCGGGCATCCCGCTGGTCGCGGGGTTCGTCAGCAAGTACTTCCTCTTGATAGGGACCTTGACGGCGGGCCGGGCCGTTTTCACGGTGGCTCTACTCGTCTCGGGCGTGCTGAACATCGCATACTTCTGGCCCGTCGTCTACGCGGCCTTCTTCGAGTCCAGGGGGAAGGCTGACCATAAGCCGGTCGTCGAGGGAGAGCCGGGGGGTCGCTTCTCCGGCTCCGTGGCGACCACCTCTTTCGAGGGCGGCCACGGGTACAGGCGGGCGCAGCGAGAGGACTGGGGGCGCCGGGCGCCGACGGGGGCCGAGTCGACTTGGCTAATGCTCGGACCGATATTAGCGGCGGCGGCCGGTGCCATAGTCCTGGGCGTCGTCCCCGACGCCGCGGTCTTCCTGAGGATAGTGAGGTTGATCGTGGCCGGAGTGACGGGGGTGGCCATCTGATGGTGGACCCGGTCGTGCCGCCCTTCGTGCCCGTCCTGCTTGCGGCGCTCCTGATGCCCCTCGTGGGTCGAAGGATCGGACACGCGGTTGGGGTCGCTGCGACCGGGGCAATTGTCCCTTACGCCTGGCTGGCGTCCCAGGGGCAGTTCCTGCAGGTGAAGCTCTTCGGTTTCGACGCCGTGCTGGTGAACGTCGACCCGTTCTCGACGCTGATGGGCGTCATCTTCGGCTTCATCGGCGCCGCCGCCGTGCTCTACTCCCTGTACACCGAGGCGGAGCCGATGCAGACCGCGTTCGCCCTCGGTTACGTCGGTACCAGCCTGGGCGCGGTCTACGGCGGCGATTGGCTGACGCTCGTATTCTTCTGGGAGCTGATGGCGGTCACCAGCACCCTCCTGATCTGGCACCACGGGGGTCGTGCGGTGAGGGCGGGGTTCAGGTACGCCATGATCCACGGCGTGGGTGGAACCCTCCTCCTCGCCGCCATCGTGTGGCACTACGCCGAGGTCGGGTCGTTCCTGTTCAGCGCGGCCGACGGCGGGATGGCTGGAACCGTTGCGCCCGTGCTGGCCGCGGTCGGGATAGGGATAAACGTCGGGTTCGTCGGCCTACACGCCTGGCTGCCGGACACCTACCCCGCGCCCCACGTCGCTGCGAGCGTCTTCCTGTGCGTCTTCACCACGAAGACCGGCGTGTACGGCATGTACAGGGCCTTTCCCGACGGACACCTGGCGCTGGCCTACATGGGCGGCCTGATGGCGGTGTTCGGGGCCGGGATGGCCCTCATGCAGACCGACATGCGCCGCCTCCTGTCCTACCACATACAGTCCCAGGTCGGATACATGGTCGCCGGCGTCGGCATAGGGGGGGCGCTCGCGACGGGCGGCGCGTTCGGGCACGTTTTCAACCATATACTCTACAAGAGCCTTCTCTTCATGGCCGTCGGCGTCGTGATTTACCGGACGGGGGAGCAGAGCCTGAATAGGGTCGGGGGGCTCGGGAGGAGGATGCCGATAACGGCGGTCACCTTTGCGGTGGCGGCCCTCTCCATCTCCGGGTTTCCGGGCTTCAACGGGTTCGTGTCGAAGGGGATGGTGATAGTCGCCGCGCACGAGGAGCACCTGGAGCTGCTGTGGTACCTCCTGCTGGCCGGGGGCGTCGGGACCTTCCTCTCCTTCATGAAGCTGGGCTATAGCGTCTTCGTCGAGGGCGAGTACGAGGGACCGGTCCGGGACTCGAACGCGGGTCAATCGGTGGCTATGGCGGTGGTCGCGGGCCTCTGCGTGATATACGGGTTGTACCCTCCGCTCCTCTTCGCGATACTTCCGACCGAGGGGTTCCACTTCTCGACCTACAGCCCGGGGCACGTGGGAGAGGGGCTGCTGCTGGCGGCCATCGCCGCCGTGGGATTCGCGCTCCTCAGGGACCCGTTGAAGCGCGTCGGCCGGGTTCCGGACGTCGACAGGCTCTACAACCCGTTAACGTTCTACGGGACCCGCGGCCTCGTCTTCGAATTGACGGACCTCTACGCCGCGGTCGACCGGTTTGTGGTGAACCTCTCGGGGGCGACCGTGGCCGCGGTCATGGACCCCGGGGGGACGGCCGCGCGGCTCCTCGGGCTCGAGACGGTCGATCTCCGGGCCGGAATTGGGAGGAGCGTGCTCCTGGTCACGTCCGTCCTGGTGGCGGTGATCGCGTTCCTGCTGCTATGAGGGCCCCCGCCGATGTTTCCAAGGGGCCCATGGCTGGCCGGGGCCGATTTTGCGATGTTTTTAGGGTGCGCCGCGCGATTTTGGTGCGATGGGCTGCCGCGAACGACAGGGGCCGGGGGGAAGAGCCTTGACCGGGCCAAGACATATATGTCCACCCGGACATACCAGAAACCGGAAACTGGTTTCCGGTGATTGAAATGAGGGAGCAGGTCCTCGACGAGGCGAGGGAGAGGAACGTCAGGTTCGTGAGGCTGCAGTTCACCGACATACTCGGCACGGTCAAGAACGTGGCCATCCCGGCGGAGCAGCTGGAGAAGGCACTGGACGAGGGGATAGCATTCGACGGGTCGTCGATAGAGGGCTTCGTGCGGATACAGGAGTCGGACATGAGGCTGGAGCCCGATCCCGCGACCTTCACCGCGCTGCCGTGGAGGCCGGAGCAGTCCGTCGCCAGGCTCATTTGCGACGTGACGCTGCCCGATGGCAGCCCGTTCGAGGGGGACCCGAGGTACGTCCTCAAGCAGGTCATCGCGGAGGCCGAGGAGATGGGCTACGTGATGAACGCCGGGCCGGAGCCCGAGTTCTTCGTGTTCGAGACCGACGCGAAGGGGGACTCGACGACCGTCCCGCACGACAGCGGCGGTTACTTCGACTTCGACCCGAAGGACACCGCACCGGATATACGGAGGGAGATAGTCCTCGCACTCGACGCGATGGGGTTCGACGTGGAGGCGAGCCACCACGAGGTCGCGGAGGGGCAGCACGAGATCGACTTCAGGTACGGGGACGCGCTGTCCACGGCGGACAACGTGGCGACCTTCAAGACCGTAGTCAGGTCCATCGTGCAGCAGTGCGGCTTCCACGCGACCTTCATGCCCAAACCGATAGCCGGAATCAACGGCTCCGGCATGCATGTGCACCAGAGCCTCTTCACGCTGGACGGCGAGAATGCCTTCGCGGACGAGGAGGACGAGTTCGGCCTCAGCGAGGTGGCGTACGGCTACGTGGGGGGTCTGCTGGAGCACGCGCCGGCGATCACGGCGGTAACTAACCCGATAGTCAACAGCTACAAGAGGCTGGTCCCCGGCTACGAGGCGCCGATAAACGTCGCGTGGAGCGACGTGAACCGGAGCGCACTCATAAGGAGGCCCGCCGGCTCCGGCGTATCCACCCGGGTGGAGTACCGCAGCCCCGATCCGTCCTGCAACCCGTACCTGGCCTTCGCCGCGATGCTCGCCGCCGGGCTGGACGGCGTAAAGAACGGGACGGAGCCACCCGCCGCGGTGCGCGAAAACATCTACGAGTTCGACGAGGCCAGGAGGAGGGAGCACGGCGTGGAGCAGCTGCCGGGCTCCCTGAAGGAGGCCGTGGAGGCCCTAGAGAGGGACTCGGTCATCCGGGACGCGCTCGGGACCCACGCGTACGAGAAGTTCGTGCAGGCCAAGAGGGCCGAGTGGGACGAGTACATAGCCGTGGTGCACGGCTGGGAGCTCGACCGCTACCTGGAGACGTACTGAGACTAGCGAGCATTCACCCGGCCGGTACCTGTAGACGTACTCGAAAAACGGCCAAAAAAAACACCCCACTCTTTTTCCCTCTCCCCACCCAAGTCCCCCCGGGGTGCACCGCACACCCGGAAAGACACTCAAGAGGAGGCCATGAGTTGAACAGGGACACGCTGAACTCGATATTTTTCTTCGTCTTCGTCGCCGCGATCGGGATAGTCAGCCTGATAGTGCTTCGGCCGCTGCTCACCTACCTGATAGCCGCGGCGATGCTCGTGTTCGTCACGTATCCCCTCTACGAGGCGGTGGAACGCAGAACGGGCAGGCCCCGGCTTAGCTCCGCGCTGGTGGTGTTCGCCCTGATAGTGGCGGTAATTACGCCTTCTGCAATCGTGACCAGCACGGCGATAAACGAGTCGGGACAGGTCGTCAGCGCGGTGATGTCCACCGGTATCGACGGCTTTTTCGACATCGGCAGGGCCGAGGCGTTCCTGGAGGAGGCTACCGGGAGGCCGTTGAGCCTTGAGGAACGGGTCGATGGCTGGCTGAGGGAAATCGGGCAGGGATTCACCGAGAGGCTTACGGAGCTGGTCGAGGCGGTGACGAGCTTCATCGTCGGGGTCTTCGTGATGGTGTTCGCCATGTTCTACCTGTACCGGGACGGCCCGGCGGCGGTCTCGATGACCCGTGACATCCTCCCGATGGACGAGGGGCGGAAGGACGCCATGTTTCAGGAGGTCCGGACGGTGACCTGGGCGATGGTGGCGGGACACCTCTTCACCTCGATCGTACAGGGAGCCGTGGGGGCCGTGGGCTTCTTCCTGTTCGGGGTCGGGAACGCGGCGTTCTGGGGATTCGTTATGATTATACTCGCACTGATACCCGTGATAGGCCCACTGCTCCTCTACATCCCCGCCGCCGCCGTAATGTTGCTGAACGGGGAGACCGTGCAGGGAACCGGCCTGCTGGTCTACGGAGTGGTGGTGGTCAGCATGGTGGACAACCTCGTCAGGCCCCTCCTGGTCGAGAAGCGCGCCCACGTACACCCGGTCATTACCCTCGTAGGGGTTCTCGGGGGCCTCAGCGTTTTCGGGATAATGGGGCTCTTCATAGGTCCCGTCATACTGGCCGTGTTCATGGGAACCCTTCGGACCTACCTGAGGGAGAGGGAGGGAGCGCCGGTGAGGGAGGCCTGACCGCCAAAGCTTTTACCGGCTGGCCCACCAGTTAGGTCACCGTGAGGCTCGACAGGGAGTGGGCGATGGTGGCCGTCTGGGTGGTTTCCGGGGCGATTTACGCCCTGTGGATAGCGCTCAGCGGCGAGAGAGGCGTCGCCGGGATGGTGGGTCTGATGGTTTTCGTACTCGTGGTCCTCCTCTCACCAAGAATAGTCGACCTGCTCGAGAGGAGGGGGGCGCTCGGGGACTAGTCAGCGAGTTTCTCCTCCACCTCGTTCACCGCACGCCTCAGCTGGTCGTACCACTCGTCCAGGCACTCCTCGGCTATCTCCTTCAGGCTGCCGGGCTCGACACCGCGGTATATATAGAAGTATCCGCCCTCCTCGATGGTCCTGGTCTCCTTCGTGGCGATACCGCACCCGACCAGCCTCTGGAGCGAGCGGTAGGCCGTGCTGCGCTCCCTGTCCAGAAGGTCCCCCATCTCGTCGGCGGTCAGGCCGCCCTCCGACTCGAGCAGCCCCCGGTAGGTCCGCATGTCGATGTCCTTCAGCCCCAGCAGACACCTTATGAGTTCCTGGCACGAGGAGCCCTCCCTCGGAATCTCCATGGCCCAACCTTCGGGCCCGTTCTTTAACCCTTTTCTGCGTCAACAGGATTAAGTCGGGCTACTCACATTCTATCCGCCCGATGAGCAGCGGACAGGAACCCGGCGGAGAGGGAGGCGGGGACCCCACGGCCAGGCCGGGGTCTTCGGAGGACGGGGCGCGGAGCCTCGAAGAGTACGTCGGGAAGCTGGAGGACGCGCTCGCCCATCGAGAGGAAA
This sequence comes from Methanonatronarchaeales archaeon, assembly GCA_018263395.1. Lineage (GTDB taxonomy): Archaea > Halobacteriota > Methanonatronarchaeia > JAANXF01 > JAANXF01 > JAANXF01. The sequence goes on from JAANXF010000020.1 coordinate 33,369, forward strand.
AAATCGACGAACTGGAGAGCCGGGTCAGGCACCTGATGGCCGACTTCCAGAACTACAAGAAGAGGGCGAAGCGCCGCGTGGAGGAGGCGGAGAGGCGGGGCCGCGAGGACGTAATTGAGAGCATGCTGAGGGTCCGGGACGACCTGGAGCGGGCCCTGGAGACCGGGGGCGACCTCGGGGCGGTCGAGGGGGGGCTGAAGATGACGCTCAGGAGGTTCGACTCTCTCCTGGACGGGGAGGGCGTTCGCGAGATAGACGTCTCTGGATTTGATCCGGAGAAACACGAGGTCGTGGCCCTCGTAGAGAGGTCCGACTTCGAGGACGACGAGATAGTCGAGGTCCACCGGGCGGGATTCGAATCTGAGGAGTCGGTCCTGCGCCCGGCCAGGGTGACCGTGGCCCGGAAACCGGGGGACGAAAGGGGGGAGGGAGAGCCGTAAATTTTTTTACTGAGAACTAACAAGGAAAAGCACTGTTTTGAGGCTTTAACATGAGCGGCGAAAAGATACTCGGCATCGACCTCGGGACGACGAACAGCGCTATGGCCATCATGGAGGGGGGCGACCCCGAAATCATAGAGAACGCGGAGGGGGAACGCACGACGCCCTCAGTGGTCGCCTTCGGCGATGACGAACTGATAGTGGGGAAGGCGGCCAAGAACCAGGCCATCAAGAACCCGGGCCGCACCGTCCAGTCCATCAAGCGCCACATGGGCGACGACGGCTACGGGGTGGACGTGGGGGACGACTCCTACATGCCGGAGCAGATATCGGCCTTCATCCTCCAGAAGCTGAAGCGGGACGCCGGGGAGTACCTCGGAGAGGAGGTCGAGAGGGCAGTGATAACTGTCCCGGCCTACTTCAACGACAAGCAGAGGAACGCCACGAAGAACGCCGGCAGGATAGCTGGGCTCGACGTCGCCAGGATAGTCAACGAGCCCACCGCCGCCTCCATGGCCTACGGCTACGGAGACGAGGAGGACCAGACGCTGCTCGTCTACGACCTGGGAGGCGGCACATTCGACGTCTCGGTACTCCAGCTCGGAGGAGGGGTCTACGACGTCGTGGCCACCAGCGGCGACAACGAGCTGGGTGGCGACGACTGGGACAGCGCAGTTCAGGAGTACCTGGCCGAAAAATTCGGACAAGAGCACGGCGTGGACCTGATGCAGGACAGGGACGCACACCAGCGCCTCAGGGAGGCGGCGGAGTCGGCAAAGATAGAGCTCTCGTCCGTAAAGCAGACCACGATAAACGAGCCCTACGTATACCACGACGACAACGGCCCTCTGCACCTCGAGGAGACCCTGACGAGGGCGAAGTTCGAGAGCCTCACCGCGGACCTCGTCGAGAGGACGATGGGGCCGATGGAGGAGGCCCTCGACGATGCCGGCATATCGAAGGAGGACGTGGACGACGTCATACTGGTGGGCGGAGCCACGAGAATGCCACGGGTCCGGGAGGCGGTCGAGGAGAAGCTCGGTATGGAGCCGAGGAAGGACGTCAACCCGGACGAGGCGGTTGCCCTCGGCGCCGCGATCCAGGGCGGCGTACTGAGCGGCGAGGTGGACGACATAGTGCTCCTCGACGTAACCCCCCTCTCCCTGGGTCTGGAGACGAAGGGCGGAATCTTCACCCGGCTGATAGATAGAAACACGACGATCCCCACCGAGGAGACGCAGGTATTCACGACCGCTGCCGACGGTCAGACCCAGGTCGACATCCACGTCCTGCAGGGAGAGCGCGAGATGGCTGGGGGCAATGAGACCCTCGGCCGCTTCCAGCTCACCGGAGTCCCGCCCGCGCCGGCGGGTACCCCGCAGATAGAGGTCACCTTCTCGCTGAACGCGGACGGCATACTGGAGGTCGAGGCCGAGGACACGGGGAGCGGGAATACGGAGTCCGTCACCATCGAGGGCGGCGTAGGCCTCAGCGACGAGGAGGTCGAGGAGATGGTGGAGGAGGCCGAGGAGCACGCCGAGGAGGACGAGAAGCGCAGGGAGCACGTCGAGGCCAGAAACGAGGCCGAGGCCACGGTCCACCGCGCCGAGCAGCTGCTCGACGAGCACGAGGAGAACCTGGACGACGACCTCCGGAGCGACATCGAGGACGACGTGGAGAGCGTCAGGGAGACCGTCGAGGAGGACGCCGACACCGAGACCCTGGGGGAGAGGACCGAGAGGCTCTCCAGGACCCTCATGGAGATAGGGAAGCAGGTGTACGAGGGCGCCGAGGGAGCCGCCGGCCAGGGAATGGGTGGCGTGGGCGGAGCAGGCGCCGGAGGCCCCGAAGGGGCAGGTGCAGAGGCCGAGGAGGAGTACGTCGACGCCGACTACGAGGAAGCAGAGACGTAGGGGATGGAGGACTACTACTCCGTCCTCGGGGTCGCACGGGACGCCTCGCAGGAGGAGATCCAGGACGCCTACCGGGAGAAGGCCAAGGAGTACCACCCCGACATCTCCGACCACGACGACGCCGAGGAGCGGTTCAAGCGGGTCAAGAAGGCCTACGAGACCCTGAGCGACGGCTCCAATAGGAGGCAGTACGACCGCCTGGGGCACCGGAACTACGAGCAGGCCGACAAGCACGGAGCCACCGGAGACGGCGGCCCCGGCGGAGCAGGTATGGGCGGATTCGGAGGAGACTTCTCCGGCGTGGGCGGATTCGGCGGGATGGAGGATGTCTTCGACGCCTTCTTCGGGGGCGGAATGGGGCGCGGAGGCAGGGGCAGGGGGGTTAGCCGCGGCCGCGACCTCCGCACTTCGACCACGATAGACCTGGAGGACGCCTACCGCGGCACCGAGACCCGGGTCACCTACATAAGGACCACGAGCTGCCCGGAGTGCGGAGGTAGCGGTGCAGCCTCCGAGGACGCGGTGTCGACCTGCCCGGAGTGCAGCGGCTCTGGGCAGCAGCGCAGGATACGCAACACGCCGCAGGGCCGCGTCATGACGCAGAGGACCTGCACCCGATGCCGCGGAGAGGGACGGATAGTCGAGGAGAGCTGCGAGGAGTGCGGCGGCGAGGGCAGGGTCGACAGCCGCGAGTCCGTCGAGGTCGATATACCTCCCGGCGTGGGGGACGGACAGGTCGTCCGTATCCGCGGAAAGGGCCAGGCCGGGGAGAGGGGAGGCCCCAGCGGCGACCTGCACGTCGAGATCCGGGTACGGAACCGGACCGACCTCGCGCGGGACGGGGACGACCTGCTCTACGAACACGAGATAACGTTTCCCCGGGCCGTGTTCGGCGACACCGTCGAGGTACCGCACTTCGACGGAGCGCTGAACGTGGAGGTCCCGCCCGGAACACGGTCCGGGGACACTCTGCGCCTCCGCGGCAAGGGAATGCCGAGGCTGCGGGGCCACGGCAGCGGCGACCTGCACGTGAAGGTCCAGGTCGTGACGCCGGACCCGGGCGAGCTCGACGGGGACGCCCTCGAAGCACTCCAACAGTTCTCCGAATCCACCGACCACGATTTCCAGCCCGATCAGGGCCTCCTGGACAGGTTCAGGGAAAAGGTGCTGAGGTGACGAACGACATAACCTACGCGACAACTCAAAAGCGTCGAAGAACCTAGTTGAAGAGGTCTAAGCCTTCAAGTTAAGACTCGACAGGTTCTTCGAACAGGAGGTGACCGGCTCCACGTTCGGCCCACTTCTCTGGCATGATCGACTGCGTCTAAACATCCGCTATCCAAATAACTTATCGCAATCAGCGTTCAGATCATTCATTTAAAAATTTTTCTGCGCTTTCCACGAATATGTAGAAATCCTTCACACCTTCTCTAAAGTTTTTGTAGGCCTGTTCGTCATCGATTTTCGCGTATCTGTGAACCAATAGGTCCCTAAACCCCACCATATCCTTCAGCCTGTCGGCGACTGTCCTTTCGAGTATAGAGTTCTCCGCCAGTTTCTCTACGGAATCCCTATTATCAACCGGTTTACCGAGGCTCTTTCCCGCAATAACCATGTTACAGGCATCCAAAAGAACTTCACAGGCAAGTTAGAAGTCCCTCTCGACCGCCCTTCTGGTTCTCCTGTCCTCAACGTAGCCATCAGGCTCCTCGGGAAGGTCCTCTTCGAGTTCCGATAAGTAGGTGAACAACTCGTCGAGCTTCCCCCTTAACCTCTCGGAGTCTATCACGACTTCGCCCTCCGCCGCACCTTTTCCATAACCTCATCGTGGTACTCGTCGAGGAACTTCTTGTACCTCGGGTACTCAAAGTCAGTTATTTTTACTAGTTCGAAAACGTGCTCTTTATCCCTCGAATAAACGCCATCCCCCTCCCTAAGCACCCTCCTCCGCACGTTTAGAGGCAACTCATCAAATATGACAGATCGATTCTCCCCGGGAGCTCCGATTCGAGCCTGAGCCTCTCCCGGAGAGCCAGTTCAACTCCCGGTTCAGTCACTACGCAGAGGTCCAGGTCACTCCCAGGACCGACTTCCCCTCTGGCCTGAGACCCAAAAAGGATGACGGAGTGGACAAAGTCTCTGGAGCGCAGAAGCTCCAAGGCATCCTTCAGAGCACTCACGGACTCCTGCTTCCGCATACACCCAAATCGAACCCACACGCCTTAAACGAGGCGGAGAAAAACCTGAAAGATTACGCCAGACCTCTTGTAGGATACTGATACAGAAGATAACTTCGGGCCCGCCGGTTCTTTCTTGATATCTACCAAATAAATTATCAAAAGTGATAACTAAAGGTGTAGAAAATAAGAACCATAATGGTGGCTCTCGAGGACTGCACGCCCATTCGGCTCCCCCAATGACGAACTTGCATAGGCGGAGCGACATCACCGACCCAACTGGTTCTATGGAGACCGACGCCGACCTAGCCGTTTTCCAATCCGAAGGAATCGTGCTCTGCTACGGTGTCGACTTTATCTTTGGATTCACCTGGCCGGAAGTTGTCGAAAACTCCCCGGCGCCGGTGCACGACTTCGACCTCTAGTTCACCGTCGACCACTTTCCACCTCGCGACGTCTCCGTCCCGAATATCGAGCCACTGTCCCTCAACTCCAAGGCCGACAGCAAATCGAGGTTAACAGCCACGTTTCTATAATAACTCATAGTACGTACATCCCCCATATCACCTGGCCCCGGACCCCCCCAAATATCCGTCATCTAAAGTGATGTCCAGATAATCACTATCTAGATAATGAAATATGTCTTTCCGAAATCGAGAAAACACCTTTCTACGCCCTAAAACCGCGGCCTTTCCGGCACGGAAAAGATAAGTAGAAAAGCGGCAATCTAACCCGGAATGCACGAGTGCCCGTGGCCGAGCTGCGAATACGAGGGAAGAGAGGAGGAGCACCTCGAACAGCACCTCGACGCGAAGCACGGCGGGGACAGCCCTCCGGGGCGGCCCGCCGCCCCCTCCCGTGAGCGGCAGACCGGTGCCCTCTCATCGTCGGTCTCCCTGCTGCTCGTCGGCGTGGCGGTCCTGGTGGGGAGCTACCAGCGGGTCCAGATGGGGACCCTCGATATGCTTCAGAAGTTCGACCCCTACGAACACTTTCACCTCGCCAGGTACTGGTTTAACGAGGGGGAGTACATGGTCCGGGACGCGCTGCTGTTCCCTGCCCGCAGCGGCCAGCACCCGGGCGTGGGTTACCCGCCGCTGACGCACTTCGAGCCCGCTGCGCTGACCAGGATCCTGAACTCGATAGGTTACGACGCCAGCCTCGTAGAGGTAATGGCCTTCCTCCCCGTCGTGCTGATGGCCCTGACCACCGTGGCGATGTACTTCTTGGGCAGGGAGGTCTACGACGCAAAGGTCGGCGTCATCGCCGCCCTGCTCACCGCCACGTTTCCGCCCTTCATCGAGGTCGGGCGCGCCGGGGCCTACGACACCAACCTCTACCTGTTCCTCTTCACCACCCTGACCCTGGCACTGTTCGCCAGGTCCCTCAACCAGACCGTTCGGCGGGACCGGCTGTACTGGGGCGCACTCGCCGGCATCTCTCTCGGCCTCTACGCCCTGCACTGGCGGGGGTACGTCATGTTCGCAGGATTCCTCGGCCTCGGCATCATCCTGTACACCGGCATCGCCTCCATCACCGATAAACTGGAGCCCGACACCACGTATTCTTTCATCGGGATACTGGCCGCCGTCCCCATCATGTCGTTCTGGTATCTCCCCATGCATCACGTACGGGATATCTACGCCGTCACGGCAGTCGGTCTCCTCGGCCTCCTCCCCATCATCGCGTACAGATTCTCCGACTTCGTGGAGGAAAGGTTCGGGATACGGAACGGCAGAAACGTTCGGCATTACGTCTCGGCCGTCGCACTTATCACAGCAGCACTTACGGTGTACTACGCCGTTCAGTTCGGCCGCCTACCGGGCGGACTCAGCGTTCCAGGAATTGGAATGTTCGACACGTCGGGCAGTTACCTGACGACCATCGCCGAACTCCAGTCCGCATTCGAGGGAGGGAATCCGCTGAAGCGCTCCTTCGGTATGCTGGGGGAGCTCGTGCTTCCCGTGGCCGGCCTCCCGGTTCTCTTCGTCGGATACAAGATCTGGAGGGATTTCCACCCCAGACGGTTCCTCGAGCTCACGTTCGTCATGCTGACGTTCCTCATGATGTTCGAGGCGGCCCGGTTCCTGGAGCCGTACGTGGCCGTGGTCACCCTGACCCTCGGAGGCATGTTCGGGTGGGCGCTTGACGCAGCCGGCATCGAGGAACTCGGAGAGACCGTGGAGGCCATCCCCTTCGCTAGGGTTACCGCCGTAGCCGTGGTTCTGGTATTTCTCTCTACCTCAGCGATGCCCATAGTAGCCGCAAACGGGAATCTGGGGAGGTCCATGCCCGCGGTTTACTGGGAGTCGAACGGGGCGTGGGTCTCGACGTATGGCCACATGGCGCAGTCGCCGGAGTTCGACGGGTCCACCGCCGTCATGTCGTGGTGGGACTACGGGTTCCCGGCGAAGGCCCTCTCGGAGGTGCAGTACGTCAGCGACAACACTCAGGTAAACATAGATGTACCTGCGAAGTTCTACGTCATGCAGAATCTTACTGAGGGACGCCTCTACCTCACCGAGGAGCTCAAACGGGAGAGGGGGGAGGACGTGGACTACGTCGTGGGCAACAAGTACCTCGCGTTCGGCAAGTGGCACGCCGTCGTCACCGTCGCCTCAGTTGAGACCGAAATGGACACCCCGAACTTGTTCGACGATAAACGTGAGCAGGGGGAGGAGCAATGGATCATGTCTAACCGGGGCGTCGGCAGCGAGGCCGGGAAGAGCAACTACTACAGGCTCTCCTTCTACAACGCGTCGAGGTACGGCGTCGGCGACGAACCGTTCCCGGGGTACACCATCGCGTACCAGTCCCCGCAGTGGTACATCGAGACCGACGAGGGCCTCAGGGTGGCCATGAAGGGCAGGATAGACGAAGCCGGCTACCCGGGGTCCAGAGTGGTGGGGCCCGCCATAACGATTTACGAGCTGGAGAAGTGACGGGACCGTCGCTGAATCCCCGCGACGACCGGGGCCCACCGGGCCTCCACGGACTCCGCACCGAGACACTCCGGTCCTTCAAAAAATCTGGGTCACCGTCCTTACAGAACCCACGCAGGTGACCGGGCACGGCGAGGAACGGGTCCCCACCTCCATAGCGCCCTCCACCACAGATCGGAGGCTCCTTGGGCACCCCGGAAAGCGTCAGGTCAAAACTCGAGGAGGATGTCGGTTCGAAGCCTGCACGAAAACAGTTTTACCTCGGACCGCAGAACTGGTACCGTAATGGAGTGGATCGTGGAGACAGAGGACGTGATGGGGGGAGCTCCGAGGATAAAGGGTCGCCGCATCTCTGTCCTTCAGGTTTACGAAATGGTGTACGAGGGCGACCTGGAGCCCGAGGAGGTCGCCGAAAAGTACGACCTGGACATGAGCGCCGTCTATGCCGCACTCCAGTACTACTTCGAAAACGTGGTGGAGATGGAGGCTCTACGGGAGAGGTACGCCGAAATCGAGAGAGAGGCCAGAAGGGACGGAGTAACTTCTCCGAAACCGGCCTGACCTATGGAGAAAACGGCTCTCCTCTGTGATGAACACGTCGACACCGTCCTCGTCTCTCTGCTCCGAAACTCCGGGTACGACGTGGAAACGGTGGAGGAGGACCTGGGTAAGGGCCTGAACGACGAAAGGATCGAGACCTACCTCGGAAGCACGGGAAGAGTCCTGGTGACCAACGACAGAGACCTGAAAACGCCCCCTCTACGGGGCTACTGTTCTACCACGATCAGAACGAGGAACCGAGAACGCTTTTCAGGGCAATAGAGTCCATAAACAGATACATCGATCCCGACGAGATCTCGGGAAAAGTATTCTTCATCCCTGGCGGATGGGTATAAACCGGCGTCAACTTTCCCTCCTCCCTTTGAACCCGTAAGGACCTGGTTAAGAGCAAACCGTCCCTCCACTACCAGCCAGCCAGCATCTCCACCTCCCGCACCTCCACGAACCCCGCCCCGCGGCCCTTCATCTCCCCGAAGAACCTCTCCAGCACCACCAAATCCTCGTCACTCCCAAACTCCCACTGGTGCCCAAACATCGCGAGGAACGGCTCCCGGACACCGAGAGAATGGGACGAAAACACGGCCATACTCAGGGGAGAAATCAGGTTCATCGACGGAGTTAGGCTCTCGTTCACGGAGTTCTACAGGAGGGAGAGACGGATCAGGGTGAAGGATTTAAGGGTACCGATGACTCATACCTATTCACCGTGCCTGCTTCCACGTACAGCGTAACGTTTACAGGAAGGGTTCAGGACATCGGTTTCCGTGACCTCGTCGAGAAGGAGGCTCAGACCCTCGGCATACGAGGTATCGTCTATAACCGTGGGAGGGACAGGGTCCAGGTGCTCTGCCAGGGCATAGGTGAATCCGTCCAGGAACTCGTCGAGGGCGTCGAGAAGAAGGCACCGAACCTCGACGCAGATGTGGGGGACATCGAGATGCAGGAGATAGCGGCGGATGTCCCGGACCTGCCCACGTTTACCAAGGTCCAGAGTGAAACCCTCGGAGACATCGGTCGAAAGCTGGACGACGGCGTCGACGTACTCAGGAGCCTCGACGAGGGACAGGGAGAGCTCGTGGAAGGACAAAGGGAACTCGTGGAGGGGCAGAGAGAGATGATCGACGTCCTGAAAGAGAGGCTCTAAGGTTAAGCACCGGTCCAGGAGAGGCCGCGGACCTACTTCCCGCACCCACCATCGGCGCCACCCTTCGTACGGATACACAGCGCCATGGCCAGGTGCCCCTCGCCCTGGAACTCCCACCGGTGACCGAACATGGCGAGAACGGTTCCACTCCCACCTTCACGGCCGCCTCACAACACAACCCCAGGAACCCGTCCAGACCCACCTCCCTCAACGTGTAGGTATCTAAGAAGGGGATCTCGAAGTGAGGCATCTGTGTCCCCTCAGTTAGGGGGCAGAACATGAAGAAGCTCACAAATACCCCGGAGTCCAAGGCCACATTTCTGCTATCGCTCCCTGGACCGAACGTTCGAGACCGTTCCCGTATCTCGGGAGGAATCTGGCAAGGAAGAGTTATTACCTGTTACAGATAATTCATAGTCATGTGTGCTCCCGCGGAATCGACCAGGCACCCTATCGACCGGGCAACGGCCCTGACCGATGTGCTGGAAACCCCGGCGCTCGCCAAGATGTATACCTACGTCCGGCGAAACAGGTCCTCCACGGTCCGGCAGATCGTGGACGAACTCGGCGTTCCACAGGGAACAGCCTACGACTACGTTAAGAGACTGGAGAGCACCGGCTTTATCGCTAAGACAGGGGAGGAGCGCCCCTACGAGTACAAAGCGAAGGACGTAACCCTTACCCTCTCCGCCGACGACGAGAGCCGCACAATCACTCCGCAGCTCGTCGCAGCAGCAGCCCTTCGCGAAGAAAACGGCGACATCGAGCTCTTCGTGGAGCGCCACGGCCTGGACGGCCTCGCGACGGCCCTGGAATACGCCGAGGAATACGTGAAAGGTGAGATAAACCACCGGATCGCGGCCCGCGAACTCGGAATCTCTCCCCTGGAGGCCGAAATCATCCTGCAGGCCCTGGAACCGGTAGTCCCCGAGGAATAGTCCGGATGGGCACGGCGTACGTGGCGGACACCGGGTATTCGTCCGGTGCGGCGATCCGGACAACGAGAAGCACTGCCTCCTCCGGAAGGCCCTGCAGGAGACCGGGACAAAACTCCTGATCCCCAACAAGTATACGAGGAACTCGGTGGCGACCCATCGGCCGAGGGATACCCGTCCGGCGAAACCCGGTGGAAGCAGGGACTCGAGGAGGGATGGATCGAGGTCAGAACCCTCGACTACAGCGCCCCTGTGGTCGCCAGAACGATGGACGCCACCACCCGCTTCATAGCCAGCTAGACGAACCGGAAGCTCGACGAAATCGAGAAGGCCGACGGGGCACTCGTAGGCCTCGCGGCCCAGCTCCTCGACACGGGCGAGGCCGACACCGTCGTCCTCCTCACCACCGACAAACCCGCCGGACACGCCGCCGAAACGGTCCTGCCTCGACACGGATTCAGGGACCGAATCGAGTACCGACACGTCGGCCCCGGGTACACCGAAAACCTGTCGAAGGAGGACTTCACCCGATAACTCCCCTTAACTCGAAGAAACCTCGCTACCCAACGGTAACCGAAGCCAGTCCCGGCACCTCCCTCACCTCCACGAACCCCGCACCGAGACCCACCAGCTCATCGAAGAATCCATTCAGGGTATTCGAATCATCGGAGCCGGGGCTGCTCAGAGTATACGTCTCCAGAAGACGGAGCCTGAAGTGGACAAACAGATCTTTCGGCCCCGTATAAACTTCTCATCAAATGAAGACCCTCATACTTCCGGTGGACGAGTCAGCAAACAAACTTAAGCAAAAAGGGAGAGATACCGTACTCAAGAAAATGGCGGAGATAGTGAAAACGGAAGGGGTGCTGAGCGGAAAGGCCCGCATAGAGGGAAAAAGGATCTCCGTATACCAAATAGGGGAGATGGTCCTCGAAGCAGGGTTCTCACCCGAGCGCGTGGCCGACCAGCTCGACCTTTCCCTCGGAGAGGTGTACTCCGCCCTGGCCTACTACTACGAGCACCTCGACGAGATGGAGGAAATACGGAAACGATGGGCCAAAATCGAGGAGGACCTGAAGAGGGACTCTAAAGCTCCGAGAAAGGTGGAGCATTAATCCGTGGCCCTGGCCTTCTTGGCGGATGAAAACGTCAACTTTGAGTACGTTAATGCCCTCCGCATGAATGGGTACGAGGTCGTCTCCACGGAAGAATACGGAAAAGGGGAGAAGGACGAGAACGTTCTCGAAAGGGCAGCCGATGAAGAGTTGGTGCTCATCACGAACGACCTCGACTTCCGAAGCAAAGCAGAGGAAATGGAGCACTCCGGCGTTGTTCTCTACCGGGACCAGAGAATCGATCCCGGAAGATTTGTAACGGGAGTAAAGGCTATTGAGAGGGCCTACACCGAATCGGGGCTACATAACAGGTTGGAGTGGCTGGAGCAATGGATACGATGAGCCTCCGGACAGAAAACACCGAACCGTCGGAGCCACACCACACGGCCGTCTCAGCCTGAAGATCAATCACCAGGCCTCCGCCCTAACCCCGGCCAACCCCGGCACCGCCCGTACCTCCACGAACACCGCACCGCGGCCCTCCAGCTCCTCGAAAAACCTCTCCAGCAGCACCAGGTCCTCGTCCGCCCCGAACTCCCACTGGTGACCGAACGCCGCGAGGAACGGGTCGGTGGAGAGTTCGGTGGAGATCTCACGACACAGTTCCACGAACCCGTCCAGACCCGTCCCCCTCAGCGTGCAGGTGTCCAGGAACGGGAACTCGAAACGGTTAGCGGCCCTACGTCTGACTCTGCCGGACTCTCCGGATAAGGAGTTCTCAACGATTACATCCGTCGCGCCGAAAGGACGCTGAACAATAAAAAGTTGAAACGCTTCAGACAGATCGCAGAACTCCCGACCCATTGAGAGACACCATTCAGGAACCCGAAGAGATTCAAAAAGACCTTTTGCCCTCAACGATTATCAAAGCAGAGTGAAGGCCCTCCACACCCCGGCGCGGTTCCACCCCTTCACGGGTGGCGTCGAGAACCACGTCCGGGACCTCGGGAAGGAACTCGTAGAACTAGGCGTGGAGGTCGAGGTGCTCTGCGCGAGGGAGCCGAAGGACCTGCCGAGGAGGGACGTCGTGAATGGCGTCAAGGTCGAGAGGCTGACGTATCGCGGAAAAATCGCCAACACCAACATAATTCCCGCACTCCTTCCGGAACTCCTCAGCGAAGAGGCAGACATAATCCACACCCACGTACCCACGCCCTGGAGCGCCTCCTGCAGCTCCATCGCCTCCCGTATAAAAGACGTACCGCTCGTCGTGACGTACCACAACGACGTAACCGGGGAGGGCCTCGCATCCCCCATCGCCAGGGCGTACAACGCCACCCTCCTGAAGGAGACCCTGGACGCCGCCGACCGCATCGTCATCACGCAGCCGTCCTACCTCGACTACTCGGACCACCTGAAGCCCTACGGGGAGAAGGTGGAGGTAATCCCCAACGGCGTTGACGCGGAGAGGTTCCACCCGCCTGAGGACGCTGACACGGGAGAAGGGGTCTTCTTCCTCGGCGTCCTAGACAGGTATCACCGCTACAAGGGCCTCGACGTGCTGCTCGAGGCCTTCAAGATCGTGCTGGAAGGGGTGACGAATCTGGTGATCGGCGGCTCAGGCGAGCTCGTGGAGGAGTACAGGGAACTCGCCGAGGACCTCGACATCTCAGAAAGCGTCGAATTCGTAGGATTCATCCCAGAAGACGAGTTGCCTGAGTACTACCGGAACTGCGAGGCCTTCGCCCTCCCCTCCCTCTCCTCGGAGCAGGAGGGCTTCGGCATAGTTCTGCTGGAGGCCATGGCCTCGGGCAAACCCGTAATCACCACCGCGGTGGCCGGAGTATCGAGCGACGTGGAGGAGCGCGGAGCCGGCATCGTGGTGGAGAAGGGGGACCC
>JAANXF010000021.1 GCA_018263395.1 Methanonatronarchaeales archaeon
AATAACTATAATTGGAATCGTCACGGCCACCAAGATAGTTCGCCACTCGATAGATTTCGCGGGGGAGCTTCTGGACGAGCGGTACAGGGAGATTCTAAGCGGGGCTATCGGGGTAGGGTAGGAGGACGCGGGCGACCCGCCCCGTCACGTTTGGACCCTGCCCCCGGGAATATAGCCCCACCATCCCAGAGCGGGCACGGGGGCCGAGGCGCTACACCCGGCTTCCCCCCCAGCCCCCCGGGTCCGAGTTTTTTTTTGTATCGCCGCGCGGCCCAGAACCCTCTCCTCGGTGGTGGCTTTTCCGGTCCCCGCCGAACTCCGCTCTCCCGGGAGACAGGAGTGAGTTAAATAGGGCCAGTGACCTATCTACGTAACATGAAGGGGAACGAGGTTTCTCTCGACGGGCTGATCGACGGTCTGAACTACGACCTGCAGTGGGAGTACGCCGCCGCGATTCAGTACATCCAGCACCAGGCCGTGATATCCGGCGCGGCCTACAACAACATACGTGACGAGCTGGCGGTCCACGCGAACGAGGAGGTCCGCACGCCGTTGAGCTGTCGGACCAGATAGACTACCTGGGGGGCGTCCCGTCGGTCGACGTGGAGGAGGTCAGGGTCAGCGGTGACCCGGTGGAGATGCTGGAGCAGGACCTCGCCGGCGAGAGGGACGCCATAGAGAGGTACAGGAAGCGGATTCAGCAGGCCGAGTCGCTGCGGGAGTACACGACTGCCGAGGCCCTCCGCGGCGTACTCGTCGTGGAGCAGGAGCACGAGATGGACCTGCTGGACGCGCTGGGAAGGTAGCGCTCCTTAACGTAACGGGCTTCCGTGGACGAGGCTGCAGGGTCAGGGGTGCATATGGACGGAGACGGAGAGGGACACGACGAGGGGGACGGAGGTCAGGGTGCAGGTCGTCACGGCGACACCGGTAACGACCACGCCTCCACGGTGAGTGACTACCGGCGCAGGTTCTGGGTCTCCCTCGTCCTCACGGTTCCCGTGGTCGCGCTGTCGCCCCTGGTCCAGGAGGTCACGGGCATCGGGGCCGCAGTCTCGTTTGCGGGGGAGCGGTACGTGCAGCTCGGATTCGCGTCCGCGATATTCCTCTACGGCGGCGCCCCCTTCCTTCGCGGAATCCGCGAGGAGTTCTCGGAGCTGTGCCCGGGCATGATGACACTCGTGGCGCTCGCCATATCCGTGGCCTACTTCTACAGCGCGGCCGTGGCCCTGGGGCTCCCCGGACGGCTGTTCTTCTGGGAGCTCGCGACGCTGATTGACGTGATGCTGCTGGGGCACTGGATGGAGATGAGGTCCGTGATGGGGGCCTCCGGCGCCCTGAGGGAGCTCGCGGAGCTCGTGCCGAAGGAGGCCCACCTGCTGGAGGGGGACGGCTCCACGAGGAACGTCCCGGTGTCGGAGCTGGGTCCCGGGGACCGGGTGGTGGTGCGGCCGGGGGAGAATGTGCCGGTGGACGGCGTCGTGGACGAGGGAAGGACGACGGTGAACCAGGCCGCGCTCACCGGCGAGTCAAGGCCCGTGGAGAAGGGGGAGGGTGACGAGGTCATCGGTGGCTCCGTAAACGGCGAGTCCGCCGTCGTCATCGAGGTCAGCAGGACCGGGGACGAGACCTACCTCTCGCAGGTCACGGAACTCGTGAGAGAGGCACAGGAGTCCCGGTCCCGGGCGCAGGACCTGGCGAACCGGGCCGCGATGTACCTCACGGTGGTGGCGGTAGTGGCCGGACTCGTTACCCTGGCGGCCTGGCTCTCGTTCGTGGGCGATTTCGGATTCGCGCTGGAGCGAATGGTCACCGTCATGGTCATAACGTGTCCCCACGCCCTCGGGCTCGCCGTGCCCCTCGTCGTCGCCGTTTCAACCGCCGTCTCGGCGAGAAACGGGCTCCTCGTGAGGGACCGCACCGCCTTTGAGCGGGGGCGTGACCTGGACGCCGTGATATTCGACAAGACCGGTACGCTGACCGAGGGCAGGTTCGGGGTGACGGAGGTGGTCCCGCTGGGAGAGCCCGGGGAGGACGAGGTGCTCCGGTTCGCCGCGTCGCTGGAGAGCCACTCAGAGCACCCGATCGCGAGAGGCATCGTGAGGGAGGCCGAGGACCGCGGAGTGGAGTACCGGCCCCGGAGGGCTTCAGGGCGATTCATGGCAGGGGCGCGGAGGCGACCGTCGACGGCAGGGACGTGAAGGTGGTGAGCCCCTCCTTCCTCGAGGAGCGAGGTCTGGAGGCCTGGGACGAGGCGCTGAAACGGCGCTCGGGCAGGGGCGAGACGGTGGTCTACCTGCTCGTGGACGGCGAGGCCGTGGGCGGGATCTCCCTCGCAGACGTCGTGCGGCCTGAGTCCAGGGAGGCCGTGGACCGCCTGAGGGAGATGGGCCTCAGCGTCATGATGCTGACCGGGGACTCGGGCGACGTCGCTCGCTGGGTGGCGGAGGACCTCGGCCTCGACGAGTACTTCTCCGAGGTGCTGCCGGACGAGAAGGCCGCGAGGGTGGAGGAGGTGAGGGAGAGGGGCGTCTCCGTCGCCATGACGGGTGACGGCGTGAACGACGCTCCGGCCCTCGTGGAGGCCGACGTCGGGATAGCGATAGGAGCGGGCACCGACGTCGCCATCGAGTCTGCGGACGTGGTCTTGGTGGAGTCGGACCCGAGGGACGTGGCCGCCGTCGTGACGCTCTCGCGGGCCACGTACAATAAGATGGTTCAGAACCTGTTCTGGGCCACCGGCTACAACGCCTTCGCGATACCTCTGGCCGCGGGCGTGCTTTACGGTCAGGGATTCCTGATATCCCCGGCGGTGGGCGCACTCCTGATGTCCCTCTCCACAGTCGTGGTCGCGGTGAACGCCCGGCGCCTCGGAGGGGTTCAGGAGAGCCTGCCCGGTTAGGCACGGCCCCGTACCTCGGAGAAGTGGTCCGTCCGCAGCACCTCGCCGCCGTCAGCCACGAACAGGTAGCCGCCCCCCGCCTCCTCGATCAGCTCGGCGCCCCGCTCCGGACCCAGCACGAATGCGGCCGTGGACAGGGCATCGGCGTCCACGCACCTCTCCGCCACTGTGGTTACGCTCGCGAGCCCCTGCGGAGGCGCACCCGTCCCAGGGTCGACTACGTGGGTCGTCTCGTAGTTGCCGCTGGTGGTCAGTGCGACGTCGCTGAGGTCAGCCACGGCCACGTGTCCCTTCGAGAACGGGTCACGCACGCCCACTCGCCAGGGGGCAAAACCCCTGCTACCCACGGCCATGAGGTCGCCACCCACGTTGACTAGGCCGTGGTCCACGCCCGCCCCGGTCATGACCTCGACGGCCCTGTCCACGGAGTAGCCCACACCTATGCCGCACACGTCCACCCGGGCCCCGTTCTCAAGCCGCACCCCACCGTCCTCGATGACCACGTCTCTGTGACCCCCCGATGAGCCGACGATGACGTCGAAGCCTCCCCCGCTGAGCTCCGAATGCCTCTTCCCCGCCGCGAGCACTTCCAGGGTCTCCCCGCCCGCGTCCTCCAGGACTCCGTGCTCGTTCAGGCGACGGCCAGTACCAGGGGGCCCCCCACTCCCCCCCGGTGTAGACCGAGACCAGCGCCACGGGCCCGAGGGCCAGCAGGACGTCCCTGCTCGAGCGGTCTTCGGCCATCTGTGTCGTATCTGCTATTGATTACTTAAATAGTTGTCATCGAGACTTCCCAATGAGCCTCTCGCAGTCCCCCTCGGGGCCCATCGAAAGGAGTCCCGCCTCCCCGATTCGAACGGGGGACCAGCCGGTCTACAGCCGGCTGCTCTGGCCAGACTGAGCTAAGGCGGGAGACGCTCTCCTCTTGTCCGTCGACCAAATTAAACCTACCCGTCGAGGTAGTCGGACACTTCCTCCCTGATCATTACCCTCACCGAGTGACACAGCTCGCAATCCTCGGCGAGCTCGCAGTACCTGCAGGGCCCCTCCGAGACCTCCCTCACGAGCTGCTCCCTGTCGGACAGGTGCTTGATTCCCTCCCCCCTCATCAGCTCCTCGACGAACCGGTCGAGCCTCTCCTCCAGACTCATTTCACCGAGGCCTTCCAGTACGTGACGCTCGACAGCGCCCTTCCGGGGCCCGTGGACACCAGTGCCTCGTCCACGGTCTCCATCGCGTCGGCCAGCAGGTCGGGTGCGAACCTGTATCCTCCGAACGGGAAGAGGAACTCGTCCCTCCTCCTGACCCTTCCTAGACCCGCCTCTCTCAGTAGCTCCGTGACGTCCTCCTCGCCGTACAGCCTGCTGCCCATGGGCAGGAACCTGTTGTAGAGTATCCTTCCGCTCCTGGAATTGAACGTGTCGAAGACCACGGAGGACCTGGAGACCCTCTTCATCTCCTCCACGAAGGGTCTCGGGTCCGGAATCAGGTGGAGGAACCGCATGGCGACCACGACGTCGAACCGGTCCTCACGGAAGGGGAGCCGGGAGCCGTCGCCGCGGACGAATAACCCCCCGCAGCGCTCGAACCCCTGCTCCATCATCTCCATCGAGACGTCGAGGCCCACCACGTCCGCGCCCTCGCGCTCCATGGTCTCGGCGAACCTCCCGGTGCCGGTGGCCACCTCGAGGACCCGCGTGCCCTCCACGTCGCCCAGCAGGGAGAGCAGGACCTCCGTCTCCCTGCGGTTTATCAGGGCGCCTCCCCTGCTACCGAACCGCTCGTCCTCGTAGCTCTCGGCGACTTCCTCCTCCTGGTACCAGGCCCTTCCCCTCATTGTGGTAAACTTATACTCGGTGAGCTTTTCAGAGCTTCTTCAGGAACGACTTGAGGGATTCCGGGTCCGCGTTCCTCAGCAGGGTCATCCCCTTGTACTTCAGGTCCAGAGATAGCCCCCTCTCCTTCAGGCTGGTGAGAGTACCTCCGCCGCTCCCGAGGCTCTTTACGAAGTCCCGGAAGAGGGAGCCCTTCCTGACGTCCATCACCAGGCTGTCCCCCTCTACCTTCAGGAGGCAGGTCTCTCTCTCGGAGTAGTTGAGCCTCACGTCGCCCCTCTCCAGCTTCAGGTCCTCGCTGGTCACGAAACTCTCGTCGTCTCCGTCTGGTGGCGAGATGGAGAGCGCTCCGTCGACGAGAACGGGCCTACCCTCGAGCGTCACGTAGCAGTTCTCCAGCAGTATCTCCACGGGTCTCTCCGTGTCAGAAACAGACCTGATTAATTTTTTAAGCCTCTCCGGCATCCTGGGTTAGTTGTACCCGCGGTAAATTATTGTTTTCGCACCCCGACCTGGCGGGGTGGACCCGGTCGCGAAGTTTCTCTCGGCCAGGTACGGCCCCGGCGACGGGGTGGTGGAGGTCGGCGTGGGGGGGGAGGTTGGGGACTGCCGAGGAGCTGCGTCGACTGGGGCTCGAAGTGACCTGCACGGACGTGAAACCGCTGCGGGGCTCCGTGCGTGACGACGTATTCGAACCCGATCTCTCCCTGTACGAGGGGGCTGCCGCCATCTACCTCGTGAGGCCCGGGGAGGAGATGCAGGGTGGTGCCCTGAGGCTCGCGAGGAGAGTGGGCGCCGACCTCGTCGTCAGGCCCCTGGGGGACGAGGTGATAGCGGAGGGCTCGCCGGAGCTCTTCAACGTGGACGGGACGCCCCTCTACCTCTGGAAGAGCAGGTAAACCTTTTTTTAAAACTCTAAACTAAAGTTTAGCAACTTCATGGCGAGGGGCATCATGGTCCAGGGCACGGCATCCCACGCCGGCAAGTCGACGGTTGTCGCGGGCCTCTGCCGCGTCCTGAGCGACGCGGGGTACTCAGTGGCCCCCTTCAAGGCGCAGAACATGAGCCTGAACTCCGCGGTGGCGATAGACGGCGGCGAGCTCGCGATGTCGCAGTACGTGCAGGCAGGGGCTGCGAGGGCGGCTCCCCGCGCCGAGATGAACCCGGTTCTCCTCAAGCCGAACGGCGACACCGGCTCCCAGGTGGTGGTCAGGGGTATCCCGGTCGCGGACCTCTCGGTCGAGGAGTACTACGGCCGCGTGGACGAGTGGAAGTCCGTCGTCGATGATTGCTACGCCGCCCTGGCCAGGGACTTCGACGTGGTGGTCGCGGAGGGCGCGGGCTCGCCCGCCGAGATCAACATCCCGGACTTCGCGAACATGCAGACCGCCGAACTCATGGACGCACCCGTCATCCTCGTCGCAGACATCGAGAGGGGCGGGACCTTCGCGGCCATACACGGCACCGTGGAGCTGCTCGGGGACGACTCTGAGAGGATCGCCGGCTTCCTGGTCAACAAGTTCCGGGGCGACGAGGACCGCCTCAGGCCCGGAATCGAGCGGATACAGGAACTCACCGGGAAGAGGTGCCTCGGCGTGATTCCGTACAGCAAAACCGGCCTCCCGGCGGAGGACAGCCTGTCGCTGGAGGACGCCGATGGGGAGGGCGACGTCGCCGTCGTAAGGCACCGCCGCATCTCCAACTTCACCGACGTGGACCCGCTCGTGAGGGCCGGGATGGGGGTGAGGTACGTCTCGCCCGGCGGGAGCCTCGGGGAGCCGGACGCGGTGGTTCTGCCCGGCACCAAGCGCACCCTCGACGACCTCCGCCTGCTGAGTGGGAGCGACCTCCTCGCGGAGCTGCGGCGGCTGGCGGGAGAGGTGCCGATAGTGGGCATATGCGGCGGCTACCAGATGCTCGGCGAGAGGGTGGTGGACCGCGTGGAGTGCCTGGGGGAGGAGAGGGGCGCCGGCCTCCTCCCCGTCGAGACCTCGTTCGACACCTACGACAAGGTCACCAAGTGGAGCGAGGTGAGGGTCCCGGACCGCTGCGAGGGCCTGCTCGACGGAGTGGAGCGCCTCAAGGGGTACGAGATACACACCGGGGAGACCCCGTCCCGGGAGCTCGACGGCCTCGGCGCCACCGCGGACGGCGGCATGACCCTCGGGGTCTACCTGCACGGCCTCTTCCACAACCCGCGGTTCCTCGAGAGGTTCTCGGAGCTCGTGGGCGTGAAGCCACGCGAGGCGGCGAACGGGGACCCCTTCGACGCTGCGGCAGACCTCCTGAGGGGGAACGTGGACCTTGAGGGGATCGGGGACCTGCTGGAGGTATCCCTCTGAACGGGGCGGCGATTCTGGTCGGAGCGCTGCTGCTCGATAGGCTCGGGGAACCACCGAACAGGTACCACCCCGTCAGGTGGCTCGGGCTGCTCGTGGAGTGCCTCGAGCCCCGCGCGACGGGCCTCGCCGGGGGGGCGGCGATCACAGCTCTTGCCTTGGGTCTCGCGGTCGCCCTCTCACTGCTGCCGCGCCTTCTGACCGGCTGGACGGAGCTCCTGGCCGCCGCCCTGCTGTTGAACCTCTCCGTCTCCGCGGCTTCTCTCGAGAGGGAGATCGGACGCGCCGCCGCGTCACCGCTCGAGGAGAGGCGGATACGCGCGTCGCACCTCGTGTCCCGCGACGTCTCCGGAATGGACGAGGGACTTCTGAACTCGGCGCTGCTGGAGAGCCTGTCCGAGAACGCGACAGACTCCGTGTTCACGCCCCTCCTCTACTTCGCCCTGCTCGGCCTGCCGGGCGCCCTGGCGTACCGCGCCCTTGACACCGTGGACTCCATGCTGGGTTACCCGTCGGAGGGCCGCGGGGGCCTGGTGCCTGCGAGGCTGGAGGACGCCGCCACCGCCGTCCCGGCCCTCTTGGTGCTGCTGCCGCTCTCCGCCGCCGCGCTAGCCACCGGGGGTCCGTCGGCGGCGAGGAGGGGAATCTCGTCCTGCCTACGGTTCGGCCGCTCGAGGGAGGGGTTCAACGGGTGGGCGATGGCGTTCTACGCCGGGGCCCTCGACGTCTCACTGGAGAAACCCGGGAGCTACGTCATGAACCCGGGGCGCCTTCCGGACGCCGGGGCGGCCGGCCGCGGCGTGAGGCTGTCCAGGGCCACGCTGCTCTTCACTCTGCCCGTCGTGGCGGGGCTTCTGTTCATCGGGACGGCCCTCCACTGAGCCCGTCTCGGCGCGTCAACCGGGTGCGCAGCCCCGCCCTGCTCAGAATCACTTCGGTGACGGCGTCGTCGTCCCCGACCGGGTCGCAGTACGTGACGTCCCTCTCAGTTGAGTCGAGGCCGAGGGCCTCCGGTATGTCCTCCGAGGTGTGTACTCCGCGCGATATGAAGACTGGCACCACGTAGACGCCGTCCGACTTCACCCTCTCTAGGGCGCCCTCCACGCTCGGCTCCCCCTGCACGAAGCACGTCTGCACCTCGTCGAACAGGCCGCGCTCCCGTATCCTCGCCGCGTGCAGCTCCACGACCCTGTTGTTGTCCGGCAGCGAACTGCCGTGCCCGACGAGCAGAAGCGCTTTACTCAACGTAGGTTTAACAGTGCGCAACAAAAGTTTAAAAGTTTCGTATCTGCTTACCCCATCTCCTCCTGTATTCCGGAGAACTGCTCCACGGCGGACTCCAGGTTCTCCACGATGTCCCTGGCCAGGACCTCGGGCTCCGGCAGGTTCTCGGTATCCTCCAGGCTGTCGTCCCTGATCCATGTGATGTCGAGGTTGAGCTTGTCACGCTCCACCAGCTCGGCGTGGTCGAAGGACCTGAAGCGCTCCGTCTCCTCCCGGTCGTGCCGGTTCTCCGGGTTGTAGCACTCGATGAAGTCCTCCAGGTCGCCGTACGTTAGGGGGTTCCGCTTCCGGGTGAAGTGCGTGTTCGTCCGGAGGTCGTAGATCCAGAGCTCCTCGGTCCAGGGCTCCTCCCGGGCCGGCCTCCTGTCGAAGAACAGGACGTTCGCCTTGACGCCCTGCGCGTAGAAGATGCCGGTGGGGAGACGGAGAAGGGTGTGGACGTCGAACTGGTCCAGCAGCCGCTTCCTCACGGTCTCGCCGGACCCGCCCTCGAACAGCACGTTGTCCGGCACGACGATGGCGGCGCTCCCGTCGACCTTCAGGACCGAAGAGACGTGCTGCAGGAAGTTGAGCTGCTTGTTGGACGTGGTGGTCCAGAAGTCGTCACGCTCGTAGGTCAGGGTCTGCTTCTTCGCCTCGCCCTCGCTCGTCATGACGGTGTAGCTGGACTTCTTCCCGAACGGCGGGTTGGTGAGCACCATGTCGAAGTAATCCCCTGGGTGGGAGATGAGGGCGTCCTCGACGTGCATCGGGCTCTCCTCTCCCCCGATGCCGTGGAGGTACATGTTCATGACGCAGAGCCGGGCGGCGTTGTCCACGATCTCCCAGCCCTCGAAGGCGTCGTGCTTCAGGTGTTTCTTCTGGTCCCGGTCCAGGTCGTAGCTGTCGGAGACGTAGTCGTGCGCGGCGAGGAAGAAGCCGCCCGTGCCGCAGGCCGGGTCACAGATGGTGGTGTCCGGCTCCGGAGCGACGGCCTCCACCATTGCCTCGATGAGGGGACGCGGCGTGAAGTACTGGCCGGCGCCGCTCTTGGTGTCCTCCGCGTTCTTCTGCAGCAGGCCCTCGTAAATCTCGCCCTTGACGTCGATGTCCATCCCGGTCCAGACCTCCTCGTCGATCATGTCGACGAGCTGATGTAGCCGCGCCGGGTTCTGTATCCTGTTCTGCGCCTTGCCGAAGATTACGCCGAGCAGCCCCTCCTCCGTCCCGAGCTCCTGCAGGGTCTCCTGGTACTGCATCTCCAGGTCCTGACCCCGGCGGTCGTTTCCCTCCCCGTCCTTCTTCAACCGGTCCCATCCGTACCGCTCGGGAATCAGGGACTCCGTCCCCAGGTACTCCTCCTGCTCCTCTGCCATTTTCAGGAAAAGGAGGTATGTGAGCTGCTCGACGTAGTCACCGTAGCTGACGCCGTCGTCGCGCAGCACGTCGCAGTAGCTCCAAAGCTTCTGAACGACCTGGGGGGCATCCTTGGTGCTCATTGGATGGGTCTCCGATAAAGCGAGTCTTAAGTCACTCCGGGGCCCCATGAAAAAACCGCCTGATGGAGACCGGGGCCTTCGTTAGGTCCCCACCTTGCGTTTAACGAGCTTGTTAGGACAGGAAGCTCCTCGCGAACCGTCGCCAGTTTTCCTTGAGGTAATCGACGGCGGTCCAGATGTCTCCGTCGAACTCTTCAACTGCTTCGTCCCGCCGGTACAGACGATGGATGTGGATCCGAAAGCCTCCGTGATGGTCCGCGCTGTCGATGCGGACGACCTCCTCTCCCCGACCCTGCTCGGTGTCGAAGAAGAGCGATACCGAGAACTCCTCCACGTCGTTGAACGAGGGTCGGGCCTCTACGTGCAGGTTGACCCGGCGCCCCCGGAAGCTGCCGAGTTCCTCGCCGTATCCTGTCAATTACACCACGGGCTTGACGAAGATATGGCTGTACCGGAGGACCGGACGCCGCCTATTTCCCTCTTCCCGGAGCTCCACGATGCCTTGACCCACCAGCACGTCCAGATCGCGGTGAACGGCGGCCACGTCCCGGTCCACCACCTCGGCCAGTCCGGATATCGACCCGGGCTCCTCCTCCCGCAGGACCTCGATGAGCTCCAGCCGCCTCTCTGTCAGGACCCTCCTCGCGCTCTCCGCCCCGATGAGGTAGAAGTCGGAGTACCCCGCGTCGGCCAGCGCCTTCGCAAACCGCGTGCCGGGAGACAGCTCTCGGCCCTCCACAGCAGCCATTGTATCTTGTTGTTTGATGTCAAAGTACAAAATAGTTTCGGGACTGAATTCGTTTAGGTCAGACCTAAACATGTTTGGTGATGGGGGTCGAGGAATTCGACGGGGTGAGCGATCTGCTGAAGCTGTCTAGGGCACTCGCCGACGAGGGGTACGAGGACGTGCTGTTCGTCGACCTCGAGGACGCGGGGAGAATCCTCACCGAGAAACGCCTGGAACTCATCCGTGCAGTCGCTGAGGGCGACGTCGAGTCCATACGGGGCCTCGCCAGGCAGCTCGACCGGAAGGAGAACGTTGTCCATGAGGACCTCACCCTCCTCTTCGAGGAGGGCGTCATCGACTTCGAGGAGGAGAAGAACCGGAAGATCCCGGTCCTCAGGCACGAGAACATCTGGATCAAACCCGTCTCCCTTAAGAGGAAGGCGACGGTCTGAAGTAGGCGTATCAACCACATCTCGGAGCCTTTTGAAAAATCGTTCCTGAGCCCCCAACCCACAGACAGAACTATTTGTATGTGCACGTAATTACTTGCACATGTCGAACGTGACTGTGAGGGTCCCGGATGAGCTGAAGAGAACGATGGAGAGCCACCCGGAGGTCAACTGGTCGGAGGTGGCGCGTCAGTCCTTCCAGGAGTACGCCCAAAAGCTGGAGCTGGTGGAGCAAATAGAGCCCCGGCGAGAGGTCTCTAAGGAAGAGATCGAGGAGCTGAGCCGAAAGGTCAAGCGGGACCTGGCGGAGCACTACGAGTGAGTCGAGCGATCCCGTCCGAGAAAACTCTCAATGGAAGGAGCTCGTGCGACCCGGAGGCAAAACGTTAATACACAGTACATGGATTATGTATAACGATGCCGGTTCGAAGTGCCGAGGCAGCAGTCACAGCGGACCCGGAGGAAACCCTTAGCGACCTCCTCACCTATGCCGAGTTGCTGAAGTCACCTAAGCTGGCCAGGCTCTACACCTTCCTGCTCAGAAACGGTCCCGTCTCGATCGACACCGTAAAGGAAGAGTTAGAGATGCCCCACTCAACCACGTACAAATACGTCAGGCAGCTCGAAAAGACGGGCGTCCTAACCCGGAATAAAAAAGATACACCGACAACAGTGACAGTCGTACCAATACGCCTTCGCCTCGAAGCTGACGACGGTGAGGCAGTCGCAACACCTGTTCTGATAGACGCCGTCGGGCGACAGCTGGAGGACAGTGATATCCAAGTCTTTCTGGAGCGACAGGGCGTCGCCAAGCTGGCCTCGGCCCTCCACTACACCATACGGGTAATGAACGGCGAGCTAACCCAGCGCACAGCCGCAAGCAGACTTGGGGTCCACCCGGTCGAGGGAATGACCGTGATAAACGCCCTCCAGGACGTGGTTGAAGACGCGGCTGATTACGACCCATACCTGGAGCCGATCTAAGCGTTGCCGGAAACCGACATCCCCAGCGGAAGCACCGCAGTCATTGACACCAGCGTACTCTTCGCAATGGGTGGACCAAGCAACGAGAAGTACAGAGCCCTCGAACAATTTGTGACCCAACGAAAAATCGCGGTAAAAATCCCTCGACAAGTGGCCGAAGAACTCGGCGAGAGCCCGGACGCCTACAGGTACCAGAGAAAACGCCTCCGAACAGCCCAGGAGGCCGGATGGCTCGAACCCGCAACCATCGACTTCTCCAACCCCCACATCTCCAAAGCGGTGGACAAGACCAGGAAACGCATGGCGAAGCTTTCCTCAGACAATGTAACGGAGGACGAAATCGAGAGAACGGACACAATCCTGACCGGTCTCGCCTACCAGTACGCCACCGGCCCAGCAAACCACGTAACCGTCCTCGTAAGCGACAGGGTAGCAGAGCAAGCCATAACCGACGCACTCACGGCCATGAACGTGAATGATCGAGCCACGGTCGTCGAAGGACGCACACTACTGAAGAAACTCGTTAACAAGTGAAGCCCCACGACGGCCACGCCGACGCTCAGCGCGTCCCGTCCTCTAGACCCTGCTTCATGCCAACGAAGTCGAGGGGGCTCAAGCCCCTCTCTATCCGGATCAGGATGACGTCGCTAGGTGCCGCTCGCCGTGGACTACTGCATAAGGTACATAAGGGAGAACGCGGAAGGGCTAGTCAGGAGGTTCGAGCTATGGCACGAACAGGGCTGAAAGACGATTTCGAAAAGTTCGGCCAGGCAATCGACGATATGAGGAGCCGCACCAGAGAGGCACTGGCCGAAGCCCTCGGTGAGTCACCCGAGGACCTCGAAGCCTCCCCCGAAGACCATCCCTCCCCCGACCTGGACGACCTCGAAGTCGATTCGGAATAACCCGTCGCGAGGAGAACGGTACCCTTTCCCTCTTTATCCCCCTCCACCTGACTCGGCCACGGATTATTCCAGCCCGACGTAACCGCCTCTGACGAGTAGCGCGGCGACAAGCGCGATCACAGCAGGAAGGAAAAATAGGCCCTGAAAGATCCAGTACGACTTCCGGCTCGTCTTCAGCGGGTCCCCACCGTGCGGGTAGTCGAATCCGTCCTCACACATCAAGTTGCTATAGTTCCCCAGGGTGTGATCGGTGCAGTTCCAGACTTGGGATGGGGGTTGAAGGAGAAGTTTAGTATTCCATGCCGCCTGGATGGAGATGCTTCAGTTTGCTGTCAACCCACACCTTTGGATAGCCGCATTGCTCCAGAAAGAATCTCCTGATTTCTGCGAGGTTCGAGGTATTTAAACCGAGTCCCTTTGGACCATAATCCAAGACGAAGTCCGTCTCTTTCCTGAGAAAGTCGTAGGCTTCTTTGGTCCTGTCTCCCTTCCCTCTATCGTACGAGGCCCTGCTAAAGAGTAACTCCTTCTCCATCGGCTTCTTACCCCAGTGGTCTGCGAGGACCGACAGAAATGAGCAGGCGATTGTTCGTACTTCTGTGTCGATATGGTCGTAACTCAACGCTATTATTTAAGGTTACGTCTTTTAAGTGGTTAGGCTACCAGGACACTCCACCAGATACCGAGGTACAACCGAGTTTGGCGTACCCGCCAAACCTTTATGGTATGGCGCCTATTATTAGGGGAAGCTATGAGGGGCTCTGAGGAGGTAGCTGGAGAGACCACGGGCGAAGACATGAAGGAGGCCCGGCGCCGAAACCCGAGCGGGTGGATGGAATTCACCAGAAACCCCAGCGTCACTTACATGATTGATGCCCTGATAGAGACCCCGCCAGACCGGGAGTTCTCGAAATCCGAGCTGCAGCGGCGCTCGGGCGTCAGCAGGGAGTCCATCAGGAAGCACTTTGAGGTTTTGTCGGACCTGGAGATAGTTGAGGAGGTGCCAAGAACGGACAGGTTCCGCCTCAACATCGAGGGAGTGGTCACCCAGGAGCTTCTCGAACTCAACAGCGCCGTTAACCACGTGCGCTCCAGGGGGGAGACCCGGCCCGCCATCGAGAGGATAGACATAATTTACGGCCCTGGGGAGAAGGAGCTGTCCGACAGCATAGCCGAGAAGCTTCCGGTTCTTGGATAAATGCCAACTGAAGAAGAGTTCATCAAGGCGTTGGAGCTCATTGAGTCATATATCGCTGAAATAGATGACGAAATCGAGGAAAGATCTGAGCTCGGGGTCGAGGACATCGTTGATGAAAATGGAGCCGGGTTCACATGTAAACATGGAGATTATACCTACCACGTTGTTGGGCGCCCGGAAAACAGATATCTTCAGATTATTTTCCCTTTTAATTTTCAGCAGGTTCTTACAATCGTCCTAACGGAGGAGAACGCTGAAAACTATCTGGACAGCATCGGAGCTTCAACGGAGGAGACTGGAGAGGATTTTAAACTTTTCGCGGCCAAAGAGATGCTTAAAAGCCTAGAACCAGAGGAGCAGCGATCCCTTATGTTCTACCTTCTCGAGAGGCTCGCTTCACCGCATACCGGCCATCGGACAATCTTTGATGACCAAGGCGCTTTCCAGGGATTCCAAGTCGAGCGACGGGTATTCCCGTACGAGGAGGGTTTTTCCCTCTCCACGTTTAACGACTCGGTGCAGTCCGTGGTCTCTGTAGGAGCGAGGGGTGCCAGGTTCCTGCAGAAGACATTCAGACTCCAGATTGAGGGCGCGGGAACAGAGGACGAGAGGGCCGAGATGCTCGTCAACCTGCCCAGCGAGCCTTAATCTAGTCAATAGAGACAGCTTGGAGAGTACTTAATTGACCTCGTAACTGCCTTTAGAGGTCACTTCTGCCTCCTGAAGAGCCCGACCAACGCCTCCAAAGCCTTGGACAGTGAACCCAAAAGGTCGACGCGATCCCTCCTCCGCTTCTCCTGATACCTCGTCTTGCAGGCTGAAAGGGTCGAGAGCAACTCGCTCTCCAAGCCGTTCACCCGTAGCTCGAAATCCCTGCTATCAACCCCGCCCGGCCTCAATGATCTCACTGTGTACTCGTCGATCCTGAACTCGCTTTCGAGGCGGTCGCACTCGGAAGGGGAAAGGGAGGTGCCCTTTAAATCTTGGATTATGCTTTTCCAAACTTTCTGGAGATGACTCCAGTCTTCTATTTTCAACTCTTTGTCTAAACTCATCCTATTGATAAAAGTCCGATGATTAATGATTCCCGTTTTCCTAGAGGTAACCGAAACTAATCGATATGAAGATACCGATTATTGATGTGCATTGCGATAATTACTAAATAGACTGGGGCTAAAAGTAATGATAACAGTATTAGAACACTATCCATCCCACTAAATCTCTCGATAAAGTCATTTAGCGACTCGAAAAACCTCTTTATGCGTCCATCATCTAAATTTAAAATCAAGAAATGCAGACTATTAAGGAGAGGTATACGGTATCCTTCAGAAATAAAAGATTTTTCTTTGTTTATAGTGAGAACTTCTACTAGTGACTCGCCATCACCCTGGTTGCAGTGAAGTTGCTGAATAAATTCCTTTTTTGGTGAGTCCCTGAAGGAAGAGTATTCGATGTTGATGCCCTCTGGGAGTTTAAAGCCCGACCGACTGCCATGGCCTATCAGAAATAGTCCATAGATGTTTTCATCATAGATTACGTTCTCGAATCTCTCAACATCTTCTGACCTATAATATCGCTCAATATCGTATTTAATATCTTTTTCCGCAAATAGTCAGTCAATAAGACTACACCAGAACCATAGTTAAGAAAAGACGTTCTTAGTTTTTCAAATAGGAAATAAGGATTAAGGATTTTAAGTGAAAAAAGGGCTCTAAGTGAGAACAACCTACCAGGAAATGAAAGCATAATCATAACTCTTCCATCCTTAACCTCTTCTTTCGAACCCCGCTGTACGTGGACGTAATTTAGGGCTGACCAGATGATGACAGGGGAGACCCACAAAAACGCGAGAAGGATAAGTGTCCTTAGTTTTCCCAAGATCGTGATCAGTAAGAGATCCATCTAAAGGCTAACCACTAAACTGATCCAACCCGGCTTGCTCCTCTCCCCGGCCCTTCTCCTCAAGTCCCACCAGCAACTCCCCCGCCGACCCGTCCCCCGGCTCCTGCGGCACAAGCCGACCCTCGAAAGCCTTCTTCAGGATGGCCTGGCGCAGGCGCGAGGCGCGTTTGAGTTCAGACGATATCACACTCTGCGAGTTATCAACCACTGACAACTTTCCATCAAGAAGCTCAACGATTTTATTTTGCTCTTGAGAAGGAGGAACAGGAATCGCTAAAGACGCCAACTTGGTCGCGTTAACATTCGGCTGACCAACCCCAATCTTTCCTTCGGTTATCTGCCTCCAATAGAAAAGCGACTGGAAGAATTGGTACACGTACTCCTCATGGATTCTATCAAGGAGTACTAGCCGTATCAAGTACGATGCGAAAACCGATTCAGGGAACTTTCCCTGAAGAAGGAAGTTTTTCCCGACCGTCCCTCCAGTCCTAGCAAAAACAATATCTCCAGAGTTCAGAAGGTACTTTTTCTTCTCGTTATCCTCTATCTCGCAGTAAGGTGCTTCCTCCCAATCTACTGAGTTATTTTGAATATCCGATATCCTCAGAAACTTAGGCCCCACTTCATTATCTTCAGCACTCGCCGTGTATCCGTACTGAATCTGCTTGGCAACATCTCCGATTTGAGCCCAGGTCCAACAATCAGGTATGTCGAAAAGGATGTCCTCCTCAATTTCGTTTAATCGATTTCCGCTCTTGTACTTGTTGATTTCAGGATGGTTTTCAGCCCATTCTAATAATTCGGAAGCTGACTCAAGCTCCCCCTCATACTCCTCCCGCCACTCCTGCGTCAACCGTCCCTCCACTGCGGTCTTCAGGAGGGACTGGCGGTACCGTTCGAGCTGCTTCTGCGCGGTTTCGAGGCTCTTCACGCCGGCGTCGAGGCGGGAGACCAGCTCCTCGATTTTCTCCACGATGCGGCGCTGCTCGGGGAGAGGTGGGAGACCGATATCAAAATCACTAATCGTATCGTAGGAAACTCTGGGGTGTTGTACCCCGGTGGTGTTTTTATCCGCGTATTCAACAAAACCTGATGAGAGCATCCTATACTTTAAGAATCTATTATTGATACCCTCTACGTCTCCCTTAAATACTAGGATATCAGTTGAGCAGACGCCCTCAAAATCAGGTATGGCGACTTTGTTAAGGTAAGGTCGGAGTTTACCATATAGGAGGTCGCCTGACGAAAAACGGGTTTTAGCACTTTTCACATCATCGGATGTGCCTTTACCGATAATGTTCCCTTCTTCTTTTTGGATATGCTTGAGCCCTAAATATGGGACAGGATCTTCCAACTCTTCAGGGTCAATCTTGGTCTTTCTTTGTTCGAGAACATCTCCTAGCTCAATCTGCGACCAGTTTTGTGGCATTTCACCACTCAAGCCACCAGCTCCTCATTTAACTCATCCACGACGTTTTCGAGGTCGTTTCCGAAGAGGTTGCGGGCTTTGACGAGGCCTCCTTTTTCGTTGAAGGGGGAGAGCTGGAAGTCGTCGAGTTCCATGGTGAGGCTGGTGGCTATGTGGTCCTTCATCATGTTTAGAAATTCCCGTTGCTCCCCGGTGAACTCGCGCCCGTTCTCCCCCTCCTGGCGTTCCATCCAGTCCCGGAAGCGCTGGTCCACATCGTCCCTGAAGTGGTGGAGTTCGTCGGTCTCGCCGAGCTCGTAGCGCAGGATGGAGACGAGGTCGGTTAGCAGGACGCGGTGGGAGGCGCCGCGCTCCCTGGAGTCCTGGAGCCTCTCGTAGGCGTCCCAGAGTTCGTCGGGGTGGATGGTGTAGGGCGGACTCTCTATCGCCTCCGCGAGCTCCCTTATCTGGTCCAGGGTGAGGTGGCGGTCGCCGTAGGGCCGGCTGTAGAATATCTGGAGCGCCGTGATCTCGTCCCGGTTCTCCTCGATGAACTCCCGGAAGCCCTGCACCACGCGCTCCGCCCGTTCGCCGTACTCGAAGCCGCGCTCCCGAACCTCGTCGATGGATTCCTCGTCGATATACTGGTAGGTCTTGCTCTTCACCTCCTCCCGGGCCTCCTCCACCTGCTCCTCCGTCGGCTCCTCCGTGTCGAACCTCTGCCGCGCGACCTCTTCCTGAACGTCGGGGTCCGCGGCGTCCAGCAGGTCGTTCGTGATGTCCCGGACGTCCTCCCCGGTCTTCTCCCGCAGCTCCTCGCGCTGCGCCGGGTCCATGGTCTTGTCGAAGCGGGAGAGGCGGCTGGCCAGAGTGGACAGGGTGTCGTCGTCCCGTATCCCCACGGAGACGTCCTTCACCACCCTCTCGAAGGATACGGAGGGCTCCCGGTTGAGCTGCCGGGAGTCCGTCTTCTCCGTCTCCGTGACGCCGACGGCGTCCACCACCACGAAGTGTGTCTTTCGAGCGGCGTCCGGCGTGACGCCCCGGAGCTCGTTGGGGTCGACGGTGCGGGTGCCGCGACCCTTCATCTGCTCGAAGTAGGTGCGGGACGCGATGTTTCGCATGAATAGGAGGCACTCCACCGGCTTGATGTCCGTGCCGGTGGAAATCATGTCGACCGCGACCGCGACCCGCGGGTTGTAGGAGTTGCGGAACTCGCTGATGAGGTCCTCCGGGTCCTTCTCAGAGCGGTACGTGATTTTCTTGCAGAAGTCGTTCCCCTTGCCGAACTCCTCCCGAACGATTCGCGTGATGTCCTCGGCGTGGGAGTCGTCCTTGGCGAACACGATGGTCTTCGGGACCTCCGCCCGGCCCGGGAACATCTCCGTCGTCACGGCGTCCCGGAATGCCCTGACCACGGTCCGTATCTGGTCCGGCGCCACGACGTAGCGGTCCAGCTGCGTCGAGGAGTAGTCTAGGTCCTCGTCCAGGGTCTCCCAGAGCTCCTCACGGGTCCGCTTGTCCCGCTTCCCGATGTACTGCTCCGCTTCCACCTCGCCTCCCTCCTCCGATATCTCGGTCACGATGCGGTAGACGTCGTAGTCCACGTTCACGTTGTCCGCGACGGCGCGCTCGTGGGAGTACTCCATCACCAGGTTCTTGTCGAAGAAGCCGAGGGTCCGCTTGGCCGGGGTAGCGGTGAGTCCGACGAGGAAGGCGTCGAAGTACTCCAGGACCTGCCGCCACTTTCCGTAGATGGAGCGGTGGCACTCGTCGATGACTATGAAGTCGAAGGTCTCGACGGGGACCTCCGGGTTGTACACGACCTCGGCGGGTTCGCCGTCCGAGGCGTGCTCGAAACCGGACTCCTCGTCCACCTCCGGGTCCAGGTCCTCGTCCTTCAGGATGGAGTAGAGGCGCTGAACCGTGGAGATGCAGACGTCGCTGGAGTCGTCCAGGGCGTTCGTCGTGAGGTGCTGGACGTTGTAGAGCTCCGTGAACTTCCGGTTGGAGTCCGGGGTCCTGTACTGCTCGAACTCCTTCTTCGCCTGTCTGCCGAGGTTGTTTCGGTCCACGAGGAACAGGACCCTGTTGGCCTTCGCGTGCTTCAAGAGGCGGTAGGTCTCGGTGACGGCGGTGTAGGTCTTTCCGCTGCCGGTGGCCATCTGGACCAGGGCCCGGGGCCGGTTCTCGGCGAACGAGCGCTCCAGGTTCGTGATGGCCTCGTACTGGGCGTCCCAGAGGCGTCCCTGCCCCAGCCCCGGCATGTTCCTCAGCCTGCCGCGGAGCGTCTCCAACTGGTCCGTCCGTTCCTCAAGGGTCTCGGGTCGGTGGAAGCTGAACACCCTTCTCTGCCTCGGCTCCGGGTCGGCGGCGTCGGTGAACATCGTCTCGACGCCGGTGGACTCGTACCTGAAGCGGAGAGGCAGCTCGACGTGAGGTATCTCCTCCGGTATGCCCGCCGCGTATCGCCGGGTCTGCTCCGCCACGCCGCTCAGAGTCGTTTCCTCCGGCTTAGCCTCCACCACCCCGACGGCCTGCCTGTCGACGAAGAGGGCGTAGTCGACGGGACCCGAGCCCGTTGGAAACTCCCGGACCGCGACGCCCGGCGAGGCGCCGAGGTTGATTCGGTCCCGGTCCTGAACCGTCCAGCCCGAGGACTCAAGCTGCCGGTCGATTTTTTCGCGGGCCCTGGACTCGGGGTTCATGCTTCGGTTCGAGGAAGGTGCATTAATTATACAGCATCTTAGTAAATAAGCTTCAGGAACGTGTTAAACACGGAATTTTAGAAAAAGATTTTGAGTTTGGGCTGGCCCCTTCCTGATCCGCCTCTGGGGTACCTGGTTCCCAGCCGGTCCAGGCGTTCGCCAATTTTTTTACAGGGACGCGTCAGGGACAAACACATCAGCCACCTCGGTGGAACATAAACCACATCCACCACCGTTACCCCTTCACCCCGGCGACTCCACGCCCCGTCCCGCAACCACCGAGAAGGGTTCCCTGTGCTCCTCTCCCGGGGGAACGACCGCCTCGTCGCCGTACCCGAGGCGCTCGCAAACAACCGTCTCGGCGCCGCGCTCCCGCGCGACCTCCTCGATTTCGGGGGCGGTGAGGCCGCCGGGCAGCACGAAGACGTTGAGCCCCATGTCGAGCAGTGAGGATATCCGGTCGGCGGCGTCTCCCGGGTCCCGGCCGTGGGTGGTGAGGGGAACCGTCTCATCCATGCGGAGGCCGAGGCGGATGCAGCCGAGCTGGTAGCAGGAGATGCCCGGGACGTCGTCGGGGCCGCCGTGTTTGCCGAGTCCGGAAAATGCCGGGTCACCGGTGGAGAGCAGCACCGCGTCGTCCGGAAGCTGGTCCAGTGCCGACCAGTCCTCTATCTCCCGGCCTCCCTCCGGGTCTTCGGCGAGGGCGAGGGCGCGGCGGGAGCCGTACACCTCGTCGGCATCGGCGATGACGCGCTTCGCCTCTTCGGTGAGGAGGCCGGGGGCGCAGCCGACGCCGACGACCCTCATTTTTCGCCTTCCCTCTCTGGGGATGTCGGCTCCCTGCCACCCTCCTCAGAAGCGTTCCCCTCCCTGGATTTCGACGAGTTCTCATCTTCCAAGGCCCGTTGGTACGCCATCGTGATGACCTCGTTGATGGCGGCGACTGCTACTGCGGTTCCGCCGCGTGTGCCGACGTTGGTGATGGAGGGGACGTCAAGGCCGTGAATCAGGT
Organism: Methanonatronarchaeales archaeon; assembly: GCA_018263395.1. Taxonomy (GTDB): domain Archaea; phylum Halobacteriota; class Methanonatronarchaeia; order JAANXF01; family JAANXF01; genus JAANXF01. Next base: position 21,132 of record JAANXF010000021.1, read on the forward strand.
CCTTGGACTCCCTGGCGTTGACGAAGCCGACGGGTGTGGCGACGACGAGTGCGGGTCTGACTCCATCCTCCACGAGGTCGCATAGGGCGAGGGCACCGCTCGGGGCGTTTCCGATGACGACGACGGAGCCGGTGAGTCGGTCGTCGAGGGCGAGGAAGCCAGCGGCGGTGCGGGTGATGCCGCGCTCCTCCGCGATGTCGTCCCCCCTGCCGAGCGCCTTTACGACGCGGCAGCCGTGTCCCCGTGTCGTGACGCCGCTCTCCATCATCGTGATGTCGACGTGGATGTCGCGGCCGTCCAGCACGGCCTCGACGCCGCTCTCCACTGCGTCGTCGGTGAACCGCATCAGGTCGGCGAATCCGAGGTCCCCCGTCGCGATAGAGGCCCGCTGCTTCACCCGGTGCTCCGGGGTGTCGTCCCCGATGACGCTGCGGGCCAGCTCCCTGCTCCGCTTCGATATCTCGTACGCCTCTTCCGTCCTGGCTCCCAGGTCGATGTATCTGCCCACGTTGGTCACCTCAGTAGTCGTACCTGTCTCCGTATCCCCTGGGCGTCACGAGGAGCCCCTCTATCTCGAAAGTGTCCTCCCTGCCCACGATTATCGTGGTGCTCATTGAGAGCAGAGGGTCGCCGTCCAGTTCCCTCACCTCACTCAGGGGAAGGATTCGGGTCGTCTCGCCGTCGCGGCCGCAGTCCCGCACCACGCCGCAGAGGGTGGCGGGGTCGCGGTGCTGAAGAAGGACGTCGCAGGCCCGGCGGTAGTTCTCGCGGCGGCCGCGGCTCCACGGGTTGTACAACACCACGGCCACGTCCAGGGGCGCTACGGCGGCGAGGCGGTGCTCCACCTCCTCCCGCGGCACCAGCCGGTCGCTGAGCGAGACTGTGGCGTAGTCGTCCACCAGGGGGGCGCCGAGCAGTGCGGCGCAGCTGTTTGCAGCCGGGACGCCCGGCACAACCTCGAAGTCGAGGGCGGAGGGCGAGACGCCGCGGCCCTCCATGACCTCCAGGGCGAGGCCGGCGAGGGCGTAGACGTTGGGGTCGCCGCTGGAGACGAGGGCGACGGCGCGGTCGGCGGCGAGGTCCACTGCTCTCTCCACGCGCTCCACCTCGCCTCCCATGCCGGTGGTGATTATCTCGGCGTCCAGCTCCGGCAGCAGCTCGGCGTACGTGGTGTAGCACACCACGGCGTCGCTCCTCTCCAGCGTCTCCCGGGCCCGGAGCGTCGTGTCGCCCTCGCTTCCGGGCCCGATGCCTACGACGCTCAGCCCCATGTCTCCTCCCGCGAGTCGTACAGGGCATCGCCGTTCCAGTTCAGAATTATTACCTCTGCGTCGCTCCGTATCGCCCTCGCCCTCTCCACTGTGGAGCGGAAGGCCCCTTCGAGCAGGTCCCTCTCTCCGGTTTCCAGGGCCCCGGCCCAAGAGGACCGCTCTGACTTATCCAGCATGTTCTGGGCACCCCACTTGAGGAGGAGTCCGGGCAGGCCCGCCACGACGGGGGAGCCGTCCACGGTCTCCAGTCCGCGGCCGACGTGCTTCCCGAATACGTAGACCGGTCGGTCCGGCAGCAGCATCTTGCTGTACATGGCCCCCATGCGGCCCGTAGTCACCACTGCGCCCTCCGCCCCGGCGGCGCGGCTCTCCAGTGAGAGCCTCAGCTCCTCGCACCACGGCTCCACGAACCCGGTGGTCCCGAGGACTGAGATGCCTCCCTCCACCCCCAGCAGCGAGTTCTTGGTCTCTTGAGCGATGGAGGCTCCGTCCGTCACGGAGATGGAGATCTCGAACGATCCGGCCCCCGAAACCGACCCTTCAATCTGCTCGGAGGGCGCCGGGTTGACGGCGGGCTCCCCTTCGACGAGTTTCCCCACGGTCCGCGTCGCGACGCCGATCCCCTCACCGGCTTCTACCTGAACCCTGTCGGCGGGTCGAGCCTCCGCCACGAGCTCGGCCCCGTCCGTGGCGTCGTCACCGTGGTCCCCGGCGTCCTTCACCACCGCGGCGCGCCCGTCCCCGGCCTCCTCCACGTTTATCTCGACCCGGAGGCCGCTCGGCGTCGGCACCTCCACCGATTCCACCTCGTCGTCGAGGGAGAGGGCGGCGGCCTTTGCCGCGGCTGCGGCAGCTGTGCCTGTTGTGAATCCGCGGCGGAGCAGGGTCCCCTGGGACGTGAGGAAGAACCAGCCGGAGGATACCCTCTCATCCAGCTCTTCCGGGCCGGTGCCCCGGTCCCCGGCGGCCTCCACCCACTTCGGCGGCAGCTCGTACCCGTTCACTGGGTCCCTCATACCTCACCTCCCCGCGGCGCAAACACCCGACCGTCCGCGGTCTCCGCGTCGGGCGGCAGCACGACGACAATCGTCGTGGTGTCAAACCCGTCGTCAAGGGCAGGGTCCCGAAGCGTCGTGAGCCTCGTCGAGGCGTCCCTCCGGGTTGCGGCGCGGACCACTGCGGCTCCATGGTCCCCGAGCTCCGTCCTCAGCAACTCTAGCGCTTCCTCCCAGTGACCGCGGGGGTTGTAGAGGGCGAGGCCGAATCCGCCTCGACAGCCGTGCCGCAGCCGCCTCTCCACCGTCATCCGGTCCCGCGAGCCGGAGAGGGATACCGTGCAGAGGTCGCCGGGCAGGGGGGTACCGAGGGCTGCGGACGCGGCCTGGTGGGCGGATACACCGGGCACGACGTTTACGTCGGCGTCGAGTCCGGCCTCGGCTAGCTCCCGCAGCACCAGGTCGACCTTGCCGTAGGTCCCGGGATCCCCGGACGACACTATGGCGACGGTGTTCCCGTCCCCGGAGAGTTCGGCGGCCCGCCTCGCCACCTCCCCGTGGTTTCTCCGCGTCGAGGGCTCTGCTTCCACCCCGAGGAGTTCGGCCACTACGGGGGAGGCGAACACGACGTCCGCCTCATCCAGGACCCTCCTCCCCTTCAGGGTGAGGAGCCCCGGGTCACCGGGTCCGCCGCCGACCACGTATATCACCGGGCCACCGCCACCGTCACCCGGTCAAACCCTCTTTTTTCCACCACCAGTTCCCTGTGCTGGGAGGCGGCGAGAGCGGCGGACTCCGCGACGCCGGGCCACCCCGTCAGCTTCCGTGCCCGGGAGCCGGAGGGGCCCTCGTTTCTTTCCAGCGACTCCCTGTCGAAGAAGAGCAGCGGCAGGTCAAGCTGGACGGAGGCCTCCTCGATTCCGCGCTCCCCCCTCTTCAGCTCACCGGTCGCCATCAGCTCTGCCTCCTCGACTGATAGTCCGGCGTCGCTCAGGACCGCCCGGACGGCCTCGACGACCTCCTCCGGCTTGACGCCGCTCCGCGTCCCGACGCCGATGGAGAGGCCGTCCTCGCGGCGGCGGAGCAGCGTGACGTCCTGGCCCACCAGTACAACGGCCGGGCCGGGGAGGGTGCGTACGTCCGGGTCGCCGGGGGCCAGGGCGGCGGCGTTGGTCTTCACCGTGGAGTCCCGGTTCGCAACCTCCGCCCCCAGCTCGCGGGCCATTCTCTCGACGGACCAGGTTCCACGGGCCTCGGTGCCGGTGGTGACGACCGGGACCAGTTCCAGTTCCTCTGCGAGTCTGCGGGCGGCGTCGTTTCCGCCGTGGTGTCCCCCGACGAGGGGTACGGCGACCCGCAGCGCTCTGTCCACCACTACGACGGCGGGGTCGCTCCACTTGTCGTCGAGGAGAGCAGCGATTTTCCTCGCCACGATTCCGGTCGCCACGAGGGCCACGACCAGGTCCCGCCCCCACTCCTCCTCGAATACCCCGGTGTGGTACGGGACGAGGTCAGCGTCCAGGACCCCCGCCACCGTTTCCGCGGCGCCGCGGTCCCTGTCGAAGAAGACGACGCAGCTACTCAGAGGCGTAACCCCCGTAGAGATAGGACCGCTCTCCACCGGCGGTCAGGGCGTTCCCGATGAGGATCATGGCGGAGCGCTCGATACCGGCGGCCTCCACCCGGTCCGCGATGGTGTCCACGGTGCCCTCGATTATCTTCTGATCCGGCCACGTGGCGCGGTACACGACGCGGACCGGGGTGTCGCCGGGGCACCGCAGGGTCTCCATCGCCTCGCGTACCCGGGATGCTCCCAGCAACACCGCCAGCGTGACGTCCTCCATCGAGGAGAACTCGGCGAGACGGTCCTCGTCCAGCGTCCTGCCCGCCGGCCGGGTGAGCACAACGGAGTTGGCCACGCCCGATGACGTGAGCTCCCTCTTCAGGGCGGCGGCGGATGCGAAGACGGAGGAGACGCCCGGCACCACCTCGTACGGAATCCCCTCTTCGTCCAGCAGCTCCATCTGCTCCTCGATGGCTCCGTAGAGCGACGGGTCGCCGCTGTGCAGCCGCACCACCTTCTTCCCGGAGCGGTGGGCCTCGACCATCCTGTCCACGATGTCCTCCAGATCCCTGCCGTGGCTGTCTAGGAGCTCCGCGACAATTCCGTCTAGGAGGGCGGGGTTGACGAGGGAGCCGGCGTGCACCACGAGGTCCGCCTCTTCCAGCAGTCGGCGCCCCTTCACCGTGATGAGTCCCGGGTCCCCGGGGCCCCCGCCCACGAAGCTAATCATCCCCGTCGCCCCCGTCCCTCCTGCCGTGGAGCATCGTGAAGTAGTGACTCTCCTCTGGGAGCTTCTCCGCCACCTCGTCCGCGTCCATCCCCATCCTGCTTACGAGGACGAAGTCCCCGAACCCCTCCTCCCGCAGCCGCTCCCCCCGTTCCCTCGGCCTGACGACCTTCACCGCCACGACGTCCCGCACCGGGGAGCCGTCCGTGACCATGAACGACCCCTCTATATAGCGCCCCGTCTCCGACAGCAGGGCCGTGACGGCCGAGACCCCCGGCACAGTCGCCACCTCCACCTCCGGGTAGAGCTCCTCCACCCTGCGCCGCAGGTGGTTGAACGTGGAGAGCACGTTTGGGTCCCCGAGTACCGGGAAGCAGACGTCCTCTACGAGTGCTCGCTCCCCAACGGCGCGGGAGTTCCTGCCCCACGCCTCCTCCAGGGCCTCCCCGTCCCGCGTCATCGGGAAGTCCAGCTCCACTGCGTCGCAGTACGGCTCCACGAGCTCCCCGGCCAGCCGCCCCGGCACGAAGGCCACGTCGCACCCCTCCAGCGCCTCCACCGCCCTGAGCGTCAGCAGGCCCGGGTCGCCGGGTCCCAGACCGACGCCGGTCAGCACCGTCCCACCACCAGGGAGACAGGATTTTCGCCGCGGAAGGCCGTGCCGCCGTCCAGGTCGTAGCCCCGGGAGACGGAGATGGCCAAACACTCCTCGAACCTGTCCGCCTCCCTCAGGGCGTTCACCGCCCTCTGCAGCGTCTCCACCCTCGCGCAGCTCACGACCACGCGTGTCCCTTCGAGGAATCGAAGGACCTCCTCCAGGTTCCGTGAGCCTCCGACGAAGGCGGCGTCCGGCTCAGGCACCTCCTCCAGGACGGCCGGGGCCTCGCCCTTCAACACGGTCGCGTCCACGCCGAGTTCCTCGATGTTCTCTCTCGCCGTCTCCACCGCGACCTCCCTTCGGTCCACTGCGTAAATTCTGTCGAACCTCTCCGCCGCGAGGACGGAGACGAACCCGGTGCCGCAGCCAACGTCCAGGAACGTCTCGCCGGGGCCGAGCTTCTGCAGTGCGGCCGCCGCTACCTCCTCCCCTGTCGGGCCGCCGCGACACGTCGAAAGCCTCACCCTGAAACCTGTGGCTCAACAGGAATTAATTTTGCGAAACATTTGTTGCGCAACTTGGGGAAGGGGTCGTGGCCCACGTTGAGGCGATTCCCTCCTCTCCTGATGGGCGGTGTCTTACCTCCTCTGACCTCTTCCGGACCGGAGCATTTAAGCCCCAGTTATTCAATTAAAGTTTAGTTAAAACAATAAATGTTGAACAACCTGACTCGGGGACGGGTGATACGGTAGATGCACATATCTGACGGAATTCTCCCCCCGATCTGGGCGGCGGCCTGGTACCTGGTGGCCGCCTTCTTCCTGGCCGCGTGCGTTAGGCGCGTGAGGAATAGGACGGAGGACGACCCGGGATACACGGCAACGCTCGGGCTGATGGGGGCCGCGGTCTTCGTTATCAGCGTCTGGCACATCCCGGTAGCCGTAACCGGCTCCTCCTCCCACCCTATAGGCACCCCGATGTCCGCGGTCGTCGTGGGCCCCTTCGCCACCACACTGCTGAGCTCCATCGCGCTCTTCCTGCACATGTTCCTTGCCCACGGAGGCGTCACCACGCTCGGAGCCAACACGGTCTCAATGGGGGTCGCGGGGGGCTTCGTCGGGTACGGCGCCTACCGCAGCGCAGGGTTGATGGGTGCCTCGCCCTTCGCGTCCGGGGCCGCCGCGGGTCTAGCGGGGAGCCTGGCCACGTACATGACCACGGCCCTGATACTGGCCGCCGCCCTGCACCCGGGGGAGCTGCTCAGGTTCTGGGCGATATTTTCGATGGGGTTCGTCCCGACGCAGCTCCCTCTCTCGGTTGCCGAGGCGGTGTCCACGGGGGCCGTCGTGCGGTACGTGGCGCACCACCGTCCGGAGCTGCTGGGAAGGTTCTTCCCGGGAGGTGAGCCGGTTGATGCCTGACCCCTTCGAGCGGAGGGCGCTGGCGGTGATGGCCGGGATGGTTCTGCTCATGCTGGCCTCCAGCTACGTAGGTACAGTCGTCCTGGGCCAGGACCTCGGGGGCACCGACGCCAAGGTGGAGGGGCTGGCCGCGGATTCCGCGGGCAGGAGTGGAGGCGTCGTCCTGGACCTAGAGGCCGAGTTCGGGGAGTACGGCGAGCCGGCCGCGTTCACGCTTGCCGGAGTGGTGTCGGGATTCCTGACGGGTCTTCTGTGGCCCAGGGCGTTCCACGGGGGCGGAAACGTTGCCTGAGTGGCTCGCTGCGGAGGTCCTCAGCGGAGTGGGCACGACGGCGGGGTTCTTCCTAGCGCTGATCATCGGGCGAAGGCTCTCAATGAGGTAGGACATGCTCGAATTTGACGAGACCGTTGAAGGGGCGTGGCTCGGGGGGCTCGACCCGGCGTGGAAGCTGCTGTCCACTGTCCTCCTCGTCGTGGCCGTGTCGTCCCTCGGCGATCCGGCCCACGCTGCTCTCGCACTGCTATTGGTACTCGTCGCCGGGGCGGCCGGAGGGGTCCCGGTCCGTCTACTCCTGAGGGGGCTCCGGAACGGGGTACTGGTCGCTGCCGTAGTGTCCCTCGTGCACCCGTTCACGTACGGGAAGACGGTCATCCACGTAATCGGGCCGTTCGCCGTGTACCGGGAGGGCCTGACTTTCGCGGCCGCCCTGTTCCTGAAAGTGCTGGCGTCCATCTCCCTGCTCGGGTTATTCGCCCTGACCACGTCCGCATCGGACGTGGTTCGGGGAATCCGCCGACTCGGCCTGCCGCACCCGGTGCCGGACGTGGCGCTCCTCACGATCAGGTTCTCTCACACGCTTTCGAGGGAGGCGGTCACGGTGAGGAGGGCCCAGAGAGCGCGGCTGGGAGAGGGGGACGGATTTATCGAGAGGGTGACGTCCAGCGGAGATGCGGCGGGAAAGCTGCTGCTCCGCGCTCTGGACCGCTCCTCCACGGTGTATCGAGCCATGCTCTCGAGGGGGTACGGGTTTGATTGAGACCAGGGGCCTCACCTACACCTACAGGAATGGGGAGACGGCCCTGAGGGACGTCTCGATTCGGGTGGAGAGGGAGAGCTTCACCGCAGTACTTGGGCCGAACGGTGCGGGAAAGAGCACGCTTCTCCAGCACTTCAACGGCCTCCTCGAACCCTCCTCCGGCGAGGTCCTCGTGGACGGGGTCCGGTTAGGCCGCGACAACGCGAGGGACGTCAGGAGGAGGGTGGGAATGGTGTTCCAGAACCCGGACGACCAGCTATTCGAACCGACGGTCCGGGCCGACGTGGAGTACGGCCCGCGAAACCTCGGCGTCGCCGGTGAAGAACTGGAGGAGAGAGTTGAGGAGGCACTCGGGTTCGTCGGTATGAGGGAGGCGGCGGACGGCAGGATAGACAGTCAGAGCCTCGGGGAGAAGAAGAGGGTGGCCATCGCGGGGATTCTCGCCATGAAGCCGGACGTAATCGTGATGGACGAACCGCTGGCCCACCTGGATACGGAGTGCTCAGAGGAGATAATAGAGGTGCTCGCGAGCCTTCACCGGGAGGGGAGGACCGTGGTTGTGGCTACCCACGACACCGACGCGGCGTACGGGCTCGCCGACAGGGTATGCGTGCTGAGGGATGGCCGAATCCTGGCGCAGGGACCCTCCGAGGAAGCTCTGGGCAACCGGAAGCTGATGCGGAGGGTCGGCGCGAGGCAGCCGCTCGCCCTCAGGATGCGGAGGGAACTGGCCGAGGCAGAGGCCCCGGACGAATCATTTCCGAGGGACCCCCACCGGCTTTTGGACCAACTCACCAGTGGAGAGGGACGAAAGGATGGATAACCGGGTGAGGTCGTCGCTTTGAAGGGCTTCGTCGTGGCCGGCACGGGCAGCGACGTGGGGAAGACCGTGGTCACCCTGTCTGTCATAAGGGCCCTTCGGGACCGGGGATACGACGTCCAGCCCTACAAGGTGGGGCCGGACTACATAGACCCGTCGCACCACGAGGCCGTGGCCGGGAAACCGTCCCGAAACCTCGACCCGTTCCTAATGGGGCGGGACGGCCTGATACGGAACTTCCACCGCGGAGAGGGCGAAATCGGCGTCGTCGAGGGCGTAATGGGGATGTACGACGGGGGGGAGAACAGCACCGCAGCGGTCGCGAAAATCCTCGACCTCCCGGTCGTGCTGGTCCTCGACGGCTCCGCGACGGCGGAGAGCGCGGGCGCAGTGGCACACGGCTTCGCCTCGTACGGCGGAGTGAAGGTGGCCGGAGCCGTGGCGAACAGGGCCGGGAGCAGCAGGCACGAGCGGATGCTCAGAGACGCCCTTTCCGGGTACCGCTACGTCGCCGTGCTCCCCAGGACGGAGGGGGCGGAGATACCGGGAAGGCACCTGGGGCTCCGCATGTCCGGCGAGCGGACGATTCACGCTGCCGCGCTGGACAAACTCGCGTCACACGTCGACGCCGCCGCGCTCGCTGAAATCGCCGAACCCGCCGTTCCGGAACCGGGCCGGGAGCGGCGGGGACCCGTCGAGGATAGGGGGACACGCGTGGGTGTGGCGCTCGACGAGGCGTTCAACTTCTACTACCGGTCGAACGTCGAGCACCTGGGGAGAGCGGCTGAGCTGGTCTTTTTCTCACCACTGAGGGGAGACCTGCCCGACGTGGACGCGGTGTACCTCGGCGGGGGATACCCCGAGCTGCACGCCGAGAGGCTCTCCGGTTCAGGGACGCTCAGGTACCTGAGGGACGGGGCGAATGACGGGATGCCGATCTACGGCGAGTGCGGCGGCATGATGGCTCTCGGCGAGTCCCTCACCGCGGAATCCAGCCACGAGATGGCAGGAATCCTGCCGATAGACTTCGAGATGAGGGACGACCTTCAGGCGGTAGGGTACGTGGAGGCCACCACGAGGAGCAACCCCTTCACCGGGCGCGGACGCACGGTGCGGGGACACGAGTTTCACTACTCGTCCTGCGAGCTCGGTGGAGTTGACGCGGCCTACGACCTGACGAGGGGTGAGGGCGTCGACGGCTCCGACGGCTTCCACGAACACAACGCGCTCGGCGCCTACACCCACGTGCACGCCGGGTCCGCGGGATTCCTGCTCGACGGACTGGTAGAGGCCGGGGCGGACTACCGTCGTTCCTGAAGCCGCAGAAGCGCCTCCACTAGCCGCTCGTTGTCGCTCCTGTTCCTCACGGATATCCTGACGTGCTCCGGCAGACCGAAGGAGGAGCAGTCCCTTACCAGCAACCCGTCCTCCAGCAGCTCCTCCTTCGCGGCCGATGCGTCACCCACCTCCACGAGCAGGAAGTTCGCGTCCGACGGCGCCACCTCGAACCTGTCCCCTATACGATTCCCGAGGAACTCGCGCTCCGACTCGACGAACCTCCTGCTCTCATCGAGGAATTCCTCCTCCCCGATGCAGGCCCCGGCCGCACTTTCGGCGACCTGGCTCACGGTCCAGGGCTGCTTGACGTCGAGCAGGGCGTCCACGATCTCTCCGGGCGCGGTGAGGTATCCGACCCTGAGGCCCGGGATGCAGAAGGACTTCGTGAGCGAGTGTAGCTCCACGACGTTTTTCGGACCGCGCAGCTCGGGCGACCTGTCGGGGGGCTCGAAGGCGGCGTAGGCCCTGTCGACGACGAAGAGGCAGTCCGGAAAATCCTCCACGAGGTCCCTCACGTCCCCCGGCGCCCTGCCGGAGGGGTTGTGCGGCGTGCACACGAAGCACCCGTCGACACCGCCGCGAACGGCTTCGCGGTAGTCCTCAATCGAGGGGTCGACCCCCACTTCCACATCGACCGTATCCAGGCCGTAGGACCGGGCCGCGCGGCGGTACTCCGCGAAGCCCGGCGACTCCACCGCCACGCGCCCGCCCCGGAGGAGGGCCGCCGCCAGGAAGATGAGCTCCGTGGAGCCGCGGCCGAAGAGGACGTTGCCCCTCCCGAGCCCGAGTGCCTCGGCGTAGAGGTCTCTGAGCGACCTGGAGTACGGCTCCGGGTACGCGGATACCTCCCTGACGCCGCTCCTCGCGGCCTCCAGGACAGCTACGGGTGGCCCGAGCGGGTTGAGGTTCGCGCTGAAGTCCACGACGCGATCCCCCTCGACGGGCAGCTCGCGCTCGCCGTGCAGTCCGCCGTGCTCCGGAGCCCGAAAATCGGCGCTCCTCTGCGACCAGGTGGGCATTCTCTCCCTCGACCTGTCCCCCTCTTCGCTCAACCGGTAGAGTGGACCCCTACGCAACTAAACTTTTTCTGATAACCTTCAACAAAAGTTTATCAAAATTCGGGCCGATTCGCCAGCGTGCGGAGAATACGGGGCGCTCTGGCGTTCCTGACGATGGTTCCCGCGGGAGACGAGCGCTCGCTGGAACGGGGGGCGAGCGGTGCGTACCTGTTCCCCGCCGCCGGATGGCTCACAGGTGCCGTCTCCGCTGCGGCGCTGCTTCTGTTTACGCCCGTATCCGGCCTCGTCGCCGCAGTGGCCGCCCTTTCCGCCGCAGTGCTGGTGAACCGTGGCCTGCACATGGACGGCCTGATGGACACCGGCGACGCGCTGATGTGCCACGGGGACCGGGAGACAAAGGTGTCGGCCCTGAAGGACACAAGGACCGGTTCCGGGGGAATCGCCGCCGCGATGTCGGTCTACGGGCTGTCTGCAGCCGCCCTGGCCGCATCACCCGACCCCGCCCTGTTGATACTGCTATCGGAGGTCGCTTCGAAGATGGGGATGGTCGCGGTTATAGGGGCCGCGAGGCCCCTCGGGGACGGGCTCGGGGCGGCGTACATCGACGCATCGAGGCCCTGGCACCTTCCCGCCGCGGCCGCCCTGACCCTTCCGGCCCTCGCGTTCGTGTCTGCAACGGAAGCGGCGGCGGTCCTGGCGGCGGGAACGGCCGGATCGGTGGCCCTGGCGGTCGCGGCGCGGAGGTACATAGGGGGGACGAACGGCGACGTGATCGGGGCTTCGAACGAGGTGGGCCGGGCCTGCGCCATACTGGCGGGAGCAGGACTGTGGTAGGGGCCGCCGTGATGGCAGGGGGGAGAGGGACGCGCCTCGGAGGGAGGGAGAAGCCGCTCCTGAACCTGGGCGGTGAGTCCTTTATCTCCCGCGTGTTGAGGGCCGTGCACACGTCCGACCTCGTGGAGCCGGAGCACATCTGTCTGAGCCACAACGCACCCCGGACTCTCACAATTTTTTCGGACCACCCCGGAGCGACGGTCACCAGGGGTGCGGGATTCCACGAGGACATGAGGGACCTGCTCGCCGGCTCCGACCGACCGCTGATGGTGCTCCCGTCCGACATGCCCCTGCTCACCCCGGGAACGATAGACGCCGCTGCGGAGGCCTACCTGCTGACCGGTGACCCCCTGTCGGTGATGGTCACCTCTCACTTCAAGGGGAGGATAGGGTTCGAGACGCGGGGAGACCCGGTGGAGCACTCGGGGATCAACGTCCTGAACCCCGTCGAGACCCCTCAGATCGAGGGGCGGATTCTCATCGACAAGCCGGGTACGGCCTGCAACGTCAACACTGAACGGGACCTGGAGGCGGCGAGGCGACTGATGAACTCAGGCTACTGACCCCTCACTTTTTCACTCTATGAATCGGGCCCACGTGGAACAGGTCTACGAAACTGCCTCGTCGAAATCCCGCTCGTACTCGACCCACGCGAGAGCCTCTTCGAACCAGCTCGCCAGTACCCTCCCGTCGTCCGTGAGCTTGAGCAGCTTCAGGTTCCCCAATCTCTCACTTCTGTCGAGGAGTCCCCGTTCCTCGTAGCTGTCGAGCCGCTTGCTCAGGAGGGACGGGTCGATTCCCAGCCTGCTCGCCACCTCCCCTGCGTACGGCACGCCCCCATCGGCCTCGATCCGGGAGATTTCGGCTATGACCGACATCTCGTCCGTCCTGAGAAAATCCTCTAGGTGATCCGATGCACCCGTCACGCCCATAAACTCTCACTTTTTACCCAAAAAGCTAACCTCACTTAATTTATTTTAATTATCAATCCTCACATCCATATATAGTATTTATTAATTGCATAGACCACCAATTTAGATTTGAACAAAACCCTTATCTGTTGTTAATAATATTTATTAGTTATAATATAAAATTTATTACCTATTATATTGTTGGTGTTATATACCTACTAGCCGCAGATAATGTATAGGGAATCGTGTCCGAAACGCGAACAATTTTTCCCGAATTTCGTGACCTGACGGCGCACCAGGGCTACGCCCACTGTTGGTTCGTCGGGGAAGCCCCCGTTTTATTATATCAAAGGTGTAACAATTTGGGGAATCTCCGTGCACGCGGCCTCTTTTCACGTGTAGGGGGGGGTAAACGTGCAGCGATGGGCGTATTCGTCCCTTTTATGAAACCGCTTTGCGAGAGAAGGCGCCCGAATTGGCACCTGGTTACATTATTGCTGTTATTTTTAGACCCGTTTCCCGTTATCCACCTGCTGGACGGGATGGCGAAACGATCCACTTTAAGGCCAGGGACCCGGGTGCCTGCGTCGCGCCGGCAAACTTCGGGAGGCGGCGTATTATGTTCACTGCATGAAGTTTCAGCGGGTTTTGGAACCCCCGACCCGAAGTTTCATGACATGAAGCTTCGAGCCGTTCACGACGTGAATTCGCGCCAGGGGTTAAGCGATAGCGTCACGGGACATAGGCGCGTGGTTAACATATACTAATCGAAGTGCGAAAGTGTTTAGCCGGCGAAACTTCAGTTCTCATGGGATGGGGCTGTACGTCTGTGCGGAGTGCGGTGGCTCCTGGACGTCGCACGATGACGGGATTTGTGAGAGTTGCGACTCCCCGGTTCCTGCGATCGACGGGTGTCCCGTCTGTGGTTCCGGGCGGTGGAGTTCGGTTGACGTGGGAGAGGAGCTGTTTTACCTCATGAATGAGGGATTGACCCCTGCGAGGGCGCTCTACTACTTCCTCAACGAGGTCCACGGCGTCTCCGTTCGCGACATCGCGGCCTTCTGTGGCCGAAGTGAGGTATCGGTTTACAACGTGATCAGGAACGCCGAGGAGTCGCTCTCCGATGTCTAGGACCAGTGGGAGCAGGACCTCCACTACTCTCAGGGTCCAGAGGGAGGGAAGGGTCAGGGACAGCAGGGACCCGCTGCTGGAGCTGTGCAAGAGGGTCTTCAGGGATCCGAGGACCCAGGACCGTGCGGCGGAGTTCCTCGAGGACGTGCTGGACGGCTACAGAAACGACGAGCCCGTCAGGACAGAGGACTGGGATACGTACCTGAAACGCTGGAACGTCGGTCGCTCCAGCTTCTACAGCATGAGGAACCAGCTCGTCGGGGGAGGCCTCGTCACGGTGAGGGATGGTGAGTACCGTCCGTCGTCGCTGTTCTCGAGGGACCTGAGAGACATGGCCGACTGGTGGGAGGCCCAGGTGGACTCCTCGAGGGGTTGAAGTGCCGGGTTTCGACGAGGGGGTCCTCAGGTTTCTGTTGCGTTTTCGGTCCCCGCTGATCACCCAGGTGTCAGTGACCCTGACGGCCCTCGGCTCCCTGCCATTCGGCGTCGTCCTGGTCTCGGGGCTCTTGACGGTGAGGGCGAGACGCCTCGCGAGGGCAGCGGGATTGGGCGTCCTCCTGGCCGGCATGGTTACGTACTCCATCAAGCTGCTGATACGCAGACCACGGCCACAGGGGGTCGACGTGCCTCTGGACTTCGTTCCCTGGACCTCCGCCTTTCCCTCGGCTCACGCCGCCGTTGCCTTCGCACTTGCCTACCTAATCAGCCGTGAGGCCGGTGGTCGATGGTTTTTCTATTCAGTGGCCGGGATGGTGGCCTTCACACGCGTCTACCTGGGGGTTCACTACCCGAGCGACGTTATGGTCGGAGCGGGAATAGGCCTCATTTCTGGGTGGGCCGTTGTGCGCGCTGGATTCTGACAAGCCTTAAACTGCCTCAAATCGAGTCTCTTGCCGGGACTGGTAGCCTAGCGGACGATGGCCCCGGCCTTCTAAACCGAGGGGCGCTGTTAAGCCCGAGGGTGAGGAATGAAGAAAGCCGGTGATCGCGGGTTCAAATCCCGCCCAGTCCGCTCGCCTAAAACGCCGTGAACCTTTCGGGGAGTCTATCGACTTCCGCTTCTATTCCGAGGTTTCTGAACCTCTTCGTTATCTCGATTATGCGTCCGGTTCCGCATCCCTCGAGCTGGACCTGGGCAACTGCTGCCTCCTGTTCCTCCCTCATCGCGTTGGACCTCTGGTAGTGTCGATGCATGGTTATCTCCCTGGACCTGACACGTGCTATGACGCCCCCGGTCCCCCCTACGATGTCTCTCGCGCCCGTGGAGGTGAGGAGGACCTCGTCGTTCACCGACGCGTCCACGAGCGACATCACGTTCTGGGCGCTCCCGAGGACCAGGGTGCGGGGCCGGGAGGTCCTTAGCTCTTTCAGAATCCGGCCGTCTATTCCCGTGAGCAGCGGCATCAGGGTCATTTATCCGTACATTACAGGTGTCGGGGCCTCTGTCTCCCCCTCCTCGTGAGTCCTCTTCGTCTGCTCGGCGAGCCCCCTCATCTGGCTCTCTATCTGGTCCGCCTGCTCCATCAACTCCTCGGTGTCGACGTCAATACCGTACATCTCGTTGAGGACGTTTATCACGGAGGCGGCCGACCGAGGGTCGGGTGCGAATACCTGTGTCTCACCGAGGAGGCAGATTCCGTCCATTCCCGCGAGGGAGCTCTCGACCATGACTGAGCCGCTTATTCCCGAGATGTTGCCATCCCCGAAAACCTCCACATCTTCGGGGAGCTTATCGAGAAGGCCTTCACTGGTGGTCGCACCGAATATCCTGCCCTCGGTCTCCATCGTACCGACGCCCGCGAGGGAGACGATCTCCCTGACTCCGTTCTCTCTGCTCCAGTCCACGAGGGTCTCCGCGACGTCGTTGGCCATCTTTGGGTGTATCGGCAACTCGGAAACGACGAGAAGCAGGCTGTGCTCCTCGTTGCGGTAGAGCCTGACCGGGAGCCTGACGACCCCTTCGTGGACCACGGCAACGGGTGGAAAATCCTCGCTCTCCATCTTCGCTACCTGCTCCAGTTCCATGCTGTTATAGAGGTACTGCGTGGCTATCGTCCCGACCAGCCCGACGCCGGGGAAACCCTCGAGCAGGGTCGGTTCGTCGAGGTCCACCTCCTCTATGTCGATCACCTTCGCCATGGTTAACCTACCTGACTACTATTCCGGGCCGGATGGGTATCGCCTTGGATGCGCCCTCGCCTCCGTCCTCCTCACGTTCGACCCTAACGTTACATGAGAGCTCCCCCTCTAAAAAGGATTCCGCCCGCTCAAGTACCCCGCGCTCGTCGAGGCTCGGATAGGCGTACGCATTGTCCAGCCCCCTCGCGTTGTCCAGTACGCTCTGGGACACCTTCTTCACCTCGCCGCCCCTCTCACGCATCTCCTCGCTTTCCATCAGGAGTGGCAAAAGCTCGCCGAGCCCAGAGACATCCTCGTCCAGAGCGGCTTCAAGCACTTCCCTCTTCCAGTCAGCGGCGGTGTAGATCACGACCTCCTCCGGCTCCTTTCCGGTGACGTTCAGAATCTCCCGTACGTCGTCCAGCGTCCTCCTGACCAGGTCCTCTGCGGCGTCGAGCTGCGGGTCCACCGCCTCCCCGTCCGGCTCCGGCCACCCCGACGTGCAGAGCAGGTCGTCTGAAACCACGCTCCACAGCTCCTCCGCCATGTGGGGGATGAACGGGGCGAGGGCCTTCACCTGGCGCCTCCTGACCCGCCCCATCACGCCCTCCGTGTCGGACCTCTTCCTCTTCCTGTACCACTTCACGTCGGCGTTGAGGCCGTAGAAGAGCTCCTGCAGGGCCTTCCGGGTCTGGAATCCCTCCAGCGCCTCCGTGCCCGCCGCGAGGCGCTGCTCCAGCCTGCTGAGCATCCAGGCGTCCACGTCGTCCGCGGCCCCCTCGTCCCTGGGCGACCTGATCTCCTCCGAGCACCTCTCGTGGAAGCTCCTGAGGGTTCTCTGCGTCCTCTCCACCTGCTCCGCCCGCCAGTCGAAGTCCTGCCAGGGCTCCGCGTTGTTGAAGAGGAAGAACCTCGCCGTGTCCGCGCCGTACCTCTCAACGGCCTCCCCTGCCAGCACTACGTTGCCCTTGCTGCTTGACATCTTCTCGCCCTCCAGGAGACCCATGCCCCAGGTGGCGATGCCGCGGGGCCAGTCCTCCTCCGGGAAGAGCGCCGCGTGGTGAAACATGAAGAACGTTAGGTGGTTCTGCACCAGGTCGTGCGCCGAGGTCCGCCAGTCCAGCGGGTACCAGTAGGAGAAGCTCTCCCTCAGCGCCTCGACTCTCTCCGCCTCCATCCCGGTTTCCCCGGCCACATCCTCCGCCGTTCCCTCCCCGAGCAGTACGTGGTCGAAGAACCCGTCGCTCAGCTCCCCGGCGTCCTCCTCGGAGAGCTCGTGGGCCAGCGTGTAGAAGGCCATGTATATCGTGGAGTCGCTCAGTGGCTCGATGATGAACCGGTCGTCGAACGGGAGCCGCGTGCCGAGCCCGAAGTTGCGTATGCAGGGCCAGGAGTCGAGCCAGTCGACCGTGTGGACGTAGTCCTCCCGCGTGCCCTCGGGCACCGTCTCCACGCCGTCCAGCAGGTTCATCGTCTCCTCCTTCCACTCGGGGTCCCCGTACTCCAGGAACCAGGTCTCCGCCTCGGCCACTATCACGCGGGAGCCGCAGCGGCACACCACGTCCCTGGAGAACTCGTACACCTCGTCGAAGACCCCCTCGTCGGAGAAGTGCTCTCGCAGCGCGTCCTTGGCCGTGGAGACCCTGCGGCCCGCGAACCCCCCCGCGACCTCCTTCAGGACGCCGTCGTGGAACTCCCTGTTGTACACGGTCCGGGTGGCCTCCTCCATCCCGGGGTCGTCCTGCGACTCGATACCCATATCCTCGACCACCTCCACGGCGGGGAACTCCCCCATTCCCTCGACGTCGATGAGGGCGACGGGCTCTATCGACCGTACCTCCTCCGGGTCGATCCCGTACTCCTCCCGGAGCTCCTCCGCCCGTCGCTTCAGCTCCTCCACGGCGACGTGGTCGAACGGGGCGTGCGCCGGCACGGACATGACGACCCCGGTCGCGGAGCCGGTGTCGACGAAGGACGCGGGCAGCACAGACACGTCGTCGCCCGTCACGGGGTTCTCCACGCTCAGCCCCACGAGCTCCCTGCCCGGGAGTCCTCGCTCCACGCCCAGGTCGTGGCCCTGGTGCTCCAGCTTCTCCACGGCCTCCTCCGACACCACCCAGGTTCCCCCCTCTACGGACGCCTCGACGTAGGAGCTGTCCGGGTCAACGAACGCGTTGGTGACGCCGTAGACCGTCTCCGGCCTCAGGGTCGCCATGGGCAGGACGCGGCTCTCGGAGTCGGTGAACTTGACGAGGGTGTAGTTCTGAATGTCGGCGTCCTCGCCCTCCAGCAGGTCGTGGGTCGTTACCGGGTTCTCCTCCCCGAGGCAGTACTTCGTCGGGTGCAGGCCCCGGGAGAGGTGGCCCTCCTCCCGCAGCCTCCGGTACTGCCACTCGATGAACCTCCTGTAGTGCCCGTCCGCCGTCGTGAACTCGCGGCGCCAGTCGACGGAGAATCCGAGGCGCCTCATCCCGCTCCTGTAGCTGTTCTCGATGAAGTAGGAGGCGTAGTCCATCGGCTCCTCCATCGCCTCCAGCTCCTCCTCAGGCACCCCGAACACGTCCCGCAGCACGCGCAGCTGCTCCTCCTCACCCTCCTTCAACCGGTTCAGCGCCCCGATGATAGGGGTCCCGGTGACGTGCCAGGCCATGGGGAACAGCACGTTGTAGCCCTGCATCCGCCTGAACCGGGCGAATACGTCGGGCAGGGTGAACGTCCTGACGTGCCCGATGTGCATGGCGCCCGAAGGGTAGGGGTACGCAACCGTGATGTAGAACTTGTCCCTGTCGGAGGGGTCAGCCTCGAAGACCCCCTCGTCCTCCCAGCGGTTTCTCCAGCGCTCCTCCACCTCTCCGAAATCGTAACTCATCGCGACTCCAAGAATTAGGGCTCTGCAGTAAAAACCTTAATCGCGGGGGAAGCCTAAGACTACTAACCTGCTTCGGACAATTGCTAGTGATTCAAATAGGAATAATTATTGAAAATTAATTATATTGCTTGGGTTTTGACCGACCTCTTTTAGATGATTGAATATATGTGCTGTTGCGAAAAGATCCTCTTTATTGTACTCCAAAAAGGTATCCCAATCCGGCTCATCGCCGTTATCAAGATAACGTGAATAAGCTAACCCAACTTCAAATCCATCGACGCCCTCCACATTTCTTTCAAATCCGAAATAATGAGAGATTTCTTTTAGAGCGATACGGTCAAAATCACCTAATAGGCCATTCATAACTTCGATACCTAGATCTATTTCAGGCTCCAAAATATGGCCTTCTTCATCCAACCTTGATTTCATTAAAGCGTTTTGGATAGCTCGCTTGTCAAAGTTAGATGCACTATAGCTTATCAAAGTTCCGTCCTGATGATCGATTTCGTTAATGAAATCATTTAAAAGCTTTTCCTGATCGTCTTTCTCGAAAAGTTGAAGCACCTCGCCATTATGTTGATCGTATATCCCAATTATAGTGATTGTCATAACTTTCTTTATATGTTCTCTCAGCGATTCTGCCCTATCCCCGAAGACGAGAAGTAAATCTGAATATTAAAGAAGTTTCGTCAACCACTATAGCCATATTTGATTCCCTCCGAGGTCGGTTTCAATATCATAAAATATTGGGCGTTCTATCCTTGATATAGTGCTTAAAAGTTCTTCTGTGAGTAGGATTCTACCTTCTATCACGGCCCTGCTTTCTTGAATCCATCTGTCAACGTGCCACTTTCCTGCCCCAGGTAGCTTTAAAAGGGACTCTCTATTATTTTCATTAATATCGTTTAGAGAATCAATTCCATGCTCTTTCATGTGTAGAACTCTTTTAATACCAACTTGAGTTAGTCTAGAAAGAGGAGATATCCTTGAGAAAAAGTCTCTCACAGAAGTTGTTTTTATACTGTTAATCCCTGACTCATCAACATCCACAATCGCAAATCTACCATCAGCTCCCTCGTGGTCGTGGGAAGCAACATTCAGCACAATGTGGTTAGCCCTCTCTAGATATTTGCCTCCAGAGCTGTGCGAATGTCCACAAACAATTAAATCAAGGTCATTGATACTCCTGATTGCTTCCGAACCTATATCATCAAATCCGAATCGGGCGCCTGTACTCAATGTTCCTTTTGGAGGAACATGGGTTAGAAGAATAGTTGAAGCAGTATTAGGAATCTCTTCTTTTTGAGCTTTTATGTGGTCCCTAATAGTTCGTTCCGAGTACAGGATGTTCCCAGGCCCGGGCTCTACAGTTCCCTCTTGACCTAAGAAACCTATTTCATCTTCTACAAGAGGTCTTTGATGGAGGTCTATGACATTTTTACTACTGTAAATCTGATTCAGAGGCTGGAGATCATCGTTCCCAGCGACACCTAGAAACAGCTCCTTTGAGGTCCGTCTTGCTATCTCTTCGAAGTAGTTAGCATCTTCATTGATAAATCGAGAGAGGTCGTCACCTCCATAGAGAACTAAATCTACGTTTACGGCATCAAGAACGTAGAGGAGATGGTCCAGATTTTGAACACGCCAATCTGAAAAAGCTAATATCTTCATTCAGCTGATGACTTGTAGTGGCTAGATTGGAAAAGTGTTCCCATAAGTTCTGAAGCAAGGATAAAGTTTCTAAGCTATGCAGATTGATCTATTTAGGCTTAATCAAATGTTTTCCTGCCAGATTCCCTAACGTTTCTCACCCAGCCGCTCCCTGGACATCTCCACGTACTCCCTCCAGTTCTGCTCGATGTACCTCCGGTGCTCATCCGAGACGTCGCCCACCCTCCTCGCGGGTACGCCGGCGAGGAGGCTGCCCGGCTCCGCCTCGAAACCCTCCGTCACCACGGCGCCCGCGGCCACGAGGCACCCGTCGTCGATGGAGGCGCCGTTCAGGACCGTTGCGTTCATGCCGACGAGGCAGTCGTCGCCGACCGTGGCACCGTGCACGACGGCGCCGTGACCCACGGAGACCCTCTCCCCGATCTCCACGGGGAACCCGTCGTCTACGTGCACGACGGCGTTGTCCTGCACGTTGCTCCTGGACCCGACCGCTATGGAGTCCTCGTCGCCCCTGAGCACCGCGCCGAACCATATGCTGCACTCCCCGCCCAGCGATACGTCGCCGTCCACCGTGGCGCTGGGTGCAACGTAGGCAGACCCGGGAATCCTCGGCATGGCCCTATCTTCCGGCGTTTGGAATCTTTATGGTGCCGGTACCGAAATTGAGTGGGGAAGGAATCTGCATGAGCAGAGACGATTACCTCTGGCCCGGGAGCGACTTCGTGGGACAGGCGAACTGTACGGACCCAGGGGTACGGGAGGCAGGGTTCCCGGAGTGCTTCGAGCGGTACGCGGAGCTGCTGGACTGGGACGAGGAGTGGGACGATGTCCTGGACGCAGGGGACCCTCCGTTCTACAGGTGGTTCCCTG
The DNA here is from genome assembly GCA_018263395.1 of Methanonatronarchaeales archaeon. Lineage (GTDB taxonomy): Archaea > Halobacteriota > Methanonatronarchaeia > JAANXF01 > JAANXF01 > JAANXF01. Next base: position 42,326 of record JAANXF010000021.1, read on the forward strand.
GCGGCAGGCTCAACGCGTCGTACAACTGCGTCGACCGGCACCTGCCGGGGAGGAAGGACCACACCGCCATAATCTGGGAGGGGGAGACCGGGGATTCCCGAAGGATCGCGTACCAGGACCTCTACCGGGAGGTCAACGAGCTGGCCGTCGTCCTGAGGAGGGACGTGGGGCTGGAGGAGGGCGACGTCGTCACGCTGCACCTCCCCATGCTTCCCGCCCTGCCCCTGACCATGCTGGCCTGCGCCCGGCTCGGCGTGGTCCACAGCGAGGTCTTCGCCGGGTTCAGCGTGGAGGCGCTGGCTGACAGGATAGACGACGCCGGCAGCAGCGTCGTAGTGACCTGCGACGGGTACTACCGCCGCGGCGAGTTCCTGAACCACAAGGGGAAGGCGGACGCAGCCGTCGAAGTCGCTGAACAGGACGTCGAAACCGTGCTGGTGTGGAGCCGCCACGACGAACTCCACCCCGACGTAGAGACTGTCGACGGCCGTGACCGCGTGGTGGGGGACCTGGTGGCGGACCGCAGGGGGGAGAGGGTCCGGCCGGTCAGCAGGGATGCGGAGGACCCGCTGTTCCTGATGTACACCTCCGGCACGACGGGGAAGCCCAAGGGGTGCCAGCACCGCACCGGCGGATACCTCGGGTACGTCGCCGGGACGGCGCGGGACGTACACGACGTACATCCTGGCGACACCTACTGGTGCATGGCCGACATCGGTTGGATAACCGGCCACAGCTACGTCGTTTACGGCCCGCTGGCCCTCGGCACCACGTCGCTCATGTACGAGGGTGCGCCGGACCACCCGCACAGGGGCCGCACCTGGGAGATAGCGGAGAAGTACGACGTCGACGTGCTGAACACGTCGCCCACCGCGGTACGCATGTTCATGAAGTGGGGCGAGGAGTGGCTCGAGGGTTACGACCTCGACTTCAGGCTGCTCGGAGCCGTCGGGGAACCCATCGAGCGCGAGGCCTGGCTCTGGTACTACAGGAACGTCGGGAAGGAAAGCGCCCCCGTGGTGGACAAGTGGTGGCAGACGGAGACCGGCGGAAACCTCGTCGCGACGTACCCGGCGATAGACGGAATGAAACCCGGCGCGGCCGGGAAACCCCTGATGGGCATAGAGGCCACGGTCCTCGACGATGAGGGGAACGAGGTGCCGGTCGACGGGCACGGCTCGTTCGTGATTACGACGCCGTGGCCCGGGATGCTTCAGACCATCTACGGCGACGACGAACGGTTCGTCGAGACCTACTGGGAGACCTACAGCGACACCGGGAGCGACGACTGGAGGGACTGGGTCTACGAGCCGGAGGACGAGTGCAGAATCGAGGATGACGGCTACCTCAGGTTCCTCGGGAGGAGGGACGAGGTGATGAAGGTGGCGGGGCACCGCATAGGGACCCAGGAGCTGGAGGACGCGATAACCGACGTCGCGGAGGTCGCGGAGGTCGCTGTCGCGGCGAGGAAGCACCCCGAGAAGGGGGAGGTCCCGGACGCCTACGTCGTGCTGAGGGACGGCGTGGAGGGGGGCGAGGGGCTGAAGGGGAAGCTGGTTGAGACCGTGGAGCAGCGCATCGGGCCCATCGCGAGGCCCGCCAACGTGTACTTCGTGGAGGATGTCCCGAAGACCAGGAGCGGAAAAATCATGCGGCGCCTCTTGGAGAACATCAGCAACGACGAGTCACTCGGAGACACCACGACGCTGCAGGACCCCGAGGTTCCGGAGAGGTTAAGGAGGGAGGTCCACGGACACCTGTCGGGTTGAGCCGCCAAGGGTCCACCAGTCGGGACACCTCGCCCGAATGAAGGCTGCAGCCCTCGCCTCCACAGGGGGAGCGGCTGGAGAGGTCCACGGCTACGTCAGCCTTCGCACCCTGTCGGCGAACTCCGGGTGGTTCTCCCTCAGCACCTCGGCGTCTCTCTCGCCGTTTACGTTTATCACGTGAACCTCCCCCCTCTCCCCTCCGTATGCGTCATGGAAGTCGTAAACGGCCCCCACGAGGTCGACGTAGCCCGGTACGTCGTCGCTTTCGAGGAGGAAGTCCAGCTGCCGGTCCACGTTGTACTCCACGAGATGATTCACGACCGCGGGTTCGTCCAGGTGGCCGGTAAGCGATTCGACGCCCTCCCTGATTCCCGGCTCGATTAGCTCCACCGCACCCACGATTCTCCGGGGCTCGTCCAGGCCCTCCGTTATTTTCCTGTAGGCCGCAGTGACCGCACCGCAACCGGTGTGCCCGACAATCACCGCCAGACGGGTCCCGGTGTGGAGTATCGGGTACAGCACGTCCCCGGAGACGACCTCTCCTCGACCGGTTCTCTGGGTGACCCGGTTACCGATGTTTCCGCACGTGAAGACCATCCCGGGCTCCTCGTTTCCCCACATGGCGTCCTGAAGCACCCTCGAGTCGGAGCAGCTCACCGTCACGACCGGAGGTTCCTGGGACTCCAGCACCTCGTCGAACCTCCCTGCGAACGCCTCCACGTGCCTCGTGTTGCCCTCCAGCAGCTCGAGAATGACCCCGTCCATCGCCTGAACCTCTCCGGTTTCCCGGGTCAAATTTCCGGTCCACTCCACTGGCCGCGGCAATTGTGCCTGGTCTTCGCGCAGCAAACTCGCCTGCGAGAGCGACGGGAGCCGTTGCGGTCGCCGTGGCGGTGGTTCCGGCGTCCCTGACAGGTGCGGTTCTGCCCCTTCTTCTGGTCGGCGGCGGAGCCCGGATACCCACTGGCCCGTCACCCCTCCTGCTGCCGGTAACCGCGCCCGGGGTCGAAGGCCCGGAACCTCCTTCCATCGCCCCCGTAAAAGTTGTAGAACCACTCCGCCCAGTGCAGCCTGAGCACCTGTATCGACGCGAAGAGGGTCTCCACTACTACGATGAGGAGCAGGGTCAACAGCAGCCACGCTGCGAAGCCGACGGGGCCCGGCCGGTA
>JAANXF010000022.1 GCA_018263395.1 Methanonatronarchaeales archaeon
TCCGAGTTACCGGTTTACTGGAGCTTGAAGCTCTCTAAATATAAAATGTCTGTGTATCTATAGTGTTTGACGAAACTTCTTTAAGATGATAATCCTCCTCTCGTCGTCGGGGACAGGACAGGAATCGTTGGAATAAATTCTCAAGAAAGTTACGACAATCACTATAATCCAGATACGGGGAATATTACAGATAGTTATACGTCAGACGTAGTATCTGCATGGTCAAGTGGATTAGCTTGGGATGGTAATAATCTGTGGTTAGTCAACGGATATGATGACAATACGTTGTATAAACTAACGACTACGAAACCGACCCCGACACCCACCCCTTCACCAACACCTACGCCTACGCCTACACCTACGCCTACGCTTACATCAACACCGACTAAGACCCCTACTTTAACCCCAACACCGACACCGTCACCAACAATAACTCAAACGCCTACCTCTATACCAACCTCCACGCCCACCGCCACCCCGACCGCAACCAAGACCTCTATAACAACTCCTACCCCATCACCCACGAAGACACACACTCCGACTGAGCTGGCAAACAAGAAGAAGACAACTACGCCCACTTCTACTCCGGGACTCACAGCACCGACCGCCCTTGTAGGTTTAATCCTTGGCTTGTTCGTGGCCTTTACCAAAGAAAGGTGAGCTCCAGCCCTCCCCATCTCCTCGCAGGAGCCACTCGCGGCGCATGAGCGAGGGGGAGAGGGACAAGAGATGGCCTTGAGGTCAAATGAACCACCTCAATAAATAATACCATTGAGCCTGTCCAAAAAACCCCATAACCCCTCCCTGGCTGTTGACAAATATCTTATCTAAACCTTTTAGACGCCTGATATATTAATATCCGCAACAATATATGGCGTAATAATTAACTATTAGAGTAACCTAAATTATTTTTCGGACAGGCTCCATTAAAGGAACAATACGGCCTATGAGCGACGAGGAAGAGAAGCCAGCTCCAGATGAGGTATACTGTAGAAGTTGCGGAGAAATAGTTAAAGAAGAGGCAGTGATATGTCCAGAATGTGGAGTGAAGCTACAAGAGGAGCCGATTTCGACAGATGGAGAACCTAGTAGGTTAGATTTAATCCAGACCTATTATCAAAACCATACCATAAGATTTCTTTTTCATGCTTTTATGGCCATTATCACGGGCACTATTTGGCTCCCTTTACTGGTTGGTTGGTGGATAGGAATATTTCTAAATGAAAAAAAGGTAAAGAAATTAAAAAATATGCAATAAGGGAGTCTTCGGCCTAAAACAAAACGGCCTGACTCTGAGTTAACCCGCGGACCCAACGGGCGCAGATAACCATAGTCGCACCTGAGCCGGAAATGTTTAAAAAAAAATGGTGCGTCGCTACACCCCGGCCCTGACATCCACCTCTTCACAGCAGGCTCTCCGCCGACTGAGGAGGGCCCGGTCGCGGCCTGAGCGACCTTGTGGGGCGTGCGAGACTTGAAGAGGTGAATCGCCCCAATGTTTATGTTATTTTATTTCAAATGAAATATGGAGGAGAGGTGGAGAATGGGTAAGAAGAGTAAGAAAACCACGACGGTCCGGATTGATGAAGACCTCCACAGGTGGGCAAAGGAGAACGGGATAGCCTTCTCAGCCTTTCTAGAGGCCAGACTGAGGGATTGGAGGGAAAAGCTGGAAGGAGAACAGGGAAACGGTGATAAAAACGGTTTAAAACCCTTAGAAAGCCCTTCGGCGCTTGAGAAATGCGAGGGACCGGATTTGAACCGGCGAACCCCTGCGGGAGTAGGCCCTGAACCTACCGCCTTTGGCCTAGCTCGGCAACCCTCGCCCGCGGCTAAATCACGCTCAGGACCCTTTGAATTTCCCTTCTTTTCCTCCCCCCGATTGTGCTCTTTTTCAGCATTCTTCAACTCCCGCTCATGAATGACTTTGAAACCGTCTGGAGTAAGAACGTAGTAGAAGGGTTTCTCAATATTGGTATCCGTTGTAACCCGTCCGTTCCTTCCCAAGAAAAAGAGAGCGGCCTCGCTTTCGTATTCCGTTAGCCCAGTTCTTGCGGCAATTAGGTCTATATCCTCATTGTTCCGTAAACCAGAAACCTTTACAAGCATTTTCGTATATGCGGTTCAGCACCTTCGCCCAGTTCGGTCCCTCTTCCATACGGCTTCGGCCCTTAAATCGTCGGCAGACGTTAACCCGGTTTACCGGGGGTTCTGTGAAACTATTCGCGCAGAGCCTGCGAAACCAGGGGTGAACGACCCGAAGACCGGGCGGGATCATTCCTCTTCCGATTGAGACGGTAGAGAATCTTTTTTGATGACGTATGTACTGGCCACTTTGTCGTGAATCGCTTGTTTCTCGTCATCAAGCAGTATCCATAGTGCTCCGATACCAAGAAAAATCCAATCAACGAATCTGCCAACTATCTCTCGCATCAACATTTTTCCAAACCCGAGATGCCTCTCCCCGTTACGATTAACAATTACAATCCCCATCACCTTTTTACCAAGGGAATCTCCGTATCTAGCTGTCCTGTAAAACCAATAGAAAATGTAGATTATCGTAAATGCAAGGATAGAGTCTATGAGGTAGGCAACAAACCTTGGTCCGAACCCGATATATGGAGTTTCAGCCTCTTTCGGCTCAAATTCCGCCATACAAAGAGGCTTTCTCAGTTAGTAGATATAAAACTACCCGGTCGTTACGCCCCCGTGCTCTAAATCTTTTCCCATTTTTCCTTCCTCCAGTCACAGCCCGTCGAAGGAGACCTCTCCCCTGGGGGAGATCAGCACCCTGAACGGCTCCTTGACCAGCCGGTCCGTGACGTTCGGTTTCTCCCTGAGCTTCGAAACCATCTCGAGGGACCTCATCTCGACCTTTATCCCCCTCTCGTCCGCGAGCCTGTAGGCGTCCCTCGGTACCTCGAACAGGTCGGCGCCCTCCTCCACCTCCATCACGACCTCCGCGGTCAGCTTTCTCCACTCGTCCAGGGTCGCCCTCGCCCTCTCGACGTTTTCCCTGCCCCGTCTCTCCAGGAGAGAGACGTTGCTGCGGGACGTCTCGAGCCGCTCCGCGACCTCTCGCTGGGTCAGGTCCTGCTCTCTGAGCCTCAGGACCTCGAGCTGCCTCTCCGTGAGGAAGGGTTTTGCCACACCGAAGGATGACTCTCGTTACGGAAAACGCTTTCGCAACCGTTAATAAGAAACCGATTTACGTTACGTGCGATGTCGGTGAAGGGGGGCGCCTCGACAGCCCTGACGACGCTTCTTGCCCTGCTTCTGGTATCCTCGGCGGGTTGCGTGGTGGGTGACGGGAGCGATTCGGGTACCTCATCCCCGAGGGAGCTCGTGCTGGCCACGACCACCAGCACGTACAACACCGGGCTGCTGGACGAGCTGAACAGGGAGTTCGAGGAGAGGTACGGCGTGAGGGTAAAGGTGCTGCCGCAGGGCACCGGTGCGGCCCTCCAGACCGCGCGGGCCGGGGACGCGGACCTCGTGATGGTTCATGCGCGTAGCCTGGAGGACGAGTTCCTCGAGGACGGGTTCGGTGTGAACCGCCGGGACCTCATGTACAACGACTTCGTCGTGGTCGGACCGGGCGGCGACCCCGCCGGGGTCTCGGGGGCGGACTCCGCGGCGGACGCCTTCCGGAAAATCAGGGACTCGGAGGCCACTTTCCTCTCCCGTGGCGACGACTCGGGGACCCACACCCGGGAGCTGGAGATATGGCGCTCCGCCATCGGGGGTCGGCCGAGCGGTTCTTGGTACCGCGAGGTCGGCAAGGGCATGGGCGCTACCCTGGTCCAGGCCGACCAGGCGGACGCGTACACCCTGGCGGACCGCGGCACCTTCCTTTCCATTGAGGGGAATACAGATCTGGAGGTCGTGGTGCAGGGACCGCTGAAGGGTGGCGACCCGGCGCTGAGCAACCCGTACGGCGTAATGGTCGTCAACCCGGCGAGGTACCCCGGGGCGAACTACGAGGACGCCATGCTGTACGTCGGTTTCGTCACGGGGCCGGCGGGGCAGGAAATAATCGGGGGCTACGCGGCTGGGGGTGAGCGGCTGTTCCACCCGGGTGGTCTGAGCGAGGAACCGAACTTCGAGCAGTACGTGCCGGAAGGGGCGCTGAAAGGCGATACGCCGGCGGAGTGGCCGGCGGTAGATTGAGGGGACGAGTTGAGCGGGAGAAGACGGGTTGCAGGGATGGTCGTCCTCGCAGTGGTTGCGGCACTCCTCGCGCTGAGGGGCCAGGAGTGGGTGATGTTCATCGGCGGAGGCCTGTTCCGGGCCACGGAGCTCCTCACCTCGGGGAACCGTTACGTGCTGTCGACGCTCGCGGTGTCGCTGAAGGTGTCCACCGTGTCTGTTACAGTTTCCGCCATCCTGAGCACGGCCCTGGCGGCGCTCCTCTCCTTCGGGGGCTTCCGGTACAGGGATCTCGCCGTCGCGCTGGTGAACACCGGGATGGGCCTCCCCAGCGTCGCCGTGGGACTGCTCGTCCTGCTGCTGCTGACGAAGGACGGCCCCCTTGGCCCCCTGGACCTCGTATACACCCCCGCCGCGATGGTCCTGTCCCAGGTCGTGCTCGTGCTGCCCCTCATGACCGGTATCTCGCACGCGGCCCTCGAATCGGTCTCCCCGGGCGTAAGGGAGGCTGCCCGTTCTCTCGGTGCGACCGAGACCCAGGCGGCCCTCCGGGTCGTGAGGGAGGCCAGGTTCGGAATCGCCACCTCCATCTTGGCGGGCTTCGGTCGAGCAATCTCCGAGGTCGGAGGCGTCCTCATAGTGGGCGGAAACATCAGGATGGCCGACGGCACGTCGTACACCCGGACCATGACCACCGCCATAAGCGTGGAGGCCCAGAAGGGAGACTTCGAGGAGGCATTGGCCTTCGGCGTACTCCTGGTCGGCGTGGTCCTGCTCGTGGCCCTCGTCGCGAACCACCTGCAGAGGAGGGCGCCTTGACCCTTTTCGAGGTGAGGGGCCTTTTCGCCGGTTACGACGGGGAGGACACTCTGCGAGACGTCTCGCTCGAGGTGGAGAGGGGCGAGGTGCTCACCGTCATGGGTCCGAACGGTGCCGGAAAGACCACGCTACTGGGGGCAATGAACGGCAGACACCCCCCGAGCGGTGGAGAGGTCGTTTTCGACGGCGACGACCTGTACTCGTCGAGGGGGAAACGGCTGGAGGCGAGGAGGAGGATGGGTTACGTATCTCAGGAGAACTCCCTCTTCGACGACACCGTGAGGGGCAACGCGGAGTACGGCCTGCGGGTCAGGCGGACCCTCGCGGAGAACGTCCTGGACAGGGCGACCAGCCTGCTCGGAGGGGAGTCGATTCACGGGGAGCGGGTCACGGAGGTCCTGGAATCGGTCGGCCTGGCCTCCATCGCCGAAAGGCCGGCCGGCGACCTCTCCGGCGGGGAGAGGAGGAGGCTTGCCCTGGCCCGCGCCCTGGCACCGGGGCCGGACGCGCTGCTGCTCGACGAGGTCACGGTCAACCTGGACCCCAGAAACGTGGCGATAGTGGAGAACCTGATAAGGGACGAGGCGGCGGGCGGCGTCGCGGCAGTCATAGCCACCCACGACGTCGGCCAGGCCGCGAGGGTTTCGGACAGGGTGGCGGTGATTCTCGGCGGCGACGTGGCGGTTAGCGGGGCAGTTGACGAGGTCCTGTCGGGCTCTGGAGACGCCGACGTGGACGGGTTTCTCGACGGGGAACTCGTTTACTGATTATATCAGTCGGTTGGAGTCCAGTGACCAGTCGTGCGCAATCTCGTCCGTGTCGGAGGGGAGCACCTTGTGGTCCGGGTCGTCGGAGTCGATGATCCCCGTGGAGGCTATGGCCAGCAGGGCAACGCCATTCCCGGTGTTTTTGGAGCCAAAGAAAACGCCCGGTGGGACCTTTACGAGTCTCGGGCTCCTCTCACCGATGTACTCCGTAACCGTCTCCCTGTGGCTCTCCCGATCCTCCCTCGAGTCGTGCATGGCCAGATGGACTGTCCCCCTCATGCAGCACAGGTACTGCGTGTACCTCCCGTGCATACACCAGGGACTGACGGCGTTAGGCCAGATGGCCGATACCCTGAGCATTTCGGCTCCGTCGAAGAATGGCCAGTCACCGCGGAAGACCGACAGGACCCATCCACTTCCGTCCTCCTCCAAACCTATATCCGTGCTCTCCACTTCTTCTCTCATCTTCCCCTCCTACCTCGGCGGAACCGGCGTCAATCCTCCGAGTTACCGGTTTACTGGAGCTTGAAGCTCTCTAAATATAAAATGTCTGTGTATCTATAGTGTTTGACGAAACTTCTTTAAGATGATAATCCTCCTCTCGTCGTCGGGGACAGGACAGGAATCGCTGAAATAAATTTTCAGGAAAGTTACGACAATCACTATGTGCGGGAGCCGGGAAGTGGGGGTATCGAGTTACTCGCCGGTGACGCGTCAGGGATGGGTACGGCGGGAGGAAATCTAACGCCGTACCTCTACCTCGACGCCTTCAGGGAGACATATGCGGTCCGGACCTGCCTGGAACCACCGGCGCGTTACTGCAGGGCCTCTCGGTTGAGCACGGCGAGGACCCGACGTCTGCCTACACGTCTCCGGTCGGTAAGGTTGCTCCACCGACGCCGAGCCCTCGCTCCGGACCGTCGAAGAATCGGGCCCGCGGGGGGAGTTACGCAGAGGTCCCTGACGGGAATCTGTCCCGGGTCAAATCAGCCTTCTGCCGCGGGCCTCCACCCAGGTGTGGCCGACCTCTTCGGGCGGAAGTACGGAGCCGTCTTCCCCACCGCTGGAGGCCAGGAGCAGGATGGAGTTCCTCCTCCCGATGTTCCGGAATCCGTACAATACACCGGGCGGTACAATCACCACCCGGGGCGTCCTGTCGCCCATAAGCAGGGAACTCGTCGTCCGCGTTCCGTTTCCGTTCCCGGGGTCGTGGAGTGCCACCTCCGTGGTCCCCTTGACGCAGCAGGCGAGGCGGCTGGAGTCACTCCTGAGGTGCCAGGCGTCCACCGTCCCCGGCATGAGTGTCCGGGTCCTTATCCGGCTCGGAACCGGGGTGTCCCACCCGACGTCGAAGAAGTCCAGGTACCACCCCTCCCCGTCCTCTTCGAGTTCCACCCTCTCTACCTGTACGCCGTCGGGTAACCGGTGGCGATCGCTCCCTGAGGGGCGCCCCCTCTCGTTCCCCTCCTTACCCATGGGCTGTGAGGGTTTTACCCGCCCCTACCCCCATTGCAAAGCCTTTTGAATGCCTCTTTGGCATTTACCTGCACCCTCTACAGGTAGCTATACAGAGCTTTTAATACATATTTTAGGCGGTCTCTAAAAGATTAGAGCGATAATAATGTTCAAAGCCTTTTGAAATGTTTGAAGGCGTTTGAAATATTAGAACCGTCTGAAGAACTTGCCTAGTGAACGTAAAATCCACATTACGACTATTAAAGTCTTCGGTATTCGTCAGTATATCCGGGGCTTTCAGGGTGCACATAGGGGGACTGTTCGTCGGGCTCAGCCCCGGGGTGGCCACCTACATGGGAGCGGTCCTCATCGTTTACTCGACGTACACCTTCGACAGGGCCCTCGGAGGGGACGAGGACGAAATCAACCGCGGCTTCGACTCCGCGAGCAAGAGGTGGGCTCTGCTGGTGGGTTTGCTCTGCTTCCTCGCCGGGTTCGCGATATTTGCGGGGATGGGTCTTCCCCTCGTCGCCCTGTTTCCCTTCACGGTGGGTTACATGTACACGCAGGGGTTCAGCCTGAGGGGCAGGCAGTTCAGGTTGAAGGGGGGCTGGGGGCGAAGAACCTCGTGGTCGCACTGACGTGGGGGGTATTCGTCAGTTCCAGCATAAAGGGGTGGAGGATGGGTGCGTGGGCGGCTCTCTCGGTCTTCGCGTTCTTCTTCCTGAAGAGCTTCATAAACACGGTAATCTACGACTTCAGGGACGTCGGCGGAGACGCGGTGGCGGGGCTGAGGACGTTCCCGGTTCGCCTCGGCGAGAGAAGGACGGCTGCACTCCTCCTTGCGGTTCACCTGCTGCTCCACGCGTGGCTCGGCCTCTCCGTCTTCGTGGGATTTCTATCGTTCCAGCCGATTATCCTGGCCTGCAGCTGGCTGCTTGGTCTGGTCTACATCTATCTCTACGCCCGCACCTCGTCGGGGAAGGAGGGGGGACCTAGGTCGAAGATGAGGGACTTCCTGGTAGACGGGGAGTTCGTGCTAGCCGTCGCCTTCAGGAATCTCTTCCACCTCGTCTGACAGCCTAACGAAGTGGTCGAAAAGGTCCTCGCCCTAGGATCTCGCCGACGCATCCCGACTCGTAACGTCGAACCTGGAATCGTACTGACCGGTTTTCAGGAAGAGGGAGAGGGAGAAAAATACGTCGGTTACCGCGGAGGCCAGGCGTACCTCCTCCCGGGTTACGTACATCGAGGCGTTTTCCACCTCCAGAAACGCGTCGAGGCTGCTCCTGGAGTCCTCCACGACCCTCCCGAATACGCTCTCAGTAAGGATGAGGTCGACCTCGATCCCCCTCTCCACCAGATTGAGGAAGAACTCCGAGTAGAACGGGTGGAATACGGGACTTATCCCCCTGACCCGGCTGGACTGGGAGATTATTTCGAAAAAGCTTTCGTGGGGTTCGTAGACTCTCTCCGGCGGGTGCTCCACCAGGTCGACATCCCCGAGTTCATAGAACCTGGCCTTCAGCTCTACGGGGATGGAGCCGAGGTCGTGCATCTCCCAGAACTTCTTATGATCACTGACGACCTCCATCGTGCCCATGCACCTCTCCAGGTTGGTCGAGACTATCTCGCCGATCTCCGTCAGCCGGTACCCGTCCCCCTGCCTAGCAACAAGCCCGGCGTCCTCGAGCTTCCGTATCTGTGGAATGACCCCCGAGGAGGTGGTGCCGAGCGAGGAGTTTATCTCCCTCAGAGAGTGCTCCCCATTCCCTGAGGAGCAGGAGGACCCTCCTCCTTTTCTCGGAGAGGGTCACGAGCTTCAGTAAGTCCTCCCCTCCTCTAAATTCCTCCATCGTCGCCCATAAATGGAGTCCCTCGACCTAAAAATATATCTCGCAAATAAACGGGACGTCCGACGAGGGTCGGCGGGACCGCGTGAGCTGTCTTTAACTGTGGTCTTTAACTGTGAATCCAGCCCCGCGCTGGTCGAACGGATGGAGCCTGGCTCGAAGGCCTCTCCTCTTCGGAAAAGGGCCCTTCGGCGCTTGTGAAGTGCGGGGGGAGGGATTCGAACCCTCGGACCCCTGCGGGACAAGGTCCTAAGCCTTGCACCTTTTGCCCCGAGGCTGTTCACCGGGTGAGGCGGACAAACCGTCGGTTTGGCCTGGCTCGGTAACCCCCGCCACCGAGTTGGTCTAATATCCCCGATTCTCCAAAACCCTTTGGTGAGATGGCTAAAATCCATGTGTGCGGGCGGGCCCGGGTCGCGTCGGAACGATAGGTGGAGAGACGTGACCCCTCTCTGCCGCTCTTTTTAAAGGGACATCCTTGCCCGGCGAGGCCGGGGAAGGTTTAAATATCGAAAAGTCCTCAGTATGTCCAATGGGGGGGGAGGAAATGAAGAGGTTCAGGAGGAACTTTCTCAAAAAACTCGGGCAGAGCGGTGCGGCAGCAGCCCTGATAGTCATCCCCGGGTTCGGGCTATACGCCTACACAGTGACGGACCAGGCCCTGAATATCTGGGTGATAACGGTATCTGTGCTGGTCGGGGCGATAGCGTTCGTCGCGGCATCGAGCTACATGGAGATGGAGGGTTACCACTACCACTCCTGCATCATCGCCGGTGCCTTGGCGGCCGTGGCGTTCACTGCACTGGCGCTGGCGCTGGAGGTGATAGCCGTCTACGTCTCCTCGATGGGCGTGTCGACCACCGTGGTGGCTTACCTGGTGCTATCGTTCGCCTTCTTGATGGTGCTGAGCTCCTCGGCTATGTGGGTGATAAAGGCCAGGAGCGAGTCGAGAGAGGCCCGCCCCTACTAGCGCACCCCGCGGGGCCCCGTTCTCGGGCCGTACTGCCGCGCCTGAGACCCGAAGACCTCATAGACCAGTCGTGCCTGTGGCTTTGCGCCCTAGCTAAGCTCTGGCGCCCGGTCACCGTCCGTTCCTCGCGAGAAGTAGTGCCAAGGATAGGATGGCTGCCGCGGCCGGAAGCGCCCCCGGTCCCGGGGCCTTCTCCTCCCCCGTCGGCGTGGGCGTCTTCTCCGTCACTGAAGGTCGAGGAGCAGGGGCCTCCTCTGTCACTGAGGGCCTGGGAGCGGGGGTCTCCTCGGGTTCGAGGGCCGTGACGGCGTACTGGGAGAACCCCGGTAGTTGCGCCGTCATGACGACCCCGGTCTCCACCGATTCCCTCTTCTCCAGGTCAATTAGCTCCCACGCCGCCTCCTCGTGGTTCCACCTCGCGAGCCTCAGCTGATCCGGCTCCACGTCGTTGTCCTCCATCCAGCTCTTCCTCACCGCGAGGTCCAGCTCGGGCCCCTTCAGCGGCCTCTGGAGAGGCAGGTAGACGTAGAGGTTGAAGTGCCTGTACACCTTTCCGGGCGGCTCGGCGTCCCTCAGCGTCGTCGGGCCGTGGAGCTCCTGCAGCTCGACCCGTACGTCGAAGGCGGACTCGTCGTAGGTGAACCTGACGGCGCGAACCAGCGGCGGCTCCCCGTCCCCCGGTTCGAAGGAGAACTCCGTCACCTCTCCCTTCACCACGGACGACAGGTAGTCCACGAACAGCCTCTCCACGTTGTCCGGGTCCTCGGCGGGCGTGCCCCCGCCGCCGGAAGAACCACCCCCTCCTCCACCGTCGCTGGTCTCGGTGTAGACGGTGAAGCTCCAGGAGCGGTTCGCGGCGTTGCCGAGGGAGTCGTTCAGACTGACGGTGACTGTGTAGGTGCCGTCACTCACTTTCGACGATGTGTAGGTGAAACCGGACGCGTTGTAGGTGGAGGAGTTCGTGACGTTGGAGCCGTCGAACCACACCTTCGTCGACACGTTACGGACCTCTGAGATGTCGACGAAGTCCGCCGAAACCGTAGGGGCGTGGTCCGTCGTCTTCGAGCCGTTCCCGGGCGAGACGTTGGCGAGCCGCGGCGCCAGGTCGTCCAGAGGCGTCACGTTAACCACGGTGACGGTCGTGTTCTCGTTCCCGGCGAGGTCGAAAGGCGCGACGGCGACCCAAGCCGTCTCGTTCGTCATGCCGTTCAGCGTGACGTTGAGCGTCGAGTTCCCGACCGTCCGGTTCAGCGAGGCGTTGCCGGGGTCCGTGAAGGACTCGTTGGAGGTGTATACTCTGTACCCGGCGACCGCGCTGACGTCGTCGCTGGAACCGTTCCAGGCCACGACGTACCGCCCCGACTCGTCGTTCGGCGCGTCGGTCGCCGAGACGTTGGTCGCGCCGGACGGTGGCCCGTTGTCGACGCGGACGGTAATGCTCTCGGTGGCATTGGAGCGGGAGGCGTTGTCGTACGCCGTGACGTTCAGCCGGTAGGTGCCGTTCGCACCCACATCGAGGGTCACGTTAGCAGTCCAGTACTCTCCGGCTCTCGACAGCTCGACGGTCCCGGTCGCGTTCACCTCGGAAACGTTCGCCGTGACGTTCCTGACGCCGGAGCCGGCGTCGGTGACGGAGGCGTTCAGCGTGACGTTCTGGCCGTCGTGGGCCCAAGAGTGGTTGCCAGGGTACGACGCCGGGTTGACGGTGACGCTCGGCGGCTCGTCGTCCACCGTGACGTTTACGGCGGTGGCGTTGGACGAATTCGCGCCGTCCGTTACCGTCAACCGAAGGCTGTAATCGCCGTCCGACACGTTCGACGTGTCCCAAGTCCCGAGCGTCCCGTCGGCCGGTGAGGTGGAGCCGTTTATCCCGGTCCACCCGGAGCCGTTGGAGTACGCGAGAACCCAGCTGCGCAGCGAGGTGGGGTCGTTCGCCTCACCCGTCACGTCGACCGAGCCGTTCACGATCTCCGCCTCCACCGGCGACGACACGTTCGCCACCGGCTCGTCGTTGTCCACCCACACCGTCACGCCCGTGGTGTTCGAGTTGGTTGCGTTGTCCGTCGCCGTAACGTTCAGGGAATAGTTATCTGACGCCACGCCGCCGGTCACAAGGGACGAGGTCCAGTTGCCCGTCGATGCGTTGAGGGCCGCGCTCTCGACGCCGAGGGTGGAGTTCACCGGCGACGCGTTCACCGTGACCGACGCGGGGCCCGACGTGGCGTCCGAGACGTTCACCTCGACCGTGAAGACGTCTCCCTCCTTTACGTGGGTCTGGTTTACGGGCAAGGAGACCGATTTTCCCGATATGGCTGGGGGTGCTGTATCCAGAAGGAAGGTTGTCGATATATCCCAACTGGTGTAATTCCCGGAGTTGTTCGCAAGGAGGAATATCTCATGAGAGCCGTCAGAGAGGTGGGAGAAGTCCAGCAACTCTGATATGCTTTCACTCGGTGAATCAAATGCACCATCGGAGGAGTTTAGAGGAGTGCCAGTCCCGAATCCTCCGAGCGAATCGATGTGGTACTCCGCGTACGTGATGTTGAATGTCTGATTGGAGGTCCGGACCGTCGCGTTAAGCGTGATGTTTCCCTCCGTCGCTGAGGGCGACGCAGACAGGTTCGAGATGACAGGTAGCCACCCCAAGGCAGCATACACCGACCGGTCCACCCTGATCCGTCCCCACCCGGAGTCGTTCTCGACGCCCGGACCGACCATGTCCAGCGAAGTGCTGTGCAGAATCTCCTTAGCGTCCGCCGGGGTCAGCGACGAGTTGGCCTCCAGCATCAGGGCCACGAGGCCCGATACGTGAGGCGTGGCCATAGAGGTGCCGGAGATTTTGAAGTAGTTGCTTTCGGTCTCCCACTGGTAGTTCGTCGAGTTCACGCTTTCGCCGGGGGCCACCACGTCGGGTTTGGTGTAGTTCTCCGTGGAGAGCGTTACCGGTCCTCGACTGCTGAACTTCGATACGGTATCTGAGGAGGATACGGATCCGACCGTTATCGCTACCTTTTCCCTACCCGGGAAGTTTATGCTGTCGTCCCCATGGGTATCACCGTCGTTGCCGGCGGCGATTACGTTGGCCACCCCTGCCGAGGTGGCGTTCTCTATAAAACTGTAGTACTCGGTAGCGTCATCCTGAGTCGATGTATTCCAAGTATCCATTGAGATACCCAGCGACATACTCGCCACGTCTGCTCCGTTATCTACAGCATACTGAACTCCCGAGATAATATCTGAAAGAGAACCTGAACCATTCGAGTCTAGCACCTTTATCGCCATGATCTCAGCATCGGGTGCGACGCCGGTCTGAGTACCTCCTCCGGACTCGTTGTATCCTGCCACGGTTCCGGCAACGTGGGTGCCGTGGCCGTTGTCATCCATCGGATCGTTGTCGTCGTTTACATAGTCGTAGCCGTAGTTTCCGCTCCCATCGGTCCACATGTTGTGGTCCAGGTCGGGGTGGGTGTAGTCCACACCGGTGTCGATGACGGCCACCACGACGCCGTCGCCCGTGATGGAGTGGTTCCAGGCGTCGGAGGCGGCGATCTTTTTCAGGCCCCAGGTATCCGTGGCTGCCGGTGAGGCGTTTCCGAGCACCCGGACCTCGAAGTTGGGCATAACCCTCTTAACGTCCGGTCGTCTCCTGAGTGCGTCTACGGCGGCGGGCGAGGCCTCGACGTGGATTGCGTTGGTTATCCAGAAAGGCTCCACTTTCGAAACGTCGGAGCGGCCGCGGAGGAAGCGCAGCACATCCCCTTGGCTCTCCGCGGCGTGGGTCTTCATGGCGCGAACCGCGTCGGTCCTCTCCATGCCGCGGACCTCCGGGGGCTTCCCCTGCGGCTCCACGACCACTATAACGTCCTCGGTACCTGCCTGGCCCGGGCCAGGTGGTGCGGCCGCGCCAGCCTGCAGAATTGACAGGGTCAGGGCGGCGGAGAGAATTGCGGCGATAAGGAGACCCTTTCTATCCATTTCACGTCCACCTGTCCATTGCTCAGGAGCTCAACCAGAATGGGGTTTTAAGGTGCTTAGCGCCTTCGACCTTTCCGTTCCGGCGTTTCGATAAACGGTTTCGATTAAAAAAAGCTGGGCCCGTTTTTTAGTTCCCGACTGGTTACCTCCGCCTCGCGAGCAGGGCGGCAGCCGCGACTCCCGTCACCGCGAGGAGCGCGGTCATCCCCGGCGTGGGGGTGGCCTCCTCCCTCTCCCCCGGCACCAGTTCGACGCTGCTGACGAGGGCGGTCCCCTTACCCTCCACGGTCAGGGTGTCCCCGTCGACCGCGGCCCCGGGCGGCACTTCCTCGAAAGTCGTGCCGGACGGAGCCGTCAGCGTGAGTGTGTCGCCCTGACCGAGGGGAAGGCCCCCGTCGAAGACGTCGCCGACCCTCTCCTCGCCGTCCCTAGTCTCGACGAAGTCCGTCCAGGTGAAGGAGACCGTGATGACCCCCTCGCTGTCCTGGACCGACGCGTCGACGGAAACGCCGCGTACCTCCATGTCGCGGCCGGTGCGCTCCGACGCCCGCTGGGCGATGGCGCCGAATTCGGCGGAGACATCGTCGGCTCTGCTGTTCAACGCTGACTGGTCGTTCGCGAGCGCCCGAAACGCCTGCCTCTCCGCGTCCGTGGCGAGCGGCACCACGTTCCTTATCTCCCACTCCGCGTCCCCGTCCTCCCCGATATCTACAAGGTACTCCGTTGAGGTGTCCTGGGCCGCCGCCGGAAGGGCGAGGGCAGCTGTCAGCATCAGGGCCAGGGCCGCGACCCTGAGTACCCCGGTCGGCACGCGTCTCTCGGTCTGCATGCGGTTTACCTCGGGTTGGGACATTTAGGGCCTTCCGGCGGCACCGTCCGTGGCGCCGCCCCGAGTCACGTTTCCAGGTTCATCGGGTCTCTCCGTCCCGTCGGTCCGGTTGCCCGGAGCCCCACTCCCGCCCGGTGGTCCTCCCGGGACCCCCTCGGGCGCCCCGATTCTGGACTCGTTGAGGCCCAGCCCCCTGGCGAACTCCGCGATTTCCGGTCCGGTGAAGTTTCCGGAGCGGGCCTTTCGGGCCAGCTCGTGTGCCTGGAACGCCGTGTCCAGCACGGAGACGTCTGCCGCCGCCCTATTCCTGAGTGCCTCCACGGCGTTACGCAGGCTCTCGTCGAGCCCCTCGGTGGCGTTTACGTCCAGGCCCGCCCTTTCGGTCTCGTTCTCCACCCTCTCCATGGACTGCGCGGCACGGGCTATCTCCCGGTTCGCCTCCGCTATCTGTACCGCGAACTCCCCGGGGGATATCTCGCCCTCACGGAGCTGCTCGACGAGCCTCTGCCTCTCCTCCTGTGCCTCCATTATGCTCCCGTGCAGCTCCTGCACCCTCTGCTGCGCTACCTGGGCCTTGTCCCCGGAGCGGTTCAGCGATATGCTGAAGGCCAGGTCCTGCACGTGGTCCCGTACGCTCTGTCCGTCGTCCCGCGCCACCAGGGATATCTGCTGGCCTATGGTCACGGTGTCGTTTGCCTCCTGGGCCGCTGCCGGCGTGGCCACGGTGGTCATGACCAGAAGGGTCAGGAGAGCCAGTAGGACTGCACCCGCAATTTTTCCAAGCGTTACCCCCCTCATCTTTATCACCTAAACCCTACTCGCACCCCCATCACATAAATAGGCGCCATATTGTGCCTGAAATTCAAAGAAAATGAAGCGAAGAGCGGTTTGGCAAGGCCCGGAATTTCAAAAATTTAAATGGGTCTTCCCGGTCATGGAGTGGCCATGCATCCCCGGGGCCGGCGTTCGGCACTCGCGGCGATTGTACTGACCGTCGTAGCCCTGCAGGCAGCGTCGGCCGCCGACGTCTCCACCTTCGTATCCGTGGACCTGGAGGAGGACGGTGACGCGCACTGGACCGTTCAGGTCCGGGTCCCGCTGGAGAGCGAGGCAGAGGTCGAGGCATTCCGGGAGATCGGGGGCTCGGAGGCTGGACCGAGCAGTTCCGGGGCAACATGGAGCGCATCGTCGCGAGCGCCGCCGAAGCGACGGGGAGAGACACGGCTCTGACGAACTTCTCTACGGAGACCCGGGTAGAGGGGGTGACCCGGACATGGGGCGTGACCGTCCACTCCTTCCACTGGTCCAGCTTCTCCGCCGTGGGGGGTGATTTGCTGAGGGTGTCCGGCGTAATCTCTCAGCTCAACCTGGAGGATGGTGACAGGTTGACGGTGACCGGGCCGGACGGATGGGGAGTGGAGAGCGTCTCTCCTCCCCCCGACGTCCAGGACGAAGGGGATGTCTCGTGGCGCGGACCGCAGAGCTTCAGGGAGGGGGAGCCGACGCTGGTGCTTCGCACAACTGGAGGAGAGGCTCCAGCTGACGAGGTGCCTTCCCCGACAGCTGGGGAAGACTCCGGTAGCGACGGTTTTTCCCTGTACCCCGTAGCCGCCGTGGCGTCCCTCCTGGTCGCCTCCGCACTTTTCCTGGTGGTCCGGTCGAGGCGCAGGGGGGCAGCCGGGGGTGAACGCCCAGTGCCCGACGAGGACCTCGTGATGCGGCTACTGTCGGAAGCCGGGGGCCAGATGCGGCAGGCCGAACTCGTGGAGAGGACGGGATGGAGCGCCTCAAAGGTGAGCAAGGTTACCGGCAGGCTGGAGGAGGGCAGGCTCGCCAAGCGCAGGTGGGGCAAGGAGAAGGTACTCATCTCGCAGGAGGGGGAGGACGGGGAGTAGCTGCGGGCTGGCGAGGCCCCGGTGAACACTACTCACGCGTGTGAGCCCCAGCCACATTTATCGCCCTCCGCCCCGATGATTGGCCCGCCTTGAGCTCGACGGGCACCATGGCGGAGCGGATTCTCTCGGAGCACGCGGACCGGGAGGTCTCGGCCGGAAACTTCGCGTTCGCGGACGTGGACCTCGCCATGATTCACGATGTAACGGCTCCACTCGCCATCGACGCCATGAGGCGGCTGTCGGAGGAGGTGTGGGACCCGGAGCGCGTTGTGCTCCTGTTCGACCACCAGGTGCCGGCGGATTCCGTTCAGGCGGCGGAGAACCAGAGGAAGCTGCGCGGCTTCGCGGAGGAGCAGGGGCTCCCGAACTTTCTTGGCGAGAGGGAGGGCGTATGCCACCAGGTGCTGCCGGAGCGCGGCCTCGTCTCTCCGGGCGACCTCGTCGTCGGGAGCGACAGCCACACCTGCACCTACGGCGCGCTGGGGGCCTTCTCCACCGGCATCGGCTCGACGGACATGGGGGCCGTCCTGGCCACGGGTGAGCTGTGGTTCCGGGTGCCGGAGACCGTGAGGTTCTTGCTGGAGGGAAAGCTGCCTGAGCACGTCTCGGCGAAGGACGTGATTCTTCGGCTCCTCGGGGAGAGGACGGCCCGCGGCGCCATATACGATGCACTGGAGTTCCACGGTCCCGTCGTCGAGGACATGGACGTGCCGGGCCGTTTAACCGTCTGCAACATGGCGGTCGAGATGGGGGCCAAGGCCGGCATGGTTCCGCCGGACGAGACGACGAGGGAGTACGTCGATGCACACTCGAATCCGTCGGATTCCGAGTTCCGTGACCCGTCACCGTCGCCGGACGCCGAATACTCGGACGTGCACGAGGAGGACCTCTCCGGCCTGGAGCCGCAGGTGGCGAGGCCGCACAACGTGGACGACGTGGGGCCCATCGGGGAGGTAGAGGGCGTAGGGCTGGACCAGGTCTTCATCGGCAGCTGCACGAACGGCAGGTTCGAGGATATCGAGGTCGCCGCCTCATTCATCGAGGGTGAGGAGATTCCCCGGGGTACAAGGGTAATAGTCACGCCCGCGTCGCGCCGAGAGTACCTCAGGGCCGAGGAGGCCGGGCTGCTGCGGGCCTTCTCGGAGGCCGGATGCATGGTTCAGTCCCCGGGCTGCGGACCCTGCATGGGGGGACACACCGGGCTGCTGGCCCCGGGCGAGGTGAGTCTCTCCACCAGCAACAGGAACTTCCGGGGCCGACAGGGCTCCCCGGAGGCGGAGATACACCTCTCCAGCCCGGCGACTGCAGGCGCCTCGGCGGTCTGGGGCGAAATCACGGACCCGAGGGAGTTCTGAGGCGACCTGGTCGGGTCACCAGCCCCACAGCGTCGCAGAGCCGCTTACCGGATCTCCGAGACCGTCCATCGGTGCACCGTCATTCCCGTGCAGCCGCTGCTGAGGCGCCCGCGGGGACGGTTGTCCCTCCGGGGAGTCGAGGTTTCAGTCCATCGTCACCCCCCGGTGTCGAACTCCTCGTCGACGGTGATGCGGCTGGCGATGGGGCCCTCCTGGTCCTGGTACTTCGAGCCCCTCTCTGCCCCGTAGGGACGCTCCGCCTCGCTGGTCATCTGCTCGAAGACCACCTGCGAGACCCTCATCTTCGGGTAGAGCGCCACCGGGACCGTGCCCAGGTTGCTCAGCTCCAGGGTAATCTGGCCGCGGTACCCCGGGTCGATGTATCCGGCGGTATTGCTGAGGAAGACGCCGCCGAATCCGCCGAGGAAGTTTTCCACGAGCTTTCCACCGGGCTGGACCTCGAGGTCGTACGTCGGGACCTCCCTCCCCGTAGGCCTGACCTCCCGGACCCTGTCGAAGGATACCCCCCCCTCCACCAGCTGCCTCAGCCTCCGGAGCGGAGGTGTGTCCCTCCCTACCGATTCGTACGCCTCGAGCAGCTTCTCCAGACTGGACTTCTTGACTGTCTCGTATTCCCCGTTCTCGATGTTGGAGATGCTGCTCTTCGAGGAGTGCCCGGTCAGGTCCGCCGCCTCCCGCAGGCTGAGGCCGAGCGCGGCCCTTGCCTCCCTGAGGAGGTCTGTCGGGGTGGGAATGAGCTGTCCCCTCCTGTGCGGCGTCACTTCCGAGAACTCGACCGTCCACTCGGTCCCGGTTTCCCGCTGCCGGTTCCTGCACGTGGCAGCGTAGCCCAGCCGGTCGCATACCTTCATGGCGTCGTTCGCGAGGTCTTCGTTGAACGCGTACAGGACGTCCCTCGTCTCCCTGCGTGAACCGTCGCCGTCCAGCAGCCCGTCCATGAGGGACTTCAGGACCTCGTCGCTCCAGTTCCACGCCCTCGCGGGGACACGTTTCTCCTTCCCGGAGCCGGCCAGGAGGGTGAAGACACTCGACCAGAGGGCCGAGGGGACCGTTAGGCTCCATGTGCCTTCTTTCTGTTCGTTCCAGCTGCACGACTTGCCCTGTTCACTGAACCAGTTCTCGACCCGCTTCAGGTGGGAGCGGTCCGTGTTGACAAAGGTGAGGTGTTTTCTCCGGGCGTATCCCTCTGCGATGTAGAACCCGAGGGTCCAGGCCAGCTCCTCGGTTACTTCGAGCACCGGGTCCACCCGGTAGTCGCTCCCTTTGAACGCGATTTGTGCGGCGCCCCCGGTTCCCGCGAGCCGCAGGGGTGCTGCCCCCCTGCTTCGGTAGTAGGTCGCGTTCTGGTGTCCCGTCACCGCTTCGCCGAGGCTCTCCCCGTAGGCCACGAAGTCCTCCGCATCCCCGTAGCGGTGAATGAGTCCGAGGAGGTCGATTTCCCTCTCTGGAACCGGTGGTTCCGGGGTCTTCCCCGGAATCATGACCCAGGCGCCCTCCGCATCGCTGGATTCGATTCGGTCCACCTCTCCTCCACTTCCGAGCGTGAAGAGGTTGTGGTCCCAGGTCGTCCTGACCGTCCGTCCGGAATCCAGAACCACCTCGTAGATCTCCCTCGTCGGGTTCTCTATCCAGTCCGTGACCTCGTGCAGCCCGACCTCCAGGGTCTCCGGGTCGAAGGAGACAGCTATGCAGGGAATCCTTTCCTCCACGAGTGCACCGATCTCCCTCACGCAGAGACCGTCCTCCGGTGTCCACACGAGGAGTTCCTCGTCCGCAGGAAGGGAGGCGTGCACTATCACGGCGAGCCTCCCCAGCGAGCTGCGGCCCTCGACGCGGGCGACGAGGTCCGGTGGAACCTCGACGCGCTCCAGCGTGGTTCCGAGCACGAACTCGCTGGGGTGGAGGATGAAGGGTTCCTCGTCGTCGATTTCTACGACCTCAGTGTACGTCTCGAGGTCGTCGTCGCTGAGCGGGTTTATGTACGGGACGTGCAGGTTCTTGAAGACGCGGAAGGTGTTTCCCAGCCGAAGGTCGACGGAGCTGGGCTGAATCTGGAGCTTCGCGTCCAGAATCGGGTCGATCACCAGGTCTTCGCCGAGCCTTTCCTCGATGTCGCGGTCAGAGAGAACCACCCATCATTTTTCTCTCTCGAAGGGTTAAAAATTGCTAGAACAGCTTGCCGTAGCGCCATATGCTCACCAGT
Source organism: Methanonatronarchaeales archaeon (assembly GCA_018263395.1). Lineage (GTDB taxonomy): Archaea > Halobacteriota > Methanonatronarchaeia > JAANXF01 > JAANXF01 > JAANXF01. The sequence continues at coordinate 20,292 of JAANXF010000022.1, forward strand.
AGCCCCACGCCCATGACGGCGGCGAGCAGGAATCCCACTGCACCCAGCAGGGGCGTGCCCATGAACGTCGGGCCGATATCGGCAAGTGTCACTACGGAGGAGGCGAGGACTATCGCGGAGACTATCAGGCTGTAGGAGAGCCTCGAGGTCGCCCGGTCCACCTCCTCTATTACGCCCTGGAGTCCGTGGTGCCGGAACCCCACCTCGAGCTCGCCCTCGGCCACCTCCTCCACGGTCCTCTCGAGCAGGCCCGGCAGCTTCCCCACCGCCTCTTCGGCCTCGACGAGACGCGTCATCGTCCTGCCCAGTATTCCGGCGGGACCCATTTCCCTGTAGGTGACCTCCTCGATAAACGGCTCCATGAGTTCGCGGAGGGAGACGTCCGGATAGACGTCCATGGCGATGCCGGTCATGGCGTCTATTGACCTGTTCACCAGGATGAGTTCCCTCGGAACGATGAGTCCGTGGCTTGCGAAGATTACGGGCAGGTCTTTGGTGAGAAAGGTCGTCCTCAGTGGCAGGTATATGAGGTCTATGAACTGCTCCAGGTCCCACTCCAGCTGGGCCCTGTCGGTGTCCCCCTCGCTTATCTCCAAAATAATCTCTGCCGCGATGTCGGCGTAGTCCTCGATTGCGGCGAGGTAGAAAGCGACGCTCATGCGCCTCAGCTCGTCGGTGAGGCGTCCGGCAGAGCCGTGGTCTACGAGCACTATGGTGTCGTCCTGTAGAATTATGTTTGCGGGATGGGGGTCGGCGTGGAAGAAGCCGTGCTCGAAAATCATCTCGAAGTAGGCCTTGACGAACCGCCTGGCCAGGCCGGAACGGTCGTACCTCCCCACGTCGCCGCTATCGATTACGTCCTCGAGCACCTCGCCCTCCATGTACTCCTGGACGAGGACTCTGCCCGTCGTGTACTTCCAGTACACGCGTGGTATCCGGATGCCCTCGGTTTCGCGGAGGATTCGACGTATCCTCTCGCAGTTCCTGCCCTCAACGGTGTAGTCGAGCTGCTTCTCCATGTCCCTCTCCAGCTCGCTCACGACCTCGATGGGTTCCTGGGGAATCCGGGAGATCATGAGGCTGCGGAAGAACCCGAGGAAGTCCTTCAGTATCTTGAAGTCGGCCTCGATGCTGCCCTGTATTCCGGGGCGCTGAACCTTTACCACCACCTCCTCTCCGTCGAGGACGGCGCGGTGGACCTGCCCTATCGATGCGGCCGCGATGGGCTCCTCCTCGAAATTGTCGAAAACCCCGTCCACCGGCCCGACCTCGGCCTCGATGACGGCCGCCACGTTCTCGAAGGGCACCTGAGGGGCTCTTCTCCTGAGCATCGAGAACTCCTCCACGTACTCGGGGGCGATTACGTCGGGCCTGTTGCTTATGAGCTGGCCCAGCTTCATGAAGCTCGGGCCCAGCTCCTCGAAGGCGTTCCTGACGGCCACCGCACGAGCCCTCCTCTTCGAGGCGGTGTCCACCTCCCCCTCCTCCTTCCCCTGCCTGCCCATCAGGTAGCCTATACCCTGCCTCGCGAATACCTCGCCTATTCTGGCGAGTCGCTCCGCCTCTCCGAGCCTGTCCATATAGCCCGTCCTACCGTATCTCCACGTTTACTCCCGGGGTCCCGGCCACCCGCCTCATCTCCACCCGGAGAACGCCACCGTCGAGTCCGGCCGCCACGTCCTCGGTGAGGCAGGTCTCCGGAAGGGCAACCCTCCTGTCGAATGACCCGGCCCTCTCCCCGTACACCGGCTCGAGGACCTCCCCGGGTTCCTCCTCCACGGTCGACCGCTGCCCCCTGACCCGCAGGACGTCGGTTTCGGTTGTCTCCGGAACGACGACCTCCAGGTCCTCCCTGGAGTATCCGGGGACGTCCATCAGGACCAGAATCTTTCCGTCCTTTCGGTACACGTCTACGGGCGGCACGTGTAACTGGCCCAAGGCGGAACCGATCTCTCTCCTGAGGAGGGGGAGGCCCCTGCTCAATCCCGCTCCGGTCCTCCGCGACCCCGCTACGTCCTTCACCTCGTCACGAAGCTTCCTGGAGACGATTTTTGTAAAGGGGTTCATGGTCGATATCTGGGCCTGCGGTTAAATAACGCTGGCCACTTCCCGTAAAGGTATAAGGCCGTATGCCCCCATCTATTCGGCCGAGGATAACGCGGAATGGGCGAAAAGCTAGGCAAAATGTTCAGGAGCGCGAAGGGGCAGCCCTACACCCGGAAGAGGTACATCGGAGGGGTACCGGGGACCAAGATAGTCAGCTTCGAGATGGGGAACAGGGAGGATAAGGACAGTTTCCCGGTTGAGGTTACTCTCAGGGCCGAGGAGAGGTGCAGGATAACGCACAACGCACTCGAGTCTGCCCGCGTGGCGGCGAACAGCTTCCTCATGAAGGGCCTCAAGAGGCTCAACTACTTCTTCAAGCTAAGGGTCTATCCGCACGACGTACTCAGGGAGAACAAGATGGCCACCGGGGCGGGCGCCGACCGGGTTCAGGACGGCATGAGGCTCGCCTTCGGGAGACCCGTGGGAAGCGCCGCACGCGTGGACGTGGACCAGCCCCTGTTCAGCGTGAGGGTCAGGCCGGAGAACGTGGACGAGGCGAAGAGGGCACTCAAGAGGGCGTCCATGAAGCTCCCCACCCCGGGGCGCATAACCGTAGACACCGGGGCAGAACTGGTACGATGAACTACGAGGAGATGCTCGCACGTGGAAAGGAGCTGACAGAGGACCTCAGCGAAACGGGTGAGCGCTTCAGCTACCCGGACCCCGAGTCGTTCAAGGAGGGGACGACTACCGTGTTGCGGAACTTCTCCGATATAGCGTCGGCCCTGAACAGGGAGGAGGAGCACCTGCTGAGGTTCCTGAACCGTCAGCTCGGAACTGCCGGGAAGATTCAGGGAGACATGATCGTGTTTCAGGGGGACTTCTCGAGCGACGAAATCGAGTCGAGGCTGGAGAACTACGTCGAGGAGTACGTCCTGTGCTCCGAGTGCATGAGGCCCGACACGCGCCTGGTGCGCGTCAACAGGACCCAGATGCTGAAGTGCGACGCCTGCGGCGCAAGGATGCCCGTCAAGAAGGGCCGCCAGGTCAAGGCACAGAGCAAGGCTCGGGGGCTCGTGGAGGGCGAGACGTACGAGATGAAAATCACCGGTACAGGACGCAAGGGAGACGGAGTCGCCCGCCTGAAGAACAAGACGGTCTTCGTTTCAAACGCGGAGGAGGGGGAGGTCGTGAGGGCCCGAATAGACAACATCTCCGGCTCGATGGCGTGGGCGACAGCTATCGAGAGGACCGAATAGGACGGTGGAAACCGCCGCCGGGGTCATTCCGTAAATCCGTAACATGGCTACCTCGTTCTTCGGGGCCGCCCACTACGTTCTGGTCGCCTACGGCGTCGCCTTGTCTGCGGTTGCGATCTACAACTTCTGGAGGGCGCCCCCTCCGGCGGGTCACAGACCCCTCCTCTTGGTGTCGCTCGCGGTATTCGGCCTCGGCCTGGTCATAGATACAGGGATAGAGGTAGGTCTATCGACTCAGAGATTCCGCCCCGTGGCGTACCTCGTCATGCTCTCAGGCCTCCTCCCGTTGCTCTACCTCTCCCTCAGGATTCACTTGGCCATGGAGACCCCCAGGTGGTTGCGCTGATGCTTCCCCTCGCACTGACCGTGACCGAGGGAGCGACGATCGTCCTCTCGCTGGCTAACGTCTCTGTTTTGGCGGCAATTTCGGTCGTCTGGTTCAGGATATACCGGGTGCATGGAGGCCCGTCCAAGAGCATGTTCTTTGCCTTCGCCGCGATGTTCGCCGCCATCAGTTTCCTTGCGATGGAGGAGTTCGTGCAGTGGAAGCTGTGGTTCGAGGCGATGGAAATGGTGTCGTTCACTGCCTCCGGGGCGTTTCTGCTGGACGCGAGTTTCGACGTGGCGGCGGGGAAGCTGTAGCGACAGGTTTTGGTTGAGGGGGGTCGATTAAAGGGTTCGAGCCGGGGTAGCCTAGCGGTAAGGCGCACGCTTGGAGAGCGTGTGGGTGTTCCGCCCTCGGGGGTTCAAATCCCTCTCCCGGCGCTTCGCTCAAACAGATTTGGGCCACGGGGAATCTGCAGTAAACTCTCGCAGCCCGGGCTGCGTCCGTTTCCCGGTGTTCTCGTCCTACCAGCCTCTCCGGGGCGCCGTCGCCCTACGGCCGCCTCTGGGCCTATATTATCGCTTCGGCGTGGGGGCCGATATCTTCTATCCTCATGGTGGGGGTGTACACCACGTCTCCGCTCTTGACGAACCCGTGGGTGCATCCCCTGAAGCTCCCCCTGTCGAGGTCCCCCAGACAGAACTCGAGTTTTTCGAAAACCGTTTCCAGTTCCGCACAGGCTCCTGCGTGTTGGCACCCGGCCATGCCTATAGGTATAACTGTATAACTATAATATTCTACCCTGAAAAGGGGGAAACGTCGAACTCGCGGGTCAGCCCGGCGACAGGGGCCCGTTTAGCGATGCGGCGAACTCGCGGTTGGGCGTAAAAGTTGCCGGAATCTGCACATGAGGTTATAAAGGAAGAGGACCGTACTTAAGCCGATGAGTATAGAGCCCGCGGTCCAGCGGTCCGGACCTGGGCCCGTTTCGGCGCCCCGTAACCGTCTCCCCGTACTCAGGTGCCGGGCAGCGGGGTGGTTACGTTGAACAGCAGCGAGGAGGCCCGGGAGGAGAGGAGGGAAGAGGAGGAGACCCGGTGCCCCGAGTGTGGCGGCCTCCTGGTCACGGCCGAGAAGAGGGGCGAGCTGCTGTGCAGCAAGTGCGGTCTCGTGCTCGAGGAGGAACGCATAGAGAGCGGCCCGGAGTGGAGGGCGTACACCCAGGGGGAGAGGGAGAAGAGGGCCCGGACGGGTGCACCGGAGACGGTGCTGCTCCACGAAAAGGGCCTCACGACGGAGATGGGGCGCGGAAGGAAGCTGAGCCCCGAGAAGAAACGGCAGTTCCGGAGGCTCCGTCAGCGGCACAAGGAGACGAGGATGCGCACGTCCCAGGAGCGCTCGCTATCGACGGGTCTTCAGGAGCTCCGCCGCATGGCATCACAGATGGGGCTGCCCAAGGTCGTTCTCGAGCTGTCCGCGTCGGTGTACAAGCAGGCCGTGGAGCAGGAACTGCTCCCGGGAAGAAGTATAGAGGCCATGTCGTCGGCCTCCCTCTACATCGGCACGCGGCTGTCAAAGGCGCCGCGTACGCTAGACGAAATCTCGAAGGTCGCAACCGTTCCACGCACCGAAATCGGGCGTGCCGAGAGGTACATCCGTAGTGAACTCGAAGTCAACCTGCCACCGGTGTCCCCGAAGAAATTCCTTCCGAGGCTCGCCAGCGAGCTCGGTCTGAGCACAGAGGTGGAGCTCTCCGCCGGAAGGCTGATAGACAGGGCATCTAAGGAGGGAATCGTAAGCGGCAGGGACCCGATGAGCATTGCCGCCTCCGCCCTCTACCTGGAGGCACGCAGGGGCGGCGAGGAAGTTACGCAGAGCGCGGTCGCGGATGCCTCGAACGTTTCGGAGGTCACTATCCGCAACAGGTATAAAGAACTGCAAGCAATTGAGCAGTAATGGGAGCGATGAAGGAGTACGGCTGTCCACGCTGCGGGGGCTCCGCTGCGATGGAGGACTTCGAGGCCAGGCCGGTGTTCAACAACGGGGGAAGCATGGACTCGCTGGAGCTCGTAGTTGAGAGCTGGTGCGAGGACTGCAGTGCGGCCTCCCTGTTCACGGATACCGTAACGGTGAACTCGTTCGTGGACACGCTGAGGTCGCTGGATTAATACAGACACCGGGGGTATAGCCGGGGGCGCCCTGAGCACAGACAGTCCGGGCTGCCGAAAGTCGGCTTTAAATCCCGTACCCTTTTCAGTGCTTCAGGCCAACTCTATATATGCATCTCACCTGGAGGGGGCACTCCTGTTTCGAGGTGGAGACCGCCGGCAAAACGTTCCTGATAGACCCCTTCCTGGAGGCCTCCGACGCGTCCCCGCGGGGTCTCGAACCCGACGTGGTGCTCGTGACGCACGGCCACGGTGACCACGTGGGCAGCGCGGCCGAGTTTGACTCACCCGTCGTGGCGATTCCGGAGATCGCCCACCGCCTCTCGGAGCTGGGCTGCCGGACCGTCGACATGAACATCGGGGGAACCGTATCCTTCGGCGAAGCGATGGTACACATGACGATGGCGTTCCACTCCTCGTCGATGGAGGGATACGAGGTCTACGGCGGCATGCCGGCCGGGTACGTTATAGAGGGGGACTGCTCCGTGTACCACGCCGGGGACACCTCGCTCTTCCGCGACATGGTTACCATCGGTGATATGCTGGAGCCCGACGTCGCGCTGCTGCCGATCGGTGACCACTACACGATGGGTCCGCGGAGCGCGGCCGTGGCCGCGGAGTGGCTCGGCGTGGAGGTCGCCATACCCATGCACTTCGACACCTTCCCGGCGATAGAGCAGAGCGCCGATGACTTCGTGTCGATGCTTCCGGGGGACGTGGACGGGGCGGTTCTGAAACCGGGCGAGACGTTCGAGAGGGGTGTCTGAGCTGCCGACCGGGCGCGGCATGCTTCCGCTGAGGCGAAAAACGGCGAGGGGCTTCAAGCCCCACTTCGCGGCGAGGTTTCTCCACGACGGCTCTCGCTTAACCCTGGGTTTCGATACATCCCGGTGCGGGGAGTGCGACCACTTCCTGATAACCCACGCACACTCCGACCACGCAGGGAGGTCTGCTATGCTTTCCGAGCGCTCGGTCGCCTCCGTCGAGACCGCCAGGGCCCTGGAGCTACTGACGGGGAGGAGTTACAGTGGAGTCACCTTCCGTGTCAGGGATACCCTCGGCCTCGGCGTGGAGGTTGACACTTACGACACGGGGCACACGGTCGGCTCTACGGCTTTTTCGTGGGAGAACGACTCCGGCGTGAGGTTTCTGGTCACCGGGGACGTGAAGGATTACTCGGACCTTCCGGGGTGCGACGTCCTGCTACCCGAGGCGACGTACGGCGACCCCTCGAACCCGTCCCACGTCTTCGAGGACGAAGATGAGAGGCTAGCGGAGGTGGTGGGGGACGCGGAGAACCTGTTCCTCGGTGCGTACACCTTCGGTAAGGCGCAGAGGGCCGCGGATCTCGTGAGGGAGTTCGGCTACACCGGCCCGATAGGCATGGACGGCGGGGCCAGGCGCGTGACGGAGGAGCTGATGGACGTCGGACCGTTCTGCGAGCCGGGAGAGGCGTCGGTAAACATAGTCAGCCCCTGGTCAATGGGTGCAGGGAACAACTTCGTGCTCAGCGGGAGAGAGGAGTACAGTCGCCGCATCGGCATAAGCGACCACCTCGACCGCGAAGGGCTTCTGGACATGGTCGAGCACTGCGGACCTGAGCTGGTGCTTCCATACCACCCGGACGACAGGGATGCCTGCCTGAGATTTTCCGGATACGTGGAGGCCGAGCTGGGCGTGGAGGCCGCGCCGCTGCACGACCGGGCGGAAACCGTGGTGCTCTAGCAAACCTATCACTAATCTTAATCAGTCCATCCGCAGGGACCCCCTACCGGACGAGTTCCTTGATCCGTTCGAGAGAAGGCGTCAGGCGAGTTCGACGGATCGACGGGAGTCCACCGGGTCAACGGGAACATTGAAGCCTCGGCTCCCCGAAATCCGGTCGGTGACAGAGATGCGTCCCATGACCGAGTCGAACCTGCACAGCGCGTTCGCCGGAGAGAGCCAGGCCAACGTGCGTTACCGGATCTACGCCGAAAAGGCGGATAGGGAGGATTTCCAGAACGTGGCGAGGCTCTTCCGCGCCATAGCTTACGCCGAGAGGGTGCACGCCACGAACCACCTGACGAGGGTGCCTCAGGACGACGGGTCCTTCGCCGGAGAGAACCCGTACGGCGTCGGGTCGACGGCGGAGAACTTGCAGAAGGGCATCGACGGGGAGAACTTCGAGGTCGCCGAGATGTACCCCGCGTACCTCGAGGTCGCGAAGATGCAGGGCGAGGAAAGGGCCGAGCAGTCCTTCCACTGGGCCCTGGAGACCGAGAAGGTGCACGCCGGCATGTTTCAGGAGGCGAGGCAGTCAGTCGACTCGGGGCAGGACATCGAGCTCGGACCCGTCCAGATATGCGGGGTATGCGGATACACCGTGGAGGGTGACACGCCGGACAGGTGCCCCATATGCAACGCCCCGGGGGACAGGTTCAGGAAGTTCGCCTGAAAAATTGATTCCCGGTCCGGAATTCACTCTTCCCAGAACGAGCCGAGCCTGACGACCTCTCCTATGACTATGACGGCAGGCGGACGCAGGTCCTCCCGCTCCGCCACGTCCACGACGTCTCCGAGGGTTCCCCAGACCACGCGCTCCCCTTCCCGGTAGCCGCGTTCGAACGCCGCAATCGGCGTACCTGGGCCACGGACATCCGTTACTTTTTCGACAATTTCGGGAAGGTTGCCCACCCCCATCAGGACGACTATGGTTCCCACGTTCGCGATGGACCGCCACTCCACCTGCTTCTCCGGCTTGGTCGGGTCCTCGTGCCCGGTCACGACGCAGAACGACGTGGAGATTCCGCGGTGCGTGACGGGAACGCCGTACTTCGCCGGGACAGAGACGGCGCTGGTTACCCCCGGCACGACCTCGTACTCTATCGACTCCTCTCTCAGGCGAAGCATCTCCTCCCCGCCCCTTCCGAACACGAAGGGGTCGCCGCCCTTCAGCCTGGCGACGACGTTTCCCTCCCGCGCCTTCTCGACCAGAATCTTCTCGATTTCGTCCTGCGTCAGGGTGTGGTCGCCGGCACTCTTTCCGGCATCTATCGTCTCGGCATCGAGACCCTCGAACAGTGCCTCGTCGGCGAGGTTGTCATAGACCACGACGTCCGCCTCCCTCAGCGCACTCGCGCCCCTGACCGTTATCAGGTCGGACGCCGGTGACGCGCCTATCAGGAACACCTTTCCGGGCATCTACATCAGCCTCCTGGCCGCATCCCTCCCGAGCGAGTCCGCGTCCCCGGGCGAGCCACTCAGTTCGACGTGCACACCTTTTTCGTAGTCGGCGGCCCTCAGGACCAGCTCCCCGTCCTCGACGGTTCCGTGGGCACCTACGGGCTCGACGCAGCCGGTTCCCAGCTCGTTGAGCAGGGCACGCTCGGCCTCCGTCCCCCGGCGCGCAGGCTCGTCGTCCAGCACCCGCGAGACGGTCCCGGCTTCCTCGCTGCCGTCCCTCGCCGACACCGCGATGGCGCCCTGCCCGGGCGCTGGAAGGAAGTCCTCCAGCGGAAGCCTCTCGTTTATCACATCTGTGAGACCGAGCCTCTCGAGCCCGGCCTCGGCCAGCATCACCGCGTCGACCTCGTCACCGACCTTCCCTATCCTTGTCTCGACGTTTCCCCGTATCCCGACCACCTCGAGGTCCGGCCTCACGCGCAGCAACTGGGCACGCCGCCTCGGCGAGCCCGTCCCCACGCTTCCTCCATCGGGAAGCTCCTCGAGGGTGTAGCCACACAGCACGTCCCTTACGGACGCCCGCGGGGGAACCGCCGCGATCTCGACTCCCTCGGGCAGGTCAGTGGGTACGTCCTTCATGGAGTGGACAGCCACGTCCACGTCCCCGTTGAGCAGTGCGGCGTCGAGCTCCCTAGTGAATAGGCCGTCGCCCTCCACCTCCCTTATCGACCTCCACTCGTCCCTGCGGTCGCCCAGGGTTTCGACCTCCACCACCCCGGCATCGACGCCCTCCTCTTCGAGGCTCCTCTTTATCATGGAGGCCTGGGTAAGCGCCAGTCTGCTACCCCTCGTGCCTATCTTCAATCGACCACCCTTGACCACGTTATACGGTACCTAGAGCCCTGGAGACCGCTTCCGCGGTCTCCCGGAGCTCCTCCTCACCATGTGCGGCTGAGACAAAGACGGTTTCGTACTGGGACGGCGGGAAGTAGACGTCTCTCTTCGCCATCTCGAGGTGCAGCCTGTCGTATCTCCCGGTGTCGCACCCGTCCACATCCGCCTTATTTACCGCGGGCCCGTCCCTCAACAGTAGGGAGAACATGGACGCTACCCCCTGCACGTGCGCCTCCTGGCCCTCGAGCTCCTCCGACAGCGCGTTCCTGAGGTACCCGCCCTTCTCAGCGGCCAGCTCCACGGCGTTCTCCTCATCCAGCACGTCGAGGGTCGCCAGTGCCCCCTCCACGGTGACCGGGTTGCCGCTGAACGTCCCCGCCTGGTATACGTCCCCGGACGGACTGAGGTCTTCCATTATCTCTCCACGGCCCCCGAACATCCCGACCGGGAACCCCCCGCCCGCCACCTTTCCCAGCGTGGTGAGGTCCGGCGTAACGCCGAACCGCTCCTGGGCGCCTCCGGTTGAGACGCGGAACCCCGTTATCACTTCGTCAAATATTAGCAGGGACCAGAAGTCCTCCGTTATCTCTCTCAGGAACTTCAGGAACCCGTCCTCCGGAGGGATGCAGCCGTAGTTCCCGAACACCGGCTCCGTGATTACGCAGGCGATGTCGTCGCCGTGCTCGCCGAAGGCGCGGCGCACCGACGACTCGTCGTTCCACTCCGCGACCACGGTGTGTTTGGCGAGGTCCACCGGGACCCCGGGCGAGTCCGGTGCCCCGTGGGTGGCGGCACCGCTACCGGCCTTCACCAGCACGGAGTCGTGAGCCCCGTGAAACCCGCCGTTGAATTTCAGTACCTTGTCGCGCCCGGTATATCCCCTCGCTAGACGAATCGCCGACATCGTGGCCTCGGTCCCGGTGTTCACTATTCGCAGCCTGTCCATCGAGGGGAAATGCCCCTCCACCCGCCGGGCTAGCTCCGTCTCGCCCTCGGTGGCCGTGCCGAGGGCCCAGCCGTCTCCCACCCGCTCCCTGACGCGCTCCACCACCGTGGGGTGGGCGTGCCCCAGAATCATTGGTCCGAATGCGAGCGAGTAGTCCACGTACTCGTTCCCGTCCACGTCGTATATCTTGCTTCCCTCGCCCCTCTCCATGAATATGGGGTGGGGCTCGTAGGACCTGGCCGGGCTGTTCACGCCCCCGACCAGGTGCTTCTGGGCCTCCTCGAACAGCTCACGCGACCTGTCCACTCTCGGCGACCTCCTTTGCGAAGTACGTTATTACCACGTCGGCCCCGGCCCTCTTAACGGAGAGCAGGCTCTCCACCACCGCCTCCCCGGGCAGCAGGCCGTTCTCCACCGCACCCGCCAGCATCGAGTACTCGCCGCTGACCTGGTAAGCCGCCAGTGGCAGGTCGAACCGCTGCCGGGTCTCCCTGATTACGTCGAGGTAGGGCATCGCCGGCTTCACCATCAATACGTCCGCACCCTCCTCATAGTCCAGCAGGTTCTCGACCTGTGCCTCCCGGCGCTGAGAGGGCTGTATCTGGTAGCCCCCTCTGTGCCCTTCGAACCCGGAGCCCGCCGCCTCCCTGAAGGGGCCGTAGAACCCGGACGCGTACTTGGCGGAGTAGGACATCACGCCGACCTCCCCGAAGCCCCCGTCGTCCAGGGCACTCCTGACGGCCTGTACCATGCCGTCCATCATGCCGCTCGGTGACACGAAGTCGGCCCCCGCGCTGGCCTGCGACAGGGCGACCCTCTCCAGGGCCTCCAGCGTGGCGTCGTTGTCGGGGGCGGTTCCTCCGTTCAGCGGACCGCAGTGGCCGTGGGACGTGTACTCGCAGAGGCACGTGTCTGCCATCAGCACGAGTTCGGTCTCCTCCCCCATGCGGCGGAGGGCCTCCTGCACCGCCTCTCCCTCGCTCCAGGCCGAGGACCCCGCATCGTCCTTCTCCTCCGGCACTCCGAAGAGGAGCACCGCCGGTACGCCCAGCTCCTCCACCTCTTTTGCCTCCTTCACCGCACTCTCTACGGGGAGCCTCTCGATTCCCGGCATCGAGCCTATCGGCACCGCCTCGTCTCTGTGCTCTACGAAAATAGGGTATACGAGGTCGGAGGCGCGAACGTCGGCTTCTGCAAACAGCGTCCTCGTGGCGGCTCCCGACCTAAGCCTGCGCATCCGCCTCTCCGGGAACATCTCCTCTAACCTCGGTCCGGCCCTATTTTTACCTTTTGCCGGACACGCCGTAGACGCGCTTTACATCCCTCGCCCGTGCCCTCCTCGCCTTTCCCTCATCCGTAAGCACCGATTTTACCGTGAAGACCTCCCCCCGTCTCCTGAGGGTCTCCCCCACCTCCACGTACTCGTCTCCCCCCATCTTCACCTTATCCGACACCGTTTTTTCACCCGCGTGGAGGGAGAGGGGCACCTCCACGACCCCTACGTCCACGGTCCAGACCGTGTCCGCCTCCTCTGCGGACGCCGACTCCGCCCTTCCCTCGCCCACCTCTATGGCCGTTACCTCGAGGTCGTCCAGCCGGTCTCCGACGCGGACCTCTTCGTCGGGAAACAGGTGCAGCGTCTCCACGCGGGACTCGCCCTCGCGACTCACAACGGCTTCGACCTCTATGGGTTTAGGGACCCGGAGCTCGGTCCGGTGGACCGTGTCGCAGCGTGAGCACCTGACGGTAGCCTCGAAGTACAGGCGTCTTCCCCTGCTGCCCCTCCTCGACCTGAGGACCTCGTGCTCCACCGCCTCGTCCGGGGAGCAGGAGGGACAGGTTACCTCCAGCATCCTCAAGGCCGATACCTCCCGACCACGCAGGCGTGGTCCGGGTACCTCTTCAGGACGTTCACCTCTGCAACCTCGAAATCGGCGAGACGGGCGGCCGCGCGGTCGAAAACCTCCTCCGGTTCTTCGGTAACGTCCTCCGCCCTGCTCTTCACCATCAGCAGCAGGTGTCCCCCCTCGGCCAGGTAGGCCTCGGCGTTCCTGCTGGCGATTCCGGCCTGGTCCCTCTGGGCAACGTCCTGATAAATCAGGTCCACCAGCTCGACCTTGCCGGCGTAGTTCCTCGGGTTCCTGCCGTCCGCGAGCACGGGCACAACGTTCTCCCTCCCGGATAGCCTTCGGAGCAGGGTCTTCAAGGGTCGGTACGCCTTGTCCACGCCGTAAACCACACCCTCGTCGACCAGGTCCGAGACGTGGGAAAGCGTGGTTCCACTTCCGGCCCCCAGGTAGAGTACTCCTGAGTCCCTCTCCACGGGAAGTTCGCCTCCGGCGGCGACGTGATCCGCGAGCTTGCTTCGGCCCGGGCTCCACTCCCTCCGTCCACGGCCTGCGCCCTCGCCGTAGACGCTTCCGGGAACCAGTGGCCTGGTGGCGGGACCGGTCAGCAGGTTCGGGTTCACAGCTTTCCTCCGGAAAGGCTGTTTGAGCACTCGCTTCTGAAGGAGGCGGTGCGGTTCAACGTGCCTCCTCCACGCGGCTCCTCCATTCGTCGACGAGTCGGTCGGTTTCGTCCCTTCCGGAGTATGCGTCTATCCTGGCCGCGATGACCAGCTTGGCCGCGAGGGCCCTCGCGACCTCCCCGGCGCGGTCCCCGGCCCCCCTCACGTCCGGGTGGCTGTAAAGCACGCCGTGCTTCGGCGGGTCCCCGCCCCCCTGGAGGTGCCTGAAGAGGGCGCTCTCCGCGCCCAGCAACTGAACCGTGGACGCGGGCTTTCGCGCCAGCCCGTCCAGCCCCCCGCCCAGGTCCATCAAGCGGGCCGCCAGAGCTGGTGTAGCCAGCGCGGAGAGGTTCGGTGCCAGTCGCTCAGCCAGTAGCTCTACCTCCTCCATAAGGTCCCTGTTCCTGTCTGCCATCAGTTGACGGACTTCACGGACCCCCTCGTCGTCCTCCTCTTCAAGGTACTCGTCCAGCCTGTCGCGGCCCTCCCTCAGCTCGTCGGCCATCCTGAGCCTCCGTACCAGCCGGGTCTCCAGAGAGGTCTCGGCCTCCTCGACAGCCCGCTCCGCATCCTCAAACGCCATTCCATGTAGCCTCGTGACGTACTCGTCCCGCGGGATTCCTTCATCCTCCGCCAGGCTTCGTAGCCCGGACGCGAGTTCCCTGACCTCTTCGATGGACGGGTCCGTGGGGCCGTGCCGGGTGCCGAACCACGTCCTCACGGCACCACCTCCGCGCCGGTGTTGCTGGCCCTCGTCCTGAACACGTTCCCGTTAAACCCGTCCGTCGACACCTCGTCAGGATGCACGGCGTACACCGCGGGCCCGAAAGACGACATTCCGGCGGCGCAGCCACGCGCGTGCATCTCCTCCACCAGCCTCGTCGATTCCGGTTTCAGGTCCAGCTCCCTCCTCTTGAAGCCAAACTCCTGCACCTCTCTTATTGCGTCGCGGAAGGCAGGGAAGTCCGCCTCAGCCACCGAGGGCAGCAGCTTCATCAGGCTCAGGCGGCTCAACCGCTCCACCTCTCCGGCCGGCACGGGGCACTGCTCCTCGAATATCGAGGCCTCTCTGGCTCCGTGGGCCCCGGTCCCCTCCGGCACGAGGACCGCGACCTCCCAGTCCGGGAAGGTCAGGCGGGAGAGCACCGGCGGGGGCGGTGCAGGCGACGACGACGAGGGAATGAACCCCTCTTTCTCCTCCCAGCGGTGCCCGCCGTCCAGAATGAATCCTCCTGCCTCGAAGGCCGCCACGCCGATTCCGGAAGTGCCGCCCCTGCCCGTGATCCGGGCAACCTCCCTGACGGAAAGCTCCTCGTCGTTCAGCAGGGACGCGGCGGTCCCGGCGGCGAGGCTCGCTTGGGTCCCTGAGCCGAGGCCGACGTGCTGCGGGTAGCCCCTCGTCACCCTTAAACGTACGGGGTCTCCCCCGACCTCCTCGACGACACTCGCCGCCGCCTCTCGCACCCTGTCCGACATGGGCCCGCTTGCCTCCAGGGTGTCGGAGGGCTCTGCCTCCACCTCGACCGCGGGCTCATTCAGCGCGAGGCCGAGCCCGCCGTCCACCCGGCCGAGCCCGCCGTTCATGTCGAGGAGGGCGACGTGGAGCCTGCTGACTGTCCTGACGAGCACGTCCGTAGATACGGTTCCGGCGAGGATAAGGCTTGGTCGGTGGGCCGAAGGTTTAAGCGGCGGCCCCCTCTCTTCATCCATGGACCTACTCGAAGCTGTGCACACCCGCCGAAGTGTCAGGGCGTTCAGGGACGAGCCGGTTCCCGGGGAGCTTCTAGAGAGGGTCCTGGACGCGGCAAGGCAGGCCCCGACCGCCGGAAACCTGCAGGCCTGGAGCGTCGCAGTCGTCGAGGACGCGGGGACCCAGGAGGGGCTGGCCATGGCCGCCCTGGGGCAGGGCCACGTGGCGGGGGCCCCCGTGGACCTGGTCTTCGTCGCGGACGGGGAACGCTCCGCCGCGAAGTACGGCGAGAGGGGGCGGACCCTGTACGCCCTGCAGGACGCCACCATCGCGGCCACCCACGCGGTGCTGGCGGCTCACGCCCTGGGACTCGGAACCTGCTGGGTGGGAGCGATGAGGGAGGGCGACGTGGAGGGGCTGCTGGGTGTGCCGGATGGCCACCGCGTCGTCGCGATCATTCCCATGGGGTACCCGGCGGACGGCTCGGTCGATACCTCGAGGCGGCCGCTGGAGAGCTTCTTGCACAGTGAAGGCTGGTAAGAGCTTTCGGTGAGGAGGAAGAACTCCTCTCGTGGAGCTCTACGTATACGACGCGGATCAGTGCGACCCCCGCAGGTGCACGTCCAAAAAACTGGTACACCTCGGCCTCGCGAACGAGGTGCAGGCCGGCGGCCTGCAGGGCAGACTGGTCCTCAGCCCGGCCTCCGGAAGGGCGCTCTCACCCGCGGACAGGTCACTCGCCGAAGAGAGGGGCCTGGCGGCAATCGACTGCTCCTGGAACGAGGGAAGCGAGGTCTTTCGGCGGCTCCGCGGTGGCGGGTCCGGGAGGGCGCTTCCGTTCCTCGTTGCCGGCAACCCCGTCAACTTCGGAAAGCCCCTGAGGCTCTCGACCGCCGAGGCCCTGGCTGCGGCCCTCCACATCTTGGGGGAGAAGGACGTCGCCAGGGAGGTGATGTCGAAGTTCTCGTGGGGCCACACGTTCCTGGAGGTGAACGAGGAGCCGCTCGATAGGTACGCGTCGGCGGGGAACAGTTCGGAGGTGGTCGATGTGCAGATGGACTACCTCCGGTAAGGCTTTTAGACGTGGAGACGATGGAGGAACGATGGCGAGGTTCCCTGAGGCCGAGGAGAGGTTGCTGAACGTGAAGATCTGCATGAAGTGCAACGCGCGGAACCCCATTCGCGCGACCAAGTGCCGCAAGTGCGGCTATCACCGCCTTCGCCGGAAGGCCAAAGCGACGCGTGCATGATTGAGAAGCTGTTCGACGACGGCCCGCTCCACTTCTCCCTGCTTGACCCGGACGAGCAGGACCCTGTGGACGCGGGCGAAATGGCGTCTTCCGCCGAGGCCGGTGGAACGGACGCGATAATGGTGGGCGGCTCCGTCGGCAGCGTCGGTGGACTGGTGGAGGAGACGGTCGCGTCGGTAAAGGAGGAGACGTCCCTTCCGGTGGTTCTATTTCCACCGGACCACGGCTCTATCGCTCCGAATGCCGACGCCGTGTTCTTCATGTCGATGCTTAACTCCCGGAACCCGATGTACATCACCGGTTTCCAGATGATGGGGGCCCCCATCGTTCGGAGGGCGGGTATCGAGGCCCTCCCGATGGCGTACCTTCCCGTCGAGCCCGCGGGGGAGTCGGCCGTCGGGTACGTATCCGACGCCAGACCCATACCACGGGGCAAACCCGGCATCGCGCTTGCCTACTCGCTGGCGGCGCAGTACCTGGGTATGCGTTACGTCTACCTGGAGGGGGGCAGCGGCGTAGAGGAACCCGTTCCGGTGGAGATGGTGAGGGCGGTGAGCGAGGGATGTGACGCCGTACTGGTAGTCGGCGGTGGAATAAACTCCCCGGAGAGGGCTGCCGAGAGGGTCGAGGCGGGCGCGGACGTAATAGTTACCGGGACCGTGGTCGAGGGAAGCAGCGACGTGGAGTCCACGATCTCCTCCCTCGTGGAAGCCGTGAAGGGCTGAGCGGGAATACTTAAACTGTTCTCTTAAACTGTTGTTCTCTTAAACTGTTCTCTGCTTGTCGAGTTAGGCCTGTTGGGCCCCGGTCTCCAGAACCTTTTTTGCCTGCCTTTTGAAGCTCCTGAACTTGCCCCTCGGAAGACCCTCGACGTGGCCCTCCTCGTAGCTCGCCAGGTCGCTGACGGTCTCTATTCCAGCCTCGGCGAGGCTTTCGCTGTACTTCTCGCCGACGCCCTTGATCTCAGATACGGTGTCGCCGGGTTCGAGGTGTTTCGCGGCCTCGGCCTCCTTGCGCTCTCTCACCTCCTTCCACTGCTCGTAGTTGCATATTGGGCACCCAAGGTCCCACGGCCTGCCGCTGTTGGGGACCACCTTTACCCCGTGTAGCCCGTGCTCATCGCATATCGTTTTTGTGACTATCAGGTTTCCTCGCCTGGGCAGGGGCAAAGTGTAGGTGCAGTCCGGGTAACCGGAGCAGCCAACGAAGCGTCCCCCCCGTCTCGACCTCCTGATCACGAGGGTTTCGCCGCAATCCGGACACGAACCCACCTCCCTGTCGGACCTGAGGCCCTCCCTCAACGAGTTCTGGATTTCGTCCTCCCTCTCCTCGAAGTCACGGAAGGCCTCGTCAAGCATCTCCCTGGACTCCTCCACGACCTCGGAGTCGACGAGCTCCCCCTCTGCTATCCGGGACATATCCTCCTCGAGCTCCGCCGTCATGTCGGGCGTCGTGACGAGCGGCGCGTAGTCCTCCAGGGTGTCTATTACCGACTCGGCCGTCTTGGTCGGCTTCACAGGGTTCCCGTATATATAACCCCGGCTGTACAGCTTGGATATCGTTCCGTGCCTCGTGGCCTTCGTACCGAGGTTTCTCTTCTCCATCTCGGTTACGAGTCGGCCGGTCCCGAAGCGTCCGGGTGGCTGGGTCTCTTTCTCCTCTATCTCCGTGGAAACCACCTCCAGAACGGCGCCCTCTTCCAGGTCCGGCAGGATGACCTCCTTCACGGAGCGGTAGGGGTAGAACCAGCGCCATCCCTTCTTAACTATCCGTGTGCCGTTGGCCTTGAGCGGTTCGCCGTTGCTATCGAAGTCCGACCTGACGTGCTCGCGTATCGCGGGGTCTGCGAGCGTGGCGAAGAACCTCCTCACGACCAGCTCGTAAATCTTCCACTCGTCGCTGGAGAGTTTCTGCTCTTCGGCCACCGAGACCGGGTAAATCGGGGGGTGGTCCGTGGTCTGCTTCTTTCCCCGCGTGGGCTTCATCCTCTCCCTCTCCAGGAGGGCGGAGGCGTACCTGTCGAAGTGTGAGCCCCTGAACATCTCCACGGTACTCCTGAGGTTCAGGCCGTCGGGATAGACCGTGTTGTCGGTTCTGGGGTAGGAGATGTATCCCGCGGTGTAGAGGTCGGAGGCGATGCGCATCGCCCTGGCCGGGGAGTACCCGATGGAGGACGCGGCTCTCTGAAACGCCGTGGTGTTGAATGGAGCGGGTGGCCTGTCCCTGGACCGCTTCTTCACCACGCTGATCACGGTCGCGGTTTCCCCGAGGCCCTCGTAGGCGCTCAGTCCCTCGTCGTGGTCCCAGAACCGGTTGCCCCGGTGCTCGGTCTCGAACTCCTCGTCGGCTCCAAGCATTGCCCCAACCTCCCAGTAGGGCTCGGGCACGAAGGCCTCCCTCTCGTGCTCCTTGTCCACTATCATCGCGAGGGTGGGGGTCTGCACCCTTCCGACTGAGAGGAAGTTTTCGCCGTACCGACGGGCCATTAGCGAGATTTCGCGGGTGAGTGAGGCGCCCCACATCAGGTCGATTTTCTGCCTCGCCTCTCCCGCGGCCGCCAGGTCGTAGTCGATCTCCTCCAGCTCGTCGAACGCCCGCTTAACGTCGTCCTCCGTGAGCGAGGAGAACCTGGCGCGATACACCCCGGCGTTCAGGCCGCTCTCCTCGAGGAGCCGCAGGGCCTCGACCCCTATGAGCTCTCCCTCCCGGTCGTAGTCGGTGGCCACTATCACGGCGTCGGCGTCGGAGAACCCCCTGAGGGCACTCGCTATCCTCGTCCCTGTCACCACCTGCTCCATCGGGGCGTGCACGAGGTCCCTCGGTTCGACCCCGTTCCAGTCGTCGTACTCCGAGGGGTAATCGATGTTGACGATGTGGCCCCTGAGACCGATTACCACCGCATCGTCAAACCTGTAGGTGTTTACTCCGTTGACCCTCTTACTGGAGCTGGTCCCTCCGCTCAGTATGTCGGCAATCCGGCTCGCAGCGTTGTCCTTTTCGCTTATTACGAGTTTCACTTCTCTTCCTCCAGCCTCTCATCGAATAGGTCTGAAGCCTCTCTAGGGGAGATCTTGCCCCTGGACCTCCGTACCACCTGGCCCACCAGAAAGTTAAGGGCCTCCTCCTTCCCGGAGAGGTAGTCCTCGACTGTCTCCCGGTGCTCCCCGATAACTTCTTCCACGCACTTAAGTGCCTCGTCTGCGCCCTCCATGGTAAGCCCCTTCTCGTCCACGACGGCCGCAGGGGATCGGCCCTCGTCCAGCACGTCCCTCAGCACGTCGGTGGCGGAGACGTCCGTTATCTCGCCGCCGCGAAGCATCTCCACTATCTCCGTCTCCCACTCCACCGCCGTCTCTCGCCCCACCCCCTCGAACCATTCGTCCAGGGAGAGCTCCCGGTAGTTCAGCTCCCCCAGGAGCTCGTCGACGACGTGAGACGCGGCCGCCCGGGGCTCCACCGCCTCTGCGACGTCCTCGTAGAAGTCGGCCAGCTCTTTCTCCGCGGTGAGTCGTTTGGCGTGCTCGTCCGTTACGCCGTACTCCTCCCGGAACCTCTCCCGCCGCTGGTCAGGAAGCTCCGGTACGCCCTCCGCAGCGGCACCGGCCATCCCCTCGTCTACGCGTATGAGCGGCAGGTTGGGCTCCGGGAAGTAACGGTAATCGGCCTCCTCCTCCTTGGTCCGCATGGGCCGCGTGACGCCGGTCTCCTCGTCGAAGTGCCGGGTCTCCAGCACCGCCTCCGAACCCCTTTTCAGCATGTTTCGCTGCCGCGTTATCTCGTAACGCAGCGCCCTCTCAGCGCCCCTGTGCGAGGATATGTTCTTCACCTCAACGCGGCTTCCGCCCTCGATGGAGACGTTTGCGTCGGCCCGCATGGCGCCGTCCAGCGGCTCGAACACCCCCAGGTACTCCAGCGTGGTGCGGAGCCTCTGCAGAAACTCCCGGCCCTCCTCCGGCGACTCCATGTCGGGCTCCGTCACTATCTCCAGCAGCGGCACGCCGCTCCGGTTGTAGTCCAGGAGGCTGCGGTTCCGCATGTGGACTATTCGGCCCGGGTCCTCCTCGAGGTGAACCCGTCGAACCCCGACCGCCCTCTCCCCGTCCCCGGCCTGAATCGTGATGGAGCCGTCGACGCCTACGGGGAACTCGTACTGCGTGATTTGAAAATTCTTGGGCAGGTCCGGGTAGAAGTAGTTCTTCCTGTAGAACAGCTGCTCTTCGACGACCTCGCAACCCAGGGCGAGCGACACCCTCAGACCGAAGTCGAGCGCCGACTCGTTCATTACGGGGAGCGCCCCCGGCATTCCGAGGCAGACCTCGCAGGTGTGGGTGTTGGGCTCCGCGTCGTGGTAGTCCGTGGAGCAACCGCAGAACAGCTTCGAATCCGTCCGGAGCTGCGCGTGAACCTCCAGTCCTATCACCGGCACGACGGGACACCTCTTTCTGTAGCCGGGGGGAGGGAACCTGTAGAGAGTAAAGGCTCGAAGAAGCGACGAGGAGTTTTCGTGAAGATGGACCGTCCGAGACCTCCGCTTGAAGGAGAGGGATTTATCCTCTCGGCAGGGGCCCCTACGGACGTAGATTCCTCGCTCGTCATCGTACCAGCTCCACCTCCCTCGCCGCGTCCAGCAGCAGCTCTTCGGAGAACTCCGGCCCCATGAGCTGCACGCCGACCGCCTCGCCCTCCTCCGCCGGAACTGAGATTGCCGGGATTCCCGCCAGGTTGGCGGGGACCGTGCATACGTCGGAGAGGTACATCCTCAGCGGGTCCTCCAGCGCCTCGCCGAGCCGGAACGGCTCCACCGGCATCGTGGGGGAGAGCAGCAGGTCCACTTTTGAAAACAATCGGTCGAACTCGTCGGCGATAAGGCGGCGGGCCAGCAGGGCCTTGCGGTAGTACCTATCGGAGTAACCCTCCGACAGGGCGTAGGTGCCCAGCATTATCCTGCGCTTCACCTCGTCCCCGAAGTTGTCGCCCCTCACCTTCGCGAACACCTCGTCGTAGCGGCCGCGCTCATTCGGCCCGGCGCCGTACCGGACGCCGTCGTACCGGGCCAGGTTGGAGGAGGCCTCGCTCATCGCCAGCACGTAGTACGCCGACACCACGTGGTCCAGCCCCTCCATCTCCACCGTCTCGGCGTCGTGCCCCGCGTCGTCCAGGGAGGACACCGCGTCACGTACCTCCCTCTTCACCCCGTCGTCGGAGCCCTCCACGAGTTCCTCGATTACGCCCACTCTGACCGGTTCGTCCAGCCCGGTCGGTTCGTACCGCTTTCGCTCGCCGCGGGAGGTGGAGTCCCGCGGGTCCCTTCCGCCGATGGCGCTGAGCAGGAGGGCGCAGTCCTCGACTGTACGGGTCATCGGGCCTACGGTTTCCAGGGAGTCGGCGTACGGAATCAGCCCGTACCTCGACAGCAGGCCGTAGGTCGGCTTCAGCCCGACGGTGGAGGTGAAGGCTGCCGGGTTCCTGACTGAGCCCCCGGTATCGCTTCCCAGGGCCAGGTCCACGTGGCCCGCGGCCACTGCGGCACCGCTTCCTCCCGAGGAGCCGCCCGGAACCAGGGACGGGTCCAGCGGGTTCCTCGTGGGCCCGAAGGCCGAGGTCTCCGTCGTGGACCCCATACAGAACTCGTCGCAGTTCGTCTTCCCCACGACCGTGGCGCCCTCCTCCCTCAAACGCTCCACGACGTAGGCGTCGAACACGGGCTCGTACCCCTTGAGTATCTTGGAGCCCACCGTCGTCTCCAGCCCCTCCGTCGTTATCGAGTCCTTCACGGCCACGGGCTGACCGGCGAGCAGGCCGTCATCGTCACCCGGCGAGGCGTCGGTGTCGACAGTGACGAAGCAGTTGAAATCGTCGGCCCTCGCGCCTTCCAGCGCAGCCTCCAGGAGCCCCGACGGGTCCTCGGCGCCCCACCTGACGGACTCGGCCTGCTCCCTTGCGCTCAATCCTCGCCCCCCGCTTGGGGGCCGACGAAGAAGCCCTCCTCGGCCTCGGGAGCGTTCTTCAGGGCCTCCCGCTTGGAGAGGCACTCCTCCGCCCCGTCCTCCCTGAACACGTTGACGAAGCGGTCGGGTAAGCCGGGCTCCCCCTCGAGCTCTCCCAGGCGGTCGAAGTGGCCCAGGACGGACTCCAGCTCCTCATCGAGCCGCTCCAAGTCATCGTCGGATAGCTCCAGCCTCGCGAGCCACGCCACGTGCCTGACCTCTTCCACGTCCACCATCGAGCGGCCACCAATCGGCTGAGAGGTCCAAAAACGTTGCCTAGCGGAGAATCCGGCACCCTCAAGGGTAAAAAGAAAAACCCCCACAACTCAATTGAATAATTAATCTATTTTAAGTACCGAAAATTTAATAGCATCGTGCTGTTCAATGCCTATAATATGCCTTTTTTAAAGCACACCTATGAGGATTCGTCTAGCCGCCGGGGAACGACGACCGGCTCCTCAACCCAAAGAACCCGTATCACCCTCATCTACCTGCTAGCAGCCTCGGCTGCACTGGCCCTCGTTGTTCAACCAGCAGCGGCGCAGGCCCCCCTCCTCCAGCACAGAACTTCAGCTTTTCAGGATATACCTACAACGAGACGGGCAGCGTCCTCACCGGCGTGAACGCCTCCGTGGAGGTCTACAGCTTCGCCCCGGGTCAACCACCTGCGGTGATGGGTGTGTATTCCAACATTTCGAACTCCAGTGGCTATTTCAATATAACAAACATCGAGGGCAACAACTCCTACTTCTACAAGCCCGTGGTGAGGAGGCGGGACGGCAACGGCACCGTCACACACATGAGTCAGAGCTCCCCGCAGCTTCCCTACATGGAATTCGCCACCCTCGGAGAGGTCAAGTTCTACCTCAGGGACGCGGCCACCCTCAACATAACGGCGTTCGGCCCCGCGAGCGAGCTTGACAACATGACCACCGGCAGCTTCGCCTCTGCACCGTACTACGCCTTCGGGCTGGAGTGGATGGGTGATGTGGGTCAGTGGGGCTATGTGAACACCTCAGGTAGGCTCAACGTACTAAACCAGGACTTCAGCTTCAATCGCTCCGTGCAGATACCGATGGAGAACGCGAGCGCGGTTACGTACAACGGCAGCAGCGGGTTCTACGCCGCCAACGCGTCCATGAGCGGCCCCAACGCGGTTAACTTCGTGGTGAAGTTCAACGGGAGCGGCGGCCTGCTGAACACCTACAACGTTTCCAACAGGAGCTACTTCAGCGTGGACGGACTGGAGTACCACAACGATTCGGTCTACGTCGCCGGCATCAGCGCCGCCGCCAACGACAGCGTAATAGACCGGTGGGACGCTACGTTCGCACCCGGAAGCAACAGCACGGTGAAGACGGGCATAGCGACGGGGCCCCTAACCAGGCAGGGTAACTACTGGTACATGGCTTTCAACAACTCCGGAACCCACGAGCTACTGAAGTACGCCGGGGACCTTTCAGGCAACCCGCTGTGGTCCTGGAACTTCCCGGCAACCGCAGAGGGAATCACTCACGACGGCTCAGGGTGGTACTTCGCGTCGGCACAGACCGGGAACGTAACCGGCTTCACGATAGACGACGGAGGCGTGAAGAGCTTCATGTTCATGGTGAAGGACACGAGGCTCGGGTACCCGGTAGACGAGAAATTCACGAACTTCACCCAGCAGGGAACCGTGTACGTCCCCGCCAACCGGAACTACTCGATAATGATGTACCCCAACCGGGCGATGCCGGTCAGCTACGACCTCAGCGGAATCAGGAACAACGCATCCTGGCAGAGCGACCAGAAAATCGACATAAGGTTCAACCTTACAGAGGAGTTCAAGTGGGTCTCCGGCAACGTGGAGACCCCGAACGGCACCGCGGGATTCGACAGCATTACCGTGGTTCCCTACCTCGTCGAGCCCGGAGACATGGTGTTCGGTGCCCACCCCATGCCGTACAACATGTCTTCGTGGAGGGAGCCCTGGCGGACCTACAGCGACCAGTACGACGCAGCGAATGGCTCCTACAACGTCACGCTTATAGGCTCCGCCATGGGTGCAGAGGTGATGCTTTTCGTCACCGCCTACAACGCGTCCGAGGACGAGTACTACGGCGCCTTCCAGAACCTGACCCTCGGCGTCAGCGGAAACGACGTCACGGGCCTGAACCTGACGCTTCAGCCCCTGCTGGGAAGCCCCGCGAACATCTCGATGGAGAACGCGGCGGACTTCTCGCAGGAAGTGACGGTAACCACAGCGATGAAGACGTTCAGGCTCCAGAACCAGACCGGTTCCACGCCCAACAGCGCCTTCGTAGACTTCACGGTGGACTACACCGCTTACTGGCCGAACAGTACGGCGTTCGCGTGGATGCTGGACGTCGGGCAATCCGACAACGGCACCTTCCAGCTACCCGTGATCTCATCCAAGGTGGAGGAGATAAACGTCTACTCGCCCAGCTTCGCACCGAAGAAGACCTTGCTCAAGGCCAGCAAACTCGCCGCAGACCCCGTCCTGATAAACCTCACGACCTTCAACCCGGGCGGAATAGAGGAGAACGACGCCTTCCAGGACCTGTACCTGAAC
The DNA here is from genome assembly GCA_018263395.1 of Methanonatronarchaeales archaeon. Lineage (GTDB taxonomy): Archaea > Halobacteriota > Methanonatronarchaeia > JAANXF01 > JAANXF01 > JAANXF01. Next base: position 45,103 of record JAANXF010000022.1, read on the forward strand.
ATGTACAGCAGCGGGCCGAACTGCGACGTGCCCTACCCGGACCAGAACTGCTCACTGATCCCCTCGGAGCTACAGAAGGACCAGTTCAACCCGCTCACAGTGGTCCTCGGCGGCGGAGACATCAGCTTCCGCATGAAGAAGCTGAGTAACAACATAACGGTCCACTACGTAAACGTCGACCTCCTCGCCTCCGGGCCCCCGGACGTGCTTTTCGACAGCAACGGCACCCAGGGCACTACCGGCGCCACTCTCGAAGAGGCCTGGAGGTTCGGCTCCAGCGGACCCGAGATATACGACCATGTCCTTCTCGGGGTACCGTACAACGAGTCTAGGTACCTAGACGAGGGTAACTTTACTGTCCGGATAGAGAAGCTGTACGACGAGGACTGGAACGTCATCTGGAACATCAGCGCCAATACGACTGCCGAGGTCCCTGAGGAGTACAGCGACTACCTGACCCCGACGTACGATAACTACCTCAACTCCTCGCTGCCACCGATGCAGGGCAACAAGACGGATCCGACTGCCACCGTCTACGTCAACACCACCCACGACATGGTGTGGATGAAGATACCTCACTTCTCCGGGGTCGCACCCGTAATTCAGCAGAACGACACCACGGCGCCACAGATTGCCGCAAGGGCTACGACGTACCCCTCTGGACAGACTCGGTCCAAGAACGGGGACACCGTGACCCTAAAGGCCTCGGTCTCCGACGCGGGCTCGGGCGTTAAGAATGCGTCCGTAAACGCTTCGCCAATCAATTCAAGCCTCGGGTGGATACCGCTCAGCAGCGCCGGGGGCAATATGTGGACCAACTCCTCGGTGGCCGTCAACGCCTCGACCGGCACCTACAGCCTGAAGGTCAGGGCGTACGACAACGCCGATAACGGGAACACCACGTCCACAGGGATAATGACCGTAAAGGTCGACAACGACGTGCCCACCTACAGCTGGATAACTCGACCGACGTCGGTCAAGGCGGACAACTCGGTCACCGTGAAGCTCAACTCCACCGACCCGACATCCAACGTCACCGGAGCCATAACCGTCGACGAGTCACAGAAGTCCATGACGAAGAGCGGGGACAACTTCACGTACACGATAAGTGTATCAAGCAGCCGGACCAGCGACATCACCTACAGCGTTACGTTCTCGGACGAGGCGGCCAATACCAACACCTCCGCCAGCACTACGCTGAACGTGACCCCGGCCACTACCGGCGACGGGGACGGAGTTACGTCCCAGCTGCCGCCGGGCCTTGGCTGGACCGTCAAGAAGGTGTACACGAAGAGGACAGCCATCACGATACGGCCCGGGGAGCCGGCCGAGGTCGAGTTCCTCGACGACGCCCCCATCGAGAGGCTCCGAATCCGGTCGCGGAACGCGGTCTTCGACCCGGTGTTTTCCCTCGGGGAGCTGTCCGAGGAACCGGACGTGGAACGACCGCGGGGCGCGGTGAGGCTATACTTCTCCCTGACCAGCGCGATGAGGGACGCCGACGTGGAGTCGGTGGAGATAGAGTTCTCGCTGCAGAGGGGCTGGCTTGATGAGAACGACCTCGAGCCTGGAGACGTGGTGCTGAGCAGGTGGGTCGACGGGGAGTGGCAGGACTTGGAGACCGAGGTCGTGGACAGCGACGACGGAGTGAGGTTCGTCGCCACTTCGCAGGGGTTCTCGCTGTTCTCCATACGGGGAGAGGCGGAGGGTACCCCGACCCCGAGACCGACCGAGAGGCCTACCCGTACCCCGACGCCGACCGACGAGCCACGGACACCCGCACCCACCGATGGGGAGCCCACGCCGAGCCCGGGATACACCGCCGTGATTGCCCTCGTGGCGCTCCTCTCTGTGGCCTACGCCGCGAGAGAACGCTAGCGGACGAGACCAAAACAGGGGGTCGGGGGGACTGGGGACCAGGGCCACCGCGCTAAACCCGCCCCTCGAGACCAGCAAGGGTGTATCGAGACCTCTATCTCCCCTGCCCCCTGCACCCCCGGTTCTGGAGGCGGCCAGTACTTTGCGGCCAGCACTTTAACAGCCCCATCCCGTTCAGATCCACGTGACGAGGGCGTCGTGGGCGAACTCGACGGCTATGGCGGCGAGCAGGATGCCCATAACTCGGCTCAGTGCGTTGATTACGTCACGGCCGAGCAGTCGGTCTATGGAGTCGGCGGCGCGGAGCAGGGGCCACATGGTGAAGACGGCCAGCGTGATTCCCGCGACGACGGTCAGGCGTCCGGCCAGCGACGGGTTCCGCTGCATGAACACCATCGACGCGACGATGGCTCCGGGGCCGGCGAGGAGCGGGGTGCCCATGGGGGCGAACGCGATGTTCTGGCCGGAGGCCTCCGGATCAACGGTGCCGCGCATGAGCTCCAGCGACACTATCAGGAGCAGTATGGCTCCGGCGATCATGAGGCTCTCCAGTGAGACGTTGAGGTAGAGCAGTATCGCCTGTCCGAAGAACGCGAAGGCCAGGATGAGCAGGAAGGCCACGGCGACCGAGAGGAGCGCGGCACGTCTGCGCCTCTCATCGGAGAACTCCTTCGAGAGCGTCAGGAAGACCGGCACGTTCCCGACCGGGTCGAGTATGGTGAAGAGGGTGACGTAGACCTTCGCGAGTAGCAGTAGGTCCATGGCTGGAATCAGAGGCGGGCCTCCAGGCTCACCTCCACCGGGGAGTTGAGCGGCAGGGAGGAGACCCCGACGGCGACCCTGGTGTGCCTACCCTTCTCCCCCAGGATCTCTTCAAGGAGGCCGGAGGCACCGTTAATTACCTCGGAGTGCCGGTAGAAGTCGTGCGAAGAGGCCACGTATCCCTCGAGGTGCGTTACGACGGAGTCCCAGAGGACCTCCTCCCGGTGCATCAGGGCGACGACGTTGAGCGCGCACAGTTCTGCGGCGTCACGTGCCTCCTCGACGGTCAGGTCCTCGCCGACCTTTCCCTCGTGGAGGAGTTCGCCGTCCCTGACGGGTAGCTGTCCGGAGACGTGGACGCTCCTGCCTATGACAGTGATGGGTTCGTACGCGCCCTTCGGCTCAGGTGGCTCGGGAGTCTCTAGGCCGAGTTCGGAGACGACTTCGCGGAGCTCCATGGGGACTCAAAGAGGCTGTCGCTCTATAAGAGTTCCTTCGTGGGTCGGCAGCCGCTCCTCGATGGCGACTGAGAGCCCGGCCTCGCGGAGTTCGTCGGCGAGCGCTGAGGCCACCTCCGGGTCGCAGGTCAGTCCGTCCCCGGAGACGTGGAACGCCTCCTCGGGGACGCCTTCGGACCCGAGAACGCCGACCGCGGCCTCGGCGTCCCCCTCGATGTAGCCGTATAGGAGGGTGCCGTCCTTCGTGTACCGCTCCACGGTCGCGACGTTCCTCGCCCTCCTGACGTACCTGTTCCTGAGCTGGACGGAGTCCTTGAATGACGCAGTGCATATCCGTGTGGGTACGTCGAGCGCGGAAGCTGCCTCCTCGGCGGTTTCGAGGCTTCCGGTGGCGGAGACGCCGTCCGTCCCGCCGTGCCCCTCCTCCCTGAGTCCGTCGGCGTTGGTGTCGGAGAGCTCCAGCTCGTTCACGTTGACGAACTCTACGTCCGGCAGGCTCTTCACGGCTTCGACCGCCTCACGGACGCGGCCGGGCACGGCGGGTATCTCGGCGCCGAGCGCGAACCTGTCGGCGGCCCTGCGGGCCGTCTCGCTCAGGGCCTCCGTGACGCGGTACTCCGGCGGGTGGAGCCTGAGCTCGTCCAGCCCTGCCTCCTCGAGCTCGTCGAGCTCCCCCTCGTCCAGGGGGAGCGCGGTGTACATGTGGACGTGGTGTCCCGGGCCGAAGGCCTCCCTGATGGTGGATATCCAGTGGGCGGCTCCCTCCACGTCCGTGGCCGGGTCTCCGCCCGTAACGCTGGTACCCTCGGAGCCACAGAGCCGTATCTCCTCCAGCACGTCCTCCTCGGACTCGACGGGGCGCTCGTTTATCCAGGTACCCCCCTCTCTGCGGCGCTCACTGGTGGGGCAGTAGAAGCAGTCGAGGGGACACTCTCCGGTGAGGAACAGGATGGACTTGGCGCCCTCCTCGCACAGGTCGCAACCCAGAGCGCCTTCGACCATCCGGGCCGTAATCTACCCGAAGGACAAGAAGTCTGTCTCCGGTTCCCCAGAGGGAGATACCCATCAAGAGGTCTTACCGGCGGAGAGTTTACCTTTTGACGCCCCCACAGCATAGGGTAAGCATCGACAGTAAGAAGGGATTAACGCCTTGACACCGGACACCATTCGGACAGCGCTCAGGTTCCTCAACAACCGGGAGCTGTTCTCAAACCACTACCTGAAGGACCTGCTTCCCGAGACGGACAGCTGGCAGGATGTAGAGGAGGAAGAGGTCCGAGAGGTCCGCGAAGAGGTTCAACGAATCTACGAGGACCACAGGGACCGCGTAGAGGGCTACAACGAGGCCCAGATAGAGGACAACTTCATCAAGCCGATTCTGAGAACGATGGCAGTTCCCTTCGACGTACAGGAGACGCTCCACAGGGGCCGCAGACAGCCGGACTACGCATTCTTCGAGAGCGAGGAGGCCAAAAGGTCGGCCCACAGACAGAGGGACGAGGGAAGGGACTTCTACGAGGCCGCAGCAGCAGTCGCGGACGCCAAGAGGTGGGGCCTCAACCTCGACAGGAGGACGCGGGACTTCTCCAACCCGAGCTTCCAGATATCGGTCTACCTCCAGGAAACCCCGGTCGAATGGGCCGTCCTGACGAATGGCCAGAAGTGGAGAATCTACCAATCAGAATCGGCCATACGGCTCGACTCCTACTACGAGGTCGACCTCCCGACCCTGCTGGCGGAGGGAACCCCTGAAGACTTCAGGTACTTCTACCTCTTCTTCCGCGGCGAGGCCTTCGTGGAGGACCCGCAGGGCCGAACCTTCCTCGACAAAATCCTGGAGAAATCCAACGTATTCTCCCAGGAGCTGGGAGAGAGCCTGCAGGACAACATCTACGAGGCAATACGGCTGCTCGCCGAGGGCTTCCTGAAGTACCCCGGAAACGACCTCGGCAAGGACGACCTGGACATAGTTCACGACAGCGCCCTCGTCTACCTCTACCGCCTCATCTTCGTCCTCTACGCCGAGAGCGAAGGGCGGGACCTGCTCGACACGGGCAACAGACACTACCGCGAACGATACAGCCTCAACACACTGAAACAGAGGGTGTGCGAGGAACTCGACAGCCCCGATCACGGATACACGGAGTGGCAGGACGACCTCTGGGACGACCTCGACGAACTCTTCGAACTGATAGACAGGGGCAGCCGGAGCCGCGGAATACCGAAAGAGGAGCTGTACGTCCCGGCGTACAACGGCGGGCTCTTCCGCACCGAAGTCAACTCCGAGACGAGCGAGGAGGTCAGGTTCCTCCAGGGCCACAAGGTCGGGGACCACCACCTGGCTCAGGTCATCGACCTGCTCACGAGGAGGGAGTCGGAAGAGGACGGGAGGGCCTTCGTGGATTACTCCTCCCTAGACATCCGGCACCTCGGAGACATCTACGAGGGGCTCCTGGAGTACAGGCTCAACCTGGCGGAGGAGCCCATGGTCGCCGTGAGGGACGGCAAGGAAGAGAAGTGGGTTCCGCGGACGGAGCACGAGGACGGCAACGTGGTGGAGGGGGTGGAGGAGGGCGACGTCTACCTCACGACGGACAGGGGGGAGCGCAAGGCGACGGGCTCCTACTACACGCCGGAGTACGTCGTGCAGTACATCGTGGAGAACACACTCGGCCCTGTGATTGACGACATATACGACGACCTGTTAAAGAAAACGAGCCCCAGAAAGGAGGCAGGCGGATTCGCCGACCAGTTCGCGGAGCGGGTATTCGACCTGAAGGTGCTGGACCCGGCGATGGGCAGCGGCCACTTCCTGGTCAACGCCGTGGACTTCCTGGCGCACCGTATAGTCCACGCGCAGGACAGGCAGAAGGAGGTGATAGGGCCGGAGTCCCTGGACGAGTCGCACGACATCCACTGGGCCAGGAGACAGGTGGCGCAGAAGTGTATCTACGGCGTCGACCTCAACCCGATGGCCGTCGAACTCGCCAAGGTCTCCCTGTGGCTCCGAACCCTTGCGGCGGAGCAGCCGCTCGCCTTCCTCGACCACCACCTCAGGTGCGGAAACAGCCTCATCGGCTCCGACATCGAGGACATCGAGCAGCTGGAGAACGGGGGAGCAGCCGGGGAGAAACGGGACGAGAAGACCGCCTCCCTTATCCAGGACTTCGGCTTCACCTACACCGGAACCATTGAGGACCTGATGAAGATTTACAGAGACATCGTCTCCATCGAGAACCAGGACCTCGCCGACATCAAGGAGATGGAGAAGAAGTTCCACGAGATCGAGCAGCACCCGCTTCGGAAACACCTTGAAGCCCTTCTAAACGTCAAGACGGCGGACGACTTCGGCCTCGATATACCAGACGGGGCCTACCGCCGGATGGCCGAAGCCCTGGAAGACGACGCCAAGTGGAGCCGGGTCGAGGAAAAGGACTGGTACCGAGAGGCCCGCCACCTCGCCCGAGAAAAGAACTTCTTCCACTGGAAACTCGAATACCCCGAAGCCTTCTACGACCTGTCAGGCGGAGAGAAAGACGACGCCGGGTTCGACGTCGTTATGGGGAATCCGCCGTACGGAGACATACTGGATGAAGCTGGGAAGAGATATTGCCGAAGTCAAGGGGTTGGATTTGAGAGTGAACGCGCAGATGTGTTCACTGCATTCGTAGCCTTACCAGCACGAGTTCTCACTAAGGGGGCGGCGTGGAGTTATATCATCCCGAATATCTCTCTAAAGGGGAAACAATATGAAGAGTTCCGGCGGACCAATTCTCATAGATATCTGATTCGGGAGGTGGTGGACTTTGGGGACAATTATGTCTTCGATGAGGAGGTCTTCACCATGATATTAAAGGCAACTAACGAGAGCCCGGATGATGGATACGAGGCCTCTTTCGTTGAAGGTAATTCGTCAACGATATCCACGGAATCGTTTCCGTTTTCAATCAATGTTGGAAGTACCGACGCTTGGCGGATAGCTGACCGAATCGAGGCGAAGATTACCGGCCAAGATACGACGGTGGAACTCGAACCAACAATTTGCACTTGCCATGATGCAGGAATCGATTACAAGGTAAGCGGACAGGGTTGGCAGAATCGAGGTAAGGGTACAAAAATTTCTGACCTCATCATGTATGAAGGGGAGAAAGAGTCGGAACTCGATCACAGGTACGTGGGCGGTGGTGAAATCGAGCGATATTTGATCACTCCTGAAAATAAATGGCTTCGTCATGATTATGATTCATTTATTGAGGGAGATATTGTTATCCAAGTGTACCCGAGGTATACTGAAGTAGACGAGAAGTTGCTAACTCGCCAAACTGCGGATACACTTATCGGAGCAATCGATACTGACGAACTATACACTGCAAAATCGGTTCATACTACATTACTGAACAACGATGAATATGACCTTTGGTACGTGCTTGCTCTGATAAATAGTTCTGTACTCCATTACGTCTATCAATCTCGTTCTGGTGAAGAGGGACGTACATTCGCGCAGGTTCGTATTCACGAGCTAAGAGATCTCCCAATTAGACGAATAGACTTTGAAATAGAGCTGCCTGAACGTTCAAGCCGCATTGCTGAAATACAGGAGCAATTCGAATCAGCGAACTCCATCGACGATTTTCGGTCAGAAATAGAGTTACAGGAATCACATGAGGTCATTTTACATGATTTCTTAGGGTTCCTTGCTAAAGAACGAACATCTTACACGAATCAGAGAAAGGGGTTTAACCTCAACCTCCCCGATTACCTCGGCTCCTACTCCCCGGGTCAGACACTCGCCGACCTCTACCAGCCGCCCAGCGGTCTCGCCTCTACGATCCTGACGGAGACCGCCGAGGACCGGGAGAACCTGCGGGTCGGGTCGGTTTCCGTCGAGAAGAAGGGTTCGAAGCTCGTGCTGTACGTCTCGGCCCGCTACAAGCCGGAGAAGCCGGAGGAGTTCGAGACTGACAGGTGGGGCTACACGGAGACCGAGACGATGCCCGCGATGGAGTTCGCCGGGCTCTCCGAGAAACAGGAGGCACTCATCGAGGAGTTCGTTCCCCTGGCCGTGGACGAGGCGGGCGGGTTCGCAGACTTCCGGGAGACCGCTACCAAGACCAAGTCGCTCATCGACCGGCTGGAGGCGCTTACGCTGCCAAGGCTGAGCGACGTTGAGGACGGCCTGGAGCGCTTCCTCGAAGTCAAGGCCGAGGCCGAGGAGCTGGACGAGAAGATTCAGAAGACGGACGAGCTTATTGACCAGATTGTTTACGAGCTGTACGGGTTGACTGAAGAGGAGATAGCGGTCGTCGAAGGAGCCATTGGGTGATCAATGGGTGACGCCGTCGATTTCGGATCTGGGAGATTAGGGTCGACCCGACACTCGACTGAAGTCTTTAAATGGACCGCTTCACAACGTCTTTATACGGTTGGGTAGGATAGGTTATTCCCGGCGCGATAGGTGATGGGAGACAGATGATGGGTGACCGGGGAGGCTGAAGATGGCGGCGGTAAATCAGAGCTATAGGGGCGTTCTGGATTTCCACCTCGACGACTTCTTCGAGGCGGTCCTGACACTGAAGAAGCCCCTGGCCTACTCCTACGATTACCTCAGGCGGAAGCACCAGCTATACAGGTACAGGGAGCTGATGGGGCTCAAGCAGATGTCGGACGAGGAGAAGGAGCGCGTACTCGAAGAGTTCCTCGACCGTCTTTCCTAATCGACTTCGAGGTCGTCCAGGTCGGGGGAGGGATGGTCTTCGGGGGAGGCTTCGAGGTCCTCGGGTGACTCACCGAGGGCTTCGGCCAGTGCCTCTCTGGTGCGGCTCCTCATATCGTCGATTGC
>JAANXF010000003.1 GCA_018263395.1 Methanonatronarchaeales archaeon
TTAACCGGAACCGGGCGAATCCTAACCTGATCCTGATTCCAACTAACGCGCAGGGCCCATAGCTCAGCCAGGTCAGAGCGCTCGGCTCATAACCGGGTCGTCAAGGGTTCGAATCCCTTTGGGCCCACTCCGTTCCACTCTGTGGCCCCTGCAGTGATTCTCACACTCGAAGACGCTTCGCGTTTTCTGCGAAAAGATTTGTGCGAAATCTTTGGCTCGAACTACGGAACCCACTTTTAACCATGAGTCAAATGGCAGGCGGCACGAAGAGGGATGGAAACCAGGTCCAGATCCCGCCGGCCCAGAGCATCCTCGGCCTGTCGAGCAGGAGCAGGAGTCCGGTTACGACCAGCAGTAAGCCGAGGGTGGCGCCGGCGGATAGCGTGCCCCTCTTCTACCGGTACACTGGTTAGCTCTAGGTAACTGGTCCTCTTGCCCGGTAAAAAGCGTTGGCGACTGACCTGCGTACGTTAGGGGAATCTCTCTATACGTATCCGGCCGCTTTTTACCCCGCTACCGAGTCGCTCCAGGGCATAGTTGCGCACGACGGGTCGGGTGAGGGGCAGCAGTAGCAGGAACCCGGTGGCGTCCGTGAGCACCCCCGGTGTGAGCAGGAAAGCCGCCCCGACGAGAACGAGTGCTCCATCCACCATCTCGCTCGGGGGAGGCTCCCCGCGTGACGCTTTCTCCCTGATGCGGCGGATGGTGCGGAGGCCCTGGTGCCTCGCCAGAACACCGCCGATAGCGCCGGTGAGCAGGACCAGCGCTACGGTCTGGGGTATACCCATAATCTTCGAGAGCTCGAGGAGCACGTACAGCTCGACGAGGGGCACGGCCACGAACAGCAGGACGAGAGTTCCAATCACCTGGAACTGCTCCTCGGGTGTCGTGAAAGCTCTTTCGCGACACTCAACCTTTCACGAAAAGCTTGCACCAGCACTCCCCCTTCTCGTCCCAGCTCGGCTGGATGAAGAAGTTGCATGGACACACGAGTCCGAGGTCCGCTACGAAGTCCCCGCTCTTCATCTGGCACGGGCAGTACTTCATTCCGTGCTCCTCCTCGCCCCGGTGGACCCCCCTCGCGGCCAGCTCTACGTCCTCCGTGTCGGGGTTCAGCCTGAACTCGTCGTTCCTGCCTGCGAGTTCTTTCCAGCACTCGACGAGGCCCTCCTCGTCTGTCTCGACGTCCCCGTCGAGGCCGAGCATCACCTGCCGAGCCTCCTGCGGGTCGCTCTTCACGTAGACGTCAGTCGACATGCAGGTGGGGCATGTCCCGGGTGGCTCGGATCCGTAGTGCACGTCGTTGCAGACAATGCAGCGCCAGAGCGTCTTCTCCTGCCCGTTCCACTCGAGCCTGCCCGAATCCGCCTCGGCGTACTGCTCGGTGTTCCTGAGGCCCATGCCTCTACATCTCCCGGTCCCCCTTTAATAAGTCCCGGAGCCGGTAACCGTTATTTAATCCGCGGCAGATGTGTGGACGATGCGGTGGACACTCCCGGTCGCCCTGTTCCTCGCCGCACTTCTGGTCCCTACAGCTTCGGCTCAGGGAATCGATGCCGCGGTGTCGGGGCCCAGCGGGCTGCTGGTAAAAGCAGGGGTTGGGGGACCGTCGAAGTGGCGGTGGAGCGGTGGGACGAGGAGTCGAGGGCGTACCAGGCGGTGGCGTCGCTGTCCAGAGAGGTAGATGCAGGCGAGGAGTATTTTCTTCGCTACGCATTGGATAAGGAGGGTTACTACCGGGCCACGGCGACGCTCGGCGAGGATAGAAAGGTCCTGAGGTTCAGGCACAGGGTCCAGACCCTTCCCGAGGTGGGGGACACCTTCTACTCGGCGGACGCAGGTGGAGGAGCGCTGTTCATCGCGCCGTCGACGGGAGAGTCGACGATGGTGGACGTCAGGTTCCTTCTCTTGGAAGACGGAAGGGTCGTGGACTCCGGCAGCGTGGAGGACTGGGTCCTCGCCACCTCTACGAAGGTCGAGGCTGACTGGTCCACCGTGCTGGAGAGGGGTGGAAAGTACGGCTCAGTCGCGGTGGTTATGAACGAAGGCAAAATCCGTTTGCTCCCCACGTCGTTTGAGGCAGGGCTCGACGCCGCGATTTCCGGGCTCTCGGCCGACGAGAACCGTGTGGAGGTCGAGGTCACCGGTGGTTCGCAGGTCCCGCTGGACGCATCGCTGCACCTGGCGCTCACGAGGAATAGCTCCACAGCGCGGAGGTTCGAGGAGGACGTGGCCCCGCTGCTGGGAGGCGACGAAGAATCCTTCGATCTCTTCTGGGACCGTGTGCTGGAGCCGGGAGAGTACACGGTCGAGGCCGTGCTGGAGTCGGGGGACGGAGCGCTGGACCGCAGGTCGGTGGTCGTGGACGCGGGGCAGGACGCCGAAATCACAGACGTCTACGGGGACAGCAACGGCGCAACGGTCACTGTGGAAGGGGCCTCGGAGATACCTCTCCGGGGCAGAGTCCACATTACCGTAGAGAGGGACGGCGAGGTGGTGCAGGATAGGGAGGTGGACGCCCCGGTTGTCTTGGAGGGTAACGAGGAGACGGTGGAGGTAGAATGGGGCCGGGACCTGGAGCCGGGTGACTACGTGGTCAGGGCCGAGCTCAGAATCGAGAGGGGAACCATCGACAGGGCCGGAAATGTGTTCACGGTCGAGCGGCCGCTTCCGGGCCCCACCCCGACCCCTGCGCAAAATTCTCCAGGGCCAGGAGTGGCTGCTGCGGCCCTGTGCCTGGCTGCAGCCGCCTGCGTTTCGAGAAAATGATCTGGAGGTTCATAGGCACCAGGCACCTCGTCGCCCGCAGGAAGCAGACGCTGATAGCCGTGCTTGCCGTCGGGCTAGGTATAGGTATAGTCCTTACCTCCGTTGCCCTGACCAACGGATTCAGAGGGCAGCTGACGGACACGACTAAGGAAACCTCCCCGGACATCAGTGTAACTGCCGATGGCGAACGTATACGGACCTACCAGATATACGTCTCAACGATAAGGGAAGTTCCGGGCGTCACCGCCGTCACGCCGTTCATAACGGGAAACGGCGTCATCAGGAGGAAGGACGCCGACACGGCGGCCCTCGTCAAGGGCGTCGAGGCGGACGCGGAGAGCGAAATATTCGGGTTCCGGGACGAGATGGCCGAGGGAAGCTTCACCTCCATCGACGGCTCGACGACAAAAATCGTTCTCGGCAGCGGAGTGGCCGAGAACATAGATGCCCACGTCGGGGACCGCGTGACCCTGACGACACCCGGGGGCGGCAGGGAGCTGACTGTAACCGGGATTCTCCACACAGGCTCCTTCTTGGACGACCGGTACATGTACCTCCACCTCGACACCGTACAGGACATGCTGGACGTGGGCCACGCCGCCTCGGGAATCGACGTGGGCACCTCGGTGGAACCGGAGCCCGTCGCAGTGCAGATACGGGGCCGGACCGGCTTGGAGACCGAGACCTGGAGGGAGGCGGCGCAGTCCTTCGCCCAGGTGATCGAAACCTTCCAGCTCTTCGACTACGTATTCTACTCACTCATCCTCGCCATCGCCTCCGCCGGAATCGCCAACGTCATGCTCATGACAGTCATGTCCAAGACGCGGGAAATCGGTATGCTGAAGTCCATGGGCGCCACGGACGGAGACGTCATGTCGATTTTCCTGTTCGAGGGCGCGATGCTCGCCGCATTCGGCTCCGTCTTCGGAAACGTCCTGGCGATCCTCCTAACGGAGGCCATCCAGATGATTGAGATAACGCCCCCGGAGGAGGGCCCGGCCTTCGTCGACGTGATACGCCTCAACGCGGAGCTCACAGTTGGGGACGCCCTCTTCGTATCCGGCTTCACGGTACTCCTCACCCTGGCTTTCTCTGTGTACCCTGCGTGGAAGGCCGCGAAACTGCCGCCGGTGGAGGCGCTTAGACGTGAGTGAGGGGTACGCGGTGAGGACGGTGGCCCTCCGAAAGGTGTTCACCAACGGCGTCGAGGTGGAGGCCCTGAGGGGCGTCGAAATGGCGATAGAGTACGGGGAGTTCGTCTCGATAACGGGGCCCAGCGGCTCCGGCAAATCCACCCTGCTCAACATGCTGGGAGGCCTCGACCGACCGACGGGCGGAAACGTGTTTGTCGACGGCATAGACGTATCCACGCTCGACGACAGAGACCTCGCCAGCCTCCGTAACCGCAGCATAGGGTTCGTGTTCCAGTTTCACAACCTGCTTCCCGAGTTCACGGCGAGGGAGAACGTCATGATTCCACAGCTGGTATCCGGGTCGAAGAAAGGGAGGGCCGCAGAGAGGGCCACCGACCTCCTGACCCAGGTGGGTCTCTCGGATAGGCTGGAGCACAGGCCCTACGAGCTAAGCGGGGGACAGAACCAGCGGGTCGCCATCGCGAGAGCCCTCGCCAACGAGCCCAGCATCGTGATAGGGGACGAACCCACGGGAAGCAACGATACCGAGACCAGCGACAGGATTTACGACCTGTTTCGTGACCTCAACCGGAACACCGGACAGACATCTATCGTAGTTACCCACGAAATCGAACTCGCCGAACGGGCGGACCGCCGCATCCACCTGGTAGACGGCCAGGTCGTGGACACCTAGGTACCCGGGAGGGTATCCGGGGCGGGCAGGAGGCCTCTGCGTGCAGCCAGCCCCGCCGCAACGAGCACGAGTCCCAGTAACAGCAGCGCCAGCGACTGGTTACCCAGCTCTACCAGGACACGCTCGGTTACGCCGATAACCGGCTCGACGGCCTCCGGAGGCACATCGGGTGCACCGGACAGTGCGTCCTCCAACCGCTTCCCTGCGACGACGGACGACCCGTAGCCGATTAAGCCCGCGAGCGAGGCAGCCGCCCCCAACTCCAGGGCCGTGGCGGTCAGGGAGCCGGAGACCAGGAATACTGTGCCCACCAGCAGGGCCGCGAGGACGGGTAGCGACAACGCGAGCGTGTCGAGGGTGGTGACTGCCTCCCTGGCCGTCTCCGCGTTCTCGAGCGCCTCGGGCGGAATCTCCTCGGTCAGGTCCAGGGTGTCCGGAAGCTCCTCTTCGACCTGCTGCTCGACCAGGGACGCAGCCGCCGACGCCAGCTCGCTTTTCGCCGACTCCATCCTCGACACGTACCCCCGGTAGGTCGTGTCGGTTAGCAACCCATCCAGACCGGTGTAGGCGATCTCCCTGACCGGCTCCCGGAGCTCCTCAGGGATATCGCTTCTGGAGATGCTCTCATTAACCGTGGCTCCCATATCGCTCCGGACCTCGTCCATCCGAGCCTCCAGCAGTGCGTCGATTTCGGAGTCGGTCGGCTCCGCACCGGCTTCGGACCTCACCTCCTCCCGCAGACCGTTCCGGAACTCCGCGCGCACCTCCTCGTACCGCGCCCCGCTCTCCGCCATCTCGGCGAAGGTGGAGAAACCGATCGAGGTGTCCCCGAGGCTCATGAAATCCCCCTCCTCAGAGAACGCCGACAGGAACTGCTCGAGACTCGTGCTCCGAATCTCCTCCTCGACGGCGGCTCCCACCCCCTCCTCGACCGGCTCGAGGTCCACGGATAAACGGAGCTCGCTCCGGTCGCCGTGGAGGTAGCCATAACCACGGTCCACGTTGGTCTCGACCTGGTCCTTCAGGTAGTCTTGAGTGACGGCCCCCCTCACCACCCCCTCCGAGGAGACGGAGAGCGGAAGCCCGTTCTCCCCGTCCAGAGCCGTGCCCTGCTCGAACACGTCCACGATCTCTCCCTGCAGGGCCGGGTAGGCCCCCTCCTCCTCAAGCGCCTCTTTAACGAACTCGCTGTCAAGTGCGGTTCGGTCCGCCACGGTGACGAAGTTCGCGGCGACCAGCGACGTGGTTATCAGGAGTGCCAGCAGGCCCAGGGCTATCGAGCGCCAGGTTTCCATGGCCGGCTTCCCCTCGCGGCAAATCCTTAAAACTCCCCCGGTCGAGCGTCGCCATCTTTAAGGAACGGTCCCCGAGATTTACCTCCGAGATGCACCGGCAGAGGGTCGTTATAATGGGCGCGGCGGGCCGCGACTTCCACGACTTCAACACGCACTTCCGGGGACGGGAGGACCGGGGGGTCGTGGCGTTCACGGCGGAGCAGATACCGGGGATAGAGGGCCGCGAGTACCCGCTGGAGCTGTGTGAACCGGGTTACGACGAAGCCATCCCGATAAGGCCCGCCGACGAGCTGGAGGAGATAATCGAGGCGGAGTCGGTGGACGAGGTCGTGCTCTCCTACTCGGACCTGAGCCACGAGTACGTGATGCACCAGGCCTCCAGGGCCCTCGCGGCGGGTGCCGACTTCAGGCTGCTCGGGCCGAAGCACGTCCAGCTGGAGGCGGAGGTGCCGGTTGCCTCCGTTTGCGCCGTGAGGACCGGGGCCGGGAAGTCCCAGACCACGCGCAGCGTGGTGCGGACGCTCTCGGACGAAGCCCTCGACGTGGTCGTGGTGAGGCACCCGATGCCGTACGGCGACCTCTCCGCCACGGTGGTTCAGCGCTTCGAGACCCGCGAGGACCTCGGGCGTTACAGCCTAACGCTGGAGGAGCGGGAGGAGTACGAGCAGCACGTCGATGAGGGAAACGTCGTGTACGCCGGAGTGGACTACGGAAAGATACTGGAGAGGGCCCAGGAGGAGGCCGACGTGATCGTTTGGGACGGGGGGAACAACGACCTGCCGTTCTACCGGTCCGACCTCCATATAGTGCTGGCCGACCCGCTGCGGCCCGGCCACGAGAAGAGGTACCACCCCGGCGAGACAAACGTCCGGATGGCCGACGTCGTGGTGATTAACAAGGTGGACACCGCATCCGAGGAGGACGCGGAAACGGTGGAGGCTAACGTCCGGGAGCTCAACCCGGGTGCCGCGATAGTCAGGGCGGCCTCACCGATAACCATTGAGGACCCTGAGTCCATCCGCGGGAAGAGGGTGCTCGTCGTGGAGGACGGACCAACCGTGACCCACGGCGAGATGAGCTACGGCGCCGGGCTCCTGGCGGCCAGGAGGCAGGGCGCCGAACCCGTGGACCCGAGGCCTTACGCGGCGGGCGCCCTCGCCTCCGTCTACGAGGAGTACCCTCACATGGGGAAGGTCTTGCCCGCCTTCGGGTACTCGGAGGAGATGCTGCGGGACCTGGGTGAGACGGTGGAGGACGCCGCGAGGGAGGCCGAGGCGGTGGTGCTCGGCACGCCGGTCGACCTCAGCCGCGTCGTACCGATGGACCTGCCGGTGCACAGGGTGAGGTACTCCCTGGAGTCCGTCGGGAAACCGCGGCTCGAGGACGTCGTCGGGAATTTCGCGGCCTCGATTTGAGGGGTGTAACTGTTATTAAGTTGTGTCCGGTGAGGGGTATCCACGCATGGAAGACAGGTACACCTCAGCCGCCCTCTTCGCGGTGGGCGTGCACTCCTAGACGCACCCCTGGTCCGGGTCACACCGGGACGCATACCGTAGCTGAGGCACATCAGGAGGTGGCGCCTAGGTTTCCGAGGACGTCTCCGACTACAGCCGGGGAGTACTCCCCGACCCGCGGCAGGGTTGGGGGAAACAGCCGGTGTCGGTTGCATTAACTAGGCTAGGGTGGGTGTACGGTACCTGTACCGGGACCTCAACAACTAAGGGAGCTCCAGAAAAACGGCTGGGGAGAGCACTCACATGACCGACACCAAGATCACTCTGAAGGAATCCGAGATACCGACCAGGTGGTACAACGTCCAGGCCGACATGCCGGAGCCCCTGGAGCCCTACCTCAACCCGGGGACGAAGGAACCCGTCACGCCGGAGGACCTTCAGCCTATTTTTCCCGGTGCCCTCATAGAGCAGGAGGTGAGCCGCGACAGATGGGTCACGATACCTGAGGAGGTCCGCGACATCTACAAAACGTGGCGACCGAGCCCTCTCTACCGCGCTAAGAACCTTGAGGAGGAGCTCGAAACCCCGGCGAAGATTTTCTACAAGTGGGAGGGCGTCTCGCCGCCAGGGAGCCACAAGCCCAACACGTCCGTGGCTCAGGCGTACTACAACCGGGAGGCCGGAATCGAGCGCCTGGCCACCGAAACCGGAGCCGGGCAGTGGGGCTCCGCCCTCAGCTACGCCGGCACCCACTTCGACCTCGACATCTCCGTCTACATGGTGAAGGTGAGCTACGAGCAGAAGCCCTACCGCCGCATAATGATGGAGACCTGGGGCGCAGAGGTAACGCCCAGCCCCTCGGAGAAGACGCAGGCCGGAAGGAAGCTCCTGGAGAGGGACCCCGACACCACGGGCAGCCTCGGCATCGCCATCTCGGAGGCAGTGGAGGACGCCGCAACCCGCGACGACACGAACTACTCCCTCGGGTCCGTCCTGAACCACGTCGCCCTGCACCAGACCGTAATCGGGCTGGAGGCGAAGAAGCAGCTCGACAAGGTGGGCGAGTACCCCGACGTCGTGTACGGAAACGTCGGGGGAGGTTCCAACTTCGCCGGCATAGCGTTCCCGTTCGTGAATGACCGGTTCGACGGCGAGGACGTGGAAATCGTCTGCTGCGAACCCACCGCCTGCCCCACGCTAACGAAGGGACTGTTCCGGTACGACTTCGGGGACACCGCAATGATGACGCCCCTGATGCCGATGTACACCCTGGGACACGACTTCGTGCCGCCCGCCATCCACGCCGGGGGACTCAGGTACCACGGCGACTCGCCGCTCGTATCGAAGCTGTACCACGACGGCCACCTGTCCGCCGAGGCCTTCTACCAGAACCCGGTGTTCGAAGCCGCGGAGCTCTTCGCACACACCGAGGGCCACATCGTGGCACCCGAGGCGGCACACGCAGTCAAGGGAGGAATAGACCAGGCGAAGCGGTGCGCAAGGACCGGGGAGGAGAAGACCATCCTGATCGGAAACAGCGGCCACGGGCACTTCGACCTCGCCGCCTACGACGAGTATCACCAGGGCAACCTCGTCGACTACGAGTACCCCGAAGAACTCGTCAAGGAGTCCATGGAGAAGCTGCCGGAGGTGTGATCGTAGGTTGGTCAGAAAGGGGCCGTGAGACATAGTCTCTGGTCCCAGTGTACTCTGACCTATTGTATTTCATCAGAAAAGTTGGCCGCCTTGGATTGGTCAGTCGTGTATGTAGATTGGCCAGCCAGATGTGATCCTTCTTCAGATGGGAATCGAACTTTTGGCGCTATTTTTTGAGCATGTATTATTAGTGCTGTGTTGAATAACTCCCTGACCTTACTCTTCTCTAAACGTTTTAGTGAGTTGCTCAGGCTGCTTTCTCCAATTTGGAACCCTGTTCGATGTAGATCTCACTCCCCCGCACCACTCGTCGTTGCACCCTGACTAATCCCTCTACAACTTGCGTCCCCTCCAAGAGACAGGAGTTAGTAAGTAAATAATGGGGGTAGCCGTATATCTTATACGACCAACCCACTTATTTAACACAGCATGAATAACAGTCAATTAGCAAAAGCGGCAAGGATCAGTAGTATTTTAGTTATATCTTTATTATTTGCATTTCCACTAAATATCACTTACAGTCCAACAAATATAACCGGTACAATTCTGGGGGTGCTGGCTCGATTCACCATTACCTACCTGATTCTAACGCTGATTCTAAGATATCTCTCCTCTAAATACGGGAGATTTAACGAAGAAGAGAAACCAGAAGAACTTCCATTTAGAATGGTTCCTTTTAGTTGGGATAATTTGTTTAAGAAAGGTAGCAGAATAGAGAGTCTCTTTTTAGGCGGTTTGACAGCAATCAACATCCTAATACTAATTATATTTATGTTTTTCATATTGTTGGGAGTATCCGGTTCTATAGCTCAGTATAATGAGATTTCGAATCTACCACATAAAGAAGAAGGATTTCCTAAATACGAGAAAACATCCCGGTTCGTTGATAGTGATAACAATATCTCTCTTCAATACCCGAACGGTTGGGCCAAAGATGAAGTGCCCTCAATTGATACACAAATTACAAATGCAAGAGCAGGAATAGATCAATCCGTTTTATTTTATCGGGGTGAATTCACTGACCAAAAGTATCCCCCGATGATAGTAATTGTTGTTTATGAATCCAATAAATCATACACATATAATGAATTTTTATATAGTGCAAGGCCAGACTTAAAAAATGAAATTAACTCGCCAGACGAATACTTTACCAACACAAAGTATTTTGATAAAGTTTATGTGGTCCACGGCGTAGACAGTCAATCAGGCCTAGAGAAGAAACTCTATCTCTTTAAAGACAAAAATAGGTGGATTATGATTAACTATGCCTCACCTCCCAAACAATTCAGTGAGTTTTCCCATCAAGCGACATATATCGCCCATCACCTAAAAATAACTAATCAATAAGTTTTACAAAAGAATCTGATTTTCCCCGGCACTACTACTCCTAACCCACTTAACCAACTCCTACCTGTCGACCCAACCGAACTTCTGCCACTCCTTTCGTCTTTTCCGGTATTCCAAGAGGGAGGTCGCTATCTTCATCGTCGCGTTCCCCGTGGCCTTTATACTCTGGTTTGCTAAGATTGAAATGGGTCTTTAGTAGGAATCGATATAAGGTATGGGAGTGCAGACGTGACCGAATGTTCTTTTTGCGGAAATCAAATTAGCAGCACCCTTCCTTATGTCTGTAACTTCTGTGACGAAAAACTCTGTGCGGATCATAGGTTGCCTGAGAATCACGATTGCATAAATCTCGACGCCGTTAAAGGTCGATATTTCGACAAGAAAAAATTTCGATTCAAGCAGCCTGAAAATACTCCGGTAAAACACAAATCAAGCAAGAAGGTTCATAAAAAATCAACCAGTAAAACAGGGGCTCGGAGCCAAAGGCCTGGAGGCAAGTCTTGGAAGATGCCTCTCCTAATTATAATAATATTAGTTGGAGCAATAGGTTACGCGTACACCGGTGGTTACTTCGATTCTACGCTTGGATCACCTGCCATCTCTGACCCCGGTACATTGCCATCACCAACAAAAACTCCGATTCATTTTGATACGGTGGATTTAGGAGTTGTAGCTGAAAATCCAGAGGAATTTCTTGATAACAGCATTGCCATTGAAGGAACCTTAGAAAAACGCCCTTTCGACCCGGATACACCTTACCAGCACATTTTGGTAGACGACACGGGAACAAGTGTAACGCTAAAACCGCATTCGTCATCTCTGCTAGAATTAGAGGGAGACTCCGTGACTGTGCGTGGAAGTATGTCAAAACAGCCCCTTCGCTCGGGAGGATACGAATACGTATTCGAAACGACGGAGCTCCTGAGACCAACTCCATCTCCATCTCCAACACCTACGCCTACGCAAATTCCTGAGACAGAAACACCGCAATCAACAGATACCCCGGTGCCCACACATACACAGACAGAATCGGTGCAAGCACCTCGTTCGGTCGGGAATTTCGATGACAACAGGATTGAGGAAATGATTCACGAAGAAGTGAACCGTGCTCGGCAGGAACAAGGCCTCCACACCCTACAGTGGAGCCCCATGATTCACTCCAACTCTGATAAGTGGAGCAAGGAGATGGCAAATAGTGACTACCTTTACCACGGTGGACTGGACACCCTTGAGTGTGGCACGATTAAAGGTGAGAACATAGCAAAGGCGTACGTGTACAAATCCCGCTACTCTTCTGGAGGGATAGCCGAATGGTACACAGAGGAAGAACTAGCCAAAACAATCGTAGATGGATGGATGAACAGCGAAGGACATAGAAAAAACATCTTAAGGTCATCTTTCAGACGAGAAGGAATTGGGATATTTATAACGGAAGATGGAACTGTTTGGGCTACGCAAGAGTTCTGCGGATAAACCAATTTCAGATTATTAGGTTAGTTAGTGTGTCTCAAAATGGAGGGGCTAATGCACTTTCGAGTAGGGGACTCGGGTACTCTAGAGCAACCCGGATCCACCGCTCTTCTCTGCTCGGTTGATGTAGTCTTTGAAGGCCTTAACAGCATCCTTGAAATTACCTGCCTCTATGGTCTTCATCATAGGGTTGGACATTTCGAAGGGGGGTTGTTGGAACTAGTGTCAATTGTCAGTAATGATCTCGGCTATTTTTCTATCCCGTTCACAGGCCCTCCTTTCCTTTTTTTTAAGAGTCTATTTTCCTTCCTTTCTAAAAACACCCAGCTCTAACTCCTCCTGGCTTGCTGGACCTTGTACTTCAATTCGTTTTTAGAGAGAGCTCCGCCGTGGGCCCTGTCGTGGCAGTTTGGGCATACGGCGATAAGGTTGGAATCGTTGTTGGTCCCGCCTTCTTCAAGGGGCGTGATGTGGTGAGCGTGGAGGCTTAGAGAGGTTCCTTTGGTGTCCGTCCCGCATGCCTCGCAGACCTCGTTAGCTCTCTCGTATTTTATCTCGTTCTTCTTCCTCTGGGTGAGCTCTTTCCGCCTCTGATTTGCCTGAGACTGGTTGGCGGGGTCTCTGTACGTTCTTCTATCTGTATTCAGGTCCGAGTCGGGCGGGGTGATGGGTGAGTCTTTTGAAAGGAAAGCAACACCCTCTTCCAATCCTCCTTGAGAGATTTTGTAACCGGTGACGAGGAAGATGAGTATACCGATGCCGGTAGATACAAGCCCAACATAAAGCAAAACCCCGTCGGGAGAGTTTTGGAGAATCACTGCTCCCACGATTAAGAGGAGTACACCTGCGCCCCAGATTGGAATAGGTTGATCTTCTCCGGCCAGCTGCTTCACCCATAAAAAGGTTGGATGAAAGCAGTAAAAAGGGTTACTGTTAACTTAAGTATTGAACTGATGCATACTAGACAAGCCGTTGTGTCGTTCATCATCGGTGTAGTGACCGCCTGCGGCGTATATCTCCTTGAATGGCCCCTTGTGGCCGTATTCTCCACATCAGTTTTAGGCTATGTTGTGACGCGGATTTTGCTGGCAACCTATGGAAGGACCCAGTACTGGCTTCATCGAGGCACGCGTAGACTCTACTCCCGTTCGTGCCCAAAGTGCGGACAGTATATCTACCGTATGCGAGGCGACTGGCTTCTCACTTGTCATCGTTGCGGCTGGCGTGCAGGTCTCCCCGTTGTCCGATGGTTGACTCAAAGCGTTCCTGCTCGACAATTTAGGCGGTCAGTCTCTCTGAAACGCTTGTTGATAGTCGGTATCGCGGGTATGCTGATATTTGGTAACGCAGCAGGTACCGCTTTAGTGAAAAAATCTCCGGTTGTGGAGGGGCTAGCAGATTCAGCAGAGTATATAGGGACGTTGTTCCTGAGCCGAAATCTCCCAAGGAGGAGGCTAAGGAAGCACTTGAAGAAATTAATCAAATTCGAATAGAGGAGGGCCGGGAACCCTTGGAGTGGGACAACGACCTTTACGAGCTGGCTCTCTTCAGAGCCCAGGACATGTACGAAAGAGGGTACTTTGACCATATAGACCCTGATGGGAACTGCGTTAACCACTATAAGGGCAGATTTGGGTTTCAGGGATGGGATGTAGCGGAAAATATCTACATGAACACTGGGGTTTACGGATACGGTGATGCGTTCGATTCTTGGATGACAAGCAGAGGGCACAGATACAATCTGCTTTTTCCTCATAAGAAAGGTGCTATTGCTAAAAAAGGAGGCTACGTTGTCTTTCTTGGGGCGAATCACAAGGGATTCGGTAAGGAGTGTGCATCAGGAAAAGAGGGCAGAGAGTTCTGGAGGAACGCTCCTAGACAGCCATATGAAGAATAAGGCAACGGTCTAAGGGACCTCGACCTCTGCCAGGTCCTCTCTGGGGAGTTCCTGGTTTTCGTCGTGGTAAAGCTCCAGGGCCTCAAGAGGGTTCTCCAGCGCCTCCTCCGGGGTGTCGCCCTGGCTCGCTACCGAGGTTTCGGGGTCCTTGGCGACCCACGCGACCGGGCCCTTCCATAACTGGTAAGGATGCTGCTCGTCCGGCTCCCTCAGTTCGACGGGCATCAGGGACAAGGTACGTCCTTGGACATATTAAGCTGTCTGGGGACCTGAGCCACCCGGACTCCTGTGTCGTGGCGCTCTGCATGGACGAGGATGCGGGACCGCTGGGGTTCGACGTAGCCATTTGGAAAGCGGTGGACGCCCGGAGGTAGGCATGGGTGTCTCCGCGGGAACCGGGCTACGGCAGCTTATATCTCCAACGGACTCCGGCAGCCTTATGTATTAGAATTATGTAGTTTAATACATGCCTGTTACGCTGTCCACGCGGGTTGACGATGAACTCGCCGAGACCATTGACGAGGTTGCCCGCGCGGAGGGGATGGACCGGTCCACGGTGCTGCGTCGTTTCCTGTCGGAGGCGGCGAGGGACTGGTGCATAGAGAGTGCCCTGGCCGACTACGAGGATGGGAGGGTGACGCTCTGGGGAGCCGCCGAGAGGTGCGGACTGTCGCTGTGGGAGATGGCGGCGGAGGCCCGTGAGCGGGAGGTCCACGTGCCGTACACCCGGGACGAGTTCGAGAGAGATCTGGGGGCTCTGCGCTCCGGAGATATTGCTTAAACATCTCTCCGCAGGAGAGGTGTGGAGCTGATAGGGCCGATGGTCGTCGTCTCAAACGCAACGCCCCTGATTTACCTCTCTAAGGCCGGTAAGCTGCACCTGCTGAGAGAGGTCTTCGGCCGGGTCATCGTTCCGGAAGAGGTGAGGGTCGAGGTGGTGGACCGCGGGAAATCACTCGGGATGGCCGACGCCCTCGTCGTGGAGGAGGCCGTCGAGGAAGGTTGGCTAGTGGTCAGGGAGACCCCGGCTCCGGATAAGGAAACCGGCCTCGACCCGGGCGAATCCGCCGTCCTGTCGCTGGCCGACGTGCTGGACGCGGAGGTCGTGGTCATTGACGAGGTCTCCGCCCGCGTGGCTGCGAGGATCCTGGGTCTGGAGCCGAGGGGTACGGTCTACGTGCTTCTTCGCGCCCTCGAATCAGGGGAACTTGACCTGGATGGGTTCCTCGAAGCGCTGAACGACATGGTACAACACGGCTTCAGGCTGAAGGAGGAGATCTATGTCGAGGCGGTGAGGGAGGCGAGGAGGATATCTGAACAGTCTCGGTGAAGGTCAGGTTTCTCGTACGAGTGAACGTGTTTGAACAACACTCTTTGGTGCAGGGCCCGCCGATTCACGCCACAGGAGACCCTCAGGCAGGGCTGCGACCTGATAGACTTCGCCCTCAGGGTCGAGAAGGAGCGAGATGGAGAGGGCTGAGAGTCGAAGTGGAAGTGTACGATCAGTAGACCGGCCAGCCGATTCCATTCTTATCCTGCCGCTTCGTCGCGGGTTCCAGGTCCTCTCCGTTGCACAGGAGAGAAGTTGTCTCTCAACGTTATAGGGATAGATGCAGAGAATCGGCTTCCTGGTAAACCCCGTGGCCGGAATGGGTGGCCGGGTCGGGCTGAAGGGGACCGACGGTCTGGTTGAGGAGGCGAGGTCCAGGGGGGCGGAGCCCCTGGCCGGGAAGAGGGCTCTCCGCGGCTTCAGGGAGCACGGCGGCACGTTCCGCGGCACGGTCTTCCTGACCTGCGGCGGCGAGATGGGGGTCGAAGTG
This sequence comes from Methanonatronarchaeales archaeon, assembly GCA_018263395.1. GTDB lineage: Archaea > Halobacteriota > Methanonatronarchaeia > JAANXF01 > JAANXF01 > JAANXF01. The sequence goes on from JAANXF010000003.1 coordinate 15,536, forward strand.
CTTGAGGAGGCGGGCGTCGAGTACGAGGTCGTGTACGAGCCGGGTGAACCCACCACGGCCGGGGACACCCTGGAGGCGTGCGGCGAGTTCCTGCGGAGAGGGGTCGACGTGGTGCTGTTCTGCGGGGGCGACGGCACCGCCCGGGACGTCCACTCCGTCGTGGAGGGAGAGGTGCCGATTCTCGGCATCCCGGCCGGAGTAAAGATGCAGTCCGGGGTATTCGCCACGTCGCCGGCCAGGTCCTGGGAGGTGGCGGACGACTTCTTCGCCCACGGCGCCGTGAGGGAGGCGGAGGTGGTGGACGTGGACGAGGAGGCGTACCGGGCGGGCCGCCTGGAGACCAGGATTTACGGCGTCGCACTGACGCCGGACGAGCCCCATATACAGGGCTCCAAGTCCGTGTACGTGGGAGGGTCGGAGGAGGAGGACAAGGGGCGGATAGCGAGGTTCCTCGCCGAGGTGATGCAGGAGGGACGCTTCGTCCTCGGCCCCGGCTCCACCACGGCGGCCATCGCGGAGGAGCTGGGCCAGGAGGGGACGCTGCTGGGCGTCGACCTGTACGAGGACGGGGAACTCGTCGCGTCGGACCTCCCGGAGGAGCGCCTCCTGGAACTGGTGGACTCCGAGACCCGCGTCGTCGTGAGCCCTATCGGGGCGCAGGGTTTCCTGTTCGGAAGGGGCAACCAGCAGATATCGGCGAAGGTCCTGAGAGCGGTCCGCCCCGAGAACGTAATCGTCGTGGCCACGCCGCAGAAGATGCGAGGCGTCGACGGGCTGCTGGTCGACACGGGGGACCCCGACGTGGACCGCGAGCTGGAGGGGGAACGCCGGGTCGTCGTGGGTTACAGGCTGGCGCAGAGGGTCGGCGTATGCAGAGCGTAGTGGCCGCTGCTATGCTGAGGTAACCTTATTGCGTCTGGGACCCCCACTCGCGGCAGGTGAACGAAATGCTGAACGTGCTTAACGAGGCGCTCGGGTACCCGACAGAGGGGGAATCCTGGATGAAGAGGCTCCTCATCGGTGGAGTGCTGGTGTTCCTCGGCGTCCTGATAGTGCCGGCGCTGCTGGTGTACGGCTACCTCGTCAGGGAGCTGCGTTACGTCATAAGCGGAGAAGCGGAGCCCCCCGCTTTCAACGACTGGGGCGAGCTGCTCGTCGACGGTGTAAAGGGATTCGTGGTCGTGCTGGTCTACCTGATAGTGCCGCTCGCGATACTTGGACTGTCGGGCGGTTTCAGGCTCTTCGGCTCGACTATGGCCCCGGGATCTCCGGGGATCACCGTGGGGCAGACCAGCCCGTTCGGGATGGCGCTCTTCGGAATCGCGTCCCTCGTGGCGTACTACCTCGTCCCCGCCGCGGTGGCAAACCTCTTGGTGAACGGAAGCGTTAGCTCCGGCTTCAGGCTCGGCTACCTGTCTGAGCTGCTCACCAGCGGTACCTACGTGACGGCGTGGTTGCTGGCCCTCGCCGCGTCGCTGGTCCTCGGTGCGGTAACCGCCGTCCTGAACGCCACCGTGGTGGGGGCTGTGCTGGTGCCGTTCCTCAGCTTCTACGTCCTGGTGGCCGTGAGCCACGTGTTCGGAGAGGCCTACAGGGAGGTCCTGGGTCCTGGAGGCGGGTACCTCGCCGGGCCAGCACCGGAGTCCACCGGCGTATGAACGCGCGGGCGACAAAAAACGAAACGTCCATCCTCCCCTGAACCCGGTGCACCGCTTAACGGCCTGAACGTCGAGTCGAGGGAGGCCACCCTTATGCGGGGCGGGGGAGACCATTCCGCCTCGTGACCGATGGAGTTCTCGATAGGTTCGGCATAGACCGTGACGTCTTCGTGCTCGGCCTGGCCCGCATGACGGACAGCCTGGGGAACAGCCTGCTGATCGTAGTCCTTCCGCTGTACGTCGGGGATGTCGGGGAAGGCTTCGCGGGCCTCAGCGACCCGCTCCTGATCGGCGTCGTCCTCTCCACCTTCGGCCTCGTCAACGCCCTGGCCCAGCCCTTCGCGGGCAGGATGACGGACGTGTACGGCAGGAGGAAGCCCTTCATCGTGCTGGGCCTTGGGACCCTGGCAGCCACCACCTTCGCCTACAGCCTCCTCTCGTACTACCCCGGCATGGTGGCGGTGAGGGCGCTGCAGGGCCTCGGCGTCGCCCTCACGATTCCCGCGACGATGGCGCTGCTCTCGGAGGTCACGGACGCAGGCACGCGGGGAGGCGCCATGGGTTTCTTTAACACTATGCGGATGGTGGGCTTCGGGACCGGGCCGATAGTCGCGGGGCTCGTGGAGGTCGCGTACGGCTTCGACGCCGCATTCTACGTCGGGACCGCCGGTGCCGTCGTCAGCCTCGTCCTGGTGCAGCTGCTCGTCAGGGAGGAGAGGAAGAGCCGGCAGGAGCGCCGCGAGGCCAGGGAGCGTGGGTTCGGTCACCTCCGGGTCTTACGCGACGGTGAGCTGGACGAGTTCTTCGTGCTTGGCCTGACCTCCTTCTTCATGGCGACCGGCATAGCGCTCATGGCGACCCTTGAACCGCAGTTCAACGCGAGGCTCGACCAGACCTCCCTCGGCTTTGGGGCCGCCTTCTCGGCCTTCATAGTCAGCCAGGTGCTCTTCCAGACGCCGATAGGCAGGTGGAGCGACCTGTACGGCAGGAAGCCCTTCATCCTCGTCGGGCTGCTGTTTCTCGCCCCGACCACCGTGGCTCAGGGCTTCGTGGCCACCACGGGCCAGCTGATCGGCGCGAGGTTCCTGCAGGGCGTCGCGGGAGCGATGGTGTTCGCGCCGGCGTTCGCCCTGGCGGGCGACAAGGCACACAGGGCCTCGATGGGGGGACAGATGTCCCTCCTCACGATGGGGTTCGGGCTCGGGACGGCGGCCGGTCCACTGCTCTCCGGCTTCCTGGTGAACTACGGGTTCCGGGTGCCCTTCCTCTTCGGCGGCGCGGTGGCCCTGTTCTCTGCGGCTCTGGTCTGGTTCGAGGTGGAGGAGTCGGCGCGCTGAGCGCCCGGTCGCAGCGGCGAGAGGCCTACGGACGGCGACCCGTACACCCTCTCACGCGTGCGCCCACCTCTGGACGAGCCACAGCAGAGCGGAGATGGCGAGGCTCAACAGGACCATCGTGGTTACTGGGAGGTAGAAACTGAACCCCTCCCTCTCGATCACGACGTCTCCGGGGAGCCTGCCGAGTCCGACGCCCGGGATGAGCGGCCACAGCAGGCCCGCGATTATCAGCAGGAGACCCGCCAGCACGAGGGCTCTGCCGGCTCCGAGTTCGACCAGTGTTTTCCTCACCGCCGTCCCGGGTGTGCTTCCGCCGTATTCAGGGTTACTCCTAATCCCCTGGGGACCGACTCAGGAGAGGCGAGATGCGGGGAGAAGACCAGAGGGACGCTGTCCTGCTGGACACGAACGCCCTTATGGCAGTCGGGGCTCTCGGCATAGACATGTTCGATGAGCTGGGAAGGGTCGCGCCGGGGCTCGAACCCGTGGTGCCCACAGGAGTCGTCGAGGAGCTGAGGAGGATAGAAATCGAGGGCACCGCAACCGAGGCCAGGAACGCGTCAGTCGCACTGGCGCTCGTGGAGGGCACCGCGCGGGTCTCGACGGAGGGCCGGGTGGACGACGCCCTGGTGGAGCTGGCCGAGGAACGGGGATGGGAGGTGCTGACGAACGACGCGGAACTGATTAACCGCCTGAAGGTGAGGGGTCTGCCCGTAATCTACATAAGGCAGAAGAGCTACTTGCAGAGGAGTCTGGATTAGCATGAACCTGTGGTCTGAAATTTCGACCGGAGAGGAGCCTCCCTCTCTCATCAACGCCGTCGTGGAGTGCACCAGGGGCTCCAGGAACAAGTACGAGTACGACAAGGACATCGAGGCCGTGGAGCTGGACAGGGTGCTGCACTCCGCCGTGCACTACCCCGCCGACTACGGCCTGATACCCCGGACGTGGTACGACGACGACGATCCCTTCGACGTCATCGTCCTGGTCGAGGACCCGACGTTTCCGGGCTGCGTGGTCCCGTCCCGGGTGGTCGGCATGATGGAGATGGTGGACGACGGCGAGAAGGACGACAAGGTCCTGGCCGTGCCGGCCGGCGACCCGAGGTTCGACCACGTCGTGGACGTGAACGACGTCCCGCCCCAGGTGAAGAAGGAGATAACTCACTTTTTCGAAACCTACAAGGCTCTGGAGGAAGGTAAGAGCACGGAGACCCTCGGCTGGAGGGGCCGCAGGGAGGCCGAGGGTGCCGTGGAGCACGCGATGTCGCTCTACAGAGAAATATTTGGAAGTGATTAGGTGTACAGGAAGCTCAGATTGGTGGATTCGGTGAGAGTCCCCCCCGGCAGGTTCGGGGAGGAACTGAAGCCGGTCATCGCGGACGCCCTTCAGGCAAAGCTGGAGGGGCGCGTCGACAGGGACCTGGGAGTCTACGTGGCAGTGACCGACGTTTACCGGATAGGTGAGGGCAAAATAGTTCCGGGAGACGGCGGCGTCTACTACGAGGTCGAGTTCGACGCCGTTTCGTTCCTGCCGGAGGTAAACGAGATGAGCGAGGGGGAGATAGTGGAGATCGTCGAGTTTGGCGCCTTCGTGGGCGTCGGTCCCCTGGACGCGCTGCTCCACGTATCGCAGATAGCGGACGAGTACATATCGTACGATGAGAAGCAGTCCCGTCTAGTGGGCAAGGAGGGCGGCATCGCGCTGAGTGAGGGAGACGCCGTCAGGACCCGGATAGTAACTGTCTCCCTGAACGAGCGCAACCCCCGGGAGTCCAAGATAGGGATGACCATGAGGCAGCCCGCACTCGGAAAGGTCGAGGAGGTGTACCGCTCCGAGAAGATGGCCGAGAGGAGGGCGGAGTACCTCAGGCTGATGGAGGAGGAGCGTGCAGCGGAGGAGGCCGCCAAGGCCGAAGCGGAGGAGGCGAGGGCGGCCGAGCGGGTGGAGTGCCTCGAGTGCGGGGAGCTTTACAAGCAGATAACGGGCTCCCATCTCTCGACCCACGACATGACCGTGGAGGAGTACAGGGAGAAGCACGGGGAGGACGTTGCGCTGAGGGCTGTGGCATGAAGAAGTCCGCGTGCAGGGAGTGCCACCGGGTGATAGACGGCGACGCCTGCCCGATACACGGAAAGGGTACCCTTACCGAGGACTGGAGGGGTTACGCCGTGATACTGGACCCCGGGGAGTCGGAGATAGCGAAAAAAATGAAAATCGACACGCCGGGAAAGTACGCTCTGAAGGTAAGGTAGCTTGACCCGGGTCCTGCCGGACGAACTGCGGGATGAACTCAGACGTCCGATCGGCAGATTGGTAAGTGGCGATTCACCGGAACGAGTGGCCGAGGAGGCGTGGCCGGAGAACGGCCACGTCATCGCGGTGGGGGACATCGTGACGTACCACCTGCTGGAGGCGGGGCACATCCCGGACGTCAGCATCATAGACGACCGCTCGATGCGGGAAAACACCGGTGAGGCCGTCAGAAGAGAGGTGCGCCGCGGCTTCCGGAGGTCGGTTAAGGCCAAAAACCCGCCCGGCCACCTCACCGACGAACTAGTCGAGGCGGTCGAGGCCGCAGTCGAGGAGGGCGACGGCTTCCAGGTCGTGGTCGACGGTGAGGAGGACCTGGCCGTCATACCGGCGGTGCGATTCGCGGAGGTAGGCTCCACGGTCCTGTACGGCCAGCCCTCCGAGGGCGTCGTGGTCGTGGAAGTCACCGGGAAGAGGAAAAGAGAGATAAAGCGCCTCGTCGATAGGATGGAGGTACTCGATGGAAATTGAGGTAACTGGAGAGTGGGACAACGCGCTCTTGGGAAGGAGGCAGCTGGACTTCAGCGTGGAGCACCCGGGCGACGCCACTCCGGGCAGGACGGACGTCAGGAAGAAGCTGGCGGCCATGAAGGACGCCGACGAGAACCTCGTCATAGTGAAGGGTATGGACACCGACTTCGGGAGGGCGGTCACCGATGGAAGCGTCAGCGTGTACTCGTCAAGGGACAGGATGGTCGAGGTCGAGTCCCGCCACCTCCTGGACCGAAATCTCGGGGAGGACCAGGGGACAGCCTCGACCGGCCGTGAGGAACGCGCCGGTGAGGCGGGAGAACCCGAGGAGGAGGCTCCAGAGCCGGAAGCAGGAGGGGAAGGGTCAGAGTCCGAGGAGGAACCCGTGGACGAAAACGAGGCTGAAGGTGAAGATGAATCAGATGCAGGGGCCGAGGAGGCCGACGAAGACCCCGGTGAGGGAGGCTCGGAGTGAACAGGTACACTAAATACGGCGAAGAGGGGAAACCGGAAGGCAAGTTCTGCAAACGCTGCGGCGAAGGCATCTTCATGGCCGACCACGGTGACCGGCTGGCCTGCGGGCGCTGCGGATACACCGAGTTCAAGTAGCGTGCCGTACGCGCTGGGCATAGAGTCCACCGCCTGGAACTTCTCCGCCGCCGTGGCCACGGAGGAGGAAGTCCTCTCGATAGAGTCCGCGCCCTACAGGCCACAGGACGGTGGCATCCATCCGAGGGAGGCCAGCAGGAGCCACGCCGAAAACGCCGCCTCCACCGTAAGGGCTGCGCTGGAGCGGTCCGGGCTGGACCCCTCGGACCTCGACCTCGTCGCCTTCGCCAGGGGCCCCGGCATGGGTCCGTGTCTCAGGGTGGGGGCTACGGCCGCGCGCGCGATCGGGCACTCGCTGGACGTCCCGGTAGTAGGGGTGAACCACTGCCTGGCCCACGTGGAGGTGGGGTTGTTCGATACGGAGGCTTCGGCCCCCGCGGTCCTCAACGTCAGCGGGGCGAACACTCAGGTGCTGCTGGGAAGGGAAGGCCGCTACCGCGTCTTCGGCGAGACGCTTGACGTGGGTCTCGGAAACGCGCTGGACAAGCTCGGCAGGGAGGCCGGGCTCAGCCATCCGGGGGGGCCGAAGGTGGAGGCCGAGGCGGGGAAGAGCAGTGAACTGCTCGACCTCCCCTACAGCGTTAAGGGAATGGACCTCGCCTTCAGCGGACTGGTCACCGCTGCCGCGTCGAAGCTCGACAGGGGTCTCCCGGCGGTCTGCAACTCCTTTCAGGAAATAGGTTTCTCGATGGTAACGGAGGTCGCAGAGCGCTGCATGGCCCACGCCTCGGTGGAGGAGCTGCTTATGGTGGGCGGGGTGGCCAGGAACGAGAGGTTGCGGGAGATGCTGGACGAGATGTGCGGCGAAAGGGGCGCACGGTTACACAGGCCGTCGCGGGAGCTGCTGGGGGACAACGGCGCCATGATCGCGGTAACGGGTCTCAAGATGCACCGGTGGGGCCTGAATGGCGGAGAGACCGTGGACCAGGGGGAGAGGGTCGACGGCCCGGAGGCCCCCTGGATCGGGTACGGCGAGGACGAAGCGAGTGCTGGGGCGGGCCTCCCGAGGGGGGCGGAACTGCGCGGCGCGGAGGCCGTGGTAAGGGTGAATAGCACCGTGCGGAAGGAGCGGCTGTCCAAGGGGTACAGGCATCCGGCCCTCGACTCGCGGCTGCGCAGGTCCAGGACCAGGAGGGAGGCGAGGGCACTCGGGGAGGCCAGGAGGCTGGGAGTGCCCACCCCCATCGTTCTGTCCGTCGGAGAAACCTCCCTGGAGATGGAGCGGGTCGAGGGGGAAAAGCTCAGGGACGCGCCCTGCCGCGAGCTCCTCGAGGAGTACGTGCAGCACCTCGCCGCGCTACACGACAGCGGCATGGTTCACGGTGACCCGACGACCAGCAACGCCGTAGTGGAGGGGGACGGTCTGACGCTAATCGACTTCGGGATGGCGGAATACGTGGACGAGGTGGAGCCAAAGGCCGTGGACCTCCACCTCTTCCTGACGTGCCTCGCGTCGACGCACGGCCTGACCGGGGAGGACCTCCTGGCCCTCGATGAGAGCTACCTCGCTCAGGCGGAGGAGGGGGACGAGGTCCTGGAGAGGGTCGGTGAGATCCGTGGAAGGGGGCGCTACCTTTGAGGCTGCTGTTCGCGACTGGGAACGAGGACAAGGTAAGAGAGGCGAGGGAGATCCTCGAACCGAAGGGCGTGAAGGTGGAGCACTTGGAAATCGACTACCCGGAGCCGCAGGTGGACGACCTGGAGACCGTGGCGCGGGAGGGAGTCAGGTACGTCTTCCGGAAGACGGGTGAACCGGTGTTCGTGGAGGACTCCGGACTGTTCGTCGATGCGCTGAACGGCTTCCCGGGCCCCTACTCGGCCTACGTGCACGGAACACTCGGAAACGGGGGTTTGCTCAAACTCATGGAGGGGATCCGGGACAGGCGCGCGACGTTCAGGTCGGTGGTGGCGTTCTGCGACGGCCCCGGGGTCTCGGTCCATGTCGGCGAGGTGGAGGGAGAGATAGCGGGGGAGAGGCGCGGCACAGCCGGCTTCGGCTACGATCCTGTATTTATACCTGAGGGCACAGGCTCGACGTTCGCGGAGGACCCGGAGGGCAAGAGCGCGGTGTCGCACCGCAGAAGGGCGCTGGACAGCTTCGCGGAGTGGATGGGGCCGAGCAGGGCCTGAACTCGCAAGATATAATAGACGTCGGGCCAACTAACCCTCCCGCCCGCAGGAGAGGTCGAAACGTGGAGGTGTCGGCGCTGGAAAGTGAAGAAATCGGAGAAATCGTGGTCGAGCTTAAGGAGGAGGGGGGCAGTTCCGCCGCCGAGATAGGACTGATCCTGAGGGACCAGTACGGGGTACCGGACGCAAAGGGGGCACTCGGCCAGAAACTCTCGGCGTTCCTCGATGAGAGGGGACTCGGAAGCGATCTGCCCGAGGACCTCCAGAACCTCATAGACAGGGCCGCGAACGTTCGGAGACACCTGTCCGAGAACGGGAAGGACCTTTCCGCCAGGGGGGGACTCTCCGAACTGGAGGCCAGGATAAGGGGGCTGGGCCGGTACTACTCGAGGGAGGGCGTCCTTCCCGCGGACTGGAGGTACAGGGCCGGGCGGAGAGGGGACGACGAAGGGGCCGCTCCCGGGTCGGCGGGGGAGAGAACCTCCGCCGTGGACGAGGAGCTTTAGAAACCCCTGGTTTGATGAGGCCCGAGTCGGCGAAGGGAGCCGTCGACGCCATCCGGGACTCCGACTACCTGAGAATTCACGCGTCCCCCTACCCGTCGGCAGTCCTGACCGCGGCGATGCTCGTCAGGGGCCTCCGCGAACTCGGGAAACTGTTCCACGTATCGTTCAGGGACGCTTTCGACTCGCCCGACGGGGGGCTACGCCTGGAGACTGGCGACCACGAACCTATCTACCGCGCCCTCATGGAGCTGGGGGTCGAGCTCCCGGAGTTCGCCGTCGCGGCCTCGGCGTGCGGCACGAAGGTGCCTCGAACCGAAATACTGGAGGAGGCGGTAGCGAGGGGAACCCTGACCCTCGAGGAGGGGCTTTACTTCACCGGTGAGGTGGGGAACGTGCTGGAGTCGGGCGTCAATCCGCTGATATCCGGTATGGCCGGGGACTCCATTGAGACCAGTTCTGTCCTCAAGGGGCTGGGGATAGACCTCGGAATTACTTTCGGGGAGCTGGACGGATACGAGCGGACCAGGCTGGCCTCCTTTCTGGCCTGCCGCCTCGTCGAGCAGGGGGCCTCCGCGGCGTCGATCGACCTGATGCTGATGGGGAGGGGAACCGGCTCCGCCGGGTGTGTAACAGACCTCCTGACCGTGGCGGAGGCGCAGTGCCACCTCCATGCCCCGTCCAGGGCGCTCTCCGGGCTGCTCGGGAACGTTTCCAGGGGGGAGGACGAGGAGGCGTTCGGAAGGGCGGTCGTCGACGCCATATCTGCGGGGACGGAGGGGGAAAGGGTTAGGATTCGGAGGGTAGAGAAGGGACCAGCATTGAAGGTTGCCAAGGTTATGGCCAGGGACCTGTACGCCGACTTCCCGGTGGTGGTGGACGGGGGGGATACGGTGTACTGCGCAAACGTGGAAGAGGCGATTCTGCGCGGTTTAGCCGGTGTACGTCTGGAGAGGGGTGAGGGCTGGTTCGCGGCTGGGGGCGTGGAGGCCGAGGACGTCGTGGAGGCCGTCCGTGACGCGCGTTAGGGGAGCCCTGACCGTGGACGAGGGCGACGCGTCGGCCCTGCAGAGTGCACTCTCCCCGGACGACACCGGACACATAGAGACCAGGGTGGAGGGAAACCTATTGGTCATCGAGTTCGACTACGACGCCATCCCGACCGCACTGACCTCGCTGGACGACGTTCTCTCGTGCCTCGGTGCTGCCATGGAGGTTGACGAGTGGATCTGAGGCTCGAGGGGAGGCTGAGGTTCAGCGGCGACGCCGCGGAGGCCCGGGAGGACCTGGAGGAGGTCCTTGAGGAGATAGAGGGCGACTGGTTCAAGCGGGGGGCCTCCGAAGGCGGAGGCGCATCGCTGATAGACTGGAGCCTGGAGGGCGACGTACTGCGCGTCGAGCTGGAGAGCGACCGGTACGTCAGGGCCCACGACGCCCTGGTGCGCATGGTCAGGCCCCTCGCTCAGAGGCTGGGCCCGGAGCACCACATAGGCGTCAGAGAGGTCGCGGCCGAATCTCTGGAGGCGGGGCTCGACGTGACGCTGGGAGCGGAGGCACTCGACGCCCTGGAGGGCCTCACGGAGGTCGAGGAGGCCTCGAGCGACGGAATGCTGCTGCTCAGGTTCGCGCCGCTGGAGGAGTCGCAGCTCCGCTCCGGACTCGTGGACCGGGTAATCAGCTTCGCCACGGAGCTCTCCGGGGAGAGGGAGGCCCTGGCCTTCACGATTTCGAAGGAGGAGCCCGGGACCGTTCTGGCCAAGAGCCCTGAGAGGACCCGGAGGCTCCAGGAGGACGTGACCACGGCGCTGGAGGACACGGGCTGGATAAAGAGGTTCCCGGCGAAGGGGCAGTGGACATACCTCCCCCCCTACGCCGCGCTCTACGAGGCGCTTCGCGACTTCGCCATCGAGAGAATCCCTGAGCAGAACGGATTCCTGCAGGCGATGTTCCCGAAGCTCGTCCCGATAGAGGTGATGGACGACATGCGGTACCTCGAGGGGCTGCCCGAGGGGATGTACTACTCCTGCACGCCGGAGCGCTCCCCGGAGCTCTTCGAGAGGTTCAGGAACGAGCTGAGGGTCAGGCGCGATGTGCCGTTCGAGATACTGGAGGAGGCCCTGGAGCGGCCGGGATACGTCCTGGCTCCGGCGCAGTGCGAGCCGTTCTACCAGCTCTCCAGCCACGAGCAGCTGGGCGAGGACGACCTGCCTGTCAGGCTCTTCGATGCCTCTGGGTTTACGTACAGGTGGGAGGGCGGCGGCTCCAAGGGACTGGACCGGGTAAACGAGTTCCAGAGAATCGAGATGGTGTGGATGGACGGGAGGAGCGGGGTGGAGGAGGCCGCGGAATCGGTGCTGGATAGCTATACCGACGCCCTCGACGACCTCGGTATAGAGTGGTACGTGGAGGTGGGAGACGACCCGTTCTACCTGGAGGGCCGCGTGGCCGAGGAGCGCGACATCGAGTTCCCCGACGTACCCAAGAGGGAGATACGCGCGAAAGTTCCTTATATAGAGGGAGACATAAGTGTAGGGTCGGTGAACCTTCACGGAGACCACTTCGTCGAGGGATTCTCCATACAGTCCACGGTCGAGGAGCCGCTCTGGACGGCCTGCTGCGGAATCGGGCTGTCTCGATGGGTCGTGGCCTTCCTGGCACACCACGGCCTCGACCCGGACGACTGGCCCATAGACGTGGACCTCCCGGAGACGCCGACGACGCAGGAGTGGCCCCGAGGGGCCAGAGGATAAAATAGACCATGGCAAGGAGGACTACACGCAGAAGCGACTGGAGCACGAAGAACTGGTTTACCGTAGTCGCGCCGGAGGAGTTCGGGGAGAAGGCGGTGGGCGAAACCGTGGCCGAGGACGAAGAGAAGCTCGTCGGAAGAACCGTCGAAACGACCTACGGCGAGCTCTCGGGCGACACGTCGAAGCAGAACACGAAAATTAGATTCCAGGTGAAGAGCGTGGCGGGGGAGAACGCACACACGAAGTTCGTGGGACACGAACTCACGAGCGACTACGTGGGCAGCCTCGTGAAGAGGAGGACCAGCAGGGTTGACGGCGTTTTCGACGTCCTGACCCGTGACGGCTTCAAGGTGCGGGTGAAGCCCTTGCTGTTCACCACGAGGCAGTGCGACGCCGACCACAAGGGCGACCTGCGGACCGTCATGGAGGAGCAGGTCAAGGAGTTCGCGGTGTCCAACAGCTTCGACCAGTTCGTTACCGGGCTCGTGGACGGCACGCTGGCGAGCGACCTGTACAGGGAGGGACGCAAGGTTTACCCTCTGAGGAGGGCCGAGATACGTAAGAGCGAGTTAATCGCCGAACCCTCCGAGGTCGAGGAAGTCCCGGAGGGCTTCGATGACGTGGCCGAGAGGGCGGGCGTAGAGGCGTAGGATGCTGGACCTCCTGGTGGGCGTGGCCGTATCGGTGGCACTTGCCGGAGCCTCCCTCAGGCTGGAAATGTTCGACACCAGGGGCTCGGCGCTGGCAGGAGGGGCGGGGGTTTTCGTAACCGTCGTGTCCGGAGTGGACTGGCTCCTGCTGCTGATACTGTTCGTAGCGCTGGGGACCTCCGCCACCAGGTTCGCACTGACCTGGAAGGTACGGAGGGGCCTGTCCGAGGGAGGCAGGGGGAGCAGGACCGGCCGAAACGTGCTCGCCAACGGGGGCGTTCCCCTGCTCGTGGTGGCTCTGGCGGGGGTCGCAGCGGGCACCAGACACCACCTGATAGCCGTTTACGCCGGAGCGATAGCCACGGCCACTGCGGATACCCTCTCCAGCGAAATAGGCGTGCTCTCCCGCTCGACCCGGCTGATAACGTCCCCCTGGACGGAGGTGGAGCCGGGCATGGACGGCGGGGTCTCCGCGCTGGGCCAGGTGTGGGCAGCAGGGGGCGCTCTGGTCGTGGCCGCTGCCGCGGCGCTGCTCTTCGAGCCGTCCTACCTCGTCCCCGTGTCCCTAGGCGGGTTCCTGGGGTGCCAGGCGGACAGCGTCATGGGGGCGACTCTGGAGAGGAGGGGAATTCTGGGGAACGAGGGCGTCAACCTCCTGGCGACAGCCACTGGAGGAATCACGGCCCTCGGGATTTACGGCGCCTGATGCGTTTGGCATAAGGGCCGGGAAGCAGAGCTGTAGTCGTGGTAGACGCGGACGACGAGTTCAGGAGGGCGTACCCAAACCTCCACGATGAGCTGGAGGGGTCAGAGCAGTGCGTGGTAGACGGGGTCAGGACGTCTGAAGAGCAGGCTGAGAGGGCGGCCGCCCGCGTGCCCACCGTTACGGACCACGTGCGCAGGTGCGAAACCGTCGAGGAGGCCATCGAAATCGTCGACTACTTCGAGGAGAGGGGCGAGGTTTCCGAGGAACGGGCCTCCTCCCTCAGGAGTCAGCTGGTGAGCAGGGGCGTCAGGTCCTTCGGCGAGAGGCGGGAGCCCGGCGAGATAGAGCGGAACGGGCTCTAACCCACCAGTACACGTACCCTCTCCCCGCTGTGGAGCGTCCCATCCAGCACCCTCTGGGCGACTCCGTCTCCCTCCTCCAGACTCACGCCGGGTGATGCGACGAAACGTCTCCCCCCTACCTCGACGAACCTGCCGTCGACGTCATCCACGACGCCCTCGACCATCTGCGTCCCCTCTTCGCCGATTACCTCGACGCCCTCGACCTCGACCTGGGGGTTCCCCCGGTAGGAGTCCAGCCGCCCCTTCAGCCACACCCTCTCCAGCGGCTCCGGAACGTAGCCGACGTAGTCCCTCGGGAACCTGAGGGGAATCTCGTTCGACAGTACGTCGGCGATGTGTCTCTCATCCACGCCCCCGGTGGAGTCGTCGTAGAGGTACGTCAGCCAGTCGAACCTGTAGCTTCCCACGACCCCGGTGAGCTCCACCCGGCCCCGCCTCCCGGCGTAAACAGCCCTCTTGACCTCTTCCACGCTTTCGAAGAGGTACTCCGGGTCCACGCCGGTGACCTCGGACTCCACGGCGGCGACCTTCGGCAGGCCAGGGTCCACCATCACGCCGTCGACTTCGAGAACGTCGCCCGGCCCCGCATCTACGCCGTCGAGGAGCAGCCCCTGTTCGGTAAGTACCCAGTCACCGCCCCTCCTCGAAACGGTGCCGTTCACGGAAACCCGGTCCCCCGGCGAGGCGGAGGAGGGTTCCCTCGGCACGAGGTCGTCGAACCTGTCGGTTACGCTCACGCTCTCCGAGACGACCTCGGCCTCTCCCCTGTACTCGTCCACGCGGCCCACCACAGAAACCGCGTCTCCGGGCTCCACGTTCACATCGCTCCACGAAACTACGCGGACGCTGCCGCGCCCCAGCAGCCTGAATGAGACTCCCCCCTCTATGTCCCGCACCTCCAACGCGGTGCCGGTGAACCTTGCCACGGAGCCCTCGTCGTCCAGCGATAGCGTCGACATGTCCGCGTCGTCCACCACCGGAATCTGTACGTACAGGGCCCCCGTCCCGACAACGGATAGGGCGAGTAGTACGCCGACCGCACGCTCTCCCGAAATCACTCGGGAAGCTTCAGGCCTTAAACCCTAAAAATTTGTGCTACACGAACCTCACGCCGAGGTTGGGTCGCGAGTTCATGGACCCCAGGTTTAGCAGCAGCGGCGTCACGGACTCGGCCAGCGCGGACGCACGGAGGGAGCCACCGTCCCAGGGAGCGAGGTTGTCCATGTCCTCGACGAGGTCGAAAACGGTATTTTTGGCGTCCCCGTCGTCCCCACAGATGACCACGTCCAGCGAGAGCTCCGCAGAGACGTCCTTCAGCCTGATCGCCGACAGCGTGTGGAAGGCGGAGATAACCGGGCACCCGTCCGGAACGGCCGACTCCACCTCCTCGGCCGCGGACGTATCCACCTCGGCGTAGACGAACTCGTTGCCCCGCCTCTCCATAGGCACGACCGGAGAGACGACGACTTGGTCGCTCAGCGCTGGTATCACGTCGTCGAGGAGGTCGCCGAGGAACCTGTAGGGAACCGTCAGAACCACCAGTTCGCTCGAATCGACGGCCTGCCTGTTGACGGCGCCCGTCATCCCCCTCACCGGCACGCCCTCCCCGTCGAGGTGGTTCAGGTACTCCTCGGCCTTCTCCTCGGCCTTCTCCTCGAACCGGGAGCCGATGACGATCTCGTGGCTATCGGCGAGCCTGAGCGCTATCCCCTCCCCGATGTTGCCGGTTCCCCCGGTGAGCGCTATCCGCATCTGGAGCCCTAAAGCGGCTCGAGTTTACTTTAGAGTTCCGCACGGTGGAAATCTTCTTGTTGTCGGACCCCAATGGCAACCCGTCCCGGAGGGGTACGAAATGAAGCTTCTACTGCTGCACGCCGACGAACTGGAGTACGAGGCGACGACGGAGACCCCCGTGGCCGAGGAGCTCGACGGGGTCGAGAGGACGGGAGGCATCGAGGAGGCCCTCGTCGCCTTCGTCGCCGTCGAGTCGGGCGACGAGGAGGACCCGGAGAACGTAGCGGAGGGCGGCGTGAGGGAGATCGAGAGCGTCGCCGGGGACCTGGGCGTCGATATCGTCGCGCTCTACCCGTACGCCCACCTCAGCAGCGACCTCTCCTCGCCCGAGGTCGCGATCGACGTACTCGACGAGATGGAGACGTCCCTCTCGTCCCGGTACGGAGTCACCAGGGCGCCGTTCGGCTGGTACAAGGCGTTCCGGATAAGCGTCAAGGGGCATCCCCTGGCGGAGCTCTCGAGGGAGGTAACCCCCGTCGGGAGTGAGGAGTCCGAGGAGGCGGTCACCAGCGAGTTCTACGTCCTCGAAGGGGGCGAGAGCCTGTCGGCGGAGGAGTACGGGGCGGAGGGCGAGTTCCGCTTCCTGGTCGATCACGAGCTCGGCGTCTCGGGGGACACCGGGGAGGAGCCCCCCCACGTGGCCCTGATGAAGGAGAAGAGGATCGCGGACTACGAGCCTCTCAGCGACGCGGGCCACCTGAGGTGGTACCCCAGGGGCCGATTCATACGCGACCTGCTCAGCAGCTACGTCGACGAACTGGTCGTGGGCTACGGCGGGATGCCGGTCGAGACGCCACTCATGTACGACCTGGGAAACCGGGCTGTCCGTGAGCACGCCGCCAAGTTCGGGGAGAAACAGTACCGCTTCGAGTCGGGCAACCGGGAGATGATGCTCAGGTTCGCCCAGTGCTTCGGCATGTTCTCCATATGGCGAGACAGCCACCTCGACGCGTCACACTTCCCTGTTAAGACCTACGAGAGGGGGCAGTCCTTCCGCCGCGAGCAGCGCGGGGAGATAGTGGGCCTGAAGCGCTCCCGCTCCTTCTGGATGCCGGACCTCCACACCGCGACGCGCGACGCGGAGGAGGCGAGGCGGTGCTTCGAGGAGCAGCTCGACCTCTGCCTTTCGACCCGTGAGGCGCTCGAGACGGACTACGAGGCGGTGTTCAGGTGCACCCGGGATTTTTACGACGAGAACGAGGGATGGGTAAAGAAGACGGCTTCAAAGGTGGGCAAACCCGTTCTGCTGGAGGTGTTGAGCGACAGGAAGCACTACTGGACCGTCAAGGCGGACCTCGCCGTAATAGACGCCCTCGGACGCCCCATCGAGAACCCGACCGTCCAGATCGACGTGGAGTCGTCCGAGCGCTTCGACATCGAGGCCTACGACGAGGGAGAACCGTTCCGGCCCGTTATCCTTCACTGTTCACCCACCGGCTCCCTCCTCCGGATGATGTGCAGCCTCCTGGAGAACGCCGCAAAGGCCGAGGAGCTCGGGGAGAAGCCGTCGTACCCGGTGTGGCTGTCCCCCACCCAGGTACGGGTCCTTCCTGTGGCGGACCGGAATCTGGAGTACGCCGAGAGGATAGTCGAGGAGGTGGAGGCGCCGGGCTTCAGGTGTGACCTCGACGACCGCTCGGGTAGCCTCGGCAGGAAGATAAGGACGGCGGAGTCCGACTGGGTCCCGTACATCTGCATAGTCGGGGACGACGAGGAGAGGGAGGGCAACCTGAGCCTCAGGATCAGGGCCACCGGGGAGGAGAGGGCCGTGAAACTCCAGGAGTTGCTCGACATTATCGAGGAGGAGACCGCCGGTCACCGAAGGCTTCCGCTCCCGCTGCCGAGAAGGCTGTCCAGGCGACCCGGCTTCGCCTAATCCTCGACCTTATCCGGCAGCAGGAGGACGTTCTCCCGGCCCCATCGGCGCTTGACCAGTCTGCCCCCGTCCTTCAGCGAGTTGGTGACGTTGCTGACCTTGGCCTCGCTCCACCCGGTCCGCTCCACTACCTCGGCCTGACGCATGCGTCCCCCCGCCTCCCTGAGGAGCTCCATGACGCGCTCACCGTCGGGGACGGGGACCTCCTCCCTCCCGCCGCGTTCGCCGTCGAGTTCCAACGTGCTCCTCCACACGAAGAGCCACGCACCGATCCCGATGAGGACGACGGTCGCCAGGAGGGCTGCGGGAAGAAATCGGTCCCGCCAGTTCCCTGCCTCGCCGCCCGTTCCCGTGCCGGTGGAACCGGGACCGGTCGAACCGTCGAGGGCGGCCCTGACGCGGGGCTCGCCGTCTCCGAAGCTCTCCGGGCCCCTCCAGGTCACCGAGTCGCCGGAGACCTCGTCGGGCCCGGGCTCCGCCTCGACCACCTCCGCGGCCCCGGGAAGCCCTATCTCCAGCGAGTCGTCCTCCGCGAGGTAGTACCCCTCGATGGCGTCCCCCACGACCAGCTCGCCGTCCGTCTCCCCCGCGAAGCCGTGCCAGTCGAACGTGTACCTCACAACTCCCCAGCGGGTCGATAGCCCCTCGACGTCCGCCGAGGCCGTGAAGTTAGAGGCAACCATGTCTCTCCCGGTCCTGTTGCCGGCTGCAGAGACGGTGGAGAGGAGCCTCGACTCGAATCTCTGGGTGGATTCCATCTCCTCCACGTCCTCGGCGAACCTCCGGAAAGCGGCCTCCTCGTCGTCGCCGGACAGCCACTCCCGCACCTCCACGGTCCAGTGGGCGTCGCCGTCGACATCGACATCGATGCTGGTCGCAGTTGCCCCCTGAACGGTCGACGCCACGGTCGCCAGGATAAGCACGGATAAGGCGACGCTAAGGGCCCTGGGCATCCTTTAACCTTCTCTACGCCGGCGTTTAAATCGGTTTGCACCGGGCGGTCGCCCGGAACCGTTTTTCAGAATTGGGGGCCCCGGGGAGGAATCGACGGGGCCCGCCATCCATCCCCCCTACTCGTCCCCTTCTCTATCCTCAGGCTGCCCCCCACCGTTCTCGGGGCCCCTCGTCTCCTCCTCGAGCTCCGTCTCCTCCTCGAGCTCCACGACCTCGCCGGTGTAGGCGTCTATCCCGACCTCGGCCTTTCCTCTCCTGCTGACGAGCTTTACCTCGTACTCCCCGTCGTCCAGCTCCAGCTTTACGAGTTTCCAGTCGCCGTTCAGGGCGTCCTGAGCGATGTCGAGGACCTCCTGCGGGGTTAGCGCCGTGGCATT
>JAANXF010000004.1 GCA_018263395.1 Methanonatronarchaeales archaeon
GAGCTCGATGGAGTCACCGGTAGCAACAGTGATGTCGCTCTTCTCGTCAGTCAGGACCTTCGACAGCTCACCGGCGTTGTCACCGACGACCGTGTGCAGCTCACCGAACAACGCAACACCGGCAACACCACCGCTTCCGTTAATCGCGCTGTCAGCGCCACCGCCGTACTTGTAGTTGACGGACACGTTCTTCTTGGTCACCGTGTAGATCAGCTCGTTCTTGGCGAGCGTGCTGTCGGTGCCGCTGATGGCGCCGCCGTTTATCGTGATGTTCTCGAAGTTGGTTCCGTCGTCGAGGTCGTAGTACATCGCCGGGAAGCTGTATGCGGTCCACGTGGTGGCGTTGGAGGCATTCAGCGCGGTCGTCTGACCGGGCTGGTTGCCGGTAACGTTGTCGTAGGCCTCTCCCCTGATGTCAAGGGCACTCGCCGGAGCTACTGCCATCGCTGTTATCAGTATTGCGGCTATTGTCAGTATGCCTATTTTTTCTATTCCGATTTTCCTATTCATGTAGTTACTCCCCTCCTTGTCAGAGGTTAGTGGACCTTGTTGACCGGCCCTATTAATAACCTTTTGGTTCCCGGTTCGCTGACAGCAATTTCGACACGTGTCGAATGAACGGGTGTTCGCGTCGCGGGGTGGACGGGTGGACCGGGCGGCTATGGAGGGGGTGGCCGGTGCCGCTTCTGGAGACGCCGCGGAAGGGGGCGGGCGGTTCTTTGGGTAGCTGCTGCTAGAATGACCGTTTCGGCTTTTCACCGTTTGGGGACGATTCCGGTAGAGAAACTCCTCAAGGTGTATGGCGTTGAAAGCAGGACTCTGTATAGATGGCGGAGATCGTTAAGACGGATGGCGTCCTGGGAGGGAAGGCCCGGGTGAAGGGGAGACGCATCTCCGTCTACCAGATAGGGGAGATGGTTATCGAGGGGGGCTTCTCGCCCGAGAGGGTCTCCGACGAGCTCGACCTCTCACTCGGGGAGGTGTACACCGCCCTAGCGTACTACTACGAGCACCCGGACGAGGTGGAGGAGGTCCGGGAGCGGCGCCAGGAGTACTTTGAGAAACTGAGGGAGGGGTCGCCCTCTCCTGAAAAGGTCAGCCACTGATGGGTAGGCTCTCGTTCCTGGTGGACGAGAACGTCAATTTCTCATTCGTAAGTGCGCTTCGCAAGAATTCCTACGAGGTGGAGACCGTTCAGGAGACATTCGGCAAGGGAACGATAGACGAGGAGATACTGGAGAAGTGCAGGGAGAAGAGCCTGGTCGTGCTCACGAACGACACCGACTTCGCATCCCCGGATGAAGAGCACGGCGGCATCGTGATTTACTATAAGCAGGCGATTCCGCCCGGCGACGTGGTGAGGGGAATCCGGCGCATGGAGAAGCACCTTACCGAAAAAGATATCAAGAACACCGTCATCTGGCTGGAACAATGGGTCTAGCACGCGGTTGCACCAGTAATGGAGGCCTGAGTTTAGCCTGAGAGGTCATTTCAAAAAACTTCAGGGATAGGAAATCCCGCCCTTTTGGCCAGACGAGAGAGGTTCATCGGGATCTATCCTCTCAGCCCTTTTTGAAATGTCAGGTTCTAAGTCTCGAAAACAGTCCCTACGACCCGTAGAGCTGATGCCCGGGCTTGGATGCCTCCCCACTCAACCTTCTTCGTCAGGAGGGAGGTTTACGATGAGTACGGAACTTTTGACTTGGACTTTCCGATAGCGGCTGATTACGAGCTCATGCTCCGGTTCCTGCTGAGGAACGGGGTCTCCACCTCCTGCGTGGACCGTGTCCCGGTGAGGATGGAGACCGGCGGGTGGATAGAGGGACGAGTCGGTCGTGAATACTGTTAAAGCGAACCTGAGGTGCATCGGGCCGAAGACTCCAGACTCGGAGATTCCTCAGGGATCTCGAAGATGCCTGCGGCATCTTCTGGGCACAGATTTCCCAAGAAATCTGTTCGAGCCGCAACCCTCTGCGAGGTTGCTTGAACCTCGCTTCCTGAGGAAGCGATGTGGCACCCGCTCCAGAGGAGCGGTGCGGGTCGCAGAAAACCTCCGGTTTTCGAAACGCCTCGGCGTCTTCGAGTGGAAAAAGAACGGTTTGAGTGGAGGGTTCCTGGTGCCTATTTTGAAGGCTTTGAGGAAGGCAGGGCGGTTCTTCGGCGGTGTTTGAGGGAAGAGTCCGGGTTCGTGGGTGGACAGGTTTAAACCCTTCCACGGTAATGCTCAGGTGGAGATGCCCGCGGCGCTGCGAGATGACCTGGAGAGGGCGGCAGAGGAGGTGGCTGAGGAGTGGGGCTTCTCCAGCGTGGAGGAGTTCGTTAACGAGGCCGTGGAGAACCGGATTCTGGAGTTCAGGAGATGCAGGTTCTTCGAGGGAACCGACAGGATACGGGAGGGACTGGAGAAAAAAGGTTTTACCGAGAGGGAGCTTCTCCGGGACTTCGAAACCAGGTCTTCTGGAGCCTGAGAGGTCTTCGATCCCCGGACAAGAGAGATGAAGATCGAGATCGTCGTGGACGCGAACGTGTTCATCTCCGCACTCATCGGGGGCTCGACAAGGGACTTACTTTTCGACAGCAGGTTCGGTTTCATGACGACAGAGTTCACGGTGGGAGAAGTGGAGAAGTACGTCCCCGAGATTGCTGAAAAGGCCGGCGTTAGCGAGGAACTGGTCGAAGAGATGTTTGGACTGATTCCGCTGGACGTGGTTGGGAGAGAGCGTTACGGGGACGCTATGGAGAGGGCGTCCAAGATGGTGGCTGACATTGACGAGAAAGATGTAGATATTCTCGCTCTGGCCCTCGAAAGGGACAGCTACCTCTGGTCCGACGACCGGGACTTTGACGACGTGGAGTTCGACAGAATCCTGAAAACGAAGGACTTTTTCTAAAGGGGCCAAACCGAACCCCTCTTTAACGCTTCAGACAGGAGTGGACCCTCTTAAACTTGCATGTCGGGCTCCACTTCCGTTTAAAAAGAGTCTCGACGACCTGAGTGGACCGTGTCCCGGTGAGGATGGAGACCGGCGGGTGGATAGAGGGACGAGTCAGTCTTGAATATCGTGAGGGCGAACCTGGGGGTCAGGGGGCCAGGGAGTCGAGAGGACAGGGGTGGAAAAAGACCTTCCTCTCCCCGTGTTCAGACAAATCGAGACGGAGAACATCGAGAACCTTTCACAGAAATTCGACGGAAGTATCGAACTTCTGAGAGTTCTGAGAGGCCTAAAAAACGGGCAGGAAAAAGGATTCAACAAACTGGCGGAAGGACGGGGAAAGCAGTGGAAACACTTGAACGGAAAACACGCCCTATTATCCACGACTCCTTCCTCTTGGGTGCATGCTGAGAAACCCCTCTCCGTTCACGGAGCCGGGAGGATGTCGCCTGGCTCGCTCGATTACGATTGTAAACAGCACTGAGCCGCACCGACTTCGCGCACTCGCCACCGTTAAGCGCCTGGCCACAGATAATCCGCCGCCATCCCGTCGACAGTCGAATCCCCCAGAACGGCGAGGCTCTGCGTCGTCATCCTGGTCCTGCTGGCCCTGTCGGCCTCCCCCGGCTGCCTCGACGAGGAGCGGATGGGTCCCGGGGAGAGGCTATCACGGTACCTCATCACCCCGGAAGACCCGGTGGTCGGACCCGGTGCCCACCTCGTGTCCGAGACGACCGGGGACGGCGGTGCGCACGCGGCGTCCAGGGAGTGGGTCACAGGGGCCGGAACGGCCTCCGTACCATCCTCGACGCGGGTCGAGGCCGCGGTCTACGACCCCGTGCGTCCCGACCACGTCTTCGACTCGGCGTCGAGGGGCTGGAGGGGGGCCGGTTCTCCGGGTATAGGCGAGCGGTCGAGCCTCCTCGTCGTCCACCCCCCGGGCGACGACGGGATGTGTGGGTACCGCGTGGTCCTGCAGAGGGGCGGCCTCGTGGCGGTGGTCAGCGTGAGGACGCAGTGTGCGTCGCTTACCGGAGGTTCCGGGGGCGTCAGGAGTTACGCGCTGGAGCTGGCCAGGAGGCAGGAGACCCTCCTCAGGGGTTACCCCTCCGCGGCGTAGGTGTCTCCCCCGGCGCGCTCAGGGCCGCCCCCTCACTCCAGGTAACCGAGGTCCCTCAGCCGCTCGGCCACCTCCATCATCTCGGCCTCGGTGAGGCGACCCCTCTCCTCGTAGCTCGCCGTGAGGCTTCTCAGCAGGAACTTGACCAGGTCGGAGACCCCGGTGAACGAGGTGTCCTCGAGGGTGTCCTCGACCCGCTCCGCGAGTTCCCGGGGTATCGAGACCGTCGTGTACTCCAAGGCGCGGTTACGTACAATTACGCGGATTTATACCTGACGGACGAGCGAGGTCCCGTACACGTCCCCGGGCCGGAGGCCGAGGAGCTCCATCACGGTCGGGAAGACGTCCCACACCTCGGCGCCGCCGTCGAGCTCCGCTGTGGACAGCAGGGAGGCGTCGTCCAGCGTGTGCATCCCCGTCCTCGGGCCCTCGCTGGTGAGCGGGCCCTCCCCGAAGGAGGCCTTGAGGTCGTATCCGTCCACCGGGTGGGCCACGAGGTCGGGCCCCGATTCGACGCGGGGGCCCTCGTAGAGCTCCTCCCTGGTGTGGACGGAGTCTATGACGCTCTCGCCGGTTTCCGGGTCCTCGAGCCCCTCGATGAACTCCGCCAGGTCGGACCGAACATCGAGGTAGTCCTCCCCGTCGACGGAGCCGCCCGGACGCCGGGACTTCAGGTCGACGTAGACCCTTCCCGGGGTGAGGCTGTAGGCGCTGCCGCTGACGCCCCTGAGGGAGTTATCCTCCTCCCTGGACCTGTTTTCGAGAAAGCCCTCGCTCTCGAGCCACGCGTTGACGTCCACCTCCCTCTCGACCGAGGTGAACCCGTGGTCGCTCATGACGACGAGTTCCGTGTCCTCCGGTAGGAGGGACTCGACCTCGCCGATGAAGCTGTCGACCTTCCGGTACACGTCGAGGAAGTCCTCCAGGTACTCCCCCTCCTCGGCGTAGTCCCTCCAGTAGAAGTGGTTGAGCCGGTCCGTCTCCATCACCACGCCGAAGAAGAGGTGCCACCCCCCGTCCCCTATGAGGTTTTTGAACGCCCTCAGCCGGGCGTCCAGGGTTTCGTGAATGTTTTTCATAAATCGGTCCCGTTCGCCGTGCAGCGACACGTCCGCGTCGACCCTGTAGTCCAGTTTTTTCAGCCTCTCGGCCGTGGCGGACGAGGTGCAGGCCGAGTCCACGTCCGGGGAGAGGAATCCGCTGACCAGGGTCCCCCTCGTCTCCCCGGGTGGGAACGTCACCGGCACGTTGAGCACGAGGGAGCTCCTGCCCTCCCTCCCCGCCGCGTCCCACAGCCGCTCACCGTGCACGTCGGTCGACAGGGGTACGTGTAGGCCGTCGCCGTCGTCGGTGCGCTCCTGGAACCCGTATACCCCGGTTCCCCCGGGGTTAAGCCCGGTCGTGGCGCAGGGCCAGCAGACGCTGCTGACGACGGGCAGGGCGGCCCGCATCCTGTCCGACGACCGCATCGCCAAGAGGTTCTCCATCCAGCCCTCCTCCGTGCCCCTCTCCACGAGGCCGTACGGGACGCCGTCTATCCCTATCACCGCGACCCTTTTCCTGGAGCGAACTCTGTCGAGGAGACCCATCTCAGGCTAGTCGCGGCGAGGGGTAAAAAGGGGTCCCAGTGGCGTCGAGCCCTCCGCATCCGGGAGGTCCCTCCCGGACCTCTCCCGGGGTCAGCCTTCCAGCACCAGCTCGATGTTTACGCCCCTGGGAACCTGAACCCGCATCAGGCCGCGCAGGGCGCGTTCGTCGCTCTCCATGTCGATGAGGCGCTTGTGTATACGGAGCTCCCAGTGCTCCCACGTCGCCGTGCCCTCGCCGTCGGGGCTCTTCCGGATGGGGACCTCCAGTTTCTCAGTCGGCAGAGGGACGGGGGAGCCGATTTCTACGTCGGTGCGCTCCGCGATCCCCTCGATTTCGTCGTAGACCTTTTGCAGCTCCCCGGGTTCGGTGCCGGTCAGTGTTATCCGCGCATACCTCTCCACTATATCCCTCTACTTCGGTTTTACGTCGATACACTGGCCCGCGGCCACCGTCTGACCCATGTCCCGTATCGCGAAGCGCCCAATCTGCGGGATCTCGTCCACCCTCTCTATGACCAGGGACCTCTGCGGCTTCACCTGGATCACCGCGGCGTCTCCGGTCTTCAGGAAGTCGGGGTTCTCCTCCTCCACTTCGCCGGTCCGGGGGTCCAGCTTCTGCTTCAGCTCGGTGATCGTGCAGGCGACCTGGGCCGTGTGGGCGTGGAACACCGGGGTGTACCCCGCGGTTATGGCGGAGGGGTGCTCGAGGACGATTATTCGGGCGGTGAACTCGTCCGCGACCGTGGGCGGGTCGTCGGCCGGTCCACAGACGTCGCCGCGCTTGATGTCGTCCTTTCCCACCCCGCGGACGTTGAAACCGATGTTGGCCCCGGGCCCCGCCTCCGGAACCTCCTCGTGGTGCATCTCGATCGTCTTGATTTCCCCGGAGGCGTCGGACGGGTTGAACACCACCTTGTCCCCCGGCCTCGCGACCCCGGTCTCCACTCGACCGACCGGTACCGTTCCGATTCCGCTTATGGAGTAGACGTCCTGTATCGGGATCCTGAGAGGGAGCTCCGTGGGTTTCTCCGGTTCGTGGAGGGCGTCCATCTCGTCGAGCAGAGTGGGTCCGTCGTACCACGGGGTTTCGTCCGATTCCCCGGAGACATTTCCGCCCTGCAGGGCCGAAACGGGTACGTACTGCACCCGGTCCGGTTTGAAGCCGACCATCTTGAGGAGCTTGTCGACCTCCCCCTCGACCTCCTCGTATCTGGACTCGTCCCAGTCCACGAGGTCCATCTTGTTGACGGCGACTATGAGTTCCTCCACGCCCAGCGTCTTGGCCAGGAAGACGTGCTCCTTCGTCTGGGCCATTACGCCGTCCGGCGCGGCGACCACGAGAACGGCCGCGTCGGCCTGACTGGCCCCGGTTATCATGTTCTTCACGAAGTCCCGGTGACCCGGTGCGTCGATAATAGTGAAGTAGTAATTGTCCGTGGTAAACTCACGGTGAGCTATATCGATGGTTACGCCCCTCTCCCGCTCCTCCTTCAGGTTGTCCATAACCCACGCGAATTCGAAGGTGCCCTTCCCCTTCTCCTCCGCCTCTTCCCTGTACTGCTCTATTATGTGCTCCGGAACCGCTCCTGTCTCGTAGAGTAGTCTCCCCACGAGCGTGGACTTACCGTGATCGACGTGTCCTATGATTGCCAGGTTCATGTGCGGCTTGTCCGCCATTACAGATTCACCTCGCCCTTAATCGTTCAGACATATAATCAACTTTCGCCTATTCATAGAGCTTCAGGCCCTTCCTTTCCCGGATTTCCCTGACTATCTCGTCCTGCAGGTTGCCGGGCAGCTCGTCGAAGCCGGCGTGCTCCGTGGACCAGACGGCCCTGCCCTCCGTGGCACTCCTCAGGTCCCCTGCGAACCCGAACATCTCCGCGACGGGGGCCTTCGCCTCTATCTCCACGGTGTCGCCCTCCTGCTCCATGTCGAGAATGGTTCCACGTCGTCCCTGTACCTCCCTAGAGGCGCCCCCCATCACCTCCTGCGGCGACGTGATGAAGACGCGCTGAACAGGTTCGAGGAGGACCGGGTCCCCCCGCACTATGGCGCCCTTTACGGCGTCCCTGACGGCCGGGATGACCTGTGCGGGCCCCCTGTGTATGGCGTCCTCGTGCAGCTTCACGTCCTCGAGCCTTACGACGAGTCCCTGGCAGGGCTCGTCCGCCATTGGTCCGCCCTGCATCACCTCCTCGAAGCCCTCCTCGATCAGCTCCATGGTCTCCCGGAGGTACTGGACTCCCTTAGTGGCGTCGACCAGCAGGTTGGGTCCCTCCGCCATCTGGACGTCCGAGGCGTCGTCCTTCTCCATCCCGGCCTCCACGAGGGCGTCCCTCCTCTCCGTCTTCTGCATGTTCATGGAGATTTCGCCCTGACGCAGTCCCTCGACGACGCCGTCCGGGAGCGGTTCGACGGTGAAGTAGAACCTGTTGTGCTTGTTCGGGGACTTGCCCTCGACTGTGGGGCTGCCATCACGGACCGTTTCGCGGTAGACCACGATCGGTTCGCTGGTAACGATGGGTACGCCCTTGTCCCGCTCTATCCTGTGACCTATGACTTCGAGGTGCAGCTCCCCCATCCCGCTGATGAGGTGTTCCCCCGTCTCCTCGTCGATCGTCACCTGGATGGTGGGGTCCTCCTTGCCCACCTGGCGCAGGACCTCCACCAGTTTGGGCAGGTCGTTCATCTTCTCGGCCTCGACCGCCACCGTTACGACGGGTTCCGCGAGGTGCTGGATGGATTCGAAGGGCGTGAAGTCCTCGACCTGCGTAACGGTTGAGCCCGCGATCGCCTCCCAGAGACCGGTCGCGGCGGCTATGTTTCCGGCCGGGACCTCGTCCACGTTGATCCTCTCCGCCCCCATGAAGATGCCAACGTTCTGCAGGCGGTGCTTCCCGGCCACGTCGCTGATGAAGACGTTGTCGCCCTGCCGAAGCGTTCCGCCGAACAGCCTCCCGGCAGCGACCTCCCCGGCGTGCGGGTCGACGCTTATGTCGGTTACCATGAAGGCGAGTGGGCCGCCGGGGTCGCACTCCATCATGGCCCTGCCCGCCTCCGACTCCGTGTCTCCGCACCAGATGGTCGGGACCCTGTACCTCTGGGCCCGGTTCGGGTTGGGGAGGTGCCTGATAACCATGTTCAGCACGACGCGGTGGAGAGGGGCCTTCTCGTAAAGCTCCCTGTGCTCCTGCTCCGATGCGTGGTCGATTATGTCCTCGAAGGTGATTCCGGACCTCTCCATATGGGGCACGGACAGGGCCCAGTTGTAGAGCGCGCTTCCGAACGCGACGGAGCCGTCCTGGACGCTCACACTCCACTTCTCGGCCAGTCCCTCGTTCTCTATCTGGCCCTCGATGTACCTGTTGACCTCCCCGATTACGTCCACGAACTTCTGCTGCATCTCCCCTGGACCCAGCTTCAGCTCGTTTATGAGGCGGTCGATCTTGTTTATGAAGAGCGTGGGCTTCACGTTCTCGCGAAGGGCCTGGCGGAGCACCTGCTCCGTCTGCGGCATCACCCCCTCGACGGCGTCCACGACCACCACGCCGCCGTCGACTGCACGCATCGCCCTGGTCACGTCCCCGCCGAAGTCGACGTGGCCCGGCGTGTCTATCAGGTTGATCAGGAAGCTGTCGTCGTCGAACTCGTGGACCATGGAGACGTTCGCGGCGTCTATGGTTATTCCGCGCTCCTGCTCCTCCTCGTCGAAGTCCATGAACAGCTGCTGCCCCGCCAGCTCCTCGCTTATCATGCCGGCTCCGGCGAGCAGGTTGTCCGTCAGAGTGGTGTTGTGGACAATGATTCCTTCGCAGACGAAGTTGCGGTGCTCCTCCACTCCGAAGTCGTAGACGTGGTCCCTATCCTCGGTATCGACCGAAACGACCTCGACGAAAGAGGTATCACCTTTGGCCAGGTTTCTGAGGCGCGAAATCCTCTGTCGAGCGGAGTTTTCAGAGTCGAGGGACTCGAATCTCTCGGTTATTCGGCGGAGCGAGTTCTTGGAGAGGCCGACTTCTCCGTTCTCGTAGTTGGAGTAGGAGGGGGTCAGGTCGCTCTGA
Source organism: Methanonatronarchaeales archaeon (assembly GCA_018263395.1). Lineage (GTDB taxonomy): Archaea > Halobacteriota > Methanonatronarchaeia > JAANXF01 > JAANXF01 > JAANXF01. Next base: position 9,707 of record JAANXF010000004.1, read on the forward strand.
GCCGCTCCAACGTCCTGCCTGATTCCTCTCAGCGTTTCTCCGGATATTGGTACACTGTCCACTTTCGCCGGAGCAGCCCTGGAGAGAAGCTCTTCGTACTTTTCCAGTTTCTCCGTGAGCGAGAACCCTATGTCCCGATAGTTCTCCAGGGATAGCTCCCCTAAAACGTACAGGGTGGAGTTCTCTCTGTTGAGCTTGGACGCAACGTCGAACCTGTAGAGAAGGAGCTGGAGGGAGTCCAGCATCCCCGTGCTTTTCGACGAAACGGATACGGCGGACCTCGATTCCTCGACGCCTCCGTCGGCGTCCATGTACCCCCTTACGAAGGAGGCTGCGAGCCTGTCAGAGGAGACGTACACGATTTTCGGTACATCGATGCTTCCCGACTTATCCTTCTCTGGATAGGCAAAACCGTTCTGCAATACTTTTAGCAGGGTTTTTCCTCCGAGCTCCACCCTGTCTCCCCGGTCCTCGAACTCCCTCACCGTCGTGTCGAACCCGAGGGATTTAGCCTTCTCCTCTAGGAGGGCTTTCATTTCTCCCGAGTTGCTGGTCACGTTCCCCTCCAGGTCGCCGTCGCCGAAGTATACGCCTGCGAGGTAGAACAGGGGTTCGAGGTCCTCCGGTAGCTCCATGTCGAGTGACGACTTGGAGCCCCTCGACTCGGCTCCCCGGTAGTTCATCCGCCCTATGTTCGAATGAAGTTCTTCGAGAGGGATATCGAGTCCCTTGCAGACGTTCACCGCGTCCCGGAGACGAAACCCTCCTCTCCAGACCGCGTGCTTGAATGACCCTTCCTTCAGTTCGCTGCCGGATATCTCGTACAGCTCTTCCCTCGGATACTCCTTTAGCTTCGAGGAGAGCGGTTCCTCTAGTTCTACGTAGAATCCGTAATCCTTCGAGAGTTCTTCGAGCAGGATGGCCTCCACGGAGTCGGAAGCTCGGCAGGGCACTCTCCTCGCACCGACGATTACATCTCCCTCACCCAGAGAGTCCGCCCGCTCGAACTCCATGACTCCGTCGTCGCTGAGGGTTAGGTACCTGTGCTCCGGAGTCGTTTCCAGGACGCGCCCGTTGGACGTCTCTACCTTCACCAGGGGCTCGTCGGCCTCCAGTCTACAGGCGTGTGTAACCTTTCCCTCGACAGTTTCTCCCTCCCCCCTGTCGAGCGAAGCGGCGTAAACGTCAAACCCGGGGCGGAAGGCCTTTCCCTCCCTGTACTCGAACGCCTCACCTCCGGATCTTATCCTTTCGTAGAGGTCTTCCGCTTTCAGTACGCTACCGTCCGCCAGAGATACTCTGGCATCTCCACTGACACACTTGCCGTGGTCGATGTGGGCTACGATTCCTATGTTCCGTATGTGGGACGGCCTGTCCATGAGGGCCTTTACCCTCTCGGCCATCCTGCTTCTCCTGCCCATTCCCTACCTCGCCGCCGAGGCTACCCGCTCCGTCTCCTCCTTCTTCTTGACGGCGTAGCTCTCCATGTCGTAGTCGCTGGCCCTCGCAACCTCATCCGCCATTGCCTCGGATACGCCCTCCCCGCTCTTGTGGGACCTGCTGTAGACCGCTTCGGCCAGGTGCTTCAGCGCCGTGTTGACCCTCCTCTGGGGCGAGGCGTCGACGGGCTTCTGCACCGCTATCCCCCCGTACTTCAGCCTGACCGTCTCCTCGCGGGGACCGGAGTTCTCGACCGCCTGGACGAACACCTGCACCGGGTTCTCCCCGGTACTCTCCGCTATCCGGTCGAAGGCGTCCTCTACGGCCCTGAACATCTTGGCCTTCTTGCCGGTGTTCCTGCCTCCGCGCATCAGTTTGTTGACGAAGCGCTCCACGACCGGGACCTCGTCCCTGAACCGCTCGTTCGAGGGGGCGCTTCCGCTGGGGGCCCTGACGGCGTCGACGTTTATGTATCGCGCCATCCCCCGGTCCCTGAACTCTACCCCGGACGTGTCCCACTTGGCAAAGACCTTCAGCTCGCTCATCCCTCTACCTCATCGGTTTCTCTACGTTTCCCCTCACCAGCTCCTCGAGGGAAACCCCGTTTACGTGAATGACCTTGAAACGAACGCCCGGGATGTCACCCATCGAACGCCCCATCCTTCCGCCGATTCTCTCTATCAGCACCTCGTCGTGCTCGTCGATTACCCCTATCGCGCCGTCCCCGGGGCAGAACGCCGTGACCTGCCGACCGTTCTTGATGAGCTGGACCCTGACGCACTTCCTTATCGCGGAGTTGGGCTGCTTGGCCTCTATCCCCACCTTCTCCAGTACTATCCCGCGGCCCTGGGGACTCCCCTCCAGCGGGTCCGCCTTCTCGTCCAGGCGGAGCATCCTCCTCTGGTAGCCGGTGTCGCTCCACCTGTGCTTCTGCCTGTCCTTCTTTAGCTTTCTAGCCGCAAACTTGCCCTTGCCCATCGTTTCTCCTGTGGAGATGTGTGGCCCCCGGAAAGGAAGGCACCCCTCTTTATTCCAGCACTACGTCTTTAACCTTGTGGTGCCTCTCGCCGAGGGCCTTCGCCTTGTCGATATTTTTCCCCTCCTTACCTATGGCGACCCCCCTGTGCTCGTCCTCGACGTCCACGCGGGCCAGGAGGCCGTCACCCGCTTCCTCCAGAGTCACGGAGGAGACCTCGGCCGGCTTCAGCGCGTTCCTGACGAACGTCTCCGGGTCCTCCGAGTACTCCACCAGCTCGACTGAGCTGCCGAGGTTTCTCTCCACCTTTCGAATGTTCTTTCCGTTCCTGCCGATGGCCAGACCCATCTCGCCCTCGTTGACCACGAAAACCGTCGTGCCCGATTCGTCGTCCACGATGCAGTCCCTGGCGCCCGCCCCCGTCAGTGACTCCAGCAGGGCGATGTTCCGCATGCACTCGCTGTCCAGCTTCATCCGCCCTTCACCCTCAGATCCACGGAGCCGGTTCCGATGCTTATCGGTTTCCCGACGATTATGTTCTCGGTGACGCCGTCGAGGTCGTCCACCTCGCCGCTGACCGCGGCGTCCAGGATGTTTTTGACCTGGACCTCGAAGGCGCTCCTGGCGAGCACGCTTCCCTTCTCTCCTGAGACCCCGTGCCTCCCTATCTGCTTTAGCTCCCCGTCGGCCGTCATCATGTCGGCGACCAGCATGACGTGCCTCACGTCCACATTCAGGCCCTGCTCTTCCAGCGTGTCGTTCATCTCGTTGATGAGGGCCTGTCTGACCGCCTCGATTCCGAGGACCCGGTTTATCTCCTGGAGGTCGTTCGTGGTCGTCCTCGTCGCGTCGACTCCCTCTATGTTGAGGACCTTCTTGAAGGAGCTCCCCTCAGTGTACAGCGTGTACTCCTCGTCCACCTTCCTGACGATAACCCTCTCGACTCCGTCGATGCCCTTCACGGGCACCTCCTCGACTTCATCCGCGGTCCTGAGCAGATTCCTGTACGAGGGCTCCTCCAGCGCGAGAGCCACGGTGTTTCCGTCCCGCTCCATTTCCGTATCGAGGTTCGCCAGCAGGGACTCCTCCACGTCCGAGGCCTCGATGTACCGCTTCTCCATCGCGGCGTCGTCGAGGTGTACCACTATCCGCATATCCGCCAGGTCGGTCTCTATGTCGGCGAGCTCTTTCACCGTCGTCAGCTCGATGTCCCACGCCAGCTTTCTGACGGCCTCCCTGTCGTCCGCTATATCCGGTGCGGGGTATATAGTCATCATCGGGGTGTTCGGGGTCTTCCTCGCGTCCACCAGTTCGATTAGCCTGGGGAGGCCCAGCGTGACGTCGATCTCTGCAACCCCTGCGTAGTGGAACGTACGCATGGTCATCTGCGTACCCGGCTCCCCTATGGACTGCGCCGCCACGGTGCCCACCGCCTCCCCGGGGTCCGCGACGGATTCGGCGTAGGCGTCCTTCACCCGTTCCAGTATCTCCTCGCACTCCTCGTCTGAGGCGTCGAGCTTCCCGGCAGCGGCTTCCACCTTCTCCAGCACGTTCGGGGATAGCTCCCCGTCCCTCAAGGTGACCTCCCGGTGACCCTCTCGGCTATCCGTTCCACGTCCACGGCTTCGCCGTAGTCGCTCTTGGAGGGGTCGATTCCGTCGTCGCCGTAAATCATCTGGACGATGGTGTCCCTGGTGTCCCGCACCGTTCCGTCCTCCTTTACGTTGAGGTCCTGCAGGGCGTTGATGAGTCTGCGCTGCATGTATCCCGACTGCGCGGTCCGGACCGCGGTGTCGACGAGTCCCTCCCTGCCACCCATCGCGTGGAAGAAGAACTCCGTCGGGGTCAGGCCGTCCTTGTAGCTGGACTGTACGAACCCCTTTGCGGCGGTCCCGAGGTCGCCCCTCTCGAAGTGAGGGAGGGTCCTCTCCCTGTAACCACGCGTTATCCGCTCGCCCCGGACCGACTGCTGCCCCACGGATGCGGCCATCTGGGTCAGGTTCAGCATCGAGCCCCTGGCGCCGGAGACCGCCATTATTACGCCGCTGTTGTCCTCGCCGAGGAACTTCTCCGCTATGGAGCCGGCCTGGTCACGGGCCTCTCCGAGCTCCTGCATTATGCGCATCTCCAGGGTTTCCTCCAGGGAGCGCCCGGGTATGGCGTCCAGCTCCCCGAGCTCGTAGGTCTCGATGAGGTTCTCGACTTTTTCGTCCGCGCTCGTCATCACGTCGGCTATCTGCGTCCCGGCCTCGTCGGGCAGGTCCTCGTCGCTCAGCCCGAAGGAGAACCCGAGCTTCGTTATCGCGTGTATCGCGACCCGCGTGGCGTTATCCAGGAACCTGCGTGCCTCCCGAACGCCGTACTCCTTAAGCAGTGCGTCCAGTATCTCCCCCGAGAATGCGCCGAAGGCTCTATCGTCCATCCTGCCCTCGACGAGTTCTCCCCCCTCTATAATCACTGGTTCACCGGAGGAGTCGGTGTACCTCAGGTCCATGTCTTCGGGCAGCAGCTGCGAGAACAGCCCGCCCCCGGTCCAGTACGGCTGGCCGTCCTCCTGCCCCTCCGGCTCCGGCAGCTCAAAGATGCCCGCCCTCCTGAGCAGCTCGGTCGCGTCGTCCCTGTCGAACCGGGAGCCCCTCTCGGTGAGCAGGAAGGCGCCGGAGATGTGGTCGTGGATGCCGCCGATTATGGGGCCGCCGAACCGGGGGCTCAGCATCTGGTTCTGCACCTTCATCAGCACCTCCGCCTCCGCCCGGGCCTCCTCTGTCTGAGGCACGTGCAGGTTCATCTCGTCGCCGTCGAAGTCCGCGTTGTAGGGCGGACAGACGCACAGGTTCAGCCTGAGCGTCTTGTACGGCAGCACCCTGACCTCGTGCGCCATTATCGACATCCGGTGCAGTGACGGCTGCCTGTTGAACAGCACCACGTCGCCGTCCTTGAGGTGACGGTCCACCTGCCACCCCACCTCGAGCTTCTCGGCCAGCTCCTCCCTGTTTTTGTCCGATATCCGCTGCTTCCGGCCGTCGGCCCTTCGGACGTAGTTCGCCCCGGGGTGGCTATCCGGACCCCTCAGGACCGTGTCCCGGGCAATCTCGAGGTTCCTCTCCGTCAGGTGCATCGTGACGGTCAGCTCCTTCGCGATGGTCTCCGGGACCCCCACCTCGTTTACGGAGATGTTCGGGTCCGGGGAGATGACGGTACGGGCAGAGAAGTTGACCCTCTTGCCCGACAGGTTGGAGCGGAACCTGCCCTCCTTCCCCTTCAGGCGCTGCGCCATGGTGCGGAGCGGGCGGCCGCTCCTGTGACGCGCCGGAGGTATCCCGGATACGTGGTTGTCGAAGAACGTAACCACGTGGTACTGCAGCAGCTCCCACAGGTCCTCGATGATGAGCTGCGGTGCTCCGGCCTCCTGGTTCTCCTGGAAACGCTGGTTGACGCGGAGAATGTCGACGAGCTTGTGGGTGAGGTCGTCCTCGCTTCGCTGACCGGTCTCCAGGGTGATTGACGGCCTCATGGTCACCGGTGGAACCGGCAGGACGTCCAGAACCATCCACTCCGGCCTGGCCATCTCCGGGTTCATTCCTATCACGAGGAGGTCCTCGTCGGGCACCTTCGCGAGCCAGTCCCTCACCTCGGTGGGCATGAGCTTCTGGTCGTTTACGTAGTAACCCGTGGGCCTATCGAACTTGACGTCGGACATGTCGCTTCCACAGGAGGGGCACGTGCTGCCCTTGCGCGCCTCTTTGAACGCGTCCCGCCTCACGTCGTCGATGGGCTGCTGCAGGGACTTCAGCTTCTCTATCTCCTCGCGATAGCCCTCCTTCTCCTCCTCCGTAAGGGATAGCTCTCCGCACTCCCTGCACGTGGCGCGCATGATCTTGCGTATCAGCCTCGCGAAACCCGCGTGGATCACGGGGGCGGCGAGCTCTATTTTGCCGAAGTGGCCGGGGCACTCGCCGGGCTTTCCGCCGCACGTCTTGCACTCCAGCCCCGGGTCTATGACGCCCAGCTTCGGGTCCATCAGGCCCAGGTCTATGGGGTAGCCGTCGTCGTCGTACGTATCCGGGGTTATTATCTTGGTTACAGCGAGTTTCCTTATCTCCTTGGGGGAGAGCAGACCGAACTGTATGCTCCCTATCTGCTTGGGTTCAGCCATTTTAGAAGGGGTCCTCCACGCTCAGCCGGGGCGCCACGAGCATGCTCTTCATCTCGTCGAGCAGTATCTTGAAGGCGTAACTCATCTCCACGGCGTGAATGGGCGAGTTCTCACCGCACACCGTGCAGTACTCCACGTCCCGCTTCTTGTCGTACACGGCGATGTTTCCGCAGTCGGCGCACACCAGTTCCGTGACCTTGTCGCTCTCCTCGAGGAGGCGCTCCTGCAGCGCCATGGCGGCGCCGTGCGCCACGATGACATCGCGCTCCATCTCGCCGAACCGCAGACCTCCCTCCCTGGCGCGGCCCTCCGTGGGCTGCCGGGTGAGGACCTGAACCGGTCCACGGCTCCTCGCGTGCATCTTGCCGCTGACCATGTGGTACAGCTTCTGGTAGTATATGGCTCCGGTGTAGATATCGGCGGAAAGTTTCTTTCCGGTTCGCCCGTCGTACATGGTTTCCTTACCCGACGGATCGAAACCGTGCTCCCCGAGCTGGTCCCTGAGTTCGTACTCCTCTTCGCCTTCGAAAGCGGTGCCGTCCACCCGCTCACCTCGAAGGGACGCGACCTTTCCGCCCACCATCTCCAGGATGTGGCCGACGGTCATCCTCGAGGGAATGGCGTGGGGGTTCACTATCAGGTCGGGGGTCACGCCGTCCTCGGTAACCGGCATGTCCTCCTGCGGAACTATCATCCCGATTACGCCCTTCTGGCCGTGCCTTGACGCGAGCTTGTCCCCGAGCTCCGGGAGCCGCAGGTCCCGTACCTTCACCTTCGCCATCCGCTGACCCTCGTCGGTAACGGTGAGCGTCACGGAGTCCACCGCGCCCCTCTCGTTGTTTCGCATCGTTTCGGACGTCTCCTTCCTGCGCTGAGGGGTGAGGCCCAGCTCTCCGGTGGGTTCGTCGAGGAACCTCGGGGGCGAAGTCCTGCCGATCAGCACCTCTCCCCCGTCCACCTCCGTCTCGGGGTTGACGAGACCGTCGTCGTCCAGGTGTGCGTAGTCCTCGGAGCCGCGAGCACCCCTCACGTCCGTGCTCGGTATCTCGAACCTGTCCTCCTGCCCGCCCGGGTACCTAGACTCCTCGGCATCGTACACCCTGAAGAAGAAGGAGCGTCCTATCCCCCTCTCCAGCGACGCCCTGTTCACTATCAGGGCGTCCTCGATGTTGTACCCGTCGTAGCTCAGGACCGCCACCACGAAGTTCTCGCCTCCGGGCCTGCTGTCGAAGTTGACGTTGTCGAGGACCCTCGTGGTGACCAGCGGCCTCTGAGGATAGTGAAGGAAGTGTCCCCTCGTATCGGGCCTTATACGGTAGTTGGACTGTGGAAAGCCCAGGGCCTGCTTGACCATGCCGGCCCCCATCGTGTTACGGGGAGACGAGTTGTGCTCCGGGTAGGGTACGGCGGAAGTCGAGAGGCTCAGAATCAGCGACGGGTCGACCTCCAGGTGGGTGTGTCTCTCGGAGACCTCCTCCGGGTCGACCGCGATGTAGCATCCCTCCTCCTCCTGGGCGTCTATGTACTCGACCACGCCACGGTCCTCCAGGTCCTCCCACGTCAGCTCGCCGTCGGCGAGCTTCTCTGCGTGCTCCTCGTCGAGCAGGGGCTCCCCGTCCTCGACGACCAGCAGGGGCCTCCTCACCCTGCCGCCGTCGCTGTACACCATGACCTGACGGGACTCCTCGTCGTAGTGGACGTTGACCTCTCCCGGGAACGCGTTGCTGCGCCTCCTCTCCCTCACGGCCTCCACGAGTTCCTCCGGGTCCCCGTGGGTACCCACGTGTGAGCCGTTGAGGTACACGTCGACGACCATCACGCGCCCCTCCCCTTGGGGTTTACGCCCAGCTCGAAGAGGTCCATGTCCACCGGGTCCCTCCCCCTGGTGACGTCCGCCATCATCGCGAAGTTCTTGACCAGTCCACAGTTCGGCCCCTCAGGGGTCTCGCTGGGACAGATCCGCCCCCAGTGGGTCGCGTGGAGGTCACGGGCCTCGAAGTGCGGCTGGCTCCTCGAAAGGGGTGAGACCACGCGCCTGGTGTGGGTCAGTGTCGCCATGTGGTCCGTGCGATCGAGCAGCTGCGCGACGCCGCTCCTGCCTCCGGGCCAGTTGCCCGTCGCCATTGCGCTCCTCAGCCGCTGGCTTAGCACGTCGGGACGCACGGCCGTCTTCACGTTGAGGTCTCTGTTCCTCGTATTCGCCCTCTCGAGCTGGTACTTCACGTCCCTGCAGATGCGGAAAAACGCGACCCTGAACAGCTGCTCCATCAGGTCGCCGCTCAGGTTCACTCGCTTGTTTGCGTAGTGGTCCTTGTCGTCCTCCTGCCTCTTGCCCGCTGCCATCGCCAGGCAGGCCTCCGCCATTCGCCCCAGGTACCTCGCCTTCTGGACCCTGTCCTCCTCGTCGTTGCCGAGGTGGGGTAGCAGGTGCCTGTCGATTACGTACTGCGCCCTCTTCGACTGGAACTCGGCAGCCTGGCCGGCCGCTATCTTTTTTCCGACCTTCCCGAACGCCTCACCCTCAGTCAGGGACTCGGCGACCTCCAGGTTCTCCAAAACGTAACTTCTCAGATCCGAGTCGTCGGTTATGGCCTGCATGAGCTCCTCGTCGCTCGGAATCCCGAGGGCCCGCATCATGTCCAGCAGGTTGATTCTTCCCGAGATGCTGGGGAAGCTGACCTCGAGGATACCCTTCCTGTTTCTCTCGACCACGACCAGGGCCCGGTAGCCCTGTCGCTGGGAGAACACCTTTGCGACCTCTATAGGCGTGCCGTAGCGGTCGCCCCGCTCCGTCATTATCTGGTTGGGGGCGAGGTCCTCGACGGTTACCAGGATCCGTTCGCTTCCGTTTACTATGAAGTAGCCGCCGGGGTCCATCGGGTCCTCCCCGGCCTCCCTGAGCTCGTCGTCACTCAGACCGTAAAGGTTGCACGCCCTGCTCTTCAGCATGACGGGGACCTGACCCACCTCGACCTCCCTTATCTCCCGCTCCCCGTCGGCGTCGACCTCCGCCATCTCGAGGTATATCGGTGCGGCGTACGTCAGGCCCCTGATGCGCGCCTCCATGGGGAAAAGCGGCGAGGTGGAGCCATCGGCCTCCTTCACCACCGGGTCCCCGACCCGTATCCTCCCCAGCCTGACGTAGAACTCCTCCCGCTCATCCTCTTCCTCTTCCTCTTCTTCCTCGGGTTCCTCGCCGACCCGGATATCGGTCTCCACGACCTCCTGGGAATCGACTATCGCCTGCAGCTTGTTCTCCAGAAAGTCGTCGTACGAGTCTATGTGGTGACGTACGGGGTCGTTGCTCTCGAGGAACGCCTCGGAAATGAGCTCTCTATCCATTTATACACCGCCTCTCAACACGTCTATCTCTCGATTACCAGGCGATAGGAGACTGCGACCCCCGCCGTAGGGCTTTTGCGAACCACGCGAAGTACGTCTCCGGGCTCCGTCTCCATCTCCTTTGCCACGGGGTCGTTGACGAGGATTTTCGGCAGCTGCCTCACGTCTATCTCGTAAGTTTCGAGCAGCTCCTCGACCTTCTCCCCGGGGATCACCTCGTGCTCGGGGACCATGTCGTGCCTCGACACCTCGTAATTCTTACCCATAGAGAAAACTCCCCCAATCCTGCAGAGGCGCAGCGGGCTCGGAGGGATTTGAACCCCCGGCCATCTGGTGTCCTCCCGGCGAGTGTTCCCACGTTCGAGGGTAAAAGCCAGATGCTCTGCCGGACTGAGCTACGAGCCCATTCGTTAGGGACGGCTCCTTCCCAAGCAACGACGCCTTCACTTTAGAATGAGCCCCCGCATATGCGGCCATCCTATTCGAATCCCGTACGGATAAATCTTGCGCAGACCGTCATTTTTAACCGGCCCCGGCGTGGTGCGGACGGCTCCACGGGCCACAGGCCCTGACCCCCATCGGCACAGTAATCAGTAGTAGTACTCGCCCCTCGACCTCCTCTCCCTGTCCACGCGTGAACCCGGCTTGTTTATCCGTGGCCGCCCCGAGTCCTCGTCCCTCCTGAACGTTATGCCCAGCCCTTCCAGGAACCTGTTCATTCCCTCTCCCTTCTCCATCGGTCCCTCCCCGACGCCCCGTCTCCCCGGCTCCCCCGAGAACACCATCAGTCTGTCGGCCAGAAGGTCGACCATGTACATATCGTGGTCCACCACCAGCGTGGGGAGGCCCCCGGAGGCGGCGTGCCTCTTTATCGCCCTGCTGGCGGCGAGCCTCTGCTCCACGTCGAGGTGGGCGGAGGGCTCGTCGAGCAGGTAGATGTCCGCCTCCCTGGACAGGCAGGCCGCGATGGCCACTCGCTGAAGCTCCCCGCCGCTGAGGTGCGAAAGCTCCCTGTCCATTAGTCCCACGAGGTCGAGGGGTCGTACGATCCGGGACCGGTACATCGAGGTCCCGAAGTCCTTCCCGGCCCTCACAAGGAGCTGCTCCACCGTTCCGTAGAAGTCGGCCTCTATGTACTGTGGCTTGTAAGAGGTCGTCAGCCCGGGGGCGGCTTCCCCCTCGGGCTCGACTGCTCCCGCCAGCATCTTGACGAAGGTGGATTTGCCCGTGGCGTTGGGTCCCACTACGCAGACCGTTTCTCCCTCCCGCAGCTCTCCCTCCCGGACCTCCATCGAGAACTCGCCGTAGTCCTTCGACAGCTCCGGGAACTCGTGCAGCACGCGCCCCCGCGTCCTGCCCGGGTCCCTCTCGAAGGTAACCGGTTCGTCACGTATCCTCACGTTCTCGTCGGTGAGGAAACCCTCCAAGTACTGGTTGATTCCCCGCCTGGTCGACTTGGGCGGCGTAATCACTCCGTACGCGCCCGGCTCCCCGAACCCTACGTGGACCGCGTCGGATAGCAGGTCCAGGATGGCCATGTCGTGGTCCACGACGAGTGGGCTCAGTTCGTCGGACAGCTCCTTCATCAGCCGGGCGACCGCCACCCTCTGCCTGATGTCCAGAAAGGGGGTAACCTCGTCGAGGAAGTGAAAGTCGGCCTCCCTGGACAGGCAGGCCGCGATGGCCACTCGCTGAAGCTCCCCGCCGCTGAGGTGCGAAAGCTCCCTGTCCAGCAGGTGGTCTATCTCGAGCCTCTCGAGGAGGTCCCGGTCCACCCCGGAGACCCGCTCCAGCAGGTCGCGCGCGGTTCCGCTCACGTCGGATAGGGCGTCGACGTACTGGGGCTTGCGTGAGAAGGTCACCTCGCCGTCCCTCAGCCTTTTGAAGTGGGCGCCGAGCTCGGTGCCGCCGAACTTCTCGACCACTTCCTCGATGGAGCCGGCCCCGCCGCCGAGGTTTGGCGTAAGGTTTCCGGACAGAATCTCCATGGAGGTGGTTTTCCCTATGCCGTTCGGGCCGAGGATGCCGACGACCCTCCCCGCCGGAGGCCGCGGCACGCCGTAGAGGGCGAAGCCGTTTCTCCCGTATCGGTGCAGCGGCTCCTCCAGCTCCTCGGGCAGGTTTACTATCCGTATCGCGTCGAAGGGACACTTCCTTACGCAGATGTTGCAGCCGACGCAGAGCTCCTCGTCTATTACGGGCTTGCCCTCCGCGAGCTCGAAAACCTCCTCCCCCGTTCGCTGGGGCGGGCAGAAGTTGACGCACTCGTGGTTGCACCTCTCCGGCTGACACCGGTCCCTGTCCACCACTGCTATACGCACGGTCCTTAATCTCCCCCCTTCATTGAGGGTCTAACGGTATATGGGGTTGACCGGGATGAGGAGGGTCCACGTGGTTATCGCGAAAGTCACGGTCATGAACCCCAGAAAGAGCCAGTCCTTGGAATCGAATTCGGAGGGGTCTACGCCGATGTATGGGAAAAGCGGTCCCTGGAGCCATATGGCGAACAGTATCAGCATCAGGGCGAACGGCTCCCTTATGAGTCCATCCGCCTCCTGACTCCAGGTAAGCTCGAAGGAGAGGGCTCCGGAGAGTATGCCCAAGAGCGTCGAGAGGAGCGTTTTCTTTATTCCCCTCATGTACTCCTCGCGTTCGTCTCCCTCGGGAAGCAGACCCATTGCCCGGCTTCTTGTCGGTCCTGCGACAATAAGTCTTGCCGGGACCGGAGCGGTGGGGGCCTCCCGTCACAGGTGGCGGCCCGGCCCCCGTCTCCACGCGTCCTCGACGGGGCCCCTTCCTCCGAAATAAACCCGGCATAGACGGCCGTTCGACAGGTTGAATGTAATACGGAGAGCACTTTACGGAGGCGATGAAGGAGAGGCTCACGAGCTTCGACGTGGCAGCGGTGACGGGGGAGCTGGACGGGGCGCTGGAGGGCGCCAGCGTGCAGAAGACGTACCAGGTCGACGAGGAGGAGCTGAGGGTCCGCCTGTACAGGGAGGGGCGGCTGGACCTCGTGGTCTCTCCCGAGAGGGTGCACCTCACCCGGTACCCGAAGCCTGCTCCGAGGGTCGCCTCCAACCTCTCCATGGCGATGCGAAAGAGGACCCGGGGCGGCTTCGTCAGGGCGGTCGAACAGCACGGCTTCGACAGGGTTCTCTCCGTGCGTATAGGCACGGGTGACGGCGAGGTGCTGCTGGTCGTGGAGATGTTCGGCGAAGGCAACGTGGTCCTGGTGCGGGACGGGGTGACGGAGGTGTGCCTCAACTCGAGGAGCTTCAGGGACAGGAAGGTCGTACCGGGCGAGGTTTACGGATTTCCTCCCTCCAGGGTGGACCCCTCCGATATGGGGGTCGAGGAGCTGGGGGGAGTTCTCCGGAATTCCGGAAAAGACCTGGTACGGGGCCTGGCGACCGAGCTGGGCCTCGGCGGGCTGTACGCGGAGGAGACCGTGTCGAGGTCGGGTCTGGAGAAGCACCTCGACGCAGCCGAGATGTCGGACGAAGACGTCGAGTCCGTCCACGGCGCGCTGCGGGAGCTGTTCGACGAGCTGGACGGGGACGGCTCCCCGCAGGTGGTTTACCGCGAGGGGGAGCCGGTCGACGCAGTTCCGCTCGACCTGGAGAGGTACGGCTCACTCGACAGCGAGGGGTTCGATTCCTTCAACGAAGCACTTGACGCGTTCTTCTCGCAGGTCGAGATGGAGAGGGTCGGCGAGGCCGAGGAGGCCTGGAACGAAGAGACGGCATCGCTGGAGGAGAGGCTGGAGCACCAGGAGGAGGCGATCGCGAGCTTCGAGGAGGAGGCGGAGGAGATGCGGAGAATGGGCGACGCCCTGTACGAGCACTACGGCGAGGCCTCGCAGGTCCTCGAGGCTGTCCGGAGGGGCAGGGACGAGGGCCACTCCTTCGACGAGATAGCGGAGGCGATCGAGGGCTCCGGGTCGGACGCGGTCTCCACGTTCGAGGATATACGGGGGGACAGGTGCGAGGTTATTCTCCGGCTCGACGGCGAGAGCGTCGGGGTCGACTTCCGGGTCGACGTCCCTGAGAACGCTGAGAGGCTGTACGAGAGGGGGAAGAGGGCGAGGGAGAAGATGGAGGGGGCCAGGAGGGCGGCCCTGGTCACGAGAGAGAGGATCGGGGAACTGAAAGAGCGGGGCTTCGAGGCCGACGAGGGGGTTCCCCGACGCCCGGTCAGGGCCCCGGAGAGGTGGTACCACCGCTTCAGGTGGTTCCGAACGTCCAGCGGGGACCTGGTGGTCGCCGGCAGGGACGCCTCGCAGAACGAGGAGCTCGTGAAGAGGCACCTGGAGAAGGAGGACCTTTTCCTGCACACCGAGGTGGAGGGGGCACCCGTAACGATTCTGAAGGGCGGGCAGGGTGCCCCCGGGACTGCGGTGGAGGAGGCAGCCGTTTTCGCGCTGTCGAACTCCGCCATCTGGAAAGGGGGTGCCTTCTCCGGCGACGTATACGCCGTCGGGCCGGAGCAGGTGAGCAAGACTCCGGAGAGCGGCGAGTACCTCCCGAAAGGCAGCTTCGCTGTAAGAGGAAAGAGGCGGTACTTCCGCAATCTCGGTGTCTCACACTGCGTCGGCCTCACGGTCGAGGACGAGACCCGGGTGATGGGTGGCCCGTGCTCCGCAGTGAGGGAGCGCTGCAGGTACTGGGTGGAGCTGGAGCCCGGGGACCTGGAAAAGTCCTCGGCCGCGAACGAGGTGCGAGGTATTTTCGACGAGGGATGCGCCGATGAGGACGCGCTGGTGGTAGAGAAAGTGGCGACTCAGGAGGAGGTGGCGAGAGCCCTGCCTCCGGGCGGAAGCAGGGTGGTGGGTTCTTGGAGATAGTTCACAGGGACGAACGGGAGGGACTGGTCGAAGTCAGGGTCACGAACCTCGACGACCTGTGGGTCCTGAAGAGCGTCGTGGAGCCGGGGGACCGGGTCCGGGCCCGGACGTTCAGGAGGGAGTCCTCCGACACGGACATGGTGAGGGCCAGGAGGGGCGAGCGCAGGCCCGTTACACTCACGGTGCGGGTGGAGAGCGTTGAGTTCCACAGGCACAGCGAGAGGCTGAGGCTGCTGGGCATCGTGCTATCGGGTGACGAGGAGGCCTCGGGTAGGCACCACACGATCAACGTCGAGGTCGGGGAGAGCTTTTCGATTTACAAGGATCGGTGGCGGAGCGACCAGCTCGAGAGGCTGGAGGATTCCGTGGTGGAGGGGCCGTCGGTGGGCATCCTGACCATCGAGGAGGGGGAGGCGTTCTACGGACTCGTCAGGGAGTTCGGGGTGGACAGGACGTTTACGGTGAAGGGGGGTACGGGGAAGAGGTACGGGGAGTCATCGCGCGAAGAGTTCTTCGGAGAGGTGGCGGTGGCCCTGTCGCGGGCGGCAGAAACGCAGGACCTCGACGCCGTGATAGTGGCGGGTCCAGGTTTCACGAGGGACGACCTGGTGAGCTTCATCTCGGAGAGGCACCCGGAGCTCTCCGAGTCGGTGTACACGGAGACCTGCTCGGGCGCCGGCCCCGGCGGGGTTCAGGAGGTGATAAGGAGGGGCGCCGTGGACAGGGTGGGGAGGGAGAGCAGGCTATCACGGGAGTCGAGGGCCGTGGAGCGTCTGTTGAAGGAGATCGCGACCCGGGGAAGGGCGGCCTACGGCCCGGACGAGGTCGACAGGTCCCTCGAGATGGGGGCCGTTGAGGAACTGCTGATAACCGACGAGAGGCTCAGGAGCGGAGAGGAGTGGAGCGACCTGGTGGAGAGGGCCGAGCAGACGGGTGGCGAGTACCTCGTCGTCAGCAGCGAGCACGAGCCCGGGGTAAAGCTCGACGCGCTCGGAGGCGTGGCGGCACTCCTGCGGTTCAGGATCGAGTAGGTTTCCCGGTTCGCGGGGAGCCACTGGATAGAACTCCGCCCCGAGTGGGTAAGGTGGTCAGGTCCGCGTACGTAGGGTCCCCAGTACCCGGATTCTGGACGTCCCCCTCGGCGAGGACGCGGGGAATCCGGCGGCGTGTGTGGATGAGGCGGTTGAGCCTGAACCGCGTGAATCCTCGACGTCGCTGAAGGTTCGGAACCGCGCCCCGGGTACAGTGTTCACCGAAGGAGATTTGTCAGTGCCCCCGTTGGTATGCCTCGCCCTTCTCCACTGGGCCATGGGGGAGCCTTTCACAGACCCCTATATAGTGACTGTTGGAGATGTGGAGTGATTTTTCATGGAGGAAGGAACCCTTCAAACATGCCTTTTTCTCTCCCGATCTGGTGGAGAGATAGGTCCCCTCAGGAAGGACCGTTTCACCAGTCGCCTCCGATAATCGTTAGGACACTCCTTCACTCACGGGAAGAGTCATAAAATATCGCCAAGAACCACTATAGCCACGGAGAGCGTCGACCCTACGCCCGGTTTTCGTTATGGTGGTATCCCGGCAGGCAGGTGGGCAGACAGGTGGTAGCCTGTGTACCCTGCTTGTGCACCTTACTCCCCGTCGCGGCCTCACGCTCCTGCGATTCAGGCCCGCGCGGCTAACCCGACTGTTCCAGCTCCGATCCCCTGGTGCAGTAGTATCCGTGCTCCAGGTCGTTCTCCAGGTAAACAGGGCAGTTTCCGCATATACATCCCGCCTCATTTGAGATGCTTTCGCTGCTTCCAATGGTCGGGAAGCAGTAACCGACCAGCCAGTCTCCATCGAGGTGCGTGGGACATCCGGGACAGGTGCAGAGGTCCAGAGTTTTTTCCCTGCTCTCACTCACCTCCTCGCTGAGACCGCCTGTCTCGTCCACCGTCTGCGCGAAGTCCATGCGGTACGCCTCGGGGCAATTCGGGCGAACGTAACGTTAAGCCTTTCCCCGAGGTTTCGGGACCCCGCGGTTTCGGTCCGAATCGGAGGGGTGGCGGGACCCGCGGGGTACGTAGACTTGGGGGTCGACCGTTACGGGACGGCCCTCAGGATTCGGCCTGTCCCCCCAGAATCGGCAGGGACCGTACGGCGCGTGGGCAGAAGGAGGCGGCGCTTTCGCGTGGATGGGGAGGCGGGCGGGTGATAACCGGGGGTTCAGTCGCTTTATGGGAGAGAATAAAGGATAAGCGACGTCAACCCGCCCACCTTAACAGTGTTATGTACCTCGCGCTATTTAAATGTTTGTGTGCCGTGGGTGGGTACTGTGGACCCGGCCCAGCGTCACCGGGCCTGAAACGGATGGGGTCGCCCGGATTTGAACCGGGGTCCACACGTCCCAAACGTGCGAGGATGGACCAGGCTACCCAACGACCCCTCTCCCGTAGTTGGGTTCCCCCGATATTTAGGCTTCCCTGGAAACCGGGTAAAAAAATGGAGGCGGCCGCGCTCAGGCGGCCTCTTTACGTCTCCACGAGCACGGGCCGGAGAACCACTTCGAACTCTCCTCCGCACTCGTCACACGTGACCGGCACTGAGCCCCTGTTCTGCAGCGCCAGCTCCCTCCGGGAGCCACACATCGGGCAGACCAGGTCTGACCCCGCCACGCTCTGAAGGGTGGCGGCCGGTTTTGTCTCTGTAGCCATCTCTCTCCTCCGAACCGCTTGCCTCGGTCCCCGTAGGGAGGGACCGGTCCTCCGGCCCGGTAGGGCAGGCCGGTACGCGGTGAGCTAGAAGTTCCGGGACAGGTATTAAAAGTTAACTGTGGCCGGCTACAGCTCCCCGATTCCCTCGACGGTGACGCCGCTTCCCCCCTCGACGTACCCTATTACGGACGCTTCGTGCCCGGTCTCCCCCGCAATCCGTACGACGTCGCCGGGCGTACTGGTCGCCATCACAATCCCGGCACCCATGTTGAAGGTCCGGTACATCTCCCCGCTCGACACCGCGCCGGCGTCCTGCACGGTGTCGAAGATCGCGTGGGGCTCCGGGGGATCGACGATTCGGTAGGAGTTGGGCCCCATGCGCTCCAGGTTGAGCAGGCCTCCGCCGGTTATGTGGGCCGCCGCACGGGAGTGCCCCTCGCGGTAGCACCGCAGCACCGGCTCCGCGTACACCTCCGTGGGCCTCAATAGGGCCTCCCCCACCGTCGAGTTCCCGAGCTCCTCGTCCAGAGCCACGCCTGCGTCCTCAACGGACCTCCGTGCGAGGGTGAGGCCGTTGCTGTGGATCCCCGAGCTCGCCAGCGCCACTAGGGTATCCCCCGGCTGTGCCCTCGACGTAACGACGTCTTCCCCCTCTCCAAACCCGATGCAGCACCCCACCAGGTCGATACCCCGCACCACTTCCGGCAGGGTGGCCGTCTCGCCGGCGACCAGATCGACGTCCGCGATTTCACAGCCCCTGGCGAGGCCCTCCCCGAGCTGCTCCGCGGCCTCCCTGTCGAGGTGTTCCACCGCGACGTAATCCACGAACGCCACCGGCTCCACCCCGGTACATACCACGTCGTTCACGTTCATGGCGACACAGTCGACCCCGACCGTGTCGAGCCTGCCGAGTGCCTCTGCCACGAGCAGCTTTGTTCCGACGCCGTCCACGGAGAGGGCCATCGCTTTATCGCCGAGCCGGAGGATGCCGGCGTAGCCGCCGAGCGCCTCGACGCTTTCTCCTCTCACGGGGCCCAGCCGGGACGTGAGCGCCTCGACGAAGGCGGCCTCCTCGTCTATGTCCACTCCGGCTTCCGCGTAGTCCATGCCCCACCTTCGGTTTGCGGCGACATGTGGGTTTCTACGCCCCAAGTTATTTAGAGGGGTCCCCATCTTAGGTGGATGCCCGACATGGAGGTCCTATCGGAGGCGCTTCGCTACATACGGAGGTTCCAGGGCCTGAGCGTGGTCGTGAAGAGCGGCGGCCACGCTATGGTCGACGGTTCCACCATGGAGAACATCGCGAGGGACCTGGTCCTCACGAGGAACGTAGGCATACGGCCCGTCCTCGTACACGGGGGAGGACCAGAGATCAGCCGCGTGATGGACCGGATGGGGAAGGAGCCCCGAGTGGTGGAGGGGCTGAGGGTTACGGACGAGGAGACGCTGGAGATAGCCAAGATGGCGCTGATAGGGAACGTGGGGACCCGCATGGTGGCCAACATCTGGACCGGTGGCGGGAGGGGGGTGGGCCTCACCGGGAAGGACGGAGGACTCTTCATCGCCAGGAGGAAGGGCTCGAAGCGGGTAAGGGTCGGCGGAGAGGAGCGCGAGGTGGACCTCGGATTCGTCGGTGAGATAGTCTCCATCGACACCGACGTCGTCGAGACGGTAGCAGAGAGGGGGTACATTCCCGTGATTTCCCCCATAGCTATGGACGAGGACGGCGGCTCCCTCAACGTGAACGCAGACGAGGTCGCCGGCGAGCTGGCGGGGGCCCTGGGCGCCAGCAAGCTAATCATGGTAACGGACGTTCCCGGCGTACTCCGCGACCGGGAGGACCCCTCGTCACTCGTCTCGGAGATGTCGGTGCCCGAGGTGAGGAGGGCAATCGAGGACGGCGTGGTCTCCGGCGGGATGGTGCCCAAACTGGAGGCCTGCACGGGGGCGATTACCTCGAGCACCGTGGACAGGGCCCACATAATAGATGGAACCAGACCCCACAGCATCCTCGAAGAGCTTTTCACCGACAGGGGTTCCGGGACCATGATAACCCTGGGGGAGAAGATTTAAGTCCACAAAGGGGCAAGAGAACAAACCACAAAAAGCCAGAAAATGCTAGAGGTGTGCAAATAAATGGAAGAAGGTTTCCGAATGCCCCCATCCCCCGTAGAGGTGGGCGAGACGTACGAGGTAGAGATCACGGACACAGGCAAGGAGGGGGACGGGATCGGCCGCGTGGACAACTTCGTCCTGTTCGTCCAGGGTGCCGACGTGGGGGATACTGTGGAGGTAGAGGTCACCGACGTAAAGAAGACGTTCGGCATCGCCACGGTAGCGGAGTAACGCTTTCTCAGGAGGCCCTATGTCCGCCGTGAGGGAGATAGAGCTGGAGGGCCACATCATCGACTCCCTCGTACTTACCAGGGTATTTGACACGATAATGGACATGGAGGGCTCCTTCGAGGTCCTCGACTTCCACATCGGTGAGCACAAGGAGGACGCCAGCTACAGCCGCATCCTGGTCGAGGGCAGGGACGAGGAACACCTGGACGAGGTGCTCAGCCGGCTCCACAGGTTCGGTGCAAACCTCCCCGAAATCAGGGACGCGGAGTGGGTAGAGGCGCCGGCGGACCGCGTGGTGCCGGAGGGTTTCTACTCCACGACGAACCACCGCACTTACGTGAGGGTCGACGGGCAGTGGACCGAAGTCGAGGGGATGGAGATGGACTGTACGGTCGTAGTTGACGGGGACGGAGCCGTGTGCAAGCCCGTCGGTGACGTCGAGGTCGGCGACCGGGTCGTAACCGGCGAGGTCGGGATAAGGGTGGTTCCGCCCGAGAGACCGAGGAGGCACAGTGTCTTCGAGTTCATGGGGTCGAAGGTCTCCAGCGAAAAGCCCTCGGAGACGATGGTGGAGCAGGTCGCCTCGGAAATCGACCGCGTGAGGTCGGAGGGAGGTAAAATCGTGGTGGTGGCCGGGCCGGCGGTCGTGCACACCGGCGCCGCCGACGAGCTCGCTAGAATGGTCAGAGCGGGCTACGTGGATGCCCTCCTCACCGGAAACGGGTTCGCCGTACACGACATCGAGCGGTCGCTCTACGGAACCTCCCTCGGCATCGACCTCGACGAGAACGAGGCGGTGGGTGGAGGACACAAGCACCATATATACGCGATAAGCAATATGGTGCGCCACGGCTCCATAGAGGGGGCGGTCGAGGCCGGCGCCCTAGAGGAGGGGGTCATGTACGAGTGCGTCAGTAACGGAGTTCCCTTCGTCCTCGCGGGCTCCATACGTGACGACGGCCCGCTCCCCGACACGGTGACGGACGCGATGGAGGCACAGGACGCCATAAGGGAGCAGGTGAGGGACGCCGACATGGTCGTAATGTTGGCCTCGATGCTTCACTCGATAGCTACGGGCAACGTCCTGCCGTCCTGGGTGAAGATCGTCTGCGTCGACATAAATCAGGCCACTGTCACGAAGCTGATGGACAGGGGGACTGCTCAGGCGATAGGTGTGGTGACGGACGTCGGCGTCTTCCTGCCCGAGCTGGCGGAGAGGCTTCTGGAATAGACAGGGGGAGAGCTACCGTCCGTGTACGGACGCCCTGAACTGGCTCCTTCGAAGGACGGTCGCGTGGCCGGAGGCCTCCTCAGCTATGAACGAGAATGTCTCTCCCGGGGCAGCGTCCTTCTCCCGCCTGTCCAGCAATTCGTCGACCTCGATTACGTCCATGGGTGGATGTCCCTCCCGGCGATGAAGCGGCTTTCCGGGAGGGATAAGCGAAAGTAAAAGATATTGCGGGCAGAGAGGAGGGCTCGGCAGAAGACTTAAACCGGTCTGAATGCCTTTTCCAAGGGGGATGACTGAGTTCGAGAGGGACCTGGTCAGGAGCTTCAACGACTTCTTCGAGGAGAGGGACCTGAAAGCGGTCGCGTACCGGAGGAAGCAGCACAGGTTCTCATCACAGGTGGTGGACGTGCTCGTGGACTCCCTGAACCCGGACTTCTACCTGGCCATCGAGAACAAGTCGATATCTACGGCGAAGGGCGCGGGGGCTCTCTACTTCTCTCAGCACTTCACCGAGTCCCAGATCCCGAGGCTATCGGGATTTCTGGAGAGAAGCGGCAGGAGGGGTTTTCTCGCCGTCGAGTTAAAGAGAGGTACCGGGCGCAAACGCAGGGCCTTCGTAGTCCCGTGGAGCGACGTTGAGGCGCGGTGGAGCTCGGACGAACCGGGTTTTCCCGTCGACCGATTGAAGGGGTACAGCGAGCTGGAGAGGGTCGGGGGGAGGTACGAGGTGGGGAATGCCTTCGAAGCGGACTGAGGAGCTCGAGAGGAGGCTGGCGCGGGTGGACGGGGAGTCCATGAGGCGCCACGTCGAGGGGTTCCCTGAGTACCTGTCGGACGCGGCGCGGCTGTCAGAGCGGGTTCCCGACCCGTCGGGCAAAAGCGGAATAGCCGTGGCCGGAATGGGCGGCTCGGGGATAGGGGCGGAGATAATGAGGGCGCTCTGCTCTACGGAGCTGGATCTCCCTGTGGTGCCCGTACACGACTGCAAGCCTCCGCGGTTCGTCGACGGGGACTACCTATTCGTATCGGTGAGCTACTCCGGGGACACCGGGGAAACGATATCGGCACACCGGAGGGCCGTGGCCAGGGGGTGCGACACACTCGCGGTTACGTCCGGAGGCAGATTGGGCGGAGAAGAGTGGGACCACCTGGTAGAGGTCCCAAGAGGAATCCCCCCACGCGCAGCACTGCCGTACCTCCTCGCCCCCCTGCTGGGGCTGGCGAACCGCCTCGGAGCCGACCTCGACGTAGAGGACGCGGCCTCCCGGCTGGAGAATCCACGGGAGCCGGCGACGGAGACCGCGCTCGGCATCCACGGCTCCATTCCGGTGATCTACGGCTACGGCGCGCTGGCGCCGGCGGCCTATCGATGGAAGTGCCAGCTCAACGAGAACTCGGGGTCCTCCGCGTTCTGGAACTACTTTCCGGAGCTGAACCACAACGAGGTGGAAGGATGGAGCGACGACGGCATGTCCTGCGTTGTGCTTCGCTCCACCGACGACGAGATGGAGAGACGGGTCGACGCGGCCCTGGAGGCGGTGGTTCCCGCCGAAGTGGTCCACGAGCACGAATTCGGAGACGGACTCCCGGGGGTGCTCTCCGCGATACACCTCGGGGACTGGGTCAGCCTCTACCTCGCAGGCCTAAAAGGGGTGGACCCAACCCCCGTGAACGACATCGAGAAGGTCAAAGGGCTTCTGAGTTGATCGCTCCTGCAGAGGTCGTTCTCTTCGCGTCTGCAGGCTTCTCCATAGGCGTTTTTACCGGGTTAATCCCGGGGCTGCACGTCAACAACGCCGCCCTGCTCCTCGCCTCCTCCGTCCCCGCGCTCGCCTCCGCGTCGGTGCCGCCTGAGGCCATCGCTGTGATGATAGTCGCCGCCGCCGTAAGCCACACGTTCCTCGACATAGTTCCCTCCGTCCTGGTAGGTGCTCCGGAACCCTCGACCGCGCTCGCTGTTCTGCCCGGCCACCGCCTCCTGATGGAGGGTCGAGCCTCCGAGGCGATACGGCTCTCTGCTCTCGGGAGCGGGGCAGCGGTCTTTCTGGCACTCCTGTTGGCCCTTCCCATAAAATTGCTCTTCGAGGAGATCTACCCGGAGATCCTGCCGTACCTGGGCTGGTTGCTGCTCCTCGTAAGCGCGATAATGGTGGTGTCAGAAACCGGGGACCCGGGGCCCTTCGAGGTCCCGTCCAGGTCCTCGGCCCTGAAGGCCCGGGGCTGGGCCCTGGGCCTGTTCCTCCTGTCGGGCTGCCTCGGGTACGTGGCGCTCAGAGGGGACTCCCTCGGGGCGCCCCAGCCACTCCTGGGGGTCGACGCATCGATCCTGTTTCCACTCCTGACCGGGCTATTCGGGACGTCGACCGTGGTCCTCAGCCTGGCGTCAGACACCGACCCCCCAAACCAGTCCGCCGACCCCGTCGGATTACCCCGGCGGGTCGCCGCGAGGTCGATAGCGGGTGGAACGCTATCCGGGACCCTGGTGGGATGGCTTCCCGGCGTGACCTCTGCCCAGGCCGCCGTGCTCGCGGGTGAGCTCTCGGGCGAGAAGCTCACTCCGAACGCTCCGGAGGGCGCGAGGAGCTACATCGTCTCGGTCTCCGCCGTAAATTCTTCCAACGCGGTTTTTACGCTCGTGGCCCTGTACACGATAGGCAGGGCGAGGAGCGGAGCGATGGTGGCCTTCGAGGACGTCGTCCCCGTGTCCGCCTGGGCCGGAGGCCTGCCGCCCCTGCTGGGTGCGAGCCTGATGGTCGTGGCCGTAAGCGGGTTCCTGTCCTACATTACGCTGGTCGGGGCCTCGGACCCCCTGTCGAGAACCATGTCGTCCCTCAACTACCGCTACCTGTCCCTGGCCGTGCTGGTGGCGCTCTCGTCCGCGGCGTTTCTCCTGACAGGGTTCTTCGGTCTACAGGTCCTCGCCGTGGCCACGGCCATGGGTCTGCTTCCGCCGAAGCTCGGGGTCAGGAGAACGCACCTCATGGGGTGCCTCCTGCTGCCCATCATGATGTTCTTCTTCGGCCTGAGGGGGTGACCTCTGGAAGTGGCTGGCGCTTCTCTTCGGGAACTGGTGACGGTCGTAAAGCGGTTTTCCTACGTGTACAGGTTTCTGTGTCGAACAGCGGTTACCGGAGAGTGAGCGGTTGACCAGTACTCCCCGACCATCGCCGCACTTCCCCCGCTCCCGGCCATTTGTGCTCCGCCCGGTGGAGTGGACCGGGGATAGCTGCGTCTAAGGGTGGGCAGGCGCGTGCATCGTGCCGGAGTCCTCAGAAGCGAGTATCTGGACGGGGTACGCGGATCCCCCGTACTTTATCACCAGCACGTCGTTCGCGCTGGCCTCCTCCGCCTGGAAGACCGCCCTCGTGCCGTTCCGCAGGGTGGATTCGCCGGGCGTCGGGCCCTTGACGGTCACCTGCGAACCGTTCCTTGTACCCCTCACCGTGTACTCGTACTCCCCCTGAGGTATACTCGACGGGTACAGGTCTGAGGGCACGAAGACGACGCCCCCCTCGCCGTCGAGGAACGCCCTCCCCGATATCCGCACGAGGTACCCATTCCAGGTGTCCAGCTCGCCCTCCACTAGCACCGCCAGGGTCCTCGAGGATTCGGGCAGCCCGAGTTGCTCCTTCGGAAGCTGCTCCGTGGAGAACAGCGCGACCCCCAGACCCCTCTCCCCACTTCTCCAGACCGTCATACTGCCCGCCTTCCTGACCTTCTCCCAGCCGTTCTCCTCCAACTGCTCGCCGTACGCGGACCCCAGCTCATCGATGGAAGCGTTCGTGGAGTACGCCGTCACGCTGGCATTGCGGGATACGTCCCTCTTCACGTTCTCGACCACCTGTCCGGGAAGCTCCACCTCCTCCCCGCCCAGCGGTTCCGG
The DNA here is from genome assembly GCA_018263395.1 of Methanonatronarchaeales archaeon. GTDB lineage: Archaea > Halobacteriota > Methanonatronarchaeia > JAANXF01 > JAANXF01 > JAANXF01. The sequence goes on from JAANXF010000004.1 coordinate 34,620, forward strand.
GACCACGGCCTCCGTACCCGCGCAACCTCCGATGGTGACCGTTAAAGCCAGCAATAGGAACAGAAGTATCGATTTCGATGGCACCCCTGTGTCCCCCTCCCTCATCCCGTTGTGGTTCTCTGTCCCGAAACTTAACTCTTGTCGAAACCTCCCCTGCTGTGGAGGGGGTGGGCCGGGTTTAACTGCCCTCGACGATAGTTCTCCAAGAGGTATGGTCCTTGGCTGTGCTGGTCGCCCACGCGCTTTACGGTTCCGCCGTTTACTGCATGTTCGCCGGCTTCGGTGAGGGGTGCTTCGCCGCCGGTCTCTCCGCGGTCCTTCTGGACGCGGACAGGCCCGGTGTCTCCCTCCTTCACTCGCCGCTCGTCCTCGCCGCCCCGGCCGTGCTGCTACCGACGGAGTGGAGCCGCTTTTTCCTGCCGGCCGTGGTGGGCCTCGCGTCTCACCTCTTCCTGGACGGCCTGACCAGGGACGGGATTCTGCTGTACCCCGGAGGGAGGTTCCCGGACAGGGAGACCCGCAGCGGCCTTCCGTCCGGAAACGACGCGGCCCTGAACCTCGGTGTATCCGTGCTGTCGCTGGGGGCCGTGCTGTACTTCCTCCTCTGAGCAGGTTTTAACCCGGCTGGCCGCAAACTAATTCCCCACTGATGAAGAGGGTCGGGAGCTACGTCGCGGAGGACGTCGAGGAGCGCGTTTTCGAAATCTGGAGAGAGCGCTCCGCCCACAGCAGGGCGAGGGCTGAAGCCCGGGGCGGGGAGAGGTTCTACTTCCTGGACGGTCCTCCCTACACCACGGGCCGCATCCACCTCGGCACGACCTGGAACAAGATACTGAAGGACGCGGTGCTGCGTCACAGGCGGATGAAGGGCCTCGACGTGATGGATCGCCCCGGCTGGGACATGCACGGCCTGCCCATCGAGGTAAAGGTGGAGGAGAGCCTCGGCCTCAGCAACAAGAAGGAAATCGAGGAGCTCGGCGTCGACAGGTTCGTGGAGGAGTGCAGGTCCTTCGCGCTCCGCTTCAAGGACCAGATGACGGAGCAGTTCAGGAACCTCGGCGTATGGTTAACCTGGGAGGACCCCTACATGACCGTCACGGACGAGTACATCGAGGCAGCCTGGTGGGCCCTGAAAAGGGGGCACGAAAGGGACCTCCTGGAGAGGGGGCAGCGGGTGGTCAACTGGTGTCCGCGGTGCGAGACGGCGCTGGCCGACTCGGAGGTGGACTACAGGGAGGTCAGCGACCCGTCGATCTACGTCAAACTTCCGGTGGAGGGTCGCGAGGACGAGTACGTCCTGGTGTGGACCACGACCCCCTGGACGGTTCCCTCAAACGTGGCCGTCGCCGTGCACCCCGGTTACGGTTACGCCAGGGTGCGGATAGGGGAGGAGGTCTTCATCGTAGCGGAGCAGGTCGCGGAGGACGTCGCGGAGCTCGCCGGGGCAGAGGAGCACGACGTGCTCGATACCTTTCTCGGGGAGGACCTCCGGGGCCTGAGGTACCGGCACCCTCTGGAGGACCTCGTTCCGGGGCAGGCCGAGATGCACGACAGGGACGAGGTGCACAGGGTGTACCTCGCGGACTTCGTGACCGTGGAGAAGACCGGATGCGTCCACGTGGCGCCGGGGCACGGCCCCGAGGACTTCGACCTGGCTCAGGAGCACGGGCTGCCGGTGTTCTCACCGGTCGACGAGGAGGGGCGCTTCACGGATGAGGCCGGTAGGTACTCGGGTAAGAAGGTGATGGAGTCCAACGAGGAGATAATCAGGGACCTGGACGAGAGGGGCGCCCTCATGTCCGGCTCGACCGTCAGCCACAGGTACGGCCACTGCTGGAGGTGCGACACCGCCCTGGTATTCATCGCGACGGAGCAGTGGTTCCTGAAGATTTCCAGCCTTACGGACGGGATGCTGGAGGAGATCGACCGCGTGGACTGGACCCCGGAGTGGGCAGGGTCGTCGAGATTCCGTGACTGGGTGGAGGGAGGCAGGGACTGGTGCATATCGAGGCAGCGTTACTGGGGAATACCCCTGCCGGTCTGGGTCTGCGAGGAGTGCGGGAAGGAGACGGTCGTGGGAACCGTGGAGGAGCTCGAGGAGCGCGGTGGCTCCGTGGAGGGGCTGCACAGGCCCCACGTGGACGACGTGGTTATCGAATGCGGCGAGTGCGGGGGAGGTGCGCGCCGCGTGGAGGACGTGCTCGACGTGTGGTTCGACTCGGCCGTGGCGTCCTGGGCCAACCTGGATTACCCGCGCAGGACCGACCTCTTCGAGAAGTGGTGGCCTGCCGACCTCGTAATCGAGGGACACGACCAGGCCCGAGGCTGGTTCTACTCCCAGCTCGGGGCGGGGTCCGTGGCCATGGACAGGGCACCGTACGAGGCCGTCATGATGCACGGCTTCACTCTGGACGAGGAGGGGCACAAGATGTCCAAGTCCGAGGGCAACGTCGTGAGTCCCGAGGAGGTGATCGAGCGTTACGGTCGCGACACTCTGCGTCTGTACCTGATGGGCGCTTGCGCGCCCTGGGCGGACCTTCACTTCGACTGGGACGAGTGCGGAAACGTCTACCGGGCCCTCAACGTGTTCTGGAACGTGCACCGATTCGCCTCGACGTACATGTCGATGGACGACTTCGAACCGTCAAAGCATCCGCTCCAGGGTCAGGACCTTGAACCGGAGGACCGGTGGATTCTCTCCCGGGCGCAGAGCGTGGCAGCCGAGGTGGACGGTGCAATGGACCGGCTCGAGCCCCACGTCGCAGCCAGGGCGCTGAAGGCGTTCGTCCTCGACGACCTGTCCAGGTGGTACGTCCGCATCATTCGGGACAGGACCTGGATGGAGGACGAAGACCCCTCCAAGCTCGCCGCCTACTCGGCGCTGCACAGCGTTCTCATGGACACGGCCAGAATCGCGGCTCCATTCGTGCCATTCGTGGCGGAGGAGATATACCAGAGCCTCGCGCCGGAGCCCCTCGAAACCCTGCACCTGGAGGAATTTCCTTCATCCAGAGGCCGGATCGACACGGAGCTCGAGGGGGACATGTCGACGGTGAGGTCGGCAGTAAACCTCGTGTCCAACGCGAGGCAGAAGGCCGGGGTTAGCCTGAGGTGGCCGGTGAGGCGGGTCGTGGTCGAGGGGGAGGGCGGCGGATGCGTGAAGAGGCTGGAGGAGCTCTTCACCAAGATGACCAACGCGAAGGGGGTGACGGTCACGGACGAGTGGAGCGGGCTCGATGAGAGGGTCGAGCCCGACATGTCGGTCCTCGGTCCGGCCTTCGGGGAAGACGCGCCGCGGGTGGCGGAGGCCGTCAGGTCGTCCGAGTCCCGGGTGGAGGCCGTCGAGGTCGACGGAGAACCAATCGAACTCCCTGAGGGGGCGTACGGCGTGGTGGAGGAGGTTCCCGAGGGTTACGCGTCCTCGGCGTCCGAAGGGCTGAGGGTCTTCGTGGACTGCAGGCTCGACGACGAGCTGAGGTCCGAGGGTTACGCCGCAGAGCTGATTCGCAGAACCCAGGAGACGAGGAAGGAGATGGAGCTGGAGGAGGACAGGCGCATCGCCGTAACTGTGGACACCGACGAGAAGTTCGAGGAACTCGTCTCACCGAGGAGTGATTACGTCATGGACGAGACGAGGGCCGACGAACTCTCGTTCGGTGAGGTGCGGGGGCACATGACGGAGTGGGAGGTGGAGGGCCATCCACTCAGAGTGGGCGTAGAACCGCTATGAGGTACAGGGAGTGGGAGCCTTACTACCACGAAATCCTCGAGGAGTTCGGCTACTCCGAGGACGAGGATAGGCGAAGCGCTGAGCACCTGGCCCGGATGACCGCCGGGAAGAGGATAGCCGCCTCGGACGTCAGGAGGGTCCTGCGTGGAGATCGCGTAACGGTCGTGGGAGACGCACCCTCCCTCCCCCGCGAACTCGACTCGACCGAGCCCCCCGGTGTCCTCGTGGCGGCCGACGGCGCTACGACGCACCTGCTCGCCAGGGGAATCGTTCCCGAAGTGGTGGTGACCGACCTGGACGGTGACCCCGTGCGTCTGGCGGACGCGGAGGAGCGGGGCTCGATAATCAACGTGCACGCCCACGGGGACAACCGGGAGCCGGTGGACACATGGGTTCCGACGCTGGAGGCCGTGCTTCCGACGTGCCAGTGCAGGCCCTTCGACGGTCTCTACAACTTCGGCGGATTTACCGACGGCGACAGGGCAGCGTTCATGGCCGACGAGCTCGGTGCCGCATCGATAGGTCTGTTTGGATTCGATTTCGATGACTATCCGTCGGAGGAGAAGGGGCGGAAACTCGCCTGGGCGAGACGCCTGCTCGGGCTACTGGAACCGGATAACCTCGGGTGACGCGGCCGCGTCGAGCCTGCGCGCCAGCAGGGTGCCCATATCGGTGAGGTTGTCGGTTGGGAGGTAGTTGGCCGCCCTCCTCTGGAAGTGCACCGAGCAGTTCGGCGGGAACTCTCCCCTCCTGGGAGAGATGCTCACCATCAGCCTGATTTCGGGTAGCGTCGGCACTTCGACCCTTCCCTCCTCGACCACCCTCCCTCCGAGGGCATCGGCCGCTGATTCCAGCGCCCCGACACGTGGGGCAAAGGAACTCCCTATCCTGCTCACCGTCCTCCTCTTGAACGCCGTTTCCTTCGCACCGCCTCTCGGTAACTGCCAGAGGTTCACCCACTCGTCTCCCCTCTCCGTCACCCGCCTCGCCACGCGGTCCGACATAGAGTAGTACGCGAGGACGCAGATCATCCCAGGGCTAAGGTCGACCTCCCCATCTGAGAACTCGTCTATCAGGACATCGCCTTCCAGGCGGTAACCCAGGAACTCCAGCTCGTCACCGAAGCCGAGCCTGTTTCTGAGGGAGCGTATCTCCTCGCCGAAGTTTTCAGGGCTCCAGAGCTCTTCGGCCGACGAATAATCGTGGCTGTCCCTCACGTGGTCAACGGCCTCGTGCCAGGATGAGAACTCCATTCTGGACCTACTCGACCTGCGTCAAAAAGAGAGTTTCGTTCGCCGCTACCTGCACAGTTCCGCAAAGTTTTTCAGCATCCTGGTCCCCTCCTCGGTGTGGTGGACCTCCGGGTGGAACTGTACGCCGAAAGCCGGTTTTTCGAGGTGCCTCATCGCCTCGACGTCGCACATTTCGGAGCGTGCCGTCACCCGGAACCCCGACGGCACATCCTTCACCTCGTCGGCGTGAGACGCCCAGACCCGTGTACCACCGCCGATTCCCTCGAAGAGCGAGTCTCCAAGCAGCTCTACCTCCACCTCGGCGTATCCACCTCTTTCGCCCGGACCGACCCTCCCGCCGAATTCCTCGGCCATTACCTGGTGCCCCAGACAGATGCCGAGGACCGGCACCTCTACCCCCCTCGAGTAGAGGCCGCTGTTTCCGGCCCCATCCAGGCTGGGGCCTCCGCTCAGGATAATTCCATCCGCCTCCCGGATTTCCTCGAGTGGAAGCTGGTTCGACACCAGGCGGCTGCGTACACCCGCGTCCCGCAGGGCCCTGCCTATCAGGTGGGTGTACTGTCCACCGTTATTCACCACTAAAATCATCCATTTTTAATTGTCTTCGAGAAAAATCAAGCTTGCCTTGGGGGACGAATCCGAAATCGAGAAGGGGGTCGCCCTGCTGAGATATTTCCTCGACGACCGGGAGGACAAAAAGGCGGCTCTCGACCTGGCCGAGCTGGTCACGGGGCGGCCGGACCTTCAGAGGGAGATACTCCGGGCGGCCGGCAGATACAGACCGGTCGAAAGTTCGAGGGATGTCTCCCCCGTAGAGCGGGAGGTGGAAGGGAGCTGTTTGAGGTGCGGGAGACAGATCAGCAGGGGTTACTTCCTGGACACGCCCGGGGGAGAGATAGGTCCCTTCGGCTCGACCTGTATAGAGCGGGTCAAGAGCTAGGCGCCCTGCGGCTCCCTGCCCGGCAGAGCGCCCTCTATGTACCACGCGAGGTGTTTGAAGAAGGACGACACCCTTTCTAGCAAAGGGGCCTTATCCATAAAGGTCCCTCCGTCCGGGAGATACATCTCGACCGTGGGAGGCACGCCGGAAACGTCCTCGACCAAGATGCTTCGGTGCCTATCGAAACCGCCCTCCCTGTCGTAGAGGTATATCAGACGCGTTCCGTCCTCGACCCTCCTCGTGGAGTTCTCCAGCTCGGTGTCTATGCGGATCGTGGCCCTGTCACCGGATTCGTCAACGGATAGTAGCGTGAACCTCTCAACGGAGCCCCCTACCTCCACGGCCGCGGAGTCCCCCTCCCAGAGAGATACCTTCTGGATGGCCAGGGCGGCGGCCGGCGCGGAGAGGAGTAGCGCGGTTGCCATTACAGCGGACAGGTACCTCACCCTCGGCGGTCCCCCTTACCATCAGCATCGGTATGTTGTGTCGACGGGTATTAAGTGGCATCGTGAACGGGCTACGGGTAGAACGGGGGTCCTCGGGAGCAAACGTCCGCCCCTCCCCCGCGGGGGACCACGCCGGCCCCATCCCGGGGCCCTCAACGGCAAGTTCTACCGCCCGGGAGCGTCGGGGCCGCGGCGCCGACGGGCGCGTTCCGCCCGGGAAAAAGGCCGCACCTCAAACCTCGTGATTTCCGCTGCTACAGGACGGTGAGCTCCCCGAGGTCCTCGAACCCCTCCACGTCCTTCATGTCTGATAATTGCTCCGGGTCCACCCGCTCCAGCACCATGGACTCTGCCGCCTCGACCTGGTTCCTCGTAAGCACGCCGTAGCTGTCCTGCGACTTGAGCACCTGCATCCGTCTGTACAGCCTGCCCAGCTTCCTGGGCGGGAGTTCCTCCAGTATAGAGTCGCCGCTAGATATGAGCATCACGAGTGCGGTGGAGGACTCTTGGAAGAGGTCGACGCAGGCCCCGAACAGCTCGTCCCTCTGCTCCTTCACCTTGAGGTACAGAGTGTCCAGGTCCGCGTCCACGGAGCCCTCTCTGGCCGTTTCCAGGTCCTCTATAACTTCCCGGAGCTCCTTCTCCCGCTCCTCCAGCGCCTTTATATCCTTCACGAGGCTCTGCGAGGCCGCGAGCTCCTCGACCCTTTCCTCCATCGCCTCGACCTCTTCGGACCTCTCCTCCACCCTGGCCTTCAGCTGGACCTCCCGGTCGAGGAGTTGCTCCCTCCTTTCGTCAAGACGCGAGGTTTCCTCCTGGACGGACGACACCTCGTTTTCGAGCGCCCCCACCGATTCCTCCAGCTCCTCGACCCTGACGCGCAGATTTTCCCTCCTGTCCCTCAGCTCCGCGAGCTGTTTTTCCAGGAGCTCCGATTCCCTGAATCGTCCCGCGAGCTTGGCTGCCGCCTCGCCCGGGTCGCTTTCGAGTTCGTTCAGCCTCTCGGCCAGAATCGACGCGGTTTCGATCGTAAAGCCGAGGTCGTCCAGCTTGGCGTTTCTCCGCAGGTACGTGGATATGTCCGAGGGGTCGGCCCCGAACTTGGATATACGGGAATGGAGGTCCACCATTCGGCTGACAGTCCTCGGTTCGAACCCCATCTCCTCACAGCTGTCGAAGAAAACGGCCAGTTCCTCGAGGTCCTCCAGGTCGTTTCCACGGACCTCGAGCTCCTCGCGCAGATTCTCCACCTGACGTAACCTGTCGAGGGTCATGCCGGTTTCCTCGAGCCTTCGCTCCAGGCGCTCCTCCACGCCGCCGACCTCCTCCTCGAGTTCGGCCCTCTGGTCCCTCAGTTTGTCGAGCTGGTCCCTCAGGCTCTCGACCTCCACGATAAGGGTCTGGTACCTGTCCAGCATCTCGTCGTAAGGCACGCCGGTCTCGTCCTCGAGATCCGAGAAGCGAACGGCGTCCTCGATTATTTCCGGCGAGCCGCTGGAGACCTTGTCACAGAACTCGATGTAGCTCTCCAGGTCCGAGGCGTCCAGTCCGAATCTGGATAGTTCCGTGCTCAGCTGCGCGCCCTCCATCGCGTCCATGAGGGCCGGGGTATCGTCGAACTCGGACGAGAGTTCGCGGAACGAGCGAAGGGTTCCCAGCACCTCGTCGTCGAAACCGTTCAGGAAAGCGCGTACGGTGGACAGGCTTAAGCCGGTCTCCTTCTCTATTTCCCCCAGCTCCAAGCCGTTCATATAAAGGCCCAGAATCTGGGAGGCCTCTCTGGCAAGTACCATCTCAGTACTCTGGCTCTAGGCCATCGAGCCTCGAGAACGCCTTGCTCCCGCTCTTCCGCCTATCCTTCTCCTGCTGCACGGCCTGGACCGCCCTCTCGTAAAGCCTGTCGAGTTCCTCCGACTCGGAGAGGGACAGAACAGAGAGTACCTGTGGTTCCGCTCCCTTCTCGACCACGACGCCCTTGAACACCTGCCCAACCTGGCTCGAAAGGGTGTCGAGTTCCTCCTTGATTTTGGAGAGGTTCAGCACGTTCCGGTCCCCCTTGATTACGAGCATGGCCCTCGCAGCCTCGTCGTACACGTCCGCAGGGAACAGCAGCCCGGCGCGAGAGATGGCGCGCTTAATCGCGTTACTTATCGCGCCCTCTCCGGTCGACTCCGCGAACCCCATCGTGGCTATTTTGTCCCCGCCCCGCATGGTGGTCTTGAAGTCCCCCAAGTCAGTAACCAGCAGCATCTCGCTGTCCAGCGCGTTCATCAGGAAGAGGACGCGCCTCGCGACCTGTTTGTTTATGCCGTCGTAGGCTGCCTTGATGTTGTCCCCGGCCGAGCCGAGGTACGCGTTGTCGACGAGAATCATTGAATCGGCGCTCGACTCGCGCAGCTCCCTCAGGCAGAACGCCGAGTTCTGCATGTATATCGAGCCTTCCTCCCTGAACGGCAGAACCGTGAACACGTAAATCGGGATATCGTACAGGTACTTCAGCTTGTCCGCCAGAAGTGGCGTGAACGAGGACCCCGTTCCACCGCCGACGCTGGTGAAGACGAAACCCACGTCGAAGTTGCCCCTCCTCTCGATTGCGTCCATCACGACCCTCTCATTCTCCCGGAAGGTGTTCTTGCCCTCTTCCCTGTTGGCTCCCACGCCGTGAAGGTGGGGTATGTGTATCCTGTCCTTGGCCTTGGTGAAGCGGAGTTCTTTCAGGTCGTTAACGGCGGTGTTGATGACGATCGTCTCGACGTTTGAGGGCCAGTTCTGCTTGGAGACGTATCTGCCGAGGTTTGAGGATCGGCCGAAGGCCTGCTTGTTGATCTGGTCCAGTATCCGGCCTCCGCACTGCCCCACTCCTACCATCAAGACGTCAAGCATCCTTGCCGTTCACCTCGTTTTCAGAACTTATATTGTTGCCTCCGGTACAGCACCCAGCCCAATATCCCCGCAAACACCAGGACCGGCGTGGCGTAGACGTGCACGGGCTGGTGCGTGGCGGTGTAGGCCATCGTCTCCCCGACCCGGAGGTCGTTTTCCCCGAGGTCCACCGTGGCCTTACCCGTGAACCGGTTGCCCGTGTCGTAGACGACCTCTCCCCCGAATTTGTACTCCCCGGGCTCGTCCATGGAGAACTCCACGAGCAGCTCCCTCTGCTCGCCGACCCCCACGGCCTGCGGCAGGGATATCTGGGGATTGTTTCCACCGATAGTGTCGACGGTCGGTCCCCCGTCGTCGGGTTCCTCCTCGCCGACGAGGCCTACGTACCCCGCTCCCTCCGGGGCGTCGATTTTGACCGTGATCTCGTCGGCGTCTTTCTCTCCCCTGGACTCCAGCAGGACCCTCACCCGAACCGTTTCGCCGGTCTGAATCGACTCGTCGTCCAGCTCCATGCTTGCGGCCAGCTTCGCCTCCGTCGGATTTATGAATACAGAGGGCTCAGTGGAAGTTCTAGAGCTGTACGTCTCGTCATCGGCCTCCCTTCCGTAATTCACGACCACCTCGGAGAAGTTTTTGTTTCCGGTCCCGACGGCCTTGAGCCTGTACTTCAGGAGGGTCTCCATATCGTTCTTCCCTATCTCGGGAGGGGTCATGGATTCGTCCACTCTCCACTCCTCGAGCTGAAACCCCTCGTCCAGGGGGTTCTTGACGCTGATGTCTGTGGCCTTGACGCCCCCGGCGTTCCTAGCTTTCACCGTTACCGTCACCATCTCCCCTGAGTCCACTTCGTCCCTGTCCACCTCCTTCGTCACTACGAGGCTCGGTTCGTCGATGTAGCTGGCCTTTTCGGGGCTGTCGATGTACTGCGTGAACTCCGTGCTCCACGACGTCTCGACATTCAAGATAGCCCAGCTGCGGTGGCTCGCGTCGACGTAACTGACCGTGACCTCGCCATCAGGTATCCCGTCGGAGACGGTGAACGAACTCCTTGAGGAGTCGTAGTCGGGGTTCTTAAGCCGCCACGTGCCGGAGGAGTATGCCCCGTGGTCCGGGTCCTTTACGTCTTCGAGGTCCCCCTTCTCGTTCACCCTGTAAAGCTTCAGGTTCACGTTCATCTGGGTCTCGTTTATTTCATCGCTGTACGCTGAGAGGTCGGTGACGCTGTCTACCTCCAGGACGTAGTTGTCGAACTGGTACGCCTCCCCTTCGTCGATTTTGTCCGTCTCCACGGTTTCAGCGCTCGCGGCGGAGGAGGCAAAGATCAGCATCAGCATCAGGACGGCGGGGACCGTCGCCGCTGTCAGGCGTTTAACCAAAATGTTCAGAGGCCCCTCCGGTTTCCCCGGATTCTCCGTACCTCGTCCGTACCCTTTTCGGCATCAAATTCCGCATCCCCTCGGAGCCGGGTCGCCCCCGTTCCCCGGTCGACACCTACATCGATTTCTAAATTTAATAAGTCTGTCGGGGAGAGGGCAACCTTATCCGGGCACGGTTCGACCTTCCCCCCCGATGCGCGTAAGGGCCCCAGCCTCCACCGCGAACCTCGGTCCGGGGTTCGACTGCTTCGGCCTCGCTCTCGAAGACCCCTTCGACGTCGTCGAGGTGGAGCGCTCCAGCGAGCTGACCGTGGAGGTGAGCGGCCCAGGCGCAGAAAGCATCCCGACCAGGCCGGAGGCCAACACCGCGGGCGTGGTGGCCACGGAGATGCTTCGAGGAGAGGGGGTCCACGTCTCGGTGGAGAAGGGGATACGTCCCTCGTCCGGTCTGGGCAGCAGCGCGGCATCCGCTGCCGGTGCCGCGGTCGCCATAAACGAGGAGTTCGGGCTGGGCCACTCCCGGGAGGAGCTCGTGGCGTTCGCTGCCCGCGGCGAGGCCGCATCGGCCGGTGCGCCACACCCAGACAATGTCGCGCCGTCGGTAATGGGCGGGTTCACGGTGGTGAGGGACGGTGAGGTCGTGTGCCTAGAGCCCCCGGAGATGGACCTCGCGGTGGCGCTCCCCGACCTTGAGCTTTCCACGGAGGAGTCGCGCTCCGTGCTGCCCGATTCCGTTGCGCTCGGCGACGCGGTGGAGAACGTGGCCTCTGCCTCCCTCCTCGTGGCGGGCATGGCCGCCGGAGACGCGTCGATGGTCGGGAGGGGCATGCGGGACGCGTTGGTGGAGCCGGTGCGCGCGGAGCTGGTGCCGGGATACCGGGCCGTCAGGGAGGCCGCGCTCGGCGCCGGGGCCCTCGGGGTTGCCCTCAGCGGAGCCGGCCCCTCGGTGGTGGCGATCTGCGAGGTCGGCGATGCAGCGGCGTCCGCGATGGAGTGCGCCTTCGCGGAGCACGGCGTCGCCGCGGAGGGCTTCGTCACGGAGCCGGGCAACGGAGCAGAGGTACTGGAATAGCCCGGACCGGTCCTTAGAACTGACGGGCGTATGGACGGGGCACTCACGTCATGCTCGAGGGGTCGAGGAGCTCGGCGGCCTCCTCCTCCCCCATGATACCTCTCTCGACGACCACCTCGAGGACGGTTCGTCCATCCCGGTGGGCCTCCCTAGCGATTTCCGCGGCCTCCTCGTACCCGAAGACCGGGTTCAGGGCCGTAGCGAGTGCGAGTGTCATCTCGGCCATTTCGGAGCAGCGCTCCACGTCCGGCTCCAGGCCCCTCACAAACCCTGCGAGGGCACCGGCGGCCCCGGCGAGCAGCCCGATTTCCCTCAGCAGGTTTGCCGCCATCAGGGGCTTCATGAGGTTCAGCTCCAGCTCCCCGGCGCCCGGGACAGAGACGGCGGCGTCGAGGCCGTGCACCTGCGATGCTGCCTGCACCACCGCCTCCGGCACCACGGGATTGATCTTTCCGGGCATAATGGAGGAACCGGGCTGGTCCCGTGGCTGCCTCAGCTCCCCTATCGCTGTCCTCGGCCCGCTCACCAGCAGCCTCAGGTCGTTCGCTATCTTCATGAGCGAGGACGCGGTCCTTCGGAACGAGCCGCTGACCTCCAGCAGGGCGTCGTGTGCCGCCTGTGCCGCGAAGTGGTTCCCGGCCTCCCGTAGCTCGAGGCCGGTCTCGACCCGGAGGTGCTTCAGCGCCCTCTCCGTAAAGCCCTCGGGACAGTTCAGGCCAGTGCCCACCGCGGTGCCCCCCAGCGCAACCCCCTTTAATTCGTCCAGGTTTCTGAGGCACGCCTCCATCGAGGCAGAAACCTGTGTCGAGTGGCCGGAGAGCTCCTGGCCCAGGGTAACCGGCGCCGCGTCCTGGAGATGGGTCCTTCCGGGCTTGACCACGTCCTCCGTCCCCGAAGACAGCTCGTCCAGCGCCTCTCTCAGCGACCTCAGCGCGGGAAACAGGCGGTCCCTAGCCGCCAGCAGCACCGACAGGTGGATCGCCGTGGGTATGACGTCGTTGCTGGACTGGGAGGCGTTGACGTCGTCGTTCGGATGCACCTCGTTTTTACCGACCGGCAGCCCGAGTATCTGGGCGGACCTGTTGGCAATCACTTCGTTCACGTTCATGTTGGTGGAGGTGCCGCTGCCGGTCTGGTACGCTCCGAGGGGAAACTGTTCGTCGTGCTCCCCGTCGACGATTTCCCCGGCGGCCTCCTCTATCGCGCCTGCGATTCTCCCGTCGACTGCGTCGAGTTCAGAGTTGGCCCTCGCGGCGGCGAGCTTCACCATGGCCACGGCCCTGATAAAGCCGGGCGGCAGCCTCCCGTCCGTTATTCGGTGCCTCAGGGCACGGACCGTGTGGGAGCCGTACAGGGCGCCCTCGGGAACCTCCACCTCGCCGAGGCTGTCCTCCTCAGTCCTGGTGCTCTCTCCCGAGGCCATGCGTGACCCTGCTACCTCTCCTCCTCACCGGCGTCCCGACAGGAGGTGGTCCGACGGCGGGTACGGCCCTCCCTCCCGCTCCACGGCGTCCCCGGTTCCTGCCGGCTCCATAATCCAGACTCGGGCGAGAAGCTGAAAACCCTTCCCCCTAACCGGGGGAGGAACCGTCCGGTCAACTGCCCCGAGGGTCGTACCCGGGGAGCGGCTCGAGCCCCTGTACCCTGCGCGCCGACCAGGCGCTTAACACAACCTTCAAGCAACGGTGGGCAGATGCAACTCCGGGTCCCGGTAGGGTAGCGGACATCCTGTGGGCTTGCGGAGCCCGCGACCCGGGTTCAAATCCCGGCCGGGACATGGGGAGCGGGGTTTCGTGCGGTTCTTTTCCGGGACGCGCCCTGCCCGTCTCGACACCCGCTCGCTCCACTCTCTTTTTCGTGGTAGAGAGTGCCCTGAACGGGCGTATAACGATGCGGTTCGTATCCGTTCCCTGCCCGCGCCGGGGAGTCCCTCCGGTCGAACCGGTTACCGCCTCCGTCGGCCCTCCCCGGTGTCCATACCGTGATGGGTGCCGCCGAGGGGGCACGGGGAATTCCCGTGCCTCCCCCCCCGCACCTCGACACGGGAACCGGACGGTGGACGCGGCGTAATCGCGCGTCGTCTGCGCGGCTCAGGTCCCCTTCCCCCGCCTACCCCGGGGCGCTGCCCTCGACTCGTGCTCCCAGACCATGTCGAGGTATCTCTTCATGCCGGCTACGAGGCTCGGGTTCCTAGTGACAGCGGCGTCCCGGAGCCTGAGGGGCACCCCTCTCTCCTCGACCACGAATATCGCGGCCCCGGACTCGTAGTCCATCGAGGCGTCGACCACGGAGCCCCGGAGCGGGAGCGGCGCGGTGCTGTACCTGACCTCGGCGCCGAGTTCCCCGAGGGCCTCGCTGGAATTCCCCTGCACCCTCGCCGAGTTCTTCGAGAGGCTCTCAGGGTTAAGCATCAGGGCCCTCACGCTCACGCCGCGCTCCGCCGCCTCCGCGAGTTCCTCCTCGACCTCCCCCAGGTACTCCATCGCCTTGCTGACGACCGCGATCTCGGCCTCGGCCTCGCGGTACAGTCCCCGGGTCTCGTTTAGCGAGGGTTCGCCCACGCCTACGATGTGGAGGAGCTCCCGGCGCTTCTCCCGCATGGACCTCTCCATCTTGCGGAGCTCGTTTCTGGCGTCGTTGACGTGGGCGAGGCTGTCTTCGAACTCCTCGCGCACTCTCCTCTCCAGCGTCCCCCTCACCTCCCCCGCCGACTTCGTCCTGTAGAGCGTCGGTCGGCCCGGTATCTTCTCTACCAGACCCAGCTCCACGAGTGTCGAGAGGGCGCCGTATACCTTGGGTCGTGGGACGCCGCTCAGCTCCGCCACGTCCGACGCCTTCAGCTCCCCCGCCGAGTAGAGGTGGGCAAAAGCCTTCGCCTCGTACTCCGTCAGTCCGAGTGCCCCGAGCTTCTCTATGAGCCGCCGCATGGGCGTTAAGTAGAAAGCTTTAAATATAACTGTTACCACCCTTCGTAGTGACAGGTGAGTTGGTATGGCTGTGATCCTTACTGGAGGTGACGGGTACGTGGGGTGGCCCACGGCGCTCCGGATGGCGTCCGAACTCGACGAGCGAGTCGTGGCAGTGGACGACCTCTCGAGGCGTCGATGGGTGGAGGAGTGTGGCTCGGTCTCAGCGGTGCCCGTGGCGCCGCCCGGGGAGAGGACGGCTGCGGCCAAGGAGCGGTACGGCAACCTGAGCTTCGTGGCGGGCGACCTGACGGACAGGGACTTCGTGAAGAGCCTTATGGATATTTACGAGCCCTCCGCCGTGGTCCACCTCGCGGCCCAACCGAGCGCCCCATACAGCCAGATCAACGGCGAGCGGGCCCTGGACACTCAGACGGGCAACGTCTCCATGACCCTCAACCTTCTCTGGGCCTTGAGGGAGGCGGGGCTGGAGAACTCCCACTTCGTGGAGACCACGACGATGGGAGTCTACGGCGCGCCGGAGTTCCCGGTCCCGGAAGGCGAGTTCGAGGTGGAGTACAGAGGGGGCCGGGACACCATCCCGTACCCCGCTATGGCGGGTAGCTGGTACCACATGACGAAAACGATGGACGCCGCCAACATGCGGCTCGCCAACAGGCAGTGGGGCCAGCCGTGCAGCGACCTCCGCACCGCCATCGTGTACGGGACCGAGACGGAGGAGACCCGCGGCAGCGACACACTGAAGACCCGGTTCGACTTCGACTACTACTTCGGAACCGTGGTGAACCGGTTCTGCGCCCAGGCCGTCGCCGGATACCCCGTCACGGTGTACGGAAAGGGGGAGCAGCGGAAGCCGATGATAAGTCTGGAGGACACGGTGCAGTCCACCGTGAACGCGGTGACGGCCGGGGCGCCGGGGGGCGTCGAGGTCTACAACCAGGCCACTAGACCCATCGCAATCGTGGAGCTCGCGGACACCATCGCGGAGGTCGGGACGGAGTTCGACCTGGACGTGGAGGTGAAGCACTTCGAGAACCCGAGGGAGGAGAAGGAGGAGCACGAGATGGTCGTGGAGAACGACAGGTTCACGAAGCTCCTGGGCGAACAGCGGCAGGACCTGGAGGAGGGCGTAAGGGACGTCCTCGGCACGCTCGTGAGGTACGGGGACGCCCTGCGGGGCCACGAGGACAGGTTCCTGCCCGGCGTCCTGAAAGGGCAGAGTTGAGGATCCTCGTCACCGGGGCCGGGGGCTACCTGGGCTCCGCCCTCGCCCGGAGACTCGCGGACGAGGGGCACGGCGTCACAGGGCTGGAGAACGACCACCGGGGACTCGAGGTGGTCCGAGACCTGCGGGGCGTCGAGGCGGTGGAAGGAGACGTCACCTGCGAAGAGGACGTCGCCGCGGCGGCGCGCGGGGCTTCCGCGGTCTTCCACATGGCCGGCGTCTCCAGCGTCGATGCGTGCAGGGATAACCCGAGGCTGGCGCTGGAGGTGAACGGGTACGCCGTCAGGACCCTTCTGGAGCACTCCATGGACGACGTGCAGCTATTCGCGTACCCCTCCAGCGTGGCCGGTATGTACACCATCCCAAGAGGGGCGGTGTACAAGCATCGCTCCGGAGGAGGCGATGCGGTCTACACCCGTCCGAGCGGGGGAGCCGTAACCGAGGAGGACCCGGTGGTGCCGGTGAACGACTACGGCGTCTCCAAGTTCCTCGGCGAGACCTACGCCCGGGCCTACCGGGAACTCCACGGTGCACCGACCCTGGTGTTCAGGCAGTCCAACGTGTACGGCCCCTCCCCTGCCGGCCCGGGGGACGGCGTGGCGAGGATTTTCGTGGAGAGGGCCCTCCGCGGGGAGCCGCTGGAGGTGCACGGCCCGGGCGAGCAGACCAGGGACTTCCTCTTCGTGGACGACCTGCTCGACGCCTACGTCGCTGCCCTTGAGGGGCAGCCCTCCGGGGAGACGCTCAACCTCTCGTCCGGAGCCAGCACCAGCGTGAACCGCCTGGCTGAAAAAGTGAGTGGACTGGTCGGCGAAGCCGGGGTGAACCACGTCGGTAGCAGGGAGGAAGAACTGGAAATCAAGAAGTACACTGTATCGAACGAGAGGGCGAGAGGGGTGTTAGGGTGGGAACCTAAAACCTCATTAGATGACGGACTGAAGAGGCTCATCGACGCGATGGAGGACGAATAGGTGGCGAAAATCGGGGTGACAGGTGCGGCGGGCTACATAGGCTCCAGGGTGATGAAGAGGCTCCTGGAGGAGGGCTATGGGGTCGACGCTATCGATGACTTTTCGAACAACCAGGTTGACTCGGTGCAGGGCGTGGATATCCGCCACGGCGACGTGGAGAACTTGGAAGACGTCGAGACCCTGTCGGACAGCGACGTCCTGCTGCACCTCGCCGCCGTCAGCGGCGCGGACGACTGCGAGGAGGACCCGGAGGAGGCGTACGCCTCCAACGTCGTGGGGACCGAGAACGTGGCACGGCTCTGCAGGGAGGAGGGGATCCCGCTCGTGTTTCCGTGCAGCATGGCCATAATCGGCGACCCGGTGGAGTTTCCCGTCACGAGGAACCATCCGAGGAACCCGCTGAACCTGTACGGCTTCACGAAGCGCGTGGGGGAGAGCAACGTGGAGCTCTTCGCGGAGGACGAATTCCCGGCCCACGTCTACATGAAGAGCAACGTCTACGGCCACCACGCAGTGGACGGACGGACGGTGGGCAAGTCCACGGTAATCAACTTCTTCATCGACCGGGCCAGTAGCGGGGAGCCGCTCACCGTCTACGAGCCCGGGACACAGGCCCGGGACTTCGTTCACGTGAGGGACGTCGCGGAGGCCTACGTGGAGTCGGTGGAGAGGCTGCTCGGCACGGACGAAACTGGTGTCGAAACGTTCGAGGTGGCGAGCGGCCGCTCCACCTCCATCCTGGAGGTAGCAGAGATGGTGGCCGACGGGTTCGAGAGGGTGGAGGGAGGGAGGCCCGGTGTAGAGGTGGTGGAGAACCCCAGACCGGGTGAGGCCATGGTCGACCGCTTCGAGGTCTACACGGCCCACACCAGGGAGGCGCTCGGCTGGGAGGCGAGTACCTCCCTCGAGGACGCCGTGATCGAGACGATAGAGGCGGACCTGTAGCCCCCTCCCCGGTTACCGGGTTACGCGGCGCGGCTGTCGGAGCGGGTTCCCGCCATCGAGAACGGCCCCGGTGCCGTCGCCACCACCGCGACCGAGTTCGCCAGTGCGCCGCTCACGGTCAGGAGGGCGGCCGAGAGGAAGGGGTTAGAGCGAGGTACCGACCGGTCTCGCCGGGAGGCGTACTCGAGGCCCACTTTCACGACGCCGTAACAGACCATCGCCACGAGAGACGGGTGCATCCGGGTGAGCTTCAGGGTCACTCCACGGTAACGCTCTTTGCGAGGTTCCTCGGCCTGTCTATCGGTCTGCCCAGCTCCCTCGCCACGTGGTACGCGAAAAGCTGCATTACGACGGTGGACAGGAGCGGGGAGAGCCGGTGGTCGGCGTCAGGCACCCTCAGCACCTCCTCGCAGAACCTCCCGGTGTCCTCGTCCGACTCGCTGGCCACGGCGATTACGGGGCCGTCCCGGGCCTCCACCTCCTTGGCGCTGGAAAGCGTCTTTTCGTAAAGCGGGGACGAGGTCAGCACGGCCACCACCGGCGTCCGCCGGGTTATCAGGGCGAGTGGTCCGTGCTTGAGTTCGCCGGCGGGGTAGCCCTCTGAGTGCACGTAGCTGATTTCCTTCATCTTGAGGGCCCCCTCCATCGCGACGGGGTAGTCCACTCCCCTGCCGATGAAGAAGAAGGCCTCGCTGTCCACGTAGCTCTCCGCGACGCTCTCCACGTCTTCCACCTCGTCGAGAACCCGCTGCACCTTGGACGGCATGTCACGCAGCTCGGCGATGAGGTGTTTCGCTTCGGAACGCGGCAGGTCACCGGACTCCCTGCCGAGGGCGATCGCGAGCATCGCCACGCAGGCCAGCTGATTCGTGAACGTCTTGGAGGCAGCCACGCCGATTTCGGGACCGCTCCGCAGGTACACGACGTCGTCCGTCATCCGGGTGGCGGTAGAGCCGACGACGTTGGTGAGAACGAGCACCGCGTGGCCCTCGTCACCCGCCCTCTCTATCGCCCTCAGGGTATCCGCGGTCTCCCCGCTCTGGGTGATTCCGACGGTGAGAATGTTTTTCCCGGAGACGGGTCCGTAGCGGTACTCGCTTGCGTGGCGAGCGTTGACGGGCAGGCCCGTAAACTCGCCCGTCAGCCTTGCCCCGTACAGGGCGGCGTGGTAGGAGGTTCCACACCCCACGAACTCCACTCCTTCGAGTACCTCCATCCCGTCACGGTCCAGCGCCACGCCCGGGTCGACCTCCCCCATCAATTCGTCGAGCCGTCCACCCATACACTCGGCGAGGGCGCGGGGCTGCTCGTGAATCTCCTTGAGCATGTAGTGCTCGTAGCCGCCCCTCTCCGCCTCCTCGGCGTCCCACTCGACCACCTCCTCCTCTCTCTCCACCGGTTCGCCGTCGAAGTCCCTCACCTCCACGGAGTCCCTTTTGATCACAGCCATCTCGCCGTCGAGCAGGTACTTTACCCGCCTCGTGTACGGAAGGATAGCGGGCACGTCGCTCGCGACGAAATTCGCGTCATCGGAGAGCCCTATCACCAGGGGGCTGCCGTTCCTGGCCGCCACGAGCCCATCCTCGCCGACTGCACAGATGGCGAAGGAGCCCTCCAGCTCCGATACCGTCTCCCGCAGCGCGTGCTCGAGTGAACCGTCCAGCCGCTCCTCCAGCAGGTGGGGAACCACCTCGGTATCCGTGTAAGAGCTGAAGACGTGCCCCCTCTCCTCGAGCCCCTCCCTGAGCTCCGCGTAGTTCTCCACGATTCCGTTGTGGACGACCGCCAGGTCCCCGTCGCAGTCCGTGTGCGGATGGGCGTTTCCCTCCGAGGGTTTTCCGTGCGTGGCCCACCTCGTGTGTCCCACGCCGGCCCTTCCCTCCATCCCGGAGAGCCCGAGGGCCTCGTCCAGGGTCTCCATCCTGCCGACGCCCTTGGAGACGCTCAGGCTCCCTGCGTACGTGGCCAGACCTGCCGAGTCGTAGCCCCGGTACTCCAGCCGCTTCAGGGCATCCACGAGAACAGGCGCCACCTCCGAGCCGGAGACGGCTCCCACTATGCCGCACATCTATCCCGAGAGCCTCGACCCGGAGTCGAGGTCGTCCCTGACCACCGCTCCGGGAAGCACTTCACACTCCCTTCCGACCACTCTACCGGGGGACATCGTCACGTTTCCGCCTATCCTGGAACGGTCCGCGATCATCCCGCCTATGCCCTCTATCCTGTGGAGCCTCTCCTTGACCTCCACCCTCGAGGCGCCCGCCTCCGAGACGAAGTGGCTGCCCAGCCTCACCCCTTCACCCACCACGCAGCCCTCCACGCTCGACGAAGACCCCACCCTTACCCCCCTCATCAGCACCGAGTTCCCGACGACCGCCCCCGGACCCACCGACACGTTTTCGCCAACGCTCGTCGAGGGCATGATTGCCGCACCCGGGCCGATGTCGCTGTTCCTGCCGACGACGCACGGCCCCGCGACGTAGGCACCGCTCCGGATCACCGTTCCCTCACCGACGGAGACGGGGCCCCTCACGACCGCGCCCTCCTCCACCCTCCCCTCCATCGCGAAGTCGAGGTTGAACGCCTCCTCTCCTTCGAGGACGACGCCGTTCACCCTCACGAGGTCCCAGGGATATACCGCGTCCATCCAGGTAGCGTCGGTCTCAACGACCCTGACCTCCCTGCCGACGTCCACGAGTTTCTGAATCGAGGCGGTTATCTCGTACTCACCCCGGACGCTCAGCTCCGTGGAGTCGATGGCGTCGAACACCTCGTCGGTGAACGCGTAGACCCCCAGGTTTACCTCGCGCGTACCCCCCCGGCTGGGCTTCTCCTCCACCCCCGTCAGGAGGCCCCCCTCCGAGGCAATCGCCCCGTAACCGTCGTCGACCTCCGCCCGCTTCACCAGGACGCCGTTACCCCCTTCGACGGAGTCGATCAGGTCCCTGACGGCGTCGGGGTGAACGAGGTTGTCCCCGTTGATCACGAGGAAGCGGTCGCCGACCTCCTCCCTGACGCTCTCCACGGCGTGGGCGGTACCCAGCTGCTCCTCCTGGACGACGTACGTTATGTCCACGTCCCACTCGTCGCCGTCCTCGAAGTACGACTGGACCTTCTCCCTCCTGTAGCCGACCACCATCACCAGGTCGTCCACGCCCATGTCGGAGAGCGCCCTGACCTTGTACTCCAGGATGGGCCTGTTCGCCACCGGAAGCATAACCTTCGGCCTCGTCTCGGTGAACGGCCTGAGCCTGGAGCCCTCGCCCGCGGCGAGTATAACCGCCTTCATAGCCTAGTTCCTCTTACGTATTCCCCGGGCTCCGTATAAAGCCCCTCTCCGATGACTGTCCCCGGGTTCAGCGAGGTGTTCACCCCGGTCTTCGCGTCGTCGCCGAGAACCGCGCCGAGCTTCCTCCTGCCCGTGTCCACGAGCTCCCCCTTCACCTCGACCCGGACCCTCCCGCCGTCATGCCTGAGGTTCGCGGTCACCGTACCCGCCCCGAGGTTGCACCTCCTCCCGAGCACGCTGTCGCCCACGTAGCTCTGGTGCCCCACGCTCGCCCCCCCCATCAGTATGCTGTTCTTGACCTCCACCCCGTTCCCGACCCTTGCCCCGCCCCCGATGGAGGTGTAAGGCCTGACGTGGCAGTTCGGCCCGACGACGCAGTCCCCCCCTATCGCGACCGGCCCCTCGACGTATGCGCCGCTCCGTATCACCGTCCCGCCTCCGACCGAGACCTCTCCCCTCAGCGTGGCGCCGTCCTCCACCTCCCCCTCCACGGAGGGCTCCAGTCCCTCCAGGGCGCGGGCGTTCGCCTCCAGCAGGTCCCAGGGGTAACCCACGTCGAGCCAGAACCCCCCGACCTCGACGGCCTCCACCCCGTCCAGCCTCCTCACCGCGTCCGTGAGCTCCACCTCGCCTCGCTCGGACGGCTCCACGCTCTCGAGTGCGTCGAATACCTCCGGCGTGAACCTGTAGATACCCGCGTTTACCAGGTTCGAGGGAGGGGATGCCGATTTCTCCACGAGGTCGTGAACCGTGCCGTCCCCGACCACCACGGAGCCGTAGTGCTCCGGGTCGGCCACCTCCTTCACCGCCACGGCGTTGCCTCCCCTCCCTGCGAGTTCGCGAATCGGTTCCCCCTCCACGAACAGGTCGCCGTTTACGACGAGGAAATCGTCGTCGACCTCGTGCCTGGCCGTCCTCACCGCCTCCCCGGTCCCCCTATCCCCGGACTGCTCCACGTACGAGAGACGCACGCCCCGGAACTCCTCCCCGAGGCTACGGCGGACCGCGTCACCCATGTACTCCACGACGAGGACGGCCTCCTCCACCCCGGCAGAGACCAGCCCCTCCAGCAGGTGCTGCACCAGGGAGACGTTTGCCACCGGAAAGAGCGGCTTGGGGCGGCCGTCCGTAAGGGGACGCATCCGGGTGCCCCTGCCGGCGGCCAGCACTACTGCCTTCATCTCCCCGATATTGTACGTCGCCACCGATAACACTTTTACCCGCGACACTGCTAGGGAGGTTAACCGGTCCGCTCCCCCGGCCCTTCAACCCCCTCCTTCGCCGGTCGGCGGTGAACCGGTCGACACGTAACGTAGCAAAGTATTATATACGGGCATCCCTATTCTCCAGTTTGAGAGGGGATGGCCGACGTGGAGCTCAAGAGGCTGCAGGACCTATACGATAACGGGGTTCTGACCGACGAGGAGTACCAGCGGCTCAGGGAGAGGGCCGAAGAGGTGCCCGAGAGGGAGGTCCTGTCGACCGGCATGCACCTCCTCGACACGAGGCTCAACGGGGGAATCCTCAGCGGCTCCCTGGTTGCGCTTATCGCCGACCCCCTCGCCATGCCGGGGATGTTTCTCTACCACTTCTGCGAATCGAGGAGGACCGTCTACTTCACAACCGACAGGAAGGCCGAATACGTACGGCAGGACATCGCCTCGTCCAACTTCGAACCGAAAGAGCTCCAGTTCGTGGACGTGTACAGCCACCACTACCTCGACGACCGCGGTGACCTCCGTACCGGGGGAGATTACGAGGACCGCAGGACCCTCGATTTCGTAATGGACCGCCTCAAAAGGATGAGGGTCGAGGAGGAGGGGATAAACATCGTATTCGACAGCTTCTCGTTTTTCGAAAACCTCGAGCTGCAGACGCGACAGGTACACCTCCTGCTGAACTACATCTACGAGACAAGCAAGGACGTAAACGGCCTCACCTACCTGCTGAGCAACTCCTCGACGGAGGATTTCAACAACGCGATGGAGAGCACCTGCGACGTCGTCATGCGCGCAGAGGTCGATGAGGCGGAGAAAGCCATGAAGAAAGTGCTCTACATCCCAAAGCTCAGGGGCGGCACGCCCCCCGACACCGCGGTCAAGTACGCCGTGGAATCCGACACCGGGATAAAGGTGGACACCAGCAGGCTCGTTTAGGGCCCCGAGGAACCGGACCGTGGGAGCGGCCTTAAACTTCGCATTGTATCACTTTTTTGTGCCTCTGAAGCGAGAGAGACGGGGATTCACAAGGTGTGGCGGAAGAGGCATCAAGCGGGAGGCCCTTTTGATTAACCTCCGGGGATGGGGATACGCTACCACAGCTATCGCCTTAGCGGTACTCATAGGCGCGATAGCCACTATCCCGACGGCCGTGGCCTCCGAGATAGGAGACGTCCGTGGCGAGGTTTAGACCGAGCTGGGGGGGCGTATCCGGACAGACCGTCGTGCTCAAAAAAAACAAGTCGGCAACTCCTACGTCGAGTACGCCCCGGAGAAGACGGGTGACAGCGGTACGTTCTCGTTCCCTGTAGAGGAACGGAGTAGCTACCTTGTAACGTTCTAACGTTCGTATGAGACAGCCTGCCCTACTTTAAACACGTGACGTTTAGAGGAACCGATACTGAAGTAAATTTCCAGACAAAGTACGTCGTCATAGACGGCGGGACAGGGGGCAGGGTTACCCTCGAAGGGAAGCCCGTAGCGGGGGCGGATGTCACCGTTTTCCGTAGCGGCGAGGTAGTAGACACCGGGCTTATCCTCCATGAACTCCTCGATTAGCCGCGTCTTCCCGACCCGGCGCCTGCCGTAGACCGGGACGAAACCTCCCGCTGCGTAGGCTTTTTCCAGTGCCTCCATCTCGCTCTCCCGGTCGAGGAACTTCATACCCACCCATCAACATCAAACAATTTAAAAGTTGTCAAATATAGAATAAACAACTCAAGCTTGTTATCCGGTAACAATTCGGCTTCGAGACCGGCTCCTTAAACGCTTTATCGCGTTTCAACCGATGTGGTCGTGGCCAAAACGGAGACAGAGAGCCCGTTCGTGATAACCTCTTTCTTTACCGACGAGGTTAAAAGCGGGACACCTGTCTGAGCCGAGGATGATGGAGGCGATTTCACCGGGAAGACTTCTCTCGATGTCACGCCACAACCGGTTCCGGTAGCTCTTAGGTCGTTTCAAAGCCCTTGAAAGTAGGGAAATCCGCCTCCGCGTTCAGGCGAGAAAGGTTGACGGGTTTCATCTTCTCAGCCCTTTTGAAACGGGCTCTCTGATTGGGCAGGACTCACTTTGGAAAGAGGTACATTCACAGATGCTGATCTGGACGACGGAACTCTCGTGACCGTCAAACTCATCGACACCGAGAGCGAGCAGATAGTCTTCACCAGCGAGGCCACGGCGAAGTAACGAAGAACTCAGACTCAAGGTATCAAAAAAACAAAAACGCAACCCCTTCTATTACTCACGACGGGACGGTTGGGGCTGCCGCCGCGTGTGGGGGACCGGTGCGCCGGTGATGAGTCTGTCTCGAGAGTCGAAAAGGGTCGGGAGGATGGGCGCAACGAACCTCTCTCGCCTCATCGTTCGGGTGGTGATTCCTATCTTCAGGGCTTGCCGTTGATGAGGGGTGGGGCGGTTCCTGGGTGGGCCGGTTTAGTAGGAGACCTGCTCAGCCCTGCTTCTTCCGGGTCAGGAAAAGTTTCCGGGGCAGGTGGTCCTGGGAGGGGCAGAGTGAGTGAGTTTTTCGCGACGAGCGATGCGAGGTCGTACGCAAGGGTCCTGTTGTCCGGAAAGTACAGGACTTTCAGGTTCCCGTACTCCTCTTCGTCCAAGAAGTCGGAGTCGTTGGTGGGGAGGACGTAGTTGTTCTCAGCAGCGTATCGCGCTATCTCTGCGTCGGTCGTTCCGGTGCCGAGTTCGTCTCTTACGTGGACTCCGACGTTTCCCTCTTTTTCGAGGTATCTGGTCACCTGTGGATCGACGTTCTCGTCGCAAAGCACGCGGTACGCCATTTACGCGAGGTCTTCCAGCGTCTTGGCTCCCTTCTCTAGGGCTTCTTCCTCGCGGCGCCGTATCTTCTCCCTCACCTCGGCCATCTCGTCAGGGTGGTCGTGGTAGTAACTGAGTGCCCTGTAGACGTCGGCTATGTCGAGGTCGTAGCGATCCGCCACCGTCTTTGCGGACAGGCCTCGCCCCTCTACGAGTTCCGCCACCTGCCGGACGGTGATGCGTCTCCCCTCAAGCCGGGGCTCGCCCCCCATCACCTCTTCGCTTTTCACGATCCTCACTACTTTTTGGGGCATTATCTAGAAGTAGGGCGCTCTTTCCCATAACTCTTCCTCAGAAGTAAGAGGACGGTTGATGAATGGCCTCAGCTTCGAAGGGGTGAGGTCGGTGAAGGGGAAGGGTATAAGGACAAATTTGCCCTTCATCCGGGCCGTGCCTTGATGTCCTCTTCGGAGTAGAGCTCGGGCTCCTCGCTCAGGAAGTCGTGGAGGGACTCCTCCGATGGTTTCGTGAGTTCCCCTCTCCTCGAGAAGTTCGTCCACCTTGAGGTTGAGCTCGGCGAGGCCCTTTCGGATTTCCCTTAGCTCCGACTCGATACCCGCCATCATTTACCCTCTTCTTTAAACATGTCCTTAAGCTTTCCAGATGGCGGTTCACCGCATTAAAAATAGCCAGCGACAAGCTGATAACCGACACAGACCTCCGGATACAGTAAACCCGGAAAAACGAAACCCTTTTTCTTTTTTTAGTCACTCATGACGGGACGGTGGAGGGCTGTCGCCCTGGGGAAACCGGTGCGGCGGTGCTGTTTAAGGCGCTGGGGACCCGGGTTCTAACCGTCGTGGGTAGCCTGTCCGTGTGGTTCGATGGGTGGTGGAGGGACTTCTTCCTGGAGGTCTCGTGAGGCGGTTAAGCCCCCATCGCAGCGGGCGGCGGCCAGGCGAAACTACGGTTAAAAACGATTTAGTGTATCTCCACACTAAGCTATATCTTGGTCGGGCGCGATTGTGGCGTATGTCGGAGGTACGGGTGGTGGGCGAGGGCAAGGTTTCGGGCAACCAGGCCTCCATACCCGCCCAGGTCAGGAACCGGCTCGACATCCGGGACGGCGACGTCGTGAGGTGGAAGGTGGTGGACGGGGAGCTGGAGGTGGAGGTAGTGCACCGTCGCCGGGGCGTCTTCGAGGACTTCCGGCCGGGTGAGTCCGAGGAAGAGGTCGACAGCGTGGATGAGCACGACTCCTTCGGTCTGGGTTAGAATGGCGCAATCTGCCACGGTGGACACGACGGTTCTTTACGCCGCGGGAAACAGACGCGCCACGTTCCACGAAGATGCCCTGGAAATCGTGAAGGCCGCGGACCGTGGAAACCTGCCCGTGCTGCGCATACCCGACGCCGTCCTGCTGGAGACGATGAACGGGCTGCACAGGACCGTCGGGCACGGGAAGGCCGTGGACGTGATGAAGCGTCTCCAGGAGGGGGACGGTTTCGGGATTGAGAGGGGCTCCCTGGCCGTACTGACTGCTGGGATCCAGCTCTTCCAAGAAATAGAGAGGCTCTCCCTCGGGGACGCCCTGGTAGTCGCGGACGCGAGGCACAACGAGGTAGAGTACCTCTACAGTTTCGACGGCGACTTCGACGGAATCGACGGCATAACCCGTTTAAACACGCCGGATAACCCTTACCGATGATGCGGTAGCCGTCGCCCTGTGGGGACGGATGCGCCGGTGCTGTTTGAGGCCCTTGGTGACCCGATTTCTAACTGTCGCGGGTAGCCCGTCCGTGTGGTTCGACGGGGGGTGGAGGGGGGCTTCCCGGAGGTCGTTGGCGAGGGGAGTGAGGGGCTTCTTCGCGAAGATGCTTGCCGATTGATGCGGCCCTGACCACTTATCGCCGGGTTGAGAACCCAGTTAGGCCGATTAAAATTCTCTGAAACGGGTGGGGAAATCTTCTTAACGACGTGGAAGGTAGTTAACGTGATGCCTCTGAGCGTGGAGGACGTCGCCAGCGCGACGGGCGAGTCCGAGGAGTCGATTCTGCACAAGGGCCTTGGGTCCTATCTGGACAGGGAGCTCAGGGAGGCCGGTGTCCGGATAAACGAGTTAAAGAAGAGGTACGGGGTGGAGCGTCCCTCCGAGCTCGAGGAAAAAATCGAGGGGGGGGGTTCGGTCGATGAGCACCCGGCCTGGGAAGAGCTGATAGAGTGGGAGAACCTGGAGAAGAGAATCAGTCGCCTGAAGGAGCTCTCGGAGTCTACGGAGCCCTGAAGAGAAGGGCACTTGAGGCATTCCCGGGCATCGTGTCCAAGGCAGTCGTGGAGAGGGCTCCCGGAGACACCCCGAGGAACCTCCGTATCTTCCTTAATGATGGAAGTTTTCTGGACGCGTGGGTTTCAACCTCTTCCGGAAAGTACTCATTTCACTGGCAGTCAGAAGACGGCGTCGTACGGTTCGAAACGCGCCGCACCACGACGTGGAGACGTTTCCCCACCACGTCCACATCGACGACGAGGTGGAGGCAAGCCCGTTAAAAGGAAACTTCGTGGAGGACTTAGAGCAGGTCATGAGTCATCTGGAGAAGAGAAGGACACGAGAATCAAAGTAAAACATCGGTAATGTGGCCGGGAGAAACGAAACCCCTTCTTTTTTTTTAATTACTCATGACGGGGCGGTGAGAGGTGTCGCCCTATGGGGACCGGGGCGCCGGTGCTGTTTAGAGGAACCGGTGACCGGGTTCTGGCCGGGTCCTAACCGTCATGGGTAAACTGTCCGTCTGGTTCGACGGGTGGTGAAAGGGACTGGATGTGTCGGTGCGTGGAGACGTGATTCGAGGAATTTGAGCTGTCGGGCCGGCTGCGAGGTGGTAGGGGGAGGCGTATTTATTGTTTGCCGTGTCAAGTTTGGGTTAGAGCGGTGCCGGGGTCGATGATGCACGAAGAGGTGTTCGAGGAATTCGTCGAGGAGGCGAAGGCCGAGCTCGGCGAGGGCCTCGAGAGACTGGTCCTCTACGGCTCCGTGGGGAGGGGAGAGGCGACTCCTCACTCGGACATAGACATCTACGCCGTCGTGCGGGACGAGGAGGAGAAGGAGAGGCTGCTGGACCTCGCCTACGAGGTCGGTATCCTGAGGCACGGTACGCCGATAATGCTCGTCGTCAGGACCGGGGAGGAGGAGGCCGATGCGGGCGACACATCCTTCCGGAGAGAGGTGGAACGTACCGGGAAGGCACATGTCTGAGATCAAGGACCTGTTCGAGCTCAGCGAGCAGGCGCTCGACGACGCCGTCCTGCTGAGCGGGAGAGGTTCGTTGAGGGCCGCTCAGAACAGGATTTACTACGCCCTGTTCTACGCGGCGAAGGCGGCTCTGTTGTCACTCGGCGAGGAGCCGGTGACCCACAGAGGCGTCGTGGCCCTTTTCGGTCAAAAGGTCGTTAAGAGCGGTCTGGCGAGCAGGGAGGACGGGAGGTTCCTCGCCGATGAACAGAGGAAAAGATACGAGGCGGACTACGAGCCAGAAACCGCCTTCGAACCCGAAGAGATAGAGACATCCATAGAGAGGGTGCAGGCATTTATCGGAGGAATGGAGGACCTCGTTAATGAAGGGAAAGGAGACACGTAAACTCGAAGCGGGGACTTCCACTCGAAGAAGGAGCGTGAAGCAGGGTAAAACATCGGTAATATGACTGGGAAAAAACCTTATCCCTTTCTTTTTTTTTTAAATTACTCACGACATGACGGGACGGTGAGGGGTGTCGCTGGAGGATTGACGACGTGCTCACGGGCCTCGACGCCTGCACGAGGCCAACGCGTACCCCGGGAGGCGTAGGCGGGCCATCAGGGAGGAGAGAAGTCGGTTCACCGACTTACTGGAGTCGCCGTTAACGGCGTGGATTTTTTTTTGTCGAGGGAGGGGTTTAGGGTTGCGTTCAGGTCTTTTTTGGTGTGGGGGTTCGAGGAGGGAGTGTGGGCGGTCTTTCACCGTTTTATGACGGAGTGCTTACCGATAGGTGGGGGGGCCGAGGAGGCCGGTATGTTGATTTGTGAGGGGGCTTGGGGATACGGGATTCAGGACGCAAGTGATGTTTAAGGCGCTGGGGACTCAAGTCTTAATTGTTATGGGCAGCCTATCCGTCTGGTTCGACGAAGAAGGGGACTTTCTGGAGGTCGTGAGCGAGGGGAGGAAGGGCTTCTTCCGCGACCTCGGGAACGGCGTTTTCGAGAGGGTGGATGAAGAAGGCAACACGATAGGCTTCGCTCTTCTAAACGTCAAGGAGAGAAAGGAGAGGGACATCCCGTTCGATGCCAAGTTTGAGAAGGCGGTTTCTTAGTGCAGGTCCTGAGGGATTTCAGCGGGAGAGACATCCGTTTGACCGATGAGAGGCGGGAACACATCGAGCGCCGGCCAGAGATGGAAGGCCAGGTTCGGAGAATCGAGGAAACCTTGGTACAGCCTGACGAGGTTAGGAAAAGCGATCAAGACCCATCCGTCTACCTGTACCACAAGAGGTATGGGGAAACCCCTGTAACTGAGAAGTACCTTCTGGTCGTGGTCAAAGTGGAGGTAGATAGCCCGTTCGTGATAACCTCTTTCTTCACAGACGGGATTAAAAGCGGGGCACCCGTCTAAATCTCGCCCTAGTGAGGTCGGTCAGGCCCGAGGCATCGTACATTCAGGTTTTCGCCAGCAACTGCTCATTGAACCATTTGAGGGTTTCCCTGTAATCGAGGAACTCGGTTATCACTCGGGCCTCGTAGCTCGCCCTGTCCACGTCGCCCTCGTAAACCAGCCGCCCCGTCTTCACGACCTCGTACCTCAGCTGGGGCGGCGAGTGGTTCAGGGCCTTTACGTCGAACTCGAATCCGTAGCCGAATTTTTTCTCCAGCTCCCTCGCGAGCTCCATGCAGAGCTTCATCGCGGCGTAGCTGTCCGGCTCCCCTGAGAGCAGCGCGGCCACGTCCACGTCCTCGAAGCTTCCGCGAAGGGAGGAGCCGTAAACGTAGCCCAGCTCGACCTCGTCGAACCCGGAGAGCACCTCGCCAATCTGCTGCAGCTCCTCCTCCGAGAGCCCGTCCATGAACCCAAGTGGTTCAGAACCGTCTTAGTTCTTACCTTTCCCCTCAGACTCGCCCGGAAAACGGCAGTGCTACAGCCTCTCCATCTCCTCGAAGGGAACGAGGCCGCTGATTTCCTCGGTGGGTGCGTCTATCCCCCTCTCGTTGAGCGCAGCGGCCGTGTTTATACCGGCGCTCATCGCCACGCCGAAACGGTCCATGCCGACGGGGATGCCCAGGACGGACCGGTTCGGGAGGCCCACGTCCATCACCCCCCCAATTCCCAGGGCCTCGAGCTCCTCGACGACCCGCACGACCTCCTCCTGCGCCGAGCGGGGGATGACCCTGAGGTTCCCGAGCAACCTCCCGTCCCCCTCCATCGCCTCGCCGACCGAGGTCATGCCGGTCTCCATGAAGACCTCCACGGGGTCGACCGACGAGCCTTCGTAGCTTATGGCGTCGGTGAACCGGCTGAACTCGCCTCCGGAAACCTCCACGACCCCGCCGAACCTCGGCGTTATAGGTACCCCCCTCTTCAGCAGCACGCCGTCCATGGTCATCGAGCAGAGGGTGGCGATTCCCACCCTCCCCGCCGACACCGGTCTGCCCGCGAGCAGCTCCCCCTCCCTCCTGACGGAGACGTGGGGACTCACCGCCATCCCCGACTCGAAGACCTCCCGAATCGTGGAGAGCGCCTCGTCCTCGTCCTCCTCCCCCACGAAGGTCGTGTTGACCACCGCCTCGCCCCTGCCCGTGGAGGGGTCGAAGCGCGAGCTGTATATTTTCTCCTCGACCCTGCTTATCACGAAACCGATTCTCCGGCTCACGAGGCCGCGTGAGAGCTCCTCGACGCCCCTCTCCGTGATAGTGCGGCCGGCGTACCCGTGCTTCTCGGTCAGGCCCCTCTCGTCCATTATCCGGAAGTAGTACCTGACCGCCCGCTCGCCTATGGTGACCCCGGCCCTCCTCAGTGAGTCGGCCACCCGCTTGGCGCCGAGGGGTTCCTCGGAGTCCCTCAGTATGCGGAGTATCTCGATAATTTTTCGCTGATTCCCCTCGGCCACCGGCAATAGGTTGCCTCCAGAAGCCCTTAAATAGTTCCTCTGCCGCCTCCGGAAACGTTTAAGGGACTGAACCTCTTTTAGAGGTGGTTTCAATGCGGCTGCCGGACCTGATGAAGCTCGACGAGAGACTGCTGATCGCGCCGCCACTGCTCCTCATCCTCTTGGCCGTCTCGCTTCTCGGGTACGGATACGTCACCACAGGCACCCCTCTCGAACTGGGAATGGACTTCAGGGGCGGGGTCGCGGTGACCGTCACCACGGAGGAGGCCCCGGAACAGGTGGCCGCAGGTTTCGAGGAGTTCGGCGTGGTGGGTGTACGGGATCTCCCCGACGGAGCGCTGATACAGTTCGGGCCGATTGACGACGCCCTGAAGGAGGAGCTGGAGAGCTCGGTCTCCGCCCGCTACGATACGTACCAGATAACCGCCGTCAGCGAGGTCTTTGGCTCCGAGCTGCAGGGTCAGGCACTCACGGCCTCAGTTATCGCGTTCCTGGCCATGGCAGGTATGGTTCTACTCCTTTTCAGAAGGTTGTTCCCCGCGGGAACCATCGTCGTGGCTGCCCTGGGAGACATCCTCGTGGCGGCCGGATTCGTGAGGCTTTCCGGACTGCAGCTCTCCCTCGGAACGGTGGCCGCTCTCCTCATGCTCATCGGTTACTCCGTGGACAGCAACGTCCTGCTGACCAGCAGGATGCTGCGGGGGAGGGGGACCGTCAGCAAGAGGTTCAACGGTGCGTTCCGAACCGGCGCGACGATGGCGGTCACGACCCTGTCGGCGATTCTGGTGCTGGCCACGGTGTCCTACGTTGCGGGCATGACCATCCTGTTCGAAATCACCGCCGTCCTGTTCGCCGGACTGGTGGCCGACGTGTTAAACACGTGGTTCCTTAATGGCTCGGTTCTCAGGAGCATTCTCGTCAGGGAAGGAGTGGAGGTCAGTTGAAGGGGCTAAGACCCGCGCTGGAGGACAGGCGCGTCCTCCTCCTGCTCGCAGTGGTGGCCGTCTCACTCGTCCTGATAGGGCCGACGTACAGCGACGGCGAGGTGGAGACGAACCTTCGCTACGGGCTGGAGCTACAGGGCGGGGTGTGGATGCAGCTACAGGTCAAAGGCGCCACGGTCACGGGTTCCGTCGACGTGCCGGGGCTCCTCCAGGGGAGGGCCTCGGAGGTGCTGGACAGGAACGTAACCGTCAGCGGCCGCGCCGGGGTCTACGAGCTGAGGTTCGAAGACGCGTCAAACGAGTCCCTTGAGGCGCTTCGAAGGTTCGGTGAGGCGTCGCTCTCCGACGGAGCGGTGCGTCTAAACGTCAGCGAGACGGCACTCGTATCCGACTACCTCGGGGACCGGTTGGGCGGAGAGGTGAGGGCCGTCTCCGGCACCAGGGG
Source organism: Methanonatronarchaeales archaeon (assembly GCA_018263395.1). GTDB lineage: Archaea > Halobacteriota > Methanonatronarchaeia > JAANXF01 > JAANXF01 > JAANXF01. The sequence goes on from JAANXF010000004.1 coordinate 67,187, forward strand.
CTTCTCGTACGAGGTGCGGACCGAGGTCACGCGGGAGGAGGCCGAGGCGGCGTTCAGGGACGCCGGGGGCGAGCTCTCGGAGTTCGAGCGCGGCGTATCCGACAGGACCCTGGAGACCACGCGGGAGGTTATCGAAAAGAAGGTCAACGCAATCGGTCTGAGAGATATCTCGGTCAGGACCGCCGGAAGCAGGTACATCCTGGTCGACATGGCGGGAAACATCACGCTCGACAGGGGACGGGAGGTGGTCTCCAGGCCGGGCCGCTTCGAGCTCCGGGTCGAAACCGAGGCCGGCGAGGGCGTAAACGAGTCGATCCACGCACTCTGGGGCGACGAGATACTCGGCGTCGATTTCCCGACCCAGGACAGGGACGACGCGTGGGGGGTTCCCTTCACCCTCTCAGAGCAGGGAGGGGAGGATCTGCGCAGCGCAGTTCTCGAGGCGGGTGCGGCTGAGCCTGACTCCGGGAAAAACATCCTGATGCTGCTCGACGACGAGGTGGTCTACAGCGCACCGATAGCCACCGACCTGAAGGAGGACTTCAGGCGGGGAACCGTGAGGTCGATAAGGGCCAACACCGGCTCTGGCGACGAGGGGCAAGAGGCCGCAAAGAACCTCGAGATTCACCTGAAGGTCGGTGCGCTTCCGGTGGACGTCGACGTCGTGTCGAGCGGGGAGGTCAGCGCAGAGCTCGGCGAGAACTTCAAGACGATGTCCCTCGTGGCCGGGGTCCTCGCCCTGCTCGCCGTGAGCCTGGTCACCTTCCTCCGGTACAGGGAGCCCGTGGTATCGGCCACGATGCTGCTCGTGGCGTTCTCGGAGGTACTGGTGCTGCTCGGGGTATCGTCGGTTCTGCAGGACCTCACGTTACCCGCACTGGCCGGAATCGTCATCACCGTGGGCACCGGTATCGACCACCTCATAATGATTTCTGACGAGGTTCTGGAGGGTGGCAGGGTTCCGACCTACCGCACTTTCGCAAAGCGGCTCTCCAGGGCCAACTGGATTATCTACGGCGCCGCCTTCACCACGATAATCGCCATGACGCCGCTGTACATCATGGGTCTCGGCAGGCTGAGCGGATTCGCCATAATGACCATTATAGGTGTGCTGGTAGGGATTCTCGTGACCCGGCCCGCCTACGGACGCCTGATCTACATACTCTTGAGGGGCTCCAGGAGGTAGCCCCTGTGGACGTGGTCATGCTTCGACGCCTATCCCGAGAATCGTTTCCGCGCCACCGTCCACGTCCCTCGCGATTTCCGCTCCTCCGAGGGCGGCGCTCCACTCGTCCATCAGGTGCACCTCCTCCCCGAGGCGGCTCACGACTCCCTCCCGGAGCCTCCCAGCCGCCCTTCCGGTGATTACGTAATCCCCCTCCGCGAGGAGGTTCACGGCCCGCATCTCCATCGCCACGAGGTCCACCAGTGCCTCCGTGTCCCCGGTTCCTCCCCTGGAGAACTCGCCGTTTGCCGTCGATAACCCGGCGTCTATCCTGCGGATCGCCTCCAGATCTATCGGTCCCTGCTCCATGCCTGGAGCGAACACCGAGGCGTCGAGGCCGCCGATAAGTACGCCCCCCCTCACCGCCACGGTGACCGTGTTGCTCCCGACGTCCGCCACGCAGAGGTCCTCCCCGAACCTCTGCAGCGCGCGGTACGCCACCGAGACCTTCTCGGCGCTCGCGCAGTGGGAGTAGACGCGGAAGGCCCTGTGTATATTCCTCGATCCGTCGTGCAGCCCGGGGATCACCACAGTAGGCAGTCCGGAGGTCCTGATCGAGTTGAAGAGTTCCGTACCCGCACCCACCCTTTTTCCGGTGCCCCCTATGGACTTAACTCCACGGTTCTCCACCTGACCTATGGGCCTTATCGCCGTCAGTCCGTCACCCATCGAGTACGTCACGGCAGCGAGGTCCACGTCGTAACTCCCGACTGTTTCGAAGAACTCCCGGCTGACGCCCCTCTCCCTATCCAGGGAGAACGTCCGCTCCTCGTCTCCGTCCAGAAGCCCGAGCCGTATCGACGAGGTGCCGTGGTCGAGGCCGAGGTACGTCAATCGAACGCGTCGAGCTGGTCCTCGTCGATGCCGTTCTCCTCCAGGAGCTCCGCGTCGACCTCTATGGAGCCGCCCACCCTCGAAATCAGCGCTATCCCGTCGCTGGGACGGACGTCGAAAACCGTCTCCCTCGAATTCTCACCGTCGTAAACCTCGACGTAGAGCTTTCCGTAGTAGGTGCCCTCGTTCAGGTCGTCGATTAACAGCCGATCGAAAGCCCCGCCCATCTCATTCACCACCTCGACGAACAGGTCGTGGGTCAGTGGACGGGGGAAGACCTGGCCGGTGAGCGCCATCTGTATGGACTGGGCCTGGTCGGGGCCGACGAACACGGGCAGAACCTTGGAGTCGCCGGAGAGAAGCACGGCGAACCCGTCCGATGCCGCGGCGACACCGGCTACAGCGACGAGGGTCATCTCGTATACCCTTCCGCCCAACCTGTTTCACTCTTTCGATTTCCTGAGTCCTTCCAGGAATTCCGCGAACAGTTCGTCATCCTCACGCACGGCGAGGCGCTGGAGAATGAGTTCCGGCGTGCTGCTGGCCCTTCGCCCGACCACGGGGGTCCTGTTGACCACCAGCTCGGCGTCGTCGTCTAGGCCCTCGGCCTCTATACCGTCCACGCGCACGTCGACCCGGGAGGATATCAGCTCCGGCACGTGGGTGACGAGCACGCACCTAGAACCACCGCCACTGAGCCGCCTCAGGAACCCGGCTATTATGGCGGCCGCGGCCTCCAGCTCGGTCACGGCCTCGAGCTCGTCAGCCAGGACGAGGCGCCTGGAGTCGCCGCCGCACAGCGGAAGGAAATCTCTCAGGAAGGACTCGAAGGTCCCGGCGTCCATGTCCCTCTGAGGGGAGTGGAAGTGCAGCTCGTCAAACCACTCCACCACGGCCCTCCGCGCCGGAACCGGTAGCCCCATGTGGCTCATGACGACCACCTGAGACAGCGTCTCGAGCAGGGTGGTCTTTCCCCCGCTGTTTGCCCCGGTCAGCAGGACGGCGTCCTCGTCAACCCGGTAGTCCACCGGCTCACCGTTCGGCAGTCCTAGGTGCAGGCCGGACTCGAGTATGAGGTCGTCCCCGAACGTCGGCCTGGTAAGCCCCCTCTCCAGGGCAAAGCCGCCGACCACGAGCCTGTAGTCCAGCTCCAGGGCCTCCCTGAACTCCGCCTCGACGAGCGGCCTCAGGTCCCGAAGCACGGATGCCGCCCTCACCTTCTCGTGAAACGTGTCCGCGGCCGTACACGCCTCGAGCTCCCTCTCCGCGGCCTCCAGCTCGGCGTCGTCCACCCCGAGCGGGAACTCCCTGAGGAAGGGCGAGAAGTCGACACCCGTCTCGCGGCGAAGCTCCTCCTCGGCCTCCGATATCCGGCCGTCCATCGCCTCCCGGACGGCTCCCGGCACCCCCCTTCCCATGGACTCCAGCACCTCCGAGCCGCTGAGGGACAGCTCTGCGACGTCCTCGTAAATTTTCCTGCTGGTCTCCTCCCTCAACCGCTCCACCGCTCCCCTGACGTCGGACGGGTCGGTCTCGACGCCCCTGAGCCTGTTCAGGGCCTCCACGGCCGAGAGGCAGGCGTCCCCCTCACCGAGCAGTGCGAGGCACCTTCCGGCCGCGTCTATCGTGGAGAGGTTCTCCCGGTAGAACGAGAGCACCGAGTCCGGAACGACCCTCCAGTGCTCCCCCTCGTCCCGAACCGGCTCCACGTTCGGAGCGTCGACGATGTCCGGGATGCCCCGCCCATAGTAATACACCACGAACTCCCCCTGCATCGCGGGTCGTTCCTCCAGCAGCGAGAGGCTGCAGAACCGGTTGAGGCCGGAGCGCAGCATCTCCATGTACGTCTCCTCGTCCTCGACCACCACGAGGTGGCTTCCGTCCGGGCCTCCCTCGACGAGGGGTTTAACTCTCCCCAGCAGCTCCCTCGCCCGGTGCAGGGGCAGCGATGCCGCCGTCTCGACGTGGCCCTCCACCTCGTCGAGGCGTTTCTCCGCCTCATCCCGGGTTGAAAGCGTGTTTAGCAGCCTCGCCCTGTTCCTTCCGTAGTCGGTGCAGGCCTCCCTGCATATCCTCTCCACGACGGAGTCCCGTATCTCCCTCGCCCTGCCGGTGGATGCCAGCCCCGAGTGGTCGAGGCCGAGAAGGCGCCTGAATATCTTCACCGCCCTGTCGTCACCGATTCCTTCGATGGAGGACAGCCTGTCCACGTGCAGCCCCTCCATCGTAGAGTCGAGGCCCTCCGGTCCACCGAGCTCACCGAGGACCCGGCTCTCCAGCTTGTCGCCTATACCCTCGACGGCACGGAGAGCGGACATGGCTCCAGATACGGACCACCCGACCCAGAGAGTTTCCGGGGGACTGCTGCGAAAGTATTTTCTATGCCGGAGCCCCCCTGCCCGGGGAAACCCGGGATACGGGTACGGGTTGCGTTACCGGCCGACCGGAAACTATCGTGAACGGGGTGGCCGAGAAGCACGGCTCGCGGCATAAACCGGGAGGGGTCCTCCGGTGGAGCAAACCATGCATACCTCGCTCACCGGGCCGCAACGTAGTAGTGCCGTCACGTCCACCTGTAAGCATGGCTGGCGAGTTCGGGGCAAATTTCTGGGCCAACGGGGACGGAGGGGACGACGAGGACGTAGCGGAGGAGACAGAAGACGCCCCCCGGGACGCCGATGACGGGGACGACACCGAGAGCCGGGTCGAGTCTCCGTAACGCGGCCACGAACCCGGCGCCTTCGGCCCCGGGAGGCCGCTTCTTTACAGGTGACTGAGGGCGGGCTGGAGCACTACACAGGCGCAAAGGGCCCCCTGTCAGTCGCACGGACATTCGACCCCGTCGAGCTCATCGCATCCGGGACCTGGCGCGGATCCGCCTCCGACATCGAGCTGTTGAGGGACAGGTAACGCATCAGGGATATCAGGGAGGGCCTGGAGCAAAGAGCGAAGGCAGGCGAGGAGCTCCATCGCGGCCTTGGACGAGACAAACTTATCCAGCTCTTTAAATATGGGACAGACAACTTCTCCGCGCCGCCGTTCCTCTTTGTATGTTCGGTATCTAAAGGGGTGCCGGTTTTTGTACGCACCCGATCTTGGTAGGGTTCGTAAGCACCTGATTCAGTGTCCCAACGGTTGCCCTGGTATCCCGGCACGAGTGTTCTGAGCCGCCTTCCCGTTGGGGCGTGCTCCTGCTTCGACGACTCGTGGAGCGGCTTTGTGCCTCACGGTGTCTGGTTCTGGATGATTTCGTCGATTCTTTCCGTGAACGGCTTCACCGTTTTTTCGATGAAGGCTTCGGGGCTCCTGTACTCCTCCAGCTCCGGTTTTTCGGGGTTTATGTAGTAGTCGATGTTGATTCTTTCCTTGAACGCCTTTCTCAGGTCGTTGGCCAGTTCGGAGGCGTTGAAGACCCCCCCCCGTATCCCCAGGAGTGTGCATTCGTGGGTTCCGGGTTTGAAGCCGGCCAGCGCCAGGGCCTCGTTTGCCTTGTGGAGCATGACGTAGTATCCTTCCCGTATCGCCATCAGGGGTGCTCTGCCCTCCAGGTTGTCCCTAGAGGCTTCAAAGTGGTACT
>JAANXF010000005.1 GCA_018263395.1 Methanonatronarchaeales archaeon
GGCAGGGGGGGAGCGCAGGACGGACTACACGCCCCTCGTCCTGCTGCTGCTGGCGGCCGTCCTGCTGTACGAGGCGAGGCTGACGGGGGTGGGGCGGTGAGGTTCGAGGAGCCGGTCCTGCTCTCGCTCCTGGTCCTGCTGTTGCCCGTCGCGCTGCTGCTGTGGCGGAGGTCGGGGCGTCTGCTGGTGGTCTCGAGGACCGTAGTGCTTCTGCTACTGGTCGTCGCCGCCGTAAACCCGCTCCAGGCCCAGGAGGCCTCGTCGGAGGTGGAGGTTCCCAGGGTCACGTTCGTCCAGGACGCCACGGGCAGCATGGATATGTTCGATGGGTTCGACGGGGACCTGTCCGGGCTCAGAACCGAGACGGACCTCAGGACGATGACGCTCCGGGGCAACTCGTCGCCCGTGGGCGACGCCCTGATGGAGGCGGCATCCCGGGGAGGGGCCGTGGTGCTTTACAGCGACGGCCGCGTTACGGAGGGCAGGTCCCTGGAGGAGGCCGTCCTTTACGCGGCCAGGCGCAACGTATCGATATACGCGGTGAGACCCGGAGCCCGGTCGGGGGACGTCTCGGTCGAGGTCGTCGGGCCGAAGAACGTGGTCGCCGGGGAGAACAGGTACTCGGTCGACGTGCGCTCCGCCGAGCCGTCGAGTTACTCCCTCGAGGTCAGGCTGGACGGGGTGAACGTGCTGTCCCGAGACGTGGAGGGGCACGAGGGGCTCCGCAGGTTCAACGTCACGCTCGAAATCGACGAGGGGAGGAACGTAATCGAGGCCGAGGTCTTCCCCGAAGGCGACGACCACTTCGAGTCGAACGACAGGTTCTCGAGGGCGGTGTGGGGCGCCCCGAAGCCGAGGGTGTTGCTGGTGAACGGCGGCTCCTCGCTGAGGTCGGTGCTGGAATCGGGGTACAGGGTCACGGGGTCCTCCGGGGTGGAGGGACCGGAGGGGTACAGGGCCATCGTGCTCGACGACGTCGCGGCGGGGGAGCTTGACGGTTCGGAGCTCGACGCACTGAGCAGTTTCGTCGTCGAGGGGGGCGGTCTCGTAGTCGTCGGTGGGAGGTCCTCCTACAACTTCGGTGACTACCTGAACTCCTCGGTCGAGAACGTCCTGCCGGTGCGCTCCAGTCCGTCGAGGTTCTTCGGCGGACTCAACCTCGTCATAGTCATCGACGTGTCGGACAGCACGAGACAGGGGCCCTTCGGAGAGGGCATCGAGGACACAACGATTCTGGACCTGGAGAAGTCCAACGCGATTCACCTCGTTGACGAGATGGAGCGGGGAGACCGGGTTGCCGCAGTGACGTTCGGCGGAGCGGGATACACGGTGCTTCCCTCGAGGGACGGATGGGTTTCGGCGGAGGACTCGGGTTTACTGGTGGAGGAGCTCAGGCGTATCCGGGCGGAGAGGGGTGGAGGGACGCTGCTATCCGAGGGGTTGCGGGAGGCTGCCCGCAGGCTGGGAGCCGTGGGGGGTTCCAAGACCGTTGTCGTGCTCACCGACGGGGGAATCAAGGACGTCGAGACGGCGAGGGAGGACGTGGAGGCACTAGGTACAGTGGGTGCGGAGCTCGTCTTCGTCAAGGTGCGCTCGGGGACCACCGGGAACGAGAACATCGACACCCTGGCCGAACTCACCGACACGCCGCTGTACGAGGTGGAGAGGGGCGAGGTGGCCTCCGTGGACCTGAGCGATGAGGACGCGCCTCCCGGGGTGGGTGACCGCGCCGAGTTCGGTCTATCGACGTCCGAGGTTGACCACTTCGTGACGAGGGGGCTCTCCCTGGACTCCTCCGTCACGGGTTACAACGACGTGACGCCGAAGCCGGCCTCGGACCTCCTCGTCGTGACTGACACGGGTAGACCGGTGCTGACGACGTGGAGCTTCGGGCTGGGACGCGTCGCGGCCCTCTCCACGGACGACGGGACCGCCTGGGCACCCGGGCTCTACTCCGGGGACCCGCTCCTCATTACGCGGACTGTCAGCTGGGCCGTGGAGGACCCGAGGGCGAGAGAGGGCGTCCTGGTGACCGCGGACGACGGGTGGGTGGGCTCCTCGCTAACAGTCAAGGTTGAGGCCGGGGAGGCCCCCTCGCTGGTGCTCGGCGAGCAGCCGGTCAGGCTGGGGAGGAGGGACGGGTACTACTCGGGGACGGTGGTTCCGCTGGAGAGGGGCGTCTACGCCCTGGCGGGGTACCCCGTGGCGGTGAACTATCCGCTCGAGTACAGGGAGACGGGCTTCGACGAGGGGCTTGAGCAGCTGCTGCGGGCCACGGGAGGCGGGGTGGCTCCGGGCGTAAACGTAACGAGGGAGGAGCTGCTGGCAGGGGCGGCCGTCCGGTCGACGGAGGAGGTCTCGCTCAGGTGGTTGCCGCTGGCGGCAGCCCTCGCCATTTTCGCGTTCGACGTGTCCCTCCGGAGGTGGAGGGAGGTGAAGGGACGCGGCTAGATTCCGGAACCGACGTCGTCACAGGCACTCGACATCTCCTCCAGGGCGCTCTCGTAGGCCCCGAGCAGCTTCCTGCCCGCCGCAGTGAGGCTGGAGCCACCCCCTCCCCTGCCGCCCCTCTTGCGCTCCACGAGCTTCCTTCCGGCCCTCCTCTCCATGAGAAGGATCCTCTCCAGGGCGTACCTGTTCGACATGTCGAGCTTCCTGGCGGCCCCGCTTACCGAGCCCTCCCCGTCCACGGCGCGGAGGATCGCGGCACCGCCCTCCCCGAGGACGTACTCCCCGCTCTCGTTCGAGAGCCAGGTCTTGAACTCGAGGTGGATGCCCCCCGACACCGGGGGCAGCAGGGCCACCTCGTCCCCCTCGTCGACGGGCGAGCCGGGTCCCGCGAGCTCCCCGTTCACGAGTACCCTCACGCTCCTTCGAAGCTCGCCGGACTCCGTTACCCGCTCCCCGAGTTCGGGATGCAGGTCGAACAGGCCCACCAGCACGTCCTCGACCCGGGAACCGTCGACCTTCAGCTCCAGGCTTCCCGAACCCGCGGCCTCCCGGAAGTTTGCGAACAGCCGTACCTCAACCCTCAACGGTCCCGAGCCTCCTTCCGATCTCCAGCCAGCTCCAGGCCCACACGAGGGCCTCGAAGCTCTCCACCAGCATTCCCCTCTCCTCGAAGTGCTTCGAGTCGGCGTAGTACGCCTCTATGTTCTCCACGAACTCGTCCTCGCCGCTCAGGCCCTCCATCTCCGTCTCCAGCCTCTTCCTCCACCTCTCCGCCTCCTCCCTGAGGCGTACCTCAACCCCTGCGCTCATCGTCGTAAAGGTACAGCTGCGCCAGACCGGCGTGCTCCCCGAACCGCTCCCTCAGCGTGTCGCTGCAATCCCCGTACCCCGAGCCTCCGAGCCTCCTCCGCATGTGTACGTCTATCGGCGCCGCCTCGAACCTTCCGAGGGCGTAGAGCAGCACGCAGTCCGCTACCTTCGGGCCTACCCCCTTCAGGGCGAGCAGCTCCTCCCTCGCCTCCCCGGTGGAGAGCCCGTCGACGTAGTGGATATTTCCGTCGGCCGCCCACCTCGATGCTGCCCGCAGGTACGGGGCGCGGTAACCGGTCCGGCAGGCCCGGAGCTCGTCCACGGTCGCGTCAGCCAGGTCGGACGGCGTGGGGAAGGAGTGCAGCCCACCGACCTCCTCTCCGAAACGCCTCGACAGGCTCGACGCCGCGTCCCTCCACCGCTTCACCGAGGTGTTCTGCGACAGCAGGGAGCACACCAGCCCCTCGAAGGGCTGGGCGCTGAGGTTGAGGCGAAGGCCGAGACGTCTCTCGACGGCGTCCAGCAGGGCAGGGGTCGACCGCGCGATACCCATGAACTCTTCGAAGGGATACTTCGGCGTAACGGCCCTCTCTGCCACCCGCCGAAGCGTCCTCCCCCCGAGCCCGTCCGACTCCGCGACGACGTCATCCCCATCGTGCCGCAGCGAGACTGTAGAGCCCTCAAGCGCCTTGACGAACTCGCCGTTTCGGCGCTCCCACAGCCCGGAGGTCTGGCCAGCGGATAGGGTGCGCTCGAGGTCCAGAGGGCCCTCGGTCCTCAGTCGAACAGACCCGATGGGAACTCCTCCCGTATTTGCATAAGCACCTCTCCGTTCCTGGTTATATCGTACTCGCGGTAGAAAAGCTCCTCCCGGCCCAGGACGTCGGCGCCCGGCCCGCTCTCCGTGACCCCCAGCTCCTTTATGTCCCGGCGTGCCTCTATGGACAGCTCGGCCATTATGCGCCCGATCGGTTTGTCCCTCCTCAGGAGGGCCTCCCTGAAACGGGGCTCCAGCCTGCCGACAGGGGTGAGCGACTCGGCGTACACCAGGGGCCTGTCGCCTCTCAGCACCACCCTCCTGACGTTAACACCGTCCCCCGTGTCTATGCCGAGGGAGGCTGCCTGCCCGGCCGTGGCGGGGACCACCCTCTGCTCGAGGGTCTCGACGCCGACCTCGTCGCCCGTGAGCACCTCGAGGAGGAAAGTGACGGAGCCGTCCGTGCCGAGCAGTATTCGCTCCTCGAGTGAGGGCTCGATTCCCCTCTCTTTCAGGGAGCGAAGTAGCTCGAGCGGGGCCGGGGGACGGTCGTTAGACATACGGGGTACTTGGCCGCCCTCGGCCCTAAAGCCTGTCGAGGAAAATCTTTATGTTGTAATCTGCTCATTCATGGCCGAATCCTACAGGAAAAATCATGATTAATACTGTGCGAGTACGGTGAGGTAGTACAGGTGGCGATACTGGACGTGTACGGACCGGTGTTCGCGATGTTCCTGATGGGGTCAGGTTTCGCTATTGTAAACCTGCTCGTCGCGCGGCTCTTTCGACCCACCGTTCCGGTGGAGGATAAATACGTCCCGTACGAGTGCGGTGAGCACCCCTGGGGGGAGGCACAGCTACAGATGGACGTCCAGTACTACCTGGTCGCACTCGTCTTCGTGGTTTTCGACGTCGAAATCGTCTTCATAGCGCCGTGGACCGTCGTGTTCAGGGACATGGCTAACGCCATCCTTCTCCCGATGCTCGTTTTCCTGTTCGTCGTGTTCGTGCCGTTCGTCTACGCGTGGAGGAAGGGGGGTATCGAGTGGATCCACTGAGAGTACCCGACGACGTCGAGGACCACGCGGTAACCGAGAATCGAATCGTAGAGTGGCTGCCGGACGGAATAGTCCTCACGACCCTGGAGAAGGCCCTGAACTGGGCAAGGGCCAGCAGCCTCTGGCCCATGACCTTCGGCCTGGCTTGCTGCGCCATCGAGATGATGGGGACCGGCATGCCGAGGTGGGACGTGGACAGGTACGGTATGGGAGTCTTCCGGGGCTCACCGAGGCAGTCCGACATCATGATCGTCTCCGGAACCGTGACCAGGAAATTCGCGCCACGCATGCGTCGGCTTTACGACCAGATGCCCGAGCCGAAGTACGTGGTATCGATGGGGAGCTGCGCGAACACGGGCGGACCGTACAGGCACAGCTACTCCGTGGTGAAGGCGGACGACGTCGTTCCGGTGGACGTCTACGCAGCCGGATGTGCCGCCAGGCCCGAGTCCCTGCAGGCAGCGTTTCTCCAGCTGATGAGAAAGATTCAGAGGGACCCGGAGACGAAGCTTTTCGAAAAGCTGGGTCCGGTGACGGACTGGTCGGGAACAGAGGTCGACTGGGAAGAGACGTTCGGAAAGGAGCTGGATGAATAAACCGCCCGCCGTCAGGCTGTTCGGCGAGGTGGGAGCCCGACCCGGTGGGAAGCACACCCTGGAGTGTGACCCCTCGGACGTGGGGAACGTCTGCAGCAAAATCAGGGACGCCGGGTTCGACTTCCTGTCGTTCGTCACGGCTGTCGAACGGGGCGACTCGTTCGAAGTCGTGTACCACATGCGGAACACAGGGGAGTGGGAGAGGCTCTTCCTGAAGACCGAGGTTCCGAGGGACGAGGCCTCGCTGCCGACGGTCTCGGACGTGTGGCGTGCCGCGAACTGGCACGAGCGGGAGGTCTACGACCTGTTCGGGGTGGAGTTCGACGGACACCCGAAGCTGGAGCGCATAATTCTGCACGAGAACTGGGTCGGTCATCCCCTGAGGAAGGATTACGAGGAGCGCGAGCAGGACATCACGCTGGACATGATAGACCTCGTGGACGATGAGGGCGGAGAGGACCACGACGTGATGTACGTCAACGTGGGTCCGCAGCACCCCGCGGCCCACGGAGTCGCCCGCATACAGGCCGCATTCGACGGCGAGATGGTGGAGAAGGTGAACTTCGACATCGGGTTCATGCACCGCGGCGTGGAGAAGCTCTGCGAGACCTTCGAGTATAGGCAGATCGTTCCCTACTACGACAGGATGGACTGGACCGGTCCCTCCAACGTGGAGGGGGCCTACGTCAGGGCGGTTGAAGAACTGCTTGAGGTGGAGGCTCCTCCAAGGGCGCAGTACCTCCGCGTAATCGCGTCGGAGCTGGGCAGAATCACGGGGCACCTCATAGGCGTCGGCCAGATGGCGATGGACCTCACCGGAATGACCGGAGTCATCTTCATGTACTGCTGGCGGGAGCGGGAGAAGGCCCTGGACCTGCTGGACATGATGACGGGGGGCCGCCTCACCCATAACTACATGACCATCGGGGGAACCCGGTACGACCTTTCCGAAGGCCTCGAGGAGAAGGCCCTGAAGTTCACGAAGGAGATGCGTGAGGCGATAGTGGAGTACCATTCCCTCACGACGGAGAACGAGGTGTTCCGCGCCCGCACCGTGGGCACCGGCGTGATGGACGGCGACCTGATGCTGGACTGGGGCGTAACCGGTCCGTCGCTCAGGGGAAGCGGCGTGGACTACGACCTGCGCCGCGACGACCCGTACTTCCTTTACGAGGACTTCGACTTCGACGTAATAACGTACCCCGACGGGGGCAACTACGACAGGTTCGAGGTCCGGATGGACGAGATGGAGGAGTCCTGCCGTATCATCGAGCAGGCCCTAGACGAGATGCCGGGAGGAGACCACCAGGCCAAGGTCCCGAAGCGGCTCAGGGCGGACGGTGAGCATTACGCCGCCGTGGAAGCCCCGAAGGGAGAGTTCGGCACCTACATCGTGGCTGACGGAACCAACAAGCCGCAGCGGCTGAAGATAAGGACCCCGAGCTTCTCCAACATAGCCTGCGTGGAGGACCTCGTGAGGGGTGAGAAGATCCCCGACCTCGTCGTTGGCTTCGCGTCGCTGGACCCGGTGTTCGGGGAGGTGGACCGTTGAACGCCACCAACATGACCGACGCCCTCCTGAACGCGCTGGGGATTTACGGACTGGAGGGGCTGCCGCTCCTTGTGGCGCAGGTCGCGGTGGGCGCGATTCTCGCCGCAGTAATCATACTCGTCATCGCCCTGGTCACGTACTATAAGAGGAAGTTCATGGGGGACGCCGCGGTACGTATCGGCCCCAACAGGACCGGTCCCTTCGGAATCCTGATCTGGGTCGCCGATGCGATCAAGCTGATACAGAAAGAGGATATCGTACACAGAGACGCAGACCCGTGGGTGTTCAACGCAGGTCCCATCGTGATGGTGACGGCCACCGTGATGACCTTCGCCGTCGTGCCGTTTGGTTACGGCCTCGTTTTCTCCAACATGGATGTGGGTCTCGTCTACCTCTTCGCGATTTCTGAGCTGTCCCTGCTCGGCGTAATCATGGCGGGCTACGGCTCCAACAACAAGTGGGCCACGATATCCACCCTCAGGGCGGTCCTGCAGACGATAAGCTACGAGATCACCCTGATAATCGCCGCCCTCGGGGTCGTGATGGTGGCCGGTACGTTTAACCTTCACGAAATCGTGCTGGCGCAGGAGGGAACGTTCTTTGGGATACTTCCGAGGTGGTTCGTCTTCACGCAGCCCGTGGCCTTCGTCCTGTTCACGGTGGCGATGTTCGGGGAAATCATGCGGAACCCCTTCGACCTGCCGGAGGCCGAATCGGAACTCGTGGCGGGCTACTACACCGAGTACTCGGGCTTCAAGTTCGCCCTGATCTTCTTCGCCGAGTTCGGCCACATGGTGCTCGCCACCTTCGTCCTGACGACGATTTTTCTCGGTGGATGGCTCGGGCCGTCCTTTCTGCCCGGCGTCCTGTGGTTCACCGTCAAGGCGTACTTCGTCCTGCTCCTGATATTCGTGATGAGGATGACCCACCCGAGGGTGAGGCCGGACCAGATGCTTCAACTCGGTTGGAAGGGCCTGCTGGAGCTCTCGTTCGTCAACCTCGTGCTGACCGGCGTGGTGCTGGCGGTGGTAGCTTGACCCGGCAACCGCGGAGGTGGCGGCCGTGAAGGGCATGCTGAGGGGGATGGCCACGGTAGCGAGGCACGTCTTCAGGCCGCTGTTTACCGAGCAGTACCCGGAGAAGCAGCTCGAGCTGCCCGAGATCGAGAGGGGGCGCCTCCTCTTCCTGGAGGAGCGCTGCATAAAGTGCAGGCAGTGCGAGAGGATATGCCCGAACGGAACCATCTCCATGGAGGTCGAGAGGGACCTGAAGTCCGAGACCGGGGAGAAGCTCATCCTCAGGGAGTACAACGTCCATCAGGGAAGCTGCCTGGTTTGCGACCTGTGCGTAGAGGTCTGCCCGACGGACACCCTCGCCTGGGCCACCGTCTACGAGGCACCGACGTTTAAAAGGGAGGACCTGTTCTTCGACAGGGAGCGCCTCGCCTGGGAAACCGACCGGGTTTCGCTGGACAGGATAGCGGAGTCCACCTTCTACGAAAGGGACGACTACGTGGAGGCCGTCAGGGCCAGCAGGGAGGGGGAGAGATGAGTGCGGAGCTCCTCGTTTTCTACGCCCTGGCGGGGATCACGCTGGGCTCCGCAGCCATGGTCGTCAGGACGAGGGAACCGTTTCACTGCGCGCTGTGGTGTGCCCTGTCGCTTTTCTCCATCGCCGGTCACTACGTACTCCTCAGGGCGGAGTTCGTCGCCGTAATGCAGGTCCTCATCTACGTGGGAGCCGTGATGATCCTGATAATCTTCGTGATCATGCTGACGAGGAGGACGGAGCCGATATGAAGCACCTCGGGAAGTACGTCTCGACTGCTCTCCTGACGGGTCTCCTCGTCTACGTCCTGGTAAGGGAGGGGCCCGGGGTGCCTCCCGAGCCCGGGTTTACCTCGGCTGGACTCGCCAGGGTGCTCTTCACGGACTACGTCCTGCAGTTCGAGCTGGTGGGCGTCCTCATATGCGTGGCGATGGTCGGTGCTGTTTTCTTGGCGATGAAGGGGGAGACCTGGTGATTCCCGTAACTCACTACCTGGCGCTATCCTCGGTTCTACTCGGAATCGGGACGCTGGGGATACTGACGAGGAGACACACCGTGGTCATACTGATGTGCGTCGAGCTAATCATCAACGCCGCACTGATAAACTTCGCCGCCTTCTCCTCAGCCCTCGGGCAGCTCGACGGCCACGTCTTCGTACTGGTGGGTCTATCCCTCGCGGCGTCGGAGGCAGCCCTCGGACTCGCCATAGTGCTCCTGCTGTACAGGAACCGCGGAACAGTCGACATAACCCGGGCGTCGGTGTTGAAGTGGTAAGCGGTGCCGGGGCCCGAATGGCGACGGAGCCCGCCCGTTCCGATGCCGATGCGGGTACGGCCCAGAATCAGGGGCTCCGGGCCACCGGGACACGGCGAGACTCAGGGGGCAGTTCTTAATGATTTTTCGTAATATATTTAAGCGCTCTTTGAGAAAAGGGGGGGGATGGGAAGTTTGCCGAACTATCTCCCCCTACTTATAATCCTTTTACCCTTCGTGGCCGGAATCCTGGCGTGGTCGTTCGGCAACTCGCCAAATATAAGAGAGGCCATCGGTATAGCGATCTCCGTCCTATCCCTTCTCCTCGTAAGTCGACTCGTCCGCCCCGTCATTAACGGTGAGGCAGTCCGGTTGAGCTTCAGCCCGGTGCTCGACGGGGTCTACCTATTCGATTTCGACGTGGACCCGTTCGGGACGTTTTTCGCACTGGTCGTCTCGTCCCTGTGGATACTCGCCTTGCTGTACTCCATAGGTTACATGCGTCCCCTGGGAGAGCACGCCCAGACGAGGTACTACGCGTTCTACTCCTTTTCCATAGGTTCTACTTTCGGGATGGCTTTCTCCGGAAACCTGCTGACGTTTCTGATATTCTGGGAGTGCCTGACCGTCGCGACCTATCCGCTCGTCTTCCACGAGGAGTCCCCGGCCGCGTTAAAGGGAGGAAACAGGTACATCCTGTACCTGATGCTCGCCAGCAAGCTGCTCCTCTTCGGGGTCGTGGGGACGTACGCAGTGACGGGCTCCCTCGACTTCGTCTACGGAGGAATAATCGACGCGGGAAGCGCCTCGTCGGCGGTACTCACGCTGCTGTTCTTCGCGTACGTCTTCGGCTTCGTAAAGGTCGCCCTCATGCCGCTGCACAGCTGGCTTCCGGGCGCAATGGTCGCCCCGACCCCGGTGAGCGCCCTTCTGCACGCGGTGGCCGTCGTCAAGGCGGGTGCTTTCGGGATGGTCAGGCTCGTGTACTACGTCTACGGCCCGAACGCCCTCGAGGCCCTGAACCTGGGCATCCCTCTGGCGGTCCTCGCCTCCTTCACCATAATAACTGCGTCGATATTCGCCCTCAGGCAGGATAACCTGAAGCTCAGGCTGGCGTACTCGACCGTGAGCCAGCTCTCCTACATAGTCCTCGGAATGGCCCTGCTGAACCCCCTCGGGTTCAAGGGAGGGGTGTTCCACATAGTTAATCACGCCTTCTCCAAGATAACGCTGTTCTTCGTCGCAGGGGCCATCATCGTCGTCACGGGGAAGAAAAAAATTAGCGAGATGAACGGCATCGGCAGGGTCATGCCCTTCACAATGGGTGCGTTCTTCATCGGGACCCTCAGCATGATAGGGCTACCCCCGACCTCCGGGTTCTGGAGCAAGTGGTACCTCCTCATGGGGTCGGCGACTCCCGAGCTGTTCCTCTTCTCGATAGTCCTCATCAGCAGCTCGGTGCTGAACGCAGCCTACTTCCTGCCGATAGTATACACCGCCTTCTTCGAACAACCCTCTGACGACCTCGGAAAGGTGAGGAAGGACTCCCGCTTCCTGATATACCCGCTGCTGATAACCTCGTCGGTGGTCGTGCTCCTCTTCCTGTACCCATCCATCTTCCTCGAACTCGTAGAAACCATGCTTAAATCGGGGGCCGTATAGTTGGAATGGCGACTCGACCTCGATGAGAGGTGGATGAGGCTCTTGCTGCTCACCGTGGCGATGCTGGTGGGAATAGACCTCCTGGTGACGAAGCACCACGTTACCGTTCACGCAGAGGAGGTTCCGGGGTTCTACGCGGCCGTGGGGTTCTTCGGGGCGCTGCTGATAGTCGGGTTCTCCAAGGCACTGGCCAGGTGGGTCGTGAGGGAGGAGGATTACTATGGTTAACTGGGTCCCTCCGGGGCTCCTGCTCATCGCTGGCGCCCTCCTGGTGCCCTTCCTGAAGGGAAAAGTAAGGTCCGCCTACGTCCTGGCGCTGCCCCTCGTCGCCCTGGCAAACGTGGCGCTGATGGAGCCGGGCAACCACTGGGTCCTGGAGTTCATCGGCGTCGAACTCGTGCTCGCCAGGGTGGACTCCCTGAGCCTCGTTTTCGGGTACGTGTTTGCCATATTCGCGTTCATAGGTGGACTGTACTCGCTCGGAGAGGGCGACGGCCACTTCGTCGCCGCATACGTTTACGCGGGAAGCGCCCTGGGGGCGGTATTCGCCGGCGACCTGATATCCTTCGTCGTGTTCTGGGAGCTCATGCTTCCGTCGTCCGTGATGCTCGTGTGGTTCAGGGGGACGCGGGAATCCATTCGCTCCGGCTTCAGGTACGCCGTCTTCCACACCTTCGGCGGCGCCATACTCATGTCGGGCCTGGCCATCGAGGTCGCGAACGGAGGCCCCCTCGCGTTCGACCAGTTCGCCCTGAACGGCGCAGGGCCGGTCCTGATACTGGTGGGCTTTCTGGTAAACGCGGCGGTTCCCCCGCTGCATCCCTGGCTGACCGACGCCTATCCGAGGTCCACGGTGGCAGGGGGCGTGTTCATGTGCGCCTTCACGACCAAGACCGCGGTCTACGCACTGGCGAGGGGCTTTCCGGGAACGGAGGCGCTGATATGGATGGGCGCCGTGATGGCCCTCTACGGCGTTATTTTTGCGATGCTCGAGAACGACATCAGGGGAATCCTTTCCTACCACATAGTCAGCCAGGTGGGTTACATGGTGGCGGGCATCGGTATCGGTACGGCCATGGGCGTAAACGGTTCCTCGGCCCACGCCTTCACCCACATCCTGTACAAGGGACTACTGTTCATGGGGGCCGGCAGCGTTATCTACGCCACCGGGGCGTCGAAACTGTCGGAGCTGGGTGGCCTGCACAGGAGGATGAGGACCACGATGCTGCTGTACATGGTGGGCGCCTTCTCGATTTCGGCCCTCCCTCTTTTCAGCGGATTCGTCAGCAAATCGATGGTCATAGCTGCGGCCTCGGAGGAGCACCTTTTAACTCCGTGGGGCCTCCTAACGCTCTCCTCGGTGGGTACGTTTCTGTCCGTCGGGTTGAAGCTTCCCTACTTCACCTTCTTCGGGGAGGACTCGGGGATCGCGCCCAAGAGAGTGCCACGGCACATGGTGGCGGCGATGGGGATCGCGGCCCTCGCCAACGTACTCCTCGGTATCTATCCGGACCCCCTGTACCGGGCCCTTCCGTCCGAGGTGGAGTTCGTTCCCTACACTGCACCTCACCTGATGGAGACGTTGCTCATAATCGCGACGACCGCGGTGGCGTTCTACTGGACCCGGGAGCTCGTGAAGGGAAAGCCGAAAACCGTTCTGGACGTCGACTGGACCTACCGCGTGGGGACGGGCGCTTTCATGTGGGCAGTGAGAAACCCCGTCGGGTCGTTCGCCGGATTTATGGAGAAAAAGCTGTACGATTCCGTGGATGGCGTCAAGGCCTTCAGCAGGGCGGCGTCGAGCTTCGATGGGAGGGCAGTGGACGGGGTCGTGAACTTCGTACCGGAAAAAGGGATAAAGAGGCCGTCGTTCTTCACCCGCTGGAGCGACGACAACGTGGTTGACGGGGTAATAGATCGGGTGAGCGTCGAGAGCTTCAGGCTCGGCGACCTCTCGTCCCGGGTTCAGGCGGGTCTGGTTCAGGGCTACGTGGGGCTATTCGCCCTCGGCATAGTCGTGCTGGCCGTCATTGCCGGCATCACGGGCAGGTGGTTGTTGTGATAGGTATACTGACGATACTGTTGGCGATTCCGCTGGTCACGGGTACAGTGATTCTGCTGATGGACGAGGAATGGACCAGGGCAATCAAGTTAACGGCGCTGGGCTCGACGGTCACGAGCCTCGCGCTGACGGCATACATGCTGGCCGTCTTCGAGGTCGGCGGAGGAGTGCAGTTCAGGGAATACGTTCCCTGGATAGAGACGCTCGGCGTCTCGTACCACCTCGGCGTGGACGGCCTCTCGATGTCCATGATCCTCCTGACGCAGCTGTTCCTGCCGCTCATCGTGCTGGCCTCGTGGAGGGAGAGCTACCGAATCAACCAGTACTACGGGCTCCTGCTGCTGAACCAGTTCGGGCTTCTGGGCGTATTCGCCGCCCTCGACCTGTTCATGTTCTACGTGTTCTGGGAAATCGTGCTTGTCCCGATGTACTTCCTGATCGCCATCTGGGGCGGAGCGAGGAGCAAGTACGCCGCCATCAAGTTCTTCCTGTACAGCTTCTTCTCCTCACTTGTGATGCTGCTCGGCTTCTTCGTCATCTACTTCGCCAGCGAGATGTACACCTTCGACATGCTGGAGCTAGCGAAGGCCACGATTCCGCTCGGCGTACAGATACCGGCTTTCCTCGCCATCTTCTTCGGCGTGGGCGTAAAGATGCCGATAGTGCCGTTCCACACCTGGCTGCCCGACGCCCACGTCGAGGCCCCCTCGCCGGTATCCATGCTGCTGGCCGCCGTGCTGCTGAAGCTCGGTACCTACGGCTTCGTCCGGCTCAACCAGACGCTGCTGACCGAGGCGGCCGTCGAGCTGGCGTGGCTCACGGGCCTCGTGGCGATAGTGATGATAGTGTACTGCTCCCTGGTCGCGATGGCCCAGGAGGACCTGAAGAGCGTGATAGCGTACGCCTCGATACCCTCGATGGGTATCTTCCTGCTCGGCGTATCCACGATGAACGAGATAGGTATGAAGGGCGGCATCTTCCAGATGTTCAACCACGGGCTCTACTCCGGACTGCTATTCTTCCTCGTCGGTGTGATCTACGGAAGGACCCATACCCGGATGATCGCCGACATGTCGGGGCTGATGCACCGTATACCGGTCGTCGCCACGATGTGGTTCGTCGGCGCCTTCGCTGCCCTTGGACTCCCGGGCCTGGCGCCCTTCGTGTCCGAAATCACGACGCTGATAGGTACGTGGAGCAGCACGGTCCTCCCGATGCCGAAGGCCTTCGTGGTCCTCGCGCTGTTCGGGATCGTCGTGACGGCCGGATACATGCTGTGGGTCATTCAGCGCGTCATCCTGGGCGACTACAGGGTCGAGACGGAGTACCACGACTCCGTGGTGGACGCCCACTGGAACGAGATCGTCGTCGGGGCGATTCTCGTAATTGCTCTGGTGGTATTCGGGGTGTATCCCGCGCCGTTCTTCGAGCTCGTGGGCGAGATACCGGGACGCGTCCTTGCCGGAGTGATCTGATTGGAGCTGGAACCCGTACTTCCCCACCTCCTGTTGCTGGCATCCGGCCTCGGACTCCTCCTGGTCCTGCCCTTTAGCGAAAGGCTTCGCGGGTGGGGGGGAGAGATCGCGCTGGTGTTGGTGGTGGTCTCCACAGCGCCACTCCCGCTGACCTTCGGCGTGGAGAGAGAGTACTTCGACGGGGCCCTGTTGACTGACGGGTTCTCGGCCTTCTTCGTCCTCGTGTTCCACCTCGTCGCTGCCCTCGTGATTCTGGGCAGTCTGGACTTCGTGGAGGACAGAAAGAATCGGTCCGAGTACTACTCACTGATACTGATAGCGACGGCCGGGATGGACATCCTGGCCTCGGCTGCAGAGCTCCTGACCATATTCGTCGCCCTCGAAATCACGACCCTCTCCACCTACGCCCTGGTGGCGTTCCACAAGGACGAGGACCGGAGCGTCGAGGCCGCCATCAAGTTCTTCCTCGTCGGAGCCTTCTCGTCCGCCATCCTGCTGATGGGCATATCGCTGCTCTACGGCGCCACGGGCACCACGTTCCTCGACGGAATACTGGAGGCGTCCGCCGAGGCCTCCCCGGGCATGATGGGGCTCGGGGCACTGCTGCTCGCCGCCGGCTTCGGGTTCAAGGTGGCCGCGGTGCCCTTCCACGCCTGGGCACCCGACACGTACGAGGGCGCGCCCACCCCGATAAGCGGTTACCTCGCGAGCGGCTCCAAGGCCGCCGGTTTCGCCGTCATCCTGAGGGTTTTCTACACCTCGCTTTCGGGCGTATCCGAGTTCTGGATAGCCGCGTTCGCGGTGGCGGCCGTGCTGACGATGGTGATGGGCAACGCCGCGGCGCTGTCACAGCGGAACTTCAAGCGCCTGATGGCGTACTCCGGAATCGCCCACACGGGTTACGTAATGATAGTGCTTGTAACCCTGAACGAGCTGGGGAAGGCCGCCGCGATGGCCCACCTCCTCGTGTACGCCTTCATGAACACGGGGCCGTTCCTCTTCGTCGCCCTCACGGGACGCGCCGGGGTGGGCGAGAGGATAGACGACTTCAGGGGGCTGTACCGCCGGGCGCCCTACATGGCCCTCTCCATGGTAGTCTTCATGTTCGCCCTTACGGGGCTCCCCCCCACAGGCGGGTTCTTCACGAAGCTGTTCATCTTCCTCGCGGCCGTGGAGGCCGGCTACTGGTGGCTCGCCGTCGTCGGGGTCGTCATGAGCGGCGTATCGCTCTACTACTACATGCGGGTCCTGAAGTTCATGTTCGTGGACGAGCACCCCTCCCCGGCGCCGATAGAGCCCCCGTTCGCGCTGCGTTACTCGGTCGTGATATGCGCCGTAATGACTCTGGTGACCTTCGTGGCCTTCGACCCCATCTGGGACCTCGTGGTGGCCGCGGCCTCCACCCTGTAACAGCCGGGTCGACCCGGGCCTCAGGCCCCCCGGCGCTTCTCCCGCGGACTGACTCACCTGCCGTAGGTACCGGTGAGCCGGGCCTCCGCGAGGACGTGGCCCTCCATCGCGTCGATCGCGTCCGTTTTCGACACCCCGTCGGGGAGGCCGAGCTTCGCGTCCAGGGCGTAGAGCCTGAACCTGTACCTGTGGGGGCTGCCGGGCGGGGGACAGGGGCCGCCGTAACCGCTCCCCCCGAAGTCGTTTGCGCCCTCGGCACCTCCGTCCCCGCCCTCGTCCAGCCCGTCCTTCCCCGGCGGCAAGTCGTACGTCACCCAGTGCGTAAATGTCCCTCCCGGAGCGTCCGGGTCGTTCACCAGCAGCGTGAGGCTCTCCGCCCCATCCGGGACCCCGGTCCAATCCAGCGGCGGGGAGACGTCCGCCCCGTCGCAGGTGTACCTCTCGGGTATGGTTTCCCCCTCTTCGAAAGCCGTGCTAGCGAGGTTCACTTCGACCACCTCCCCCGGGTCCCCGGTGCACCGGCCCCATCCCCTTCTCCCTCAGCTCCTCCAGGGCGTCGGCCGCCTTCTTGAGTTCGAGACCCATCCCGTCCAGGACGTGCCCGGCCTTCGTGAACTGCACCTCGCGATAATCGACGACCTGCACCCGGTTTCCCCAGGGGTCGCGGAGGTCGAGGCCAGGGGTGTCCAGCCGCTCCGCCCCGACCTCCTTCAGCCGCTGCTCGACGGCGTCCGCGTCGTCGACGACGAGGCCAAAGTGGCGATGGCCGTCCCCTGATTCGCCCGCTGACCCCTCCTCCGCGAGGGCGAGGAACTGGTCCCCCATGTCGAGGAAGGCCATGGAGCCGGTACGTCCCCGCATCTCGAAGTCGAAGACCGAGCCGTAGAAGTCCAGCGCCTCCTCCAGGTTCCCGACCTCAAGCGCCACGTGGTTTACGCCGACCATGCTTGCGCGTGAACCGTCCGTGTCGCTCATACCGGGACGTGGAGTCCACGCCACATGACCCTTGCGCCGCCTGAACCCCGGTGACGCCCGAGGTCACCGGGCCACACCACCCCTCCCATTGTCCCGGAGGCTGCTCCGGAGAGAACAACGTGCCCATAAGTCACCGAGACAACACCGTACCCGTCCCCGTCGACGCCGTCGACGTCAACCGTCACCGAAGGAGCAACCTACCGACCAACGGGAAGGGAAGGGAAGCGACGGCGACGCGAGGCCCGAAGAGGCCGAGGCTCGCGGCGCTGAAGCCCTATCCTGCTATATATGGAACGATGATTAGAGATGTTTACTTGGGCGTTATAGAAACGGTAAATTTTAAGTAAGGGGTAAACCGAGGACCTCTTCTATGCGAATACGAAAACTCCCTGAAAATTTATTTTGAAGGAAATCGTTGAGGCATACGCTACACCTGAGAAACCGGTCCTTGACCATGAAAGTGTGATTTCCGAGGCTTTGTGGTGGGGACTGAGTCGAGAGGAGGGCGATAAAGCACTTCGCCAGTTAGATAAGAGTGGAATTGTCCAACGGTTGATGGGGTTCGGTGGCCTCGATTCCGGTCCGCCGCTTATCTATAGTGTTGAGGTCTGCAGATATACTTGTGAATAGAGGGTAGAGGGCATCTAACCGTTTTTCGGTATGCCGAGGAGGGGCGGAAGGGAGGGCTTCGAACCCGACGGGGTGTGGAGCAGGCCGGAGGCGTGAGAAGCCCGACCGAGGCACGATTGAAGCGAAGCGTGATGAGTGCCGAGGGAGGGCTTCGAACCCTCGGTCTCTGCATTTCCCAGGGAAGGCGCTTCTGGCTGTCTTATGAGTGCAGCGCCTTAACCGGCTAGGCCACCTCGGCTCCGTTTTGCGCTCCTCCTTCGGGGGAAAGGCGGGTAAAGTTTTTCGTCAGGTACGGGTCTCCCCGTGTGTCAGGGCCGGCGTATCTCCACGCCCTCCTCCGTGGCGACGTGCACCTCGTCGGGGGGCGGGAAGATTCCGTGCTCCACCACGCCCGGCAGGTCGAGTTTGCGGGCTGTAGCGGCGGGGTCCGTGATTTCGCCGAGGTCGGCGTCGACGACGAGGTTTCCGTTGTCCGTGATCACGGGGCCGTCCTTCCTCTCAGCCAGACGTACCCGTGGGGAGCCGCCCATTTCCCTGACGGCGTCCTCGACGGTTCGGTGGGCGTCCGGCATCACCTCCAGCGGCACCGGGTGGTCAAGCGGGTCCCTCAGCTTCGACTGGTCGGCCACGACCACGAAGCGGTCCGCCGCCTCGTCCACGATTTTTTCCAGGGCGTGGGCGGCTCCCCCCCCTTTCACGAGGTAGAGGTCACTGTCCACCTGGTCCGCGCCGTCTATCGCGACGTCGGGGGTGTCCCGGTCCAGCGTGGTGAGCGGGACCCCGTTCTCGACGGCGAGCCAGCGGGACTGGTAGGAGGTGGGGATGCCGGTCACGTCGAGGGACTCCTCTTCCACGCGCCTCCCGATGGCCTCTATCGCTGCGGCCGCGGTGGAGCCGGTACCGAGGCCCACGACGTCACCGTCCCGCACGAGTTCGGCAGCGGAGCGTCCGGCCGCTCTCTTCAGGTCCATGCCGTGTCCTCCCTCCTTAACGCCATTCCCTCCAGCAGGTTGTGTACGGCGGAGGGGTCGGGGGACGTCGAGTCCAGGGAGATCGGGGTGAGGGACACCTGTTCCTCCGCGAGCACCGTGTGCACGTCGGTGCCGGGTTCGGCGTCCTTCACGTGGTCGCCGTCTATCCAGTAGTACGGGTTTCCCCGAGGGTCCCTCCTCTCGACCACCTCGGTGTCGAAGAAGCGCCTCGCGAGGCGCGTCACCCGCACCGGCGTGTCGTCGCTACACGGCGTCGGGACGTTCAGGTTGAGCAGGTCGACGCCCTCCGGGAATCCGTCGCCGAGGGGCTCTACGATGGAGCGCAGCACGTCCTTCGCGTGCTCCAGCTCCAGCTCGAGCTGTCCGTGGTGAAACTTCTCGCTCTCCTCGACCTGAACGGAGACCGCGAGGGAGGGCACTCCCTGCGTCGACGCCTCCAGGGCGGCACCGACCGTGCCGGAGGTCGTGACGGACTCGGTGGACAGGTTCTCACCCATGTTTATGCCGCACACCACGAGGTCGGGTCTCTCGTCCATGACGCGGTGAAGCCCCAGGACCACCGCGTCCGTCGGCGTCCCCCCGACCGAGAACATATCCACGCCGTCCACCCGGGTCTCGAATATCCGTATAGGCTGAAAGATGGAGATGGAGCGGCCGACGGCGGACTGCTGCGTGGCCGGTGCCACCACCGTCACGTCGGCGAGGCCGCTCAGCGCCTCGTAGGCGGCCATGAGGCCGGTGGAGGTCACGCCGTCGTCGTTCGTGAGCAGGACGCGCATCCACGATTGTTTGGAGGCGAGCCGGAAAATAGGTGTCGGGCGGGGGAAAATTAAATACGCCAGGATGAGTCTTTAAGTGGGAATGGCTGATTGCGTATCCTGCGGAATTACCCTCGCACACGTCGATTACGTGTCTTTCGACTGCCCCGTATGTGGAGAAGTGACCATCTCCCGCTGCGCTCGCTGCAGGCAGCAGGGCAACAGGTACGTCTGCGAGTCCTGCGGTTTCGAGGGGCCCTAGATGGGCGACGTCCAGGTCAGGTTGAGGGTCATGCCGGAGGACGTCTCCGGGACCGAGGAGCTGGGGGAGAGAGTCGGGGGAGGGATGCCCGAAGGTGCCCGGCTCGTGTCCATCGATGAAGAGCCTGTGGCCTTCGGTCTGAAGGCCCTCCTGGTCGACGTGGTGGTCCGGGACGCCGAGGGCGGCTCGGAGGCAGTCGAGGAGGAGGTGTCCGGGCTGGAGAACGTTCAGTCCGTCCAGGTCGTGGACCTCAGCAGGCTGATGTAGATGGTCGAAGTACTGCGGGTTGCTGAGTCCCTCCTGATCACCGGGGTGGCGGTCGCCGCTGCCTACGCCCTCTATCACCTGTTCTCCCGGCTCGGGAGCCGGGTAGAGGGGACCGGCACGAGGCTGGACAACCTGCTGGTTTCCGCGGCGGGGCGGCCCCTCGCCATCCTGGTCGCGGCCCTCGGCACCGTGTACGCCGTGAACCGTGTGCCGGGCGCCGCCGAGCTGCTCGCGGAGTACGGGAACGTGCAGAGGGCGGTCCTGATCCTCGTCGGCTCCTGGATAGTGGCCTCCTTTTCTCACGGCTTGGTGACCACCTACGGGAGGCGCGTCGCGGAGGCGACGGAGGGGGACTTCGACGACCGGCTGGTGTCGCTGGGCGACATGCTTCTGCGGTACGCCGTCCTCCTCGTCGGAATCATGATGGCGCTGAACGCCCTCGGCATATCAATTACGCCCCTCGTGGCGTCCATGGGCATCGCCGGGCTCGCGGTCGCAATGGCCGCGAAGGACATAGTGTCCAACATGTTCGGTGGCGTCGTCATGACTGTGGACCGGCCCTTCGGTCCCGGGGACCGGGTCGAGGTGGAGGGGGTGTACGGCGACGTGGTGGAGGTGGGTCCCCGGTCCACGCGGATACGGACGCTGGACAACCTGCTCGTTACGATCCCCAACCAGAAGCTGATGAACTCGGTCCTGACGAACTACGCCCAGCCCGACGCGAAAATCCGGGTAAAGATGCCTGTGGGCGTGGCGTACGGCACCGACCTGGACCGGGCGACCGAGATCTGCGTGGAGGCCATGAACGACTGCGGGTACCTGCTGGACTCCCCGGAGCCAGGGGTCTTCGTGGAAGAGTTCGCCGACTCCTCGATAAATCTGCTGCTTCAGGCCTGGGCCGAGGACTACACGAAGGGCCGGAGGGCGAGGGACGACGTGTACCGCGAGGTCTACAGGAGGTTCGGGGATGAGGAGGTGGAGATACCGTTCCCCCAGCTCGATGTCGGATTCAGGGACGAACCTCCTCGGGGGAGCGGCTAGAAGATACGGGTTCCAGACGGCACGCTCAGGATATCAGGTACTCGAGTATGGCCTTCGAGGCGTGGAGACGGTTCTCCGCCTGCTGGAACACGAGGCTCCTGTCGGAGTGCACGAGCTTCTCCTCGATTTCGGGGCCCTGTATGGGCATGCAGTGCATCACCTTCGCGCCCGGGGCGCCCTCGAGCAGCCTCGAGGTGACGGAGAACCCCTCGAAGTCTCTCGTCCGCTTCCCCCTCTCCTCCTCGTCCCCCATTGAGACCCAGACGTCCGTGTACACGGCGTCGGCGTCCTCTACTGCCTCGGCAGGGTCGCCCGTGAGTACGACCTCGGTCCTCTCCTCTGCGAAATTTATCGAGGAGGGGTCTGGCTCGTAGCCCGCGGGAGTGGCGACCCTCAGCCGTATCCCCGCGAGGGCCGCGGCCTCTATCACCGAGTTGGCCACGTTGTTTCCGTCCCCCACCCAGGCCAGCTCCACGTCGGACAGGTTCGGGAAGACCTCCTTCAGCGTGAGCAGGTCCGCGAGTGACTGGCAGGGATGGGCCTCGTCGCTCAGCGCGTTGATCACTGGGGCGCTGCTGCTCGACGCGAAGGTTTCGACAGTTTCGTGGGACCCGGTCCTCATAGCGATTCCGTGGAGGTACGACGAGAGTACGCGTGCCGTGTGGTCGACGCTCTCCCCCCGCCCTATCTGGAGGTCGTGTTTCGGCAGATACGTGGCGTGTCCACCCAGCTCCACCATGGCGACCTCCAGGGAGACGCGTGTCCGTGTCGACGACTTCTCGAAGAGCAGTCCCAGGCTCCTCCTGTCGAGAGGGTTCTTTTCGAGCGGCCTCCGCTTGAAGGACTCCGCCCACCGTACGACTTTCTCGACGAAGTCGACGGACAGGTCGCGTGTGCGGAGCAGGTGGTTCATGCTGACTCGACCGTTCCGGCCTTTCTCTCGATTACGGAGGGCTTACCCACGTCGTGCCGGCAGTGGAACTCGCCGTCTACGTGCCTCAGGCACCTCTCCGAGATCTCCTCGGCCTCCCCCACGGTGGGTCCACTGCCGAACACCGCCAGGGCTCTCGAGGTGGTGGTGCGCAGCACCCCGTCCTCCTCGTTCACCGAGGCGTAGAACACCCGTCCCCCCTCTTCCCGGATGGCCTCCTCGTCCACGCGCAGCTCAACGGCGCGGGGGTCGGTGGGGTACCCCGGCGGCACCACGTATTTCACGACCGACGCGGCAGCAGAGTAGCTCGTCTCGGCCGCGGAGCCCTCGACGCAGGACTCTACGACGTCGAGGAAGTCGGTCTCGAGCAGCGGAAGCACGTTCATCGCCTCCGGGTCCCCGAACCTGCAGTTGTACTCCACCACGACGGGGCCCCTCGACGTGGCCATGAACTGGCCGTACAGGACCCCGACGTAGTCTCCGAGGACGTCCACGGTCTGCTCCATGACGTCCACGGCCTCGTCGTAGACCTCTCGGCCCAGGAAGGGCAGGAGCCCGTCCGCGTCGCTGTAGGACCCCATCCCGCCGGTGTTCGGCCCCTCGTCACCCTCGTAGGCCCTCTTGTGGTCCTGAACCGCGGGGCCGGGCTCGACGGAGGAGCCGTCGCAGAAGGCCTGTATCGTGAACTCCTCCCCGACCAGGAGCTCCTCTATCACCACCTGGGGTTTGCCGCCGACCTCCTTCTCCAGGACCTCGGCTGCGTACCCCTTGGCCGCCTCCAGGTCGTCGAGCTGATCTCCCACGGTCTTCACCCCCTTCCCGCCGGTGAGGCCCGCGGGTTTTACGGCGACCGGCGCGCCGAACTCGTCCATAAAGTTCGCGGCCCCCTCGGCGTCCTCGAAGACGCCGAACTCCGGGTAGGCGGTCCCGGAGCTGTTCGATATCCCGTTCACCTTCATAAACTCGCGTGCCCACGCCTTGTCGCTCTCAATCCTGGCGTCCTCCGCCCCGGGTCCGAACACGGCTACCCCCTCCTCCCTGAGGACGTCGCCGAGTCCCTCGGCTAGAGGTGCCTCGGGACCTATCAGCGCAAGGTCGGCTCCTACCTCGGCGGCGTACCCCGCTACCCCTTCGGCATCCGACTCTTCTCCGAGCTGAAAGGAGTCCGTCAGGCGGGCTATGCCCGGATTTCGGTTGCTCATGAAGCCGTAAAAACGGTCCAGTCTGTCGCTCCTGGAGACAGCGTCCGCCATGGCGTGCTCCCTCGCTCCTCCGCCAACGAGAAGGACCCTCATATCTCTAATTTGCTCCATCCGGTTTTAACCGTTGTCCATGTCGAGGAGGTCACCCAGGGTAAAGAGAGGGGTCAGTCTAACTCCTTCGTCGGCGAGGGCCTCCACAGCTCCTCCATCCCTGTCCACCACAACGACCGCCCGCTCCACGATCGCCCCCTCCTCCCTCAGGGCCCTGACTGCCGATAGCAGGGAGCCGCCGGTGGTGGTCACGTCCTCGGCCACGACCACGCGCATACCGTCACGCAGGGGCCCCTCGACCCTTTCGGAGGTACCGTGGTCCTTCCTCCCCTTCCTGACGATGAGCAGCGGCAGCCCGGTCTTCAGCGACGCCGCCGTGGCTACGGGTACGCCGCCGAGAGCCGTTCCCGCGACCGCCTCTGCGTCGCCGACACGGCGCGAGACCTCGGAGGCGATGCGGGACAGAACCCGGGGGTCGGTATACCCCTCCTTCACGTCGACGTAGACGTCGGAAGCCTCGCCCGAGGACAGCTCGAAACTGCCCCTCCTGAGGCACCTCTCCCGAATCAGCTCCTTCAGCGTCACCACGGCTCTGCCTTTAAACCGGTCCTGTAGGCAAAAAAGTTGACGGAGACGTGTACTACCACCGTAACCGCGACCACCTCGACCGTTCCGACTACCGTGTATACAGATACGAACCAGTCGGGCGCGACGAGGTAGGCGAGGGAGAGGGCCCCAATCAGGAAGTCGAGCTGGTCCAGGCCGGGGGCGGGCCTGCCCCTCCTGAGGCCGAGCCGCCTCTTGAGGAGGCTGGCGGCCGAGTCGCCGAGCAGTGCCCCGGCGCTGAAGGCCACGGCCGCAGCGAGGGGGATGAGGGGCATACCTGCCAGGGGCGACAGCTCGTTAAGCACGAGGGCCAGTGCCAGGCCGGTCGCCATTCCCCCGGCGAATCCCCGATAGGTCTTTCCGTCACCTAGGATCCTTCTCCCGTCGGGAAATCTCCTGCCGAGGTCAACCGGGATGCCTCCTCCCCACAGAACTGCCGACGAGTTCGCGAGGTAGGCCGGAAGGACGCACCAGAGGGGGGCCAGGAGCATGGGAGAGCTATTGAGCGCAGGTTTCGTTAACGTGGCGGTTCGGTATCGGCGACTGGACCGTGGAACCGGCAAACGTACTGCGCTCACGAGTTTACTGAGGTGGGAGGTTACCGGTTTCAACCACAAGGCTTAAAGTATACGGCCACCTTTGTTTTGCTTAAAGGAGGGTGAGGAGTGTCACGGTCCAGAGCTGCCAGTAATTCCTTGAGAGAATCCCTTGAAGTCAGCGAGTGTCTGGACTCGGAGGAGTTGGACGCCGCGTCCGTCGCGGAGCGACTCCTGGTCGACGGCGAGCATCCTCTGCGCCTTACCCAGTCGATATGCCCGGCCTGCGTCGACGACGGCCTCTACGAGGAGATGAAGCTGCCCGCGCTTATTCTCCGGAGGGGGGAGGAGGTATGGATGCGCAAGGAGTGCCCACGACACGGCCCGCTTGAGGACGTGTACTGGTCCGACGTCGAGATGTACGAAAGGGTCTCCCGCTACACGGATAAAGGCATCAAGCTCCTGAACCCCGAGATAGAGGGCGACATCGACTGCCCCTCGACCTGCGGCCTGTGCAGCGAACACGAATCCCACACCGGCCTGGCGAACGTCGTCGTCACAAACCGCTGCGACCTTAGCTGCTTCTACTGCTTCTTCTACGCGAGGGAGGGTGAGCCCGTATACGAGCCGACCCTCGAAGAGATACGGGAGGCGCTGCGAAACCTCAAGAGCGTGGAGCCCGTCGGGGCGAACTGTCTGCAGATAACGGGGGGAGAACCCGCGGTCCGTGACGACGTCGTGAAGGTCGTGGAGGCCGCGAGGGAGGAGGGGTTCGAACACGTCCAGTTCAACACCAACGGGATAGAGTTCTCCAGGGATGCCGGGCTGGTAAGCGACCTGAAGGAGGTGGGCGTCAACGTGGTCTACCTGAGCTTTGACGGTTTGACTCCCTCTACGAACGTGAAGAACTATCACGAGTTTCCCGACGCGCTCGAGAACCTCAGGAGGGTGGGCCTCGGCACCGTGCTCGTCCCCACAGTTATCGGGGGGAGAAATGACTCCGAGCTGGGGGACATCGTGCGCCTGGCCGCAGGGAACATGGACGTGGTCCGGGGCGTTAATTTCCAGCCCGTCTCACTGGTGGGTAGAATGCCGAGGGGGAAGAGGATGGAGAAGCGGATAACTATACCGGACGTATGCGAACTCCTCGAGGAGCAGACCGGTGGCCAGCTCGCGAAGGAGGACTTCTACCCGGTCCCGATCGTAACGAAGATAACGGACTTCATCGAGGCGCTGCAGGAGGTCGAGGGTGGATACAGCACCAAGTACCGCCTGTCCATACACCCCACCTGCGGCGTCGGGACCTACGTCTTCAGGGACGAGGACGACGAGCTCGTACCGATAAACCAGTTCATAGAGGTGGACGGCTTCTTCGAGTGTCTCGACAGGCTCACGGAAGAGATACGTTCCTGCAGGTTCAAGAGGTTCAGGAAGACC
This sequence comes from Methanonatronarchaeales archaeon, assembly GCA_018263395.1. GTDB lineage: Archaea > Halobacteriota > Methanonatronarchaeia > JAANXF01 > JAANXF01 > JAANXF01. Next base: position 25,823 of record JAANXF010000005.1, read on the forward strand.
GCCTCTCTGGCCAAGCTCCTGATCAAGCTGCGCTCCCTGGTGGACGAAGAGAGGCAGCCCAGCGGCGTCGACATAATAGGCGCCATATACAAGGCGCTCAGCAGGGGGGATTACGACGGCCTCCGGGACTTCCATAACCAGGGCCTGTTCATAGGCATGATGCACTTCATGGACCCCTACAACTACGACGTGGACAGAATCCACAAGTGTGACATCCACTACGCAGCACCGAACGGCCGTATCATTCCGTTCTGTGCCTACAACGTGCTGCCCGAGCTCTACCGCGACGAGATTCAGGCCGAACGCTCGATATCGGCGGAGGAGTGGGAGGCGCGGAAGGGTCGCTCGCTCGCGGACGACAAGTACGACAGGAGCCACGGGGAGGAGGGGGCCCGTAGAGCAGGAGAGTTCTACGCGGGATACAGGGAAAAACCTTATCGGCGTTAAGCACCATTAATAAGTCGGGTTGGTCGAAGAACAACTCCTGGACACCATAAAGAGGGAGCAGGGGCTCCTGCAGAGCGAGGTCTGGAAAACCTTCGACATAGACAGCAAAAAGGCCTCCCGGCTGGTTCGCAAGCTCGAACAGAGTGGAATGATACGAAGGAGCAGCGTCGTGTCCAACGGTTCGCGGACCTACCTGCTGGAGTACAACGACACCGGCTCTCCTCTCGATAACCTCTTCTCGGGAGGCGTGCTGGCCCCCTGCATAGAGTGTTCCACGGAGTGCAGGCCGGCCGTCTGTGACCCGCTGGCCCAGTGGACCGTATCGGCCGATTGATTATAGCCGATTGATTATAGTTCTGCCACCCGGTACCCTACCCGGATAGAGTTCCCGCCCATCCCCGGGCGGAGCTTACCCTCTTCACGACCCGGGCGCCCCGCCAACGTGGCAGTCGACGCAGTCCCTGTCCCCCTCCGGCGCCTTCGGGCTCTCGAACACCCGCTCCCTGTAGGGACTGTACATCCCGTACACGACATCCTCCGCCTCCCCACAGAGTTCTGGGAATCGCATGTACCCAGAGACGGCTCTCCTCTCCTTGGAGGTCAGTTCAACTTCCCCCGTCGGGAGGCATCGACAAGCCCCCCACGAACGGCGCCCCGCTCGGTGTAGTTTACTACGCCGGCCAGGTTCATAGTGATCCACGTCTGGGGGTCCGTGAAATCGACCTGTCCCTGCATCAGGCCTTTGCCGTACTTACCGTGGCAGGCGGCACAGACTCTTCTGTACACCTCTTCACCATCAGCGGCTGCCGCTACCCCGGACGACGCCGCGACTAACGCGAGTACAAGAAACTTCTTAGGCGACGGGGCATACGACACCCATCAAACCTTCCAACTCGTACAGAAACAAATGAACGGAAAAGACCCACCAGGAATAAAGGTACGTAAAAACTCCGTAATCACAGGAAACACCCCGCGAGACCTAGCAGTGAAGGAACGGAAAGAACTCGGGTACGAAAAATGGAGAAGGAGAACACGCAGATTTCGTATTAAATCTGCTTATAAGAAAACCTCATCGAGGTTTTCTGAAAAACACAGCTACGGCAAACGCTGGATGACGGAAACATTCTTCTCCTCAGTCAAGAGGTGCTTCGCACACCGCTTCTCCGAAGTGGTGTTTGAACAAGGTCCCTCGCCAACGGCGAGGAAACCTGTGAGGAGAAACACTGAGAGCAAAGACACCGGGAACAGCCAAGAAAGAAGTGGAAAGAAAACTAAGGATGTACAACACGGTCACAAAAATGGCGAAAACAACCTGACCAAGGCGCCAAAACGGTCAAGAAACGGGAAGGACCAAAGAGTTATTCAACACAGCACTGTATTAAAACTAAAAAAGGGGTTGCAACAAAGCCGAATAACTAAAATTTATAAACCTTTTGGTGAGGCGACTTCGCCTAACCGGCAGGAGATTAATTGTATTAAAGGGAGAAACAAGCAATGGATGCAGAGCGTATAGGCGGTAACGATTTTTTCTCTTTTAAACGCCCGGTTCGGTAAACCGTGGCCACGTCCCGAAGCGACGGGACCCGGTTCGGCTACGGTTCCGGTAGCCCTTGCCACACCTCCCGGTGCCCCGTCGGGCAGGTCGGGGTCGCTCGTAAAAAACAGGGGGTCGGGCCCGTGACGAGAAGTATTTTTGTAGGCACGGCTTTATGGAAAGACGGAGGCTACCCAATAGTTGCCACCCGCAAGAGAGCAGAGGCGGATAGCGAGTTTTTTCGAGGACATTTGTCACAATTACGAAAAGTTCAGCAATTTATATTCGTTATCGCTGTTCACGAGGTGGCGAGAGAGGCTCATGGACGAGATAGCCCTGCCAGAGTGCGGCAGTGCACTCGATATCGCCACGGGGACGGGGGAAAACCTCCGGATGCTGGGAGACCTCGCCCGTTCACGAGGGAGAGAGCTCGATGTCTTCGGGATAGATATCACCAGAGGAATGGTCTCCTTCGCGGATAGCGGACCCCAGATCACGCTATCGAGGGCCGAGGACCTGCCTTTCCGGGACGAGACCTTCGACATCTCGCTGTGCTCCTACGCCCTTCGCCACTTCTACCAGGAGCGGGTTTTCTCCCAGCTGTACAGGGTGCTCAAACCGGGGGGTGGAGTTTACCTCCTCGATATCAAGGAACCGGGCAACGCCCTCGTCAATAAGGGTTACAGGACCTATCTCTCCCGGATAGTTCCCCTGATAATGAGGTTCAGGCACGGCCGGAGCGACGGCAGGGAGGCCATCGAGGCCGTCGATTTCCTGGTCGATTCCCTCGATTACTCCCCCAACACGGACATCCCGGAAAAGCTGGAGCGCGCGGGGTTCGAAAACGTGAGGACGACCCCGCTAACCATGGACACCGCCTTCATAGCAAAAGGGGAAAAACCGGCTTAGAGCCGGGGACCGTCGCGGAGGGATTACCCGTCTCTCCACCGTCCCATATGGGCACTACGTGGCTATCCGGACCACGTCCCCGTTCTCCAGCCCCTCCTCCGCCGATAGACGCCTCCCGCTTCGAACGTCCACGGCGTGGTGGAAGGCTTCGCCTATATCTGTGTGTAGGGCGTAAGCGAGGTCCCTGGCGGTGCTGCTCCGGTCGAGCAAAACGGCGTCTGGCAGCACCCTCCCCTCAGAATCTGACAGCCTGGACTCCTCCCTCACTGGGTAGACCACAATTTTGCCAATCAGGTCCCTGACGGTTCGCTCTATGGACCTCTGTACGCCAGTGGAGCCGTACCTCTCGAGTACGCTCTCCTCTATCCGGCTCAGCGCCTCCTCCTGCTTCCGGCTGAGGCCCCCGGTCACCTCGAACGAGGCGTCTCCCGGCAGGTAACCTATCAGGCCGTTCTCGGCCGCTCTCCTCAGTGCCAGCTCCGCATCCGCCGACACCGGCTCGGCGTCGAACCTCTCCACCAGGTCCCCCACAGGGCCCGGGTCGGCCGCGTCCACCTTGTTTGCCACTACCTGAATCGGCTTCGAACGGGCCCTGAGCACCTCCACGAACGACCTGCGCTCTTCCCGGCTCCACCCTTCAGGCTCCCCCTCCACCGATACGGCCACGTCCCTCCTCGAGATTCCGAGCCCACCGAATACCTCCGCGGCCTCGTCCACGAACCCGGAGCCTCCGGACTCCACCCGCCTCATCAGCGGCCCCCAGTTCTCCTCGAGTATGGAGAGCATCCACATGTCGACCTCTCGCTCCAGGAACTCCACGTCCAGCGCCGGTTCCCTGCTCCCGGGCTCCACTGGGTTTCCCTCCTCGTCCGTTCCGCCGGTGGCGTCCACCACGTTCATCAGGGCGTCGGCCCTCCGCAGGTGATCGAGGAACCGGTTTCCGAGCCCCCTCCCCTCGTACGCCCCCGGAACCAGCCCGGCCACGTCGATCATCTGCACCGTGACCAGCCGTGTGCCGTCGACGCAGAGTGAGTTACGCGGCTCACAGTCCACGCCGAACTCGGAGCACGGGCAATCGTCCCTGACGTACGCGACGCCGCGGTTGGGCTCTATCGTGGTGAACGGGTAGTTCGCGGCCTCCGCGTCCGCCAGAGTGGCGGCCTTGAAGAACGTCGACTTTCCTGCGTTCGGCTTCCCGACCACGCCCAGGAGACTCGGCATCTTGGTCACCAATCGGCGCAGATGGTGAAATCCCTACCGGACCGCAAAAGGTTTTTTTACTCCTCTCTATTGAGGGACGTTCCTGTCGCTCCGATAGTGTAGTCCGGCCAATCATCTCGGCCTCTCGAGCCGAGGACCGGGGTTCAAATCCCCGTCGGAGCACTCGAAGCCGTAGGCTTCTGCGTGCACAGAAACTCGAAGAGTTTCGAGCATAGAAATCCGTAGGGTTTATGGGGGCAGAAGGTTCTCTCTCGCTCAGATTGCGCAGTCTGGGCACCGTGGTCGCGGGACCCGGAGGCGGTTTTCGACAAACTTTTTTTAGACAAGAGTACAGTCCCAGGTATGCCGGACGGCATCATTACCCCAATATCTTTCCTGATCGGAGTCATGATAGGCGTCTCCATCGTCTTTCTCCTGAGCTGGCTCCTGTAGAGAGGGGTGATCAGGAGCGACGTTATAGAACTCTACGAGGGGGACATCGAGAAGATACTCACTAAGGAGGTCGACGACTACGGCCGGCTAAACATCGGTACGGACATGGCGGGTAAGCGTGTGAAGGTATACGTCAGCAAGGCGGGTGAGGGCATTCCCATCGAGAGGGAGGCTGAAGGCCCATCTCCGTGAGCAGGAGTTAAGCAGCGGTACGAGGGGTTGCGGGTGATGGAGAGGCGCAGGGCCAAACTGCTCGTCGGCGTGGTGGTCGCCGTTTTTCTGGCAGGCCTGAGGTACGTGTCGCTCGACGACGTGGTTACCCCGTACAGGTCCCCGGGGGAGCTGGTGTCGATGGAGACGGGTGAGTGGGTCCAGGTAATTGGAAACGTCCAGGACTTCACACGCGACGACGGGATTACCACCTTCAGGGTCATTAGCGGGGGAGAGTCCGTCGGGGTGCGGTACGACGGGGAGCTTCCACCGATGTTCAGCCCGAGCGGCGATGTCGTCGTGAGGGGAACCGTAACGGAGGAGGGGCCGGAGGGCTTCAGGATAGTCACGAAGTGCCCGTCGAGGTACGAGCCGGGCGACTGATAGTCTACGGCCTGACGGGCCTACACGACCTAAACTCCGGCGCGATTCTCGTCATGCTCCTGACGGTCGCCGTCAGGAGTCGCGGAACCCGGGTCTTCGGTTACAGTGCCGCCGCCCTCGCCGTGGCGTCGTTCACCATGCTGCCACTGCCGCTCCACGGGACCGCCCCTTACGGCTTCGCGTCGATACTCGCGACCTTCGCCCTGTTCTACAGGTCGTGGGGGGTGACGAGCTGGACGAACTGGAGCAGTACATGGTCCAGGCGTCCCTGTTCCTGTCGATGGCGAACGTCTCGATAGGGCTGCACCTCTCCGGAATGATAGGATAGGGGACGAACTCATAGCGGCCACTCTGGCGTTCTCTGCTCTCGGCGCGGTCACGGGTTACAGGGGCGCCGCCCGACGCAGCCGCCTCATGGTGGCGGCGGCGTTCGCTTCCTGCACCACAGCCGTCTTATTCCTGCTGTACCTCCTCCTTTCGTCCGATTTTTCCTACGTCTACGTCTATCAGCACACTTCGAGGGACCTGGACCCGGTGGCTCGCGGCGCTCTGAACCGGTCAGTGGGCTCCCTTATGTTCATGCTCTGGTGCCTGACCGGAGCGGCGCTCCTGTCGAGGCGGTGGGACGTGTCGGCTCTTCAGCTCGGCGTAAACAGCCCGATGGCGACGATTTCGCTGCACCTTTCGGCCTTCGTGCGCCGGGTCCTGGCGCCGGACGGGCTCGGGTTCAGTCCCATACTGCAGCACCCGATGATGGTCTTCCACCCTCCCACGATGCTCATGGGTTACGCCGCCGCGGGCCTGATGTTCTCGGCGGCGGTCTCCTCCATCAGAAGGAAGGGGGCTGCGTGAGGAAATGAGGACGTACGGTCTTTCGGCGTTGCTCTTCGTCGGGTTTAGCCTGCTGCTGAGCTGCGAGTGGAGCTACGAGGCATGGCAGGACTACTGGCCGTGGGACCCGGCCTTTACCTCCAGCCTGATGACGTGGCTGGTCATAGCCGGCGCGCTGCACCTGCTGCTCGCGGAGAGGCGATGGGGATACTTCAGGGACAGTGCGAGGTTCGCGGCCGGTCTATCCTTCGTCACGGCCCTGCTCTCGACGTTCGTGGTCCGCTCGGGCTCGATACAGTCGGTGCACAGCTTCGCCGAGGACCCCCGCATAAGGATGATACTTCTTATGGCCCTGGCCGCGCTGGCGGTTTCGGTCGCCATCTTCGCGAGGTGGATGGAGGAAGAGAGGTGGCCCCGCGGGGGGAAACCGATGTACCTCGGGGTAGGTTCGCTGGTGCTGATGTCTCTCGGCGTTCTCTACGCCTACGCCATCTTCGCTGCCCTGTTGGTCAACACCTTCGGCTCCGGAGGCGCGTCCATGTCGGGCGAGTACCTGTCCGGCGCCTCCTATCCGCTCGGCGTACTGGGGGTGGTCATTTTGGTTCTCGCGACGAGGACCGGTGGCCGGAGGGAGTCAGCCCTCGTCATCGCTCCGGCTGGCGTTGCAGCCGCCCTCTACGGGACCGGGTACCTGGACGTACAGGGGGTCATCGCGGTCGCGCGGCTCAGGTTGGACGGTGATAGGGTCTCGCACCTGGCCATATCGCTCCTGCTGCTGGGGCTGCTGGTGGCATCGAGCCCGCTCTCGGCGGCGACCGACTTCACGGAGGTCGGTGAGGTGGAGGGGGTAGGACCATATTCCGTCGAGTTGACCGACTTCACTTACGAGGAGGGGGTCAGGTTCGGAGGCCGGTTCGACGTGGAGGGACGCGGAGAGGGCTGGGCGGTTCTCCAGGTGGACGAAGACGTGATGAAGAAGGGTGTCTTTATAGACAGGGGCCTATTAGATGACGTGTACCTCACGTTCGACGGCGTGGGCGGGGCACTCAGCGACGAGCTGCTGGTGATGGGGTCAAAGCCGGGGCGATACCCGGGATGTCCGTCGTTTGGCTCGGTGGCATAACCGTGGTGATAGGGACGGCGGTGCCGCTTTTCAGGGGGAGACGTGGCGGGGTCGAAGGTATTTCTGGCTACGGGAGGGATGTGTAGGTAATGCGCCTGATGGGGGACGACTCGGCGGTTTCGACCACGTTCTCGTACGTGTTGATGTTCGCGATAACCACGATAATCTTCACCTCAGTCATGTGGATTTACTCGGAGTCGGCGGAGCAGGCGAGGGAGAGGGCGATGCGGAAGGAGCTGATCGCGATAGGTGAGGAGGTCGCCGGGGCTGTGGCGGACTCCCAATTCGTCGACACGAGCAACGGGACGGTGGAGAAGCGGCTGGACCTGCCATCGACCGTCGGCGGGGAGGGGTACACCGTGAGGTTCGACGAGGGTTCAGGGCAGGTTGTGGTAACGTCCAGCACCGGAGTCGAGGTACAGGTCACCATGAACGGCCTCGAGGGCAGCGTGGACTTCAGGGGGCCGATCTACAGCTCGTCGTTTGAGGGGTCGCGACAGGGAGGCTGAGTCCCTGAGCCTCTCCCTCGCCCTTACCTCTCCCTCGGCCTTCGGGGTCCGTAGCCGAGGGACAGTGCCAGGGCCAGAAGTATAGAGACCGTCGCTAACGCACCGGTTAACCCCGGCATACGAAGCAGCCTGTCGACCAGCGATCCATCACCCGCCGACATGGACGCGGCAGTATCCGCGGAAGAGCCCGTCTCCCCCTCTACATCGGCGCCTCCTTCGGAACCGGGTCCCCCGTATCACCAGAACCACCGCCGCTGCCACGAACGCCGCCACCAGGGCCGCGTAGTCACTCAAGCCGTCCTTCCGTTCGAGTTTTGTAAAGAGTCTGGCTGGAAACCTTACTGTGAGCCCATTTCAAAAAGGGCTGAGAAGATAGGTCTCCCAGACCATCCTCGTCTAAGAGGAAAGGCGGAGATACGCATCCTCACGTTTTTTGAAATGACCTCTGTGTGAGTCCTCGGCTGTGTTACGGAAACACTGATTACCGGTGAGCCACAGAATCGTATTAATGGCCGAGGCCGAGGTTCAGGAGGCCGTCCGCAGGACGCTCAGCGGCAGGGTGGAGGAGATCAACCGGCGTCTCGAGGATATAGGGGAAGAAATCGGCTACTTCGAGAAGAAGTATGGCCTCGAGACCGACGAGTTTTACCGAAAATTCGAAGAAGGGGAGATGGGGGATGACATGGACTTTTTCGAGTGGAAGTCCCTGAAAGAGGTCCGGGACGAACTCGTCGAGGAAAAAGAGCTCCTGCTCAAAGCCATTTGATCAGTAACTACTTCGACTTTCTGAAAAAGGTCGCCGCAACCGAATCCCTTAGCGAAGAAGTCGAGGTGCTCAAGGAGAGCTGTAGCCGTGAGAGTGGATATATAAGGTTCGTCATCAGGTTAGGAGGCGGGTCCGAACTCCATGTCTTCGAACACGTAACGTCCGGTCTGGAAAAGACGGATTACTCGTACCACTGGCAGGATGCGGGTAAAGAGCTACTTATCAGGTGGGACAACGCACCTCACCATCCAGAAGTCGACACATTTCCCCACCACAAGCACCGGGGAGATGAGGTGACGGATTCCACCGAGCCCTCATTGACCTATGTACTGAAAACCGTACACAGAGAACTGACAGAGAAGTAGCGTCAACGGGCCGAGACACTCCTCGGATCTGCGATTCGAAAAACATCCATACTTATAAACTCGGGGGCACTCCCAAAGACGCACCTACATCGACACCGCTGCCCCGTACACCAGCGGAACCACCAAACCGTACACCGGCTCCGCGTGTTCACCTGTACAGCCGCTGCGGCAGCGAACGCCGCCACCAGGGCCGCGTAGTCACTTGTATATCTCCTACCGTTAGATGAGAGGAGAAATCTTACTCGACTTCACCCCTGGTTGGTGAAGGCAGGAGACGTTTTTCGGAAGGGTTGAACTCCGGCTCGGAAGAAGAGTTAATTACTCAGAGATATAGGTTCCACGTGATGCCTGTGGCCAGGGACGCGGAGAGGGCGGTTTCCAGGGCGCTGGAGGTTCTTCCATCCACTAGGGAGGAGCTCGTCCTTTCGGGCATCGTTTCCAAGGTTAACGAGAGGCTGGTCGAGCTTAAGCTTGCCGAGGAGGAGCTGGCCAGGAAGTACGGTTCTCTCGGGGAGCTGGAGGAAAAAGTCGAGCGGGAGGGGGTCTCTCCGGACGACCACTCCCTCTACAACGACCTGCTGGAGTGGCGGGCCATAAAGGAGGAGAAGAGTCGGCTCACCGATCTGCTGGAGTCTCTCTGAATGGCGTGGTACCGGGAGGTGACGCGAAGCCTCGAGGGGAGCGGCCTCTTCGAGAAAGTCTCCGTTGCGGGTGCGAAGGTGAGGGCGGAAGTCGATGAGACAATTTTTCTGGATATCTACCACGACCCGACGACCGGGAGCTACTCATACGCCCTGATCGACCTGACCCTCAAGGTCGAAGGGGATAAGAGACTGATCGGGTGGGACGACTACCCACACGAGGGCGTGGATGAGATCGAGGCACTGGACAGCTATCCCCATCACTTCCAGAGAAGAGAGGGGTCGGAATGGCTCTTCGAAGAGTCCCCCGTGAGGGGAGAGGTCGAGGAAGAGATCGACCTGGTACTCGAGGAAGTATCCAGGTTTCTCGAAGACGACATGCCTTCCTAAAATCCCCTCGGTCATCGGGATACCTCTATACCCTCACGCTGGATCTATCCACAAATCGCTTCACCTCCCAGACGACTCACTCTGGAATATAACGCCAAGTCTATCACAACCGAACGCTACACCCCTAAAACCCCCTCCTCCACAGGTAAACCCCGGTCAATCCCAGCAACCCGGCCAACGCCACGACCAGGAACGTCGACGCGTTCTCGGGGTCGTGCTTACCGTCCTTCCCCTTCACCCGTGTGAAGGCCTCGCCGCTTTCGCCACCTAGACTTACTTTTGCGACGTAGTCGCCGTCGCCGCCGAGCTCCCCGTTCTTAACAATGGTGGAGCCCTTCCCGCCTTTTAGGTCGACCTCTTTCGTCAGTACCTCCCTATCCCCGAACGACGTGGCTCTGTAGATGATGGCGTTGACTCTCTGTAGAGATATCTGCTTGTTACAGGTTTTTGAAGAGCCCTACCTGCGGCGCTACCCCCAGGGGGTCGACGAACGTTTATCTCAAAGTCCACGCCAATGACCTCGGTCCATTGCGTTGGTGTGGAGAGACTTCCTGCGTTGCGTTGAAGCATGGTTTTCAGCTACCAGAGGACTTCCTCTTCCGCGTTTTTGGTTATCTCATCGTCCATTGAAAGAATCGGGGCCCCCTCTTGCTCTGCTGTAAGGACAATTATTTTATCGTGAATCGATAGCTCCCGGTCGTCCCTGGCGAGGGCCGACAGTATCGATAAATCGATCTCTCTGACCAGGTAATTGGATGAAAACGTGAGATCCTCCACTACCCCCTTCATCTCGATGCTGTATCCTCTTTTCTCAGTTATATAGATGGACTCCACGATCACGATGGTAGGCAGCAAGATTTTCTCTTCACCATCATCGACTTTTTCAAAAATCTCTCTCGCTTTGTCCCCGAGCCGTGGATCTGATGAGAGGTGCCAGAGCCAGCTATGAGTGTCCGGGACGAACATGCCTAACCCGTTTCGAACAGGCTCCTCTCAGCCTCCTCGAAGTCCTCGGGCCCAAAAGATGCTCCCTCGAGCCTTCCCCCCATCTCCACCTTTTCGCCCCTGAGGGACCTTTTGATTTCCTCCAGCTCTCTTTCGAGGTTGGCGAGCCTCCTCAAAACGTCCGTTGTAGCCATATCTTTAGCTTCCCCACTCCTGAACAAAACCTTTGTGATGGAGGATCTTTCATACCCTGGGTTCCCTTCCTGTCCCTCCTGAATCAGTTCAGTAGTGAAGCTAATCCGGGCATCCGGTTCTCCCGCTCAGGAGACTAGACTCGAAAAATTTGTTCCGTCACGGCTCTTTCCCCGGCCCCTCCATCCGGCTCCTGTTCACCTTTTGACTAAAGCTTGGTACGAGCCCGCATACGACTCGAAAACACTCAGAACCCAAAAAGAACACTACACTCCTCCTCTCCGCCACGCGTAAATCCCTCCAAGCACCAGCAACCCTGCGAGTGCGGCGATCAGGAACGTCGCCCCGTTCTCCGGGTCGTACTCCCCGTTCCTCATCGGTGATCGATTAGTTTTTTGAGCTTTTTGAGGAACTGGCCGGGCGTGAGCACCTCGGTTCCACGGAACCTTCCCAGTTCGAGTAGGTGGCGGTCGCCTGAAACCACGTAACTGGCGTTCCCAGCGACTGCTGCTTCTAGAAACACGTTATCCGACGGGTCGTCCCGGATTTCCCGCACCTCTTCGGTGGGATTGACGAACGTTGCGTAGTACTCGACCGTCTCCACCTCTTCCTGAACCTCCTCCTTCTCCATCTGGAATTTTTCTGGGTATTTTAGAAGGGTTTCCTGGAGTTCCCCCAGTATCTCGACCGAGGCCACTATTCTGTAGTCGCCGCGGAAACCTCTGACGAGGACGGAGTGGCTCACCCCGTTGGTGATGATTCCGGAGATCAGGACGTTGGTGTCGAGTACCGCTTTCAATCGTCGATCCCTCGGTACTCGTGGACCAGTTCGGAGACCTCTTCCAGGGAGACGTCGGTCTTTTTCGCTCTCTCCCTCACCCGTTCCTGAAACTCCTCCACGGAGGGGACTTCGACCTTCTTCAGGACGATCCCGAACTCCGTCGGCAGGGCCAGGAGCTGATCGCCCTCCTCCAGGTCGAAGCTCCTCCTCAGCGCCGAGGGGATGGTTATCTGTCCCTTGGAGGTCACCTTGACCATCTCGGGCTTCGAAGCCATGTGTAAGGATTCCTTACGTACCTATTTAGGTGTTCCCCGCCAAGACACGTTTCGAAACATCACTCTTCAGCCCCGCCACTCCTTCACGCGTACACGCCTCCCAGCACAAGCAACCCGGCAAGCGCGGCGATCAGGAACGTCGCCCCGTTCTCGGGGCCGTAGCTACCGTCGTACTCTTTTACCCGAAACAGATTTACCCATTTACGCGACGGCCCTAAAGCGCTATACTGCCCCCTACACTAACGATAATGGCTCGTGCACAGAGACCTCCTCACCCACTCCCTGGCTCGAAGCGATTTCGCGAACGGTCCGGGAGAGTTTTCTGTCGCCGGACACGAGTTTTACGCGGTTCTCCTCGGCCAGTTCGCATACAGTGGCCGGTACGTACCTGTCCGCTTTGACCTCGTGCTCCGGTAACGAGTCGCCGGATATCCGGCGCCGGGCCTCGTCGATTACCTTGCTGTACCTTTCCGGGTCGGGTTCGTGGACCTCCAGGACCGATTCGTCGATGAGTTCCTGGATTTCCTCCGCCGACTCCCGGTGGTTAGGGGGAGGGTCGTCGGCATCGAGAACGTCGTCGACGAGCTCCCGCTTCACGGCCTCCGGGATGACTATTCTCCTCCCCTGCCTCGCGGCCCTGCGGGCTTTTTCGGGGAAGCGCCTGCCGTGACGAATGACCGCGTCGGCGTCGACGACCAGGACGGTCATCGGGAGAGCAGGTCGAGTTCGGCTGCGGTCCGGAGGAAGTCGACGTGTTTCATGCCGACCTCGGCACTTGCCTCGCGGTACGTCAGTTCTCCCGCCTCGACCCGGTCCCACACGTCAAGGACGTCTTCTATGGCTTCTTCGCCGTACTTTTCGTACACGTAGCTCAAGGTCTGGCTCTCCGATTCGACTGCGGAGGAGATTTCGTCCAGCGACAGCTTCACCTCGAAGTCTATCGGGGCGTAGGCCGCCGGCTTCCCCTGGACCCTCTCTATGAGTCCGGCTCGCGCCAGGTCGCGGCAGTACTCGTGGGCCGTCGTGTGGGGAATGCCGAGAGAGTCCTTCAGCTCCGCGACGGTGAACCTCTCCCGGTCCGCGGCGTACGTAAGTATCTCCAGCTTCCGGTCGTTGGCTAGCTGCTCCCCGATATCCCGAAGCCGTTTCCGGGAGAGAACAGCCCCACCCATAGCGTTCATTCTTATTACCTGAATATACAATTACCTCGTATGTATTTATTGTTTCGATTCGACCCTCCCTTCAAAGACCCCAACGATCCCTGACCACAAGAAAAGCGCGACAGAGGTCGAGTTCATTAACCGAACCTGCTTTCCCCGCTCATTCCAATCATGCCCCCCTCCTCCACGCGTACACGCCTCCCAGCACAAGCAACCCGGCAAGCGCGGCGACCAGGAACGTCGCCCCGTTCTCGGGGCCGTACTTCCCGTCCTTCCCCTTCACCCTGGTGAACGCCTCCCCCGAGGCCCTTCCCGAGGCCTCTCCAGCGATCGTTATCCCGGTGGCGCCACCGCGGGAGCTTCCTGATTCCCCTCCAAGCGAGACCTCCGCTACGTAGTCCCCGTCGCCGCCGAGGTCCCCGTACGGAATCTGTGGACTTTCCTCTGCCGTTTAACTCCACGGTTTTTCTCGTTACCTCTCTGTCCCCGAAGTCGGTGGCCATGTAGACGGTGAGGTTAACCTTTCTCTTCCACGTCGACCTTTGACCCCCTCTCCCCAATAGACCCAGTCTCTGCCTAGAGCACGTCGGAGAACACACTTATAGCCGTCAATGAACCACGCTCCGTTTTTGGGCCGTAATTGCTGTCCTTGCCTTCACGTCGAAGGACTTAAACTCTGGAGTGACGATTTTTCCCTATGGCCGAAGGCAGGGCCCTCGGGCTTCCTCCCAAGATTTCGCGGACCCTCGTGAGGCTTACGGACGAGCCCCGTCCCGAGGAGGCTCTCTCCATCGTTCTTAAGGATTACCTGGACGAGAAGGTTGCGGAGAAAGAGAGGAAGGTTAAGGGGTTTGAGGAGAAGTGGGGGATGGAGTTCCAGGTTTTCGCCGACCGGCTGGAGGCCGACGAGCTTCCGGAAGATAGGGATCCTTACTCTTTCGAGGTGGAGGAGGACTACAGGGAGTGGGAGGCCGCCCTGACCCTGCTGGAGAAGTACCGTTCCATAAGGGACGACCTGGATTGACGGATATCCCGGAGTTCATCGAGGCCATACTTGAGACCGTGGCCTCCTCCAGCCTGGTGGAGGAAACCGAGTTCGACGTGGAGCCGCCGGTGCTCAGGGTCATTCTGGTTTTGAAAGTCTGAGGATAGATATCTTCAAGAACTTTGAGACCTCGACGACGTCGTTTACCCTGGTCGGTGAGGGAGGCCGCCTCTTCGGAATCGACAGGGACAACCTGAGGGGATGGCACCGCCACCCCTTCCACGACCCCGGGAAACACGTGGATATAGAGACGGAGAGTGAAAAGGAACTCCTAGCGACGTTCATCCGTCATGTCGAGAAAGAGATTGAGAATAATTAACCAGTAATCCTTCCGGGTCGAGCTGGTTCCACCGAAGTGCACTTCGTCTAAGCCTCTTCAAAAGGCCACCATCTATCACTCCCCTCCACGCGTAGACGCCTACCAGCGCCAGCGGGCCGGCCTCGAAGAAGGCCGCCCCCGCTACATGGGTCGTAACTCCCATCTCCACCGTTCGTCCTGTTGAAGGTCTTGCCGTAGGCCTCCCCGGAGTTGGGAACCGATGTGGCCAAAGGCTCAGTCTTCGAGCTGTTTCGAGATTCGTTCCAGAACTTCCGTATTTCGCTCCAGGTTTTCCACAATACGGTCTTGCCCCTCGACGAGGCTGTCTTGTCCTTCTGCTAGTCGGTTAAATCCCTCCTCCTGCCCCTCATTGATATTTCCGAGTAGGTTGACCCCTTTGTCCAGTTTTCTGCCTAGGTCGCCGAATTCGTCGGTGGGTGCTTTGAAGAAGCGGCCCGGCATCTCCATCTCGTCTTCGACTTCGTCTTTCTCGATAGCGGAAACCTCGGCCCCGACGTTTCTGCTGTTCTCCTTCACCCTCTGAATCAGTTCGTCCACTTCGTCGGAATCGCCGACCGTGACTATCCTGACGGACCCGTCCAGGGCGTTGTAGACCATGCCTTTCAACCCCAGGACCTGGCCCATGTTCTCAACGAGGTCACGGAAGCCCACGTCCTGAACTCTCCCCCCGAATCGTTATGTTGAAGGTGGACATCCACTTACCGGATATGTCTCTAAGGATAAAACTTTACCTCATCTTGGACTCCATCACAGTGAGGACGCCTATTTGCAGAAATGTGGTGCAACACTAATACGGGCTAGACCTGTGTCGTGAAAAGATCTGAAAACCACGTAATCCACCTACTCCGTGTTTTCCAAAACATCCCACAGGAAGTAAACCAGGAACGGCAGGGAGAACACCGCCACCCCGAGGCTGTCCGGGGAGACGAGGGGCAGCGGTCTACTCGGCGACCTGCCGCCGGCAGGTACGTCGACGAACTCCGTTTCGACTCCGGCGATCGGCATCAGTCCGTCGAGGTGCAGCGTCGCCGTCGCCTTTACCCACGTCGTGTCGATCGGGTAGAGAGGTATTAGGCCGGTCTGGAAGAAGTCGAACACGAGGTGTGACAGGTAGAAAAGCGAGCCAATGACTGCCACCTCCTTCCAGGCCGGCTTTCCTCGGCGGGCTCCTGCAAGGTAGATGTCGGCGAAGGGCAGGAAGAGAAACACGTTGTGGCCGAGGCCGTGATGCAGGCTCGCGAAAACGTCGGGTCCGGGAGGAGAGCGAGCGGGGAAAGGAAGGTCATCGACAGGTCGCTCCCGTCGCGCCTCTGTTCCGTAGAGTTTTGGGGTAAATAATTGATAAGTGAGAGTTATTTGTCGTTGATGGGGTTTATCCAGGTATTGCGGAATTTCTTTGGGTCCATTGAGGAGTACTTGGCCCCGGTTTCCCGTAACCTGTTGTTGATATACTTTTTCTACTTCCTGTCTGTACCGTTTCTGAGTCTGCCTTTCGAGGTTTTCGAGGTCACCCTTTTCTCCGGTGTACTGATTCTTGCCCTCCCGGTTTACCTGAGGAGGGCCCCGTTTGAGGAGAGCGATTTCTCTTTTGAGGGTAGATGGATGGGAGCGGTCCTTCTACTCGTTCTCCTTATAGGAGGGGTCCTTCGGTTCTACGGCCTCGGGGAACCTGGTCTCTGGTTCGACGAGGCGATTACGTCGAATGCGGCGGAGGCGTTGCTGAGGACGGGTGAACCCGTGTTTCCCTCCGGCTTCGTTTACGATCGGGCGCTGCCTCATATTTACGTGGTTGCGGCTAGTTTCAAGGTCTTCGGTGTCACGGAGTTCGCCGGTCGTCTCCCTTCCGCCGTGTTTGGCCTACTGACGGTTCTCGCTGTCTACCTCTTGGGTAAAGAGGTCGGGGATGCCCGGGTTGGACTGTTGGCTGCTGTTTTAACCGCGTTTGCGACGTGGGAGGTGGCGTGGACCCGGCAGGCAAGGATGTACCCGATGCTGCAGCTCCTTTTCGTCACCGGGCTCTACCTCCTGTTCCGAACCAACAGGGACGGGGAGACCAGGTACGGTTTCTTGGCTGGCTTTCTGGCCGTCGCCGCCTTCGCCACCCAGCTCCACGTCCAGGGCTACCTGCTGCTTCCCCTGGCCCTTCTATACGCCTCTACTTTGGTCCTTGAAGAGATGTGGAGGCGTCGAAGGATTGGGCGAACGGAGGTTTTGGTGTTTTCGGTGCTGTGTATCGCGGCGGTCGTTGCGGTCGCGAGTATTTCGTCCAGGCTAGGGTTGAAAAGCGGTGGCGCGTTGGATGTGGCGGTTTCGTTTTACAGAGACATTGTTCCCGGTTTTTTGGGTCCATTGGCCATACTGGCCGTTCCGGGGGCCGTGATTTCACTTTCAAGAGACAGGAAAAAGGTGGAGAACCTGGTGCTGGTCGCTGCCGCCGTGGTCGGTGTCGGCGTCATGGTCTTCTCCATCGAGGTGGTTGCGGCGCGGTACCTCCTCTTCCTCGCCCCCATCTTTTTCATCTGGACCTCTTTCTCCATTCTTTACGTATCCGATCTGTTCGAAGGTTTTTTTGACCGACGGGGAAGGGTTCGTGCAGTGTTTGTCGCCGGTGTCTTTGCGGTTCTGCTGCTGTCTCCCTACGTTTCCGTGACGCCTCAACCGGATTACGACCTGGGGCCAAATGCGCCGAAGCCGGGTTTCAAACAGGCCTACCAGTACGTTTCTCAGCGCTCCGGCGATGTCTTGGTGGCTGGGTGGACGGCTCCCGCCCTTTTCTACACCGGTGAAGTGGATTACTGGCTGCCGTTCAGTTACACCGGTAGAGGCGTCTCGATTTACGAGGGCAGGGATCTTTACGCCGGCGCCACGGTCGTAGATAGCTTGAAACGTTTTAAAACAGTGGTTCAAGAGGAGGGTTCCGGGTGGGTGGTGCTGGATGTCAGGGCTTGGGACAGGCAACCCGGTGGGGTTAAGCAGTTTATCGATAAAAACATGGTTAGGCACGAGGTGAAGGGTTTCGATGGACGGGTTTACTCGTGGGGCCGGTGAAGCCTTGGGTAGGGAGGATTTAACGGGGAACGACTGGCTCTTCCTCCTCGGTTTAGGGGTCTTCATCCTGTTCCTCGCCCTGGCGCACCCCTTGACCCCCGAGATTCGGCACGGCGAGTTCCTGTTCTGGGCCGCAGTAACGGCCCTTGTGATTTCGATGGCCCCGGACTACGTCGACGAGGAGGAGTGGCGGGAAAGAGCAAAGGAATGGGGTGAAGGGGATGCAAAAATGGGACGCAGGGAGACGGGTCCTTATAGATATCTCCTTTCGGTAAAGAGGTATTTAGAAGGCATGACCGGTGAACGGTACCTCGGTATAGCCCTCGCACTGGCGTCTATAGGCATCATTCTTTACGCCGCCACGGGTCGACTTAACTACGTGCCGTTCGGCGCCGCTTACGGCGTCGCCATGAAAGCCCTACTGATCTAAAAAAAAGTTTTAAAGGTAGCCGAGGGCTTCCAGCCGCTCCTTCACCTTCTCCTCCTCCTCATCGACCTCTTCCTCCTGATCACCGTTCCCGAAGAGCTTTTTAATTTTAGCGATAAGGGACATTTGGGAACCACTTTTAGGCAGGGCATAGTTAATATTTACTGACCGGCTCAGTATCTATTCAATCGGGCCGGGTTCCACGTACCTGACGAGTTCGCGGGCGATTTTTGAAACCAGGTTGGGCACAAGTGTTCCCTGTTTTCGGTCGAGGTGGCGGTGTTTCAGGGTGGTGCAGTACCACGGGGAGGCGTAGCTCTGCTTCGACATTCCTTCCCCTACCCACTCGTCCGGCTCTATTTTCAATCCCTCCCTGTGACTGGTGGTGGTTAAGCCGACTCCGATGCATTCCTCCTCACTGAAGGGGTGGGAGTCGTGGCTTACGGTGAGCCATGGACGGTAGGCTCCTCCTTTGAACAGTGCCGGACCCCACCAGACCTCTCCTCTCTCGGGAGTCACTTCCACTCTTCAGGGTTCTCTGGCCCGAATCTCTCCGTCATCGCTTCCGAGGTGGCCAGTGTCGAGGCGAGTGTATCCAAGTCGTTTCCGAGAGCCCAGTATTTCCCCTTGTGGCGAACCAGGTTCCTGTCCTCCAGTCTCGCCAAGACGGGGCCGACGCTGTTTCTAGCTACGCTGGTCTCCTCGGCGATCTCTCCAGGGGTGAAGGCCTTCTCGGGGTGCTCCATGAGGAGTGACAGAATTATTTCTGCGTTGGTGCCTCTCCTCCTGAGATCCTCATCGGAACTTTTGTCGAAAACCTCGATATCTATAGGCACCCGTACCAATTTGTACTCACCGTAATAAGTCTAATGTTTCTCTCCCCCCTTCAAGGCCTAACCCGGAAACCCACCCCTTTCGTGTAACGATACACGGTGGATAGAACCACCAACGCAACGGCTACGTAGAGCGCCGTCGCCTCGTTGTGGGTCAACACGTTTACACCTACTTTCTCCATGGAGAAGGGGAAGAACGGGACTAAACGTCCCTCGAAGCTCCAGTACAGGGAGTCGATTAAGAGGTGGAGAGTGGCTGCCGCGGCGACGGCCAGGGACACTTTTTTCGCCTTGCTGTACGGCTTGACGAAGGCGAAAGACACCGCTCCTGACAGGACCCAGACGCCGGCGAAACTGTTCAGCGGGAAGGCGGCGTACCCGACCCAGGGACTCGAGGTAAACATTGAGATCACTCCTGCATCCGGCAACAGACTGCCGGCGAGGACGGCGCCCTCCGATACCCAGCGCCTCGGCAGTTTCTGTATCGTCGGTCTCCACCAAGTCCACCTCATCGAGTAACGGTTTCAGGACCTGCTTGAAGTGCTCCCTCGCCCCCCAGGGGCCGCCCAGGTAGGTACCCCCTCTCTTCAGTCCGAAGATTCCCAGGTAAGCCACGAGCGGGCCATCGCCCGACTTTTCGCGGGATAGCGCCTTTGCCACATCCCCGGTGGTGCCGGGCTCGACGGGCCCCAGCACCACCACGAACCCGGGGTTGCCTGGTAACCGGTCCAGCTCCTCTCTGAAACCCCGCACCCCTCCGTCGCCCCTCGCCGGGACGATAAGGGTCTCTGGTGACTCTCCTTCAGCCTGGTCGAGGGACACGAGGTCCAGTTCGACGTGTTTTTGGAGCTTTTTTCTGGTCCCTTTTGTTTTGTACCCTCCGGTACTGGCTATCCCGACTCTCTCCCACCATTATGGTTCATTAGGTTTTGGAAAATTAAGCTTTACCCATCAGTCCGACCTATTTTTCAACTGGAAACTTGGTAAGTTTTATATAGTTGCTCCTTGAAGCCTATTTGGTCGTCGGTCGTGAGGTGGTTCGGTTCGAAGAGAGCGGGAAGCGTCGCACTCACCCTACTCGTAGTAGCGGCACTGATCCTCGCCGGAGGACCAGCCGCCGCCGTCCAGGCTCAGCTCGAAAACCCCGGATCGGTAACCAAGGGCAATAAAAAATCGTTCGACGTGACGATCGACGTGGAGAACGCAGACAAGTACACTCCCTTCAAAAACGTCACAGTGAACGTCGGCTCGAAGAAGGCGGTTTTCGACCTCGACGGTAGCCGGCTCTCGGGCTCGAGCGCGATTACCGCCTCGAAGGCCGGTAGCTGGGGCAGTTACGGCTACGGTTACGGTTACGCCACCAACGCGGACCCGTCCGGGTACGGCTACAGCTTCGGGTACGGCTACGGATACGGCTACTCGGGTTCCAGCTCGCAGGTCACTCTTACAGTCACGGTCGACACCTCGAGCCTCGGCCTCTCCGCGGGCAGCTACGACGTGAACGCGAAAGTAAAGGCAGATGGCGCCACCTTCTCATCAGGCACAAAGACGCTCAAAATCAATGCCCCGGCCGAAGAAGAGGCCGGAGACGGGGTTTCGGGAGCACCCGGACACGAAGAGGGCGAGATCTCCAGGACCTTCACAAAGTACACCCTCATGGTACTCCGGGCCGGCGACACGGGCGAGGCGGATTTCCAGGACTTTGACTCGATCGTCAGGAGGCTCATGGTAACGGTCGGTGACACCACTATAGACCCGACGTTCAGCGTCGCCGAGTTCGTCTCTAGGCCGGAGAACGTCGACGACGCCGGCGGAGAGGTCCAGGCGTACGTATCGATAACCTCCTCCATACCTGGCACCGATCTAGATGATGTCGAGATAGTGTTCGAACTTGATGGGGAGGGGCTGGAAGGCAGGAACCTCGTGGTGAAGAGGTGGCACGACGGCGAGTGGCAGACGCTCGAAACCGAGGTCACAAGGACTGACGGTAAGCTCGAGGTGACAGCGAAGTCACCGGGACTCTCGGTGTTCGCAGTCACCACAACTGCTGAAGCGGTAGAGGAACCGACGCCGACACCGGAGGAGACACCTGAGGAAACCCCGGTTGAGACACCGCCGGGAGAAGAGACCCCGACCGCAACCCCCGAGGAAGGCCTAGGTGGTCCGATGCAGACAGTTCTACTGATAGTTCTAGTGGTTATCGTTATAGCGGCTGTCGCTATCTGGTACTCTAGGTATAGGAATCGGTAAAAGGGCTCAAAAACGGAAATCATATATTTGTAACTCATTTCAAAACCCTGAGGACAGGAATTTCCGCCCTTGCGGTCGGACGAGAGAGATTCGCTAGATCCGTCCCTTCAGACCTTTTTGAAACGAACTCTTCGTGAAACGATTTCTCAGATAACGTCGGTTTCGAGGATTCCCCTGAGTCCCTCTGCGTCGAAGTCGGAGTCGGTTGCGGCGAGCCGTTCATTTAACTCCTTGGCGGCTCCGGCGATGTAGGCGTCCCGGGCCGTCAAGGGCTCCCCCATCTTCCGGAGGTGGTCCTGCAGCTCCGCTGCCGTGCGGGACATTTTCGGCGTTTCATCGACGACCGTAAGCCATTTCAGCGCGTTGTCGACTGATCTGAGGTCGGTTGGACCGTTTTTGAACACCTCCCCTTGATATACCTCGAATTTAACAAGGGGGACAGTTACTGCGCGTTCGTAGATGTGGTCCTCTATGTAGTCGAGGGCATCCCCGTCCCCGTTCAGGTAGTCGATGAGGATGCTGCTGTCGTAGAGCGTCAATGCGCACCGACGGTACGTTTCATCTCTTCCCTCATCTCGCGGGCCTTCTCAGCGGCACCTGAACCCTTCCAGAGCCCCGCGCCCTCTCTGACGCTCTCTCTGCGTTCGTCGATGAGACGGAAGAGCAGATCGTCGAAGGTCTCGTCCTCTCCCTTCATCGCCTTGAGTGCCGAATGGGTGCTGTCCTCGACCCGGATGGTTTTACCCATACCTCTGTATACCGAACTGTATACAAAACTTTTGCGCCCTATTCAATGGAGCAGAAACTCTTCCAGCACCTGTAGTGGCCGTGCTTGACGAAACTTTTATGAAGGTCCTCTGCACCTTCAGTGCGGAGGGAGGGATCTGAAACTGACCGGCAGCTCTGCTGGCGGGAGGAGTGAAAATCCCGGACTCCGAACGAATGTAGCGTAAGCGGAGTGAGTGCGGAGGGAGGGATCTGAAACTGACCGGCAGCTCTGCTGGCGGGAGGAGTGAAAATCCCGGACTCCGAACGAATGTAGCGTAAGCGGAGTGAGTGCGGAGGGAGGGATTTGAACCCCCGGACCCCTGCGGGACAGGATCTTAAGTCCTGCGCCTTTGGCCCCCGAGCGTAACCCGCTCGACCTGTTGTGGCACTGCTTCGCAATGCCACTTCCTATCTACCGTTAATCCAGCAGTGGTGCCGTTAGGCACCACGCGGGTCGAGCGAGCGCGGTCGGGTTTGGCCGGACTTGGCTACCTCCGCTCGTACGTGAATCTGTCGGGCTGACGTTATCGTTTTCGTCTGCCCCCCTTTAATCCCGTGATTCCGCGGCATTCTCGGGCGGGGTCACGCCCTCTCAACGGCCCCTACGTCTACCAGAAACCCGAGCTTGCTCTCCACGAGCGCCGGCTCCTCGCCTAGCTCCTTCGAAGCATCGAGTACCGTCAGGGGTTCGTCGAGGGCGTCTAGTAAACGAGCCGCGAGGCAGTCCCCCGAGATGGAGGAGTGGTCCCCGCCCTCAGCGCGCTGCAGCTCCCCGCCGCTCATGAAGCCACCGGTACCGTCACCCCGGGAGTCCCGGGGCGGCGGTGGTGCCGTGGCCCTGAACGTGGGTGGGTCCCGCTCAATCGACGTATCGCGGACCCAGGCAACGGGGTCGGTGTCCATCCCGCCCAGCTCCATCTTTCCCAGCACCTCGCTACCCGTCACGAACCTTACGCCATCCGGCACGAACCACGGCACCTCGTCGCTGGTCGTCACGACCCAGAGCTCGTCGCCGGGTTCGCCGTAGCTCCGGACCTGCTCGATCGCAGAGTGTAAACTGCCGCCACGCCTCAGCGCCTTCACCTCCACGACGACGCGGCCGCTCTCTCCCCGGGCGACCACGTCGGGACCCCGGTTGTTCTCGTCGATGGAGACCCGCTCAACCCCCATCCCGCTCCTCTCCATCAGCTCCACCAGGGCGCGGGTCACGCGCTCCTCCTTCTCCTTGGCGAGACGGGAGAACTCCACGCGTGAGAATCGCCGCGTGGGCCCGAATAGTCTTCGTACCGCCTTACGGGGGCTCTCCCGGGACGCCTTCGACAGATACTTTGCCGGATGGCGACATTGATGCCCGGGGCTGTTCAGGACACGGCTCTCCTTGAAGAGTCGTTCGAACACCCATCGGAGAGTCGGTGCGATGTCGAAGGTCAACGCCGAGGAGGAGCTCTCGGACTCGGAGGCTAAGTACAGGTTCGCCCGGGAACTGGAGCGGCTGGAGGACAAGAGGGGCGAGGGAACCGAACTCATCACCCTCTACGTCCCTCCGGACAAGGACCTCAACGACGTGATGAGGCAGCTCCGGGACGAGAGGTCCCAGGCCTCAAACATCAAGAGCAAGAGGACCAAGAAGAACGTGCAGTCCGCACTCGACGTCCTCATGGGTCAGCTGAAGCAGATAGAGGCCCCGCCCGAGAGGGGCATGATTATGATGGCGGGGGAGGTGAGGGCGAAGGGTGACCGGACCTCCATGGAGACGGAGATCCTGGTGCCGCCGAGGCCTCTGGTCTCCTACAGGTACCACTGCGACTCCCACTTCCTGCTGGAGCCGCTGAAGGAACTGGTCGAGGAGAAGAACACGTACGGCCTCCTGGTCCTGGACCGCCGCGAGTCCACCGTCGGGCTGCTGGTGGGTGGACGGGTCGAGGCACTGAAGCGCCTCACCTCCGCCGTCCCGGGAAAGACGAAGGCCGGGGGGCAGTCGCAGGCGCGTTTCGAGCGGCTCAGGGACCAGGCGGCGCACGAGTTCTACAAGAGGATAGCGAAGACGGCGAACCGCGTCTTCCAGTCGGAGGACCTCCGGGGCGTCCTCGTCGGCGGTCCGTCCCCAACCAAGGAGGAGTTCATGTCCAAGGACCTCCTGCACCACGAGGTGAACGTCCTGGGGCTCTTCGACGTAACGTACACCGACGAGTACGGGCTACGGGAGCTCGTGGAGTCCGCGGAGGAGACGCTGTCGGAGGCGGAGTCCGCCGAGGAGCGGAGGGAGGTGAAGCGCTTCCTGAGGGCGCTCGTGGACGACGAGACGCCGGCGACGTACGGGGAGGAGCAGGTGCGCCGAGCGCTGACCATGGGCGCAGTGGACACCCTGCTGCTATCGGAGGACCTGCGCAGGGAGAGCGTCGAGTTCACCTGCCCGGAGTGCGGCGAGGAGGGGCGGGTGACCGTCGAGGCTGGAGAGGAGCCGAGGTGCCCGTCCTGTGGGGCGGCCGTTAGCGGGGAGAGGAGAGACTTCATCAGGGACCTGTCGCGGATGGCCGAGGACACCGGGGCGGACGTGGTGATCGCCTCCTCCGAGTTCGCGGAGGGCGCCCAGCTCCGCGACGCCTTCGGCGGGGTCGCGGCACTGCTCAGGTTCGAGGTGGGGTATTGAACGAGAAGTCTCCCGAAGACTCCAGCGGAGTCTTCCCGCAGAAGGTTCCAGTGGAACCTTCGAGTCCGGAGTCTCCTGATAAGAAAACCTCTGAGAGGTTTTCTGGCTTCCTGGAGTTCGAGTCACAGGTCGAAGCCGCGCTGAGGGAGGCCCTCGACGAATGCGGGGTGGAGACGGAGGGCCTCCAGGTGGAGGAGCCGAGGGAGGCCGCGGACCTGGCCTCAACGCTGCCATTTCGCCTCGCGTCCGAGCTGGGGAGGAGCCCGGCGGAGATCTCCGGGGAAATCGCCGGCTCAGTAGATGCCGCCCACTTTTCGTTAATCGAGAGGGTGGAGGGAGTCTCGGGCTACGTCAACTTCCACGCGGACGGGGGGCAACTGGCCCGGGAGACACTGGAGAGAATTATGGCGGTGGGGAGGGGATTCGGCACACCCGGTCTCGAGGGCGACGTGATCCTGGAGCACACCTCCGCGAACCCGAACGGCCCGCTGCACGTCGGTCACCTGAGGAACGCCGTCGTCGGGGACGGGCTCCGCCGCCTCCTCGTGAAGGCGGGTTTCGACGTGGATACGCAGTACTACTTCAACGACGCCGGAAGGCAGATAGCCCTCGTGGCTCTGGGAATCGAGAGGTTCGGCCTGCCGAGCGACGGGGGGAAGCCGGACCACGCGGTGGCGAGGGTATACGCCCGGGCAAACTCTGCCGTCGAGGACGGAGAACTACCTGAAGACGAGGTCTCCCGTCTCCTCACGGAGTACGAGGAGGGCGTCGAGGAGACCGTGGAGGCGTTCCGGGAGGCAGTGGAAGTCTGTCTCGAGGGGATACGTGAGACCCTGGACCGCCTCGGAGTGGTGCACGACTCCTTCGTGGAGGAGTCCCGGTTCGTCGACGACGTGGACTCGGTTATCGAGCGGCTCCGGGAGGCAGAGGTGGTGGAGGCGGAGGAGAACGGCGCCCTCGTCGCACAGTTGCCCGGAATCGAGAAGGAGCTCGTGCTGCGGAGGAGCGACGGCACGTCGGTCTACTCGTCGAAGGACATCGCGTACCACGTCTGGAAGGCGGAGCACGGAGGGACGATCGACGTGCTGGGCTCTGACCACAAGCTGCAGGCGCAGCAGGTGGGTAAGGCCCTCGAACTCATCGGCGTGGAGCCGCCGGAGCTGGTGGTGCACGAGTTCGTGTCGCTGCCCGGCGGGTCCATGTCGACGAGGAGGGGCACCTTCGTCTCGGCCGACGAGCTGCTGGACGAGGCGAAGGAGCGCGCCCTAGGTGAGGTGGAGGAGCGACGCGGGGGGGAGCTGTCCGGCGACGAGATGGAGCGGATAGCGTCCGCCGTCGGGGTCTCGGCGGTAAGGTTCTTCATGTCCCGGGTGGCGCCGCAGAAGCCGATGGAGTTCGACATGGAGGCTGCCGTGGACTTCGAGCGGCAGGGCGCCCCGTTCGTCCAGTACGCCTACGCCCGGTGCAGCGGTATACTGGAGAAGGCAGACGAGGAACCCGTCGTCGAGGTGTCCGGCTTCGGGGAGACGGAGCTTGCCCTCGCCCTCCAGGTCTCCCGCCTCCCCTACGTCGTCAGGAACTGCGCCCTGGACCGCGAGATACACCCCGTGGCGGAGTACTGCGTGGACCTCGCCTCGAGCTTCAACGAGTTCTACCGCGACTGCCGCGTGCTGGACGCCCCCGAAGAGACGAGGGCGGCCAGGCTAGGGCTCGTGGAGGCGGTCCGGGCCGCGCTGGGGGGGTCCATGGAGCTGCTGGGAGTCGAGCCGCTGGAGTCGATGTAGCGTGCAGGCGGAGAGACTACGGGACCAGGGTTACCACCTCGTCGGGAACCACTCCGCCGTCAAGACCTGTCACTGGACCAACCGCTGCGTCCGGGACGAGGACGAGTGCTACAAGGGCGGCTTTTACGGAGTCCGGAGCCACCGGTGCGTCCAGATGACGCCGGTCGTCACGGACTGCACCCAGCGATGCCTCTTCTGCTGGCGAGATCAGACCGTGGACGCCACGCCGGACTGGGACGACCCCGCCGACGTCGCGGAGGGAACGCTGGAGGCCCACCGCGACCTCACGGTCGGCTACAAGGGCTCCCCCGACGCCGTGCCCCGGGAGCTGTTCGACGAGGCCATGGACCCGAAACACGTCGCGCTGTCCCTCGCCGGCGAACCCACCCTGTACCCCCGCCTACCGGAACTGGTGGAGGAGTTCCACGGCCGCGGCCTCACCACGTTCCTCGTCACCAACGGCACGAGGCCCGGCGCCGTGGAGGAGGTGGAGCCGACGCAGCTATACCTCTCCGTCGACGCCCCGGACCCCGAGACCTACGAGGAGCTGTGCAGACCAAAGTCCGCCGAGCTGTGGAACCGCTTCCGGGAGACCCTCGATGTGGTAGGGGAGAAGGGTTGCCGAACCGCCGTCAGGATCACGCTCGTAAGGGGGATCAACGACGAAGCCGCAGCCTTCGCCCCCCTCGTGGAGCAGGCGGACCCGGACTTCGTCGAGGTCAAGGCGTACATGCACGTCGGGCACTCCAGGGAGAGGTTGAGGCGCTCCCGCATGCCGCGCCACGCCGACGTCGTTGAGTTCGCCGGCGAGCTGTCGAGGTGCCTCGACGGCTACGAACCCGTCGACGAGGTGGAGAGGAGCCGCGTCGTCCTGCTCACCATTAGCGGCACGGAGCGGCGGTACTTGGATCCGGGATAAAGTTTCGATAACGAGTCTTTATTAGACGAAGACTCCAATTATCTGCTTGAAATTTAATGGATACAGATATCAGGGCGTGGCAGATACTTGATGGAGACCTTGAAAATATAGATTCAACACTTGCCACGGAAAATCGGCTTGAGGCCGATTTGGAGAGCTGGATAGCTGAGAATGAAGGTCTTCTCGGCGAAGGAATTCTTCTTATTGGTAATCAGGTAAATACGAGGACAGGACCTGTCGATTTTTTATGTATAGATGCTTCTGGAGACTTGGTTGTAGTTGAACTCAAACGAGGTAGATTGCCTCGGAAGTCTCTTGCTCAAGCAATCGACTATGCGTCAGATATCTCTATGTGGGACCTAGAGGAGATCGACGAAGTTTGTGAAGGATATAAAGGCCAGAACCTAGAAGATTATCTGAATGAGGCCGAGATTTTCGACCAAATCGATATAGAAGAACTAGTTTTCAATCAGGCTCAAAGGATTTTGCTGGTCGGATTTTCTATCGATGAATCGCTACAGAGGATGATTGAATGGCTTTCACAAAATTATGGTTTAAGCATCAATGCTGTGGCTCTCCGTTATTTCAAAACCTCAAGTGGGGATGAAATCCTCGCGAGAACTAAGGTGATATCTGAAGAGGAAGAGGAAAAGCGCAGCAGGAAAAAGGCCTTTCAAATCGAGATGTCAGACTCTCCGGGAGAGTACGACGCGGAGGAACTTGAACAGCTCCTAACGAACTACTTTTCCCAAGATAGAAAGACTCCTCAGAGGGTTAAGGAACTTCTGCTCCCCATCTGCCTTGATAAAGGGGTCGTTACTAGAGATGAAATTAAAAAGGAGCTGGTAACTCAGGGACAGGCGGAAAATGAAGGTAAAGCCGGTATTATATTGACAACGATATCTAGAGAAATAGGTATTAAGAAGAGAGATTATTTACGTCAGATTATAGACTACGAGAGGCCAAGCCACTCGTGGGAAAAAGATAATTATAGGATACGGAGTGGCGGCCCGTCTGAAGGTGATTTAACCTACCAAGAGTTAGTTCAAGAAGTTATAGGAAGCAGTTAGGCTTCTCGATATTCTTAGTGAATAACGACTGTGGGAAAGGAGAGCATCTCCCCCTGCCCCGGCAGGTTTGAATAACCTGCGGAATAAAACTCTCCCCAGATGGACCTCGGGGGCATAAGGGACAGACTCGACGAGAAGGACGAGGTGAGGGAGGAGGCCCTCAGGTCGTCCCGCGAAATCCGGCGACTGTCGACCTCCGCCATCTCCGACGTCCACGGCGGGGACTTCGAGGCCGCCGTGGCGAAGCTGGAGGAGGCGGAGGAGAGGCTGGACGGGGTGTCGAGGTGAGTCCTCCCTCCCCCGGGGACGGCCTCAAGTTCTCCAGGCTGACGGAGTACCTGGGGAGGCTTGAGGAGACCTCCTCCGGGAACGACATGGTTCAGATACTGTCGGAGCTCTTCGGGGAGGCGTCGCCCGGCGAGGTTGACACCGTGGTTTACTTCGTCCTCGGGGAGGTGGACGCGGAGTACAGACACGTCGTGCTCGGCATGGGCGAGAAGACGGTGATGGACGCCATCGCCCGCGCCTCCGGCAGGACGAGGGAGGAGGTGCAGGGAAGGTTCGACGAGCTCGGGGACCTCGGCAGTGTGGCCGAGGACCTCGGGCTGGAGGGCGGGGAGACGGAGCAGGGCTACTTCGCCGCCGAGGAACCCACGGTGCGGGACGTGCACGACGGCTTCATGGACATCGCGGAGGCCTCCGGTAGCGGCTCCCAGGAGGAGAAAATCAGGATACTGGCCCGGATGATGTCGCAGGAGGAGGGCGCGGAGAGGCGCTACATCGCGAGAATCGCCACGGGGACCCTGCGCCTCGGCGTCGGTGCCATGACTATACTGGACGGCCTCTCCGTCGCCTACGTCGGCTCGAAGGATAAACGGCCGAGGCTGGAGGAGGCCTACAACCTCTGCAGCGACCTGGGCCTGGTCGCCAGGACCGTCGCGGAGGCGAACGACGAGGGAGGGGGGGAGGCGGCCCTCAAAGCCGTGGCCGAGATCGGGGTCGAAATCGGTCGCCCGATCAAGATGATGCTGGGGCAGCGCCTCAGGAGGCTCTCCGACATCATGGAGAAGATGTCGGGCAGGGCGGCTGCCGAGTGGAAGTACGACGGCGAGAGGATGCAGTGCCACAAGGACGGCGACGAGGTCGAGATATTCTCTCGGCGCCTGGACGACATCACGTCGCAGTACCCCGACGTGGCGGAGTACGTCAGGGACCGGGTGGACGCGGATACGGCCATCGTGGAGGGGGAGGCCATGGCGGTGG
This sequence comes from Methanonatronarchaeales archaeon, assembly GCA_018263395.1. Classification (GTDB taxonomy): domain Archaea; phylum Halobacteriota; class Methanonatronarchaeia; order JAANXF01; family JAANXF01; genus JAANXF01. Next base: position 55,335 of record JAANXF010000005.1, read on the forward strand.
ACGAGGAGGGCCACATGGAGCCCTTCCAGACCCTGATGCAGCGGAAGCGGAAGTACGACGTGGAGGAGTACGTCGAGAGGATACCGGTGAATCTCTTCCTCTTCGACCTGCTCTACCTCGACGGCGAGAGCTGGATGGACCGGTCCTACCCGGACCGCCGCGGGAGGCTCTACGACGTGGTGGAGACCGGCGGCGGGGTGGATCTGACGGAGCAAATCGTGTCGGAGAGCCAGGACGAGATCGACGAGTTCTTCGAGCGCGGCCTGAACGAGGGCACCGAGGGGGTCATGGTGAAGAGCGTGAAGGAGGACTCGGTGTACCGCGCAGGCGCGAGGGAGTGGCTCTGGATAAAGTGGAAGAGGGACTACATGGCGGAGCTGGCCGACACCTTCGACCTCGTCGTCGTCGGGGCGCTGGCGGGCAAGGGCTCACGCGCCGGGACCTACGGCGCTCTGCTGTGCGCAGCCTACAACCACGACGAGGACCGGTTCGAGACCCTGTGCAAGGTCGGCACCGGATTTACGGACGAAGACCTGGAGGAGCTGCCGGGGCGGCTGGGCGAGTGGGAGACGGACTCCGTGCCGGCTCGCGTCCGTTCCGAAATAGAGCCGACGCAGTGGTTCGAGCCCGGCGTGGTGATCGAGGTGGAGGGCGCCGAGCTCACGCGGAGCCCGGTGCACCGGGTCGCTGAGGAGGAGGGCAAGGGACTGGCCCTCAGGTTCCCCCGCTTCCTGCGGTTCCGCGAGGACAAGTCCCCCGAACAGGCCACCACCTCGAGGGAGGTCAGGCAGATGTACGAGGAGAGCCGGAGGAGGGGGAGGTAAACGCGCAGCTTTGTCAAAAATAGTTTCGAGTACACTGGGCAGAGGCGGCCACAGGTCTTCTCCCTCGGAGGGACCTGTTCGAGCACCATTCCTCCGGAATGGTGCGGCCCCGTAAGAGTCATGCCGTGAATAGATTCGGCCAACCCTGCTAAAAAGCGTAGTAGGGCCCCTCGAAACCTTTCCTCTGGTGACAATCTCTAGTGGAAACGAAGGGGGGCTGTCCCGATTATTAAGTTCTCGACGCCCGAAAATACTCCCTGTGCCGGAACATCCGCAGGGAAACTTGGTAATAAAAACTAAAACGCCGGACGAACTCAGATACATAAAAATAAATGGTACACCGGGGTTGAAAGAATGGATTCTGTAACCAGACCGGAAGAGAGAGACGCTCCTGAGCAGGATCTGGGCGGCGAGGAGGTAGAGGCGCTTTCAGACAACGCAAAACGCATTTTGGAGCAGCGGTACCTCCTGCGGAACGAGGACCGGGAGGTGATTGAGACTCCTGCCCAGCTCTTCGGGCGCGTCGCGAAGGACGTCGCCTCCGCCAACGAGCGGTACGACGACGACCGGAGCGTGGACGGCGAGGCCGAGGAGTTCTACGACCTCCTTACGAACCTGGAGTTCGTACCCAACTCGCCCACCCTGATGAATGCGGGCACGGACATACAGCAGCTCTCCGCCTGCTTCGTGCTGCCGGTTCCGGACTCTATGGATGGCATCTATGGCTCCATCCACCACACCGCCATGGTCCACCAGTCCGGTGGCGGAACCGGTTTCTCGTTCTCCAGGCTACGGCCTGAGGGAGACGTCGTGAGGTCCACCGGCGGCGTGGCCTCCGGACCTATCTCCTTTATGGAGGTCTTCAACAAGTCCACAGACGTCATCAAGCAGGGCGGCAAGCGGAGAGGAGCCAACATGGGGATGTTGCGCGTCGACCACCCCGACATAGAGCGCTTCATAACCGCGAAGGACGACAACGAGGCACTCACGAACTTCAACATCTCCGTGGCACTCACAGAGGAGTTCATGGAGGCCGTCGGGAACGGTGAGCGGCTCCCGCTCCGGAACCCGCGCAGCGGAGAGGTGGTCGACCACGCCGACTCAAAGGCCCTTTTCGACAGGATAGCGGAGCAGGCTCATAAGAACGGGGAGCCCGGCATAGTCTTCATCGACCGGGTGAACCGAGACAACCCGTTTCCGGTGGAGGGACCGGACGACGAGCACTGGATAGAGTCCACGAACCCGTGCGGAGAGCAGCCCCTGGAGCCCTTCGAGGCCTGCAACCTGGGCCACGTCAACCTGGCCCTCGCCGCGAAGAATACCGCCGCCGGGTACGAGGTGGACTGGGACCACATCGCCCGAGTCGTGGACTCCGGCGTGAGATTCTTGGACAACGTCGTGGACGTGTGCGAGTTCCCGCTGCAGGAGATTAGGGACACGGTCTCTGCGAACCGAAAGATCGGGCTCGGGGTGATGGGGTTCCACGACCTGCTGCTGAAGCTCGGCGTCCCGTACGACTCCGAGGAGGCCCTGGGGGTCGCGGACGAAGTCATGGGGTTCATCAAGGAGCGCGCGGAGGAGGCCTCCCGCAGAATAGCGGAGGAGCGCGGCAGCTTCCCCAACTGGGGAGAATCCAGGTTCGACGGGCCCCGCAGGAACGCCACGCTGACCACCATCGCCCCGACCGGAACAACCGGCATGATTGCGGGGGTCTCGAACGGGATCGAGCCCCTGTTCGCCCTCAGCTACGTCAAGAACGTGATGGACGGACAGCAGCTCGTCGAGACAAACGACCACTTCGAGGAGGTGGCGAGGGACCGCGGGTTCTACAGCGAGGAGCTGATTAGACAGGTAGCCGAGGAGGGCTCGGTGCAGGGTGTCGAGGGAGTTCCGGAGGACGTCCGGAGGGTCTTCGTGACGGCCCACGACATAACGCCGGAGTGGCACGTCAGGATACAGGCCGCGTTCCAGGCACACGTCGACAACGCGGTCTCCAAGACCATCAACTTCCCGGAGAGCGCGACGGTCGGCGACGTCGAGGATGCGTACACGCTGGCCTACGAGACGGGGTGCAAGGGCCTGACGATTTACAGGGACGGCTCCCGGGACGAGCAGGTGATGGAGACGAAGAGGTCCCGGGACGAGAAGAGCGCGGACGACGCCTCACTCGGGCCCAGGGAGCGCCCAGACATCGTCACAGGTGAGACGGAGAAGCTGAAGGTGGGTTGTGGCAAGAACCTGTACCTCACCTGCAACACGGACGGCGAGGGGCTGTTCGAGGTGTTCGCCCAGCTCGGCAAGTCGGGCGGCTGCGTGGTCTCGTTGACGGAGGCAAACACCCGGCTGATATCCCTAGCGCTGCGGGCCGGCGTGGCGTCGGAGGAGATAATCAAACAGCTCAAGGGAATCCGGTGCCCCGAGCCCATGTTCGACGGCGACGGCGGCATGATTTACAGCTGCGCCGACGCCATCGCGAAGTCGATGGAGCGCTTCGTCGCCTCGGTGCACGACGGCCAGCTCAGGATCACCGACTTCGACAAGGGCCGGTGCCCCGAGTGCCCCGACTGCGGAGCCATGCTCGTCTTCAAGGAAGGATGTGCAGTGTGCGAGGCGTGCGGGTATAGCAAGTGTGACTAGAGGGATGGTGTACCGGGAGGGAGCGGGGTGTCGTTCCCTTCTTAGTTCACCCAATTCTCCTGATTATGAGATTACCGGAGGATGGTGGGGGCTGAGTTGAGGTCAAAGCTTGAATATTAGAAGCCTTGAGATTAGATGACTAAAATTAGATGACTAAAGTAACACTCAAGGGTGAGCTGCATTCAAGTAAAGAGGATCTTCAACAGGAGATTGAACTACTAAAGGAAAATCCTGATGTTCTATTTCTTGAGGGGTCCGACCCTTGGAAAAAGCCTAAAAACATACCACAGTATAGGCTTTGGGAATCGTGGTATTCGTTAGCATTCAAGCTTTTTTACATAATGTCTAGTAAGATATATACTGATAAAATGGTTCTTTATCATATCGCTGAGGTCCAGAATACTAAAATTAAGTACACTAGAGAGACTGATCAAGACATATTAGAAAACGCCTCTACGAAAGAGAAGTTCGGCGGACTTTTGGTTACTTCTATAGGGATAACGCTTGGAATCTTTCTCTCTTTGGTATCGAGTTTTCCGGTATCTCTCCCATATTCTCTTTTAATACCGCTAGGGCCACTTGCTGCCTTGGTTGGTTTAAGAAAAATTGAATCGATAAAAAGTAACCCTAGGAATAGAAACAAGATTATTGCTGAAAAGATTGTCGGAGAACTTGATGAGGCTGAACGGTTCTTGCTATTATAGGAGATGACCACGTTGATCGAGTTAAATCTCATCTGCCCGAATCGTTGGATATAGAGGTTAAAGAAACATTGTGTAACTCTCTCACAAAAAAAATACGTCCATCTTGGAAAAATATTTTTTGTATTAGCTTCACTATGGGCAGTAATTTCCTATTTATAGTTATTGACATTACTCTTTTATTATCTGTGTCCAGAATTTCTTGATCCAGCTCTGTGCGAATGTTTTTCTCTTTGAGTATTTTTCGAAGAGTTTTTTGATAGTTTGTTTGAATTGTTGAAGGT
>JAANXF010000006.1 GCA_018263395.1 Methanonatronarchaeales archaeon
GGGACACGTCGAACGCGAAAATGGCGAGGGCTGCCGCCAGCGGCAACCACCTGAGCGAGACCTCCTCCGTCGACCGGACGGCCGCCCCTGCCAGCAGCTCCTCCCTCGTTACGTTTACGCCCGGAGCACCCCCCTCGTCGGCACCGGGCTCGCCGTCCCCGTCGCCACCGTTGCCCCCTCCGGGAACGGCGACGCCGACGTCATCCCCACCGGTGACGCCGGGAACGGCGTCCCTCACGTCGTCCCTGAGCTCCTGAGGCGCCTGCGCGAAACCCGCGAATAGCGCGGCCAGCCTCCTGACCGGCAGGGGCGGGGCGAATGAGGAGAACGTCGTCGACCCGGAGACCTCGTCCGCCTCCCGCCTCAGCCGCCGGACCACCGGACCCGTGGAGCCGTAGAACTCCTCCGCGGTCCGGAGCTCGTCCGCCGCCTCCGGCGAGCTCCTTCGAAGCCACTCCAGCGGGTCGGGGGGAAACCTGCGCGCCGCGACGTACGCCGACGGAACGGAGAGGGGGACGGCGACGGCGACGGCCGTGAGTAACGGGAACCCGGTGAGGTAGAGCGCGCCGGTGGCGAGCGAGGCGGTCAGGAGCGCCGTGGTCAGCACCTCGAGGACCTTCCTCATCATGGTCCTTCTGCCCCAGTCGCGCAGCGTTTCCTGCAGCCCCATCACGTTGGGTTCGTCGCTCCCCTCCAACTAATTTACCCTCTCCCGACGATTTCTGGCCGTGAGGGTACTCCTACTGACCGGAAGGATGTCCGCGGAGCTGGCCGAGGCCGCAGGCGGGAGGATGGCAGAGGCCCTGGGCGTGGAGGTCGACGTCGAGGTACTGCCCGTCGAGCTGGGGGCCTTCGTCACCACGGGGGACGTGGAGGGCAGGGACCTCTCGGAGTACGACTTGGTGCTGGTTCCCGGGCTGGCGAGGGGGGACTACTCGCGCTTCGAGAACGTGTTCAAGGGAACCAGGAGCGTCGCGAGGCTTCCACTGCTCGGCAGAGAGGACCTCGAGAACCTCTCGACCCGGCTCCCCGCGGACAGGCTGATCGACGCGGGTTTCGAGGCCGCGGAGGAGGGGGAGCCCGAACTGTACGTGGGCGACCTACCCGTCGGGGGCGAGTTGCCCATGAGGGTCGTGGCAGAGGTGGTGGACGCGACCGAGATGCCGCGGGAGGAGCTACTCTCGCGGGCGAACTACTTCCTGGAGCGGGGCGCGGACGTCATCGACCTCGGGGTCCCGCTGGACGCATCGCCCGGCGAGGTGGGGCGGACCGTCGCCTCCGCGAGGGAGTTCCTGGACGCCCCCCTGAGCGTGGACACCATGGACCCGGACCTGATAGCGGCAGGTCTTCCCCACGCGGACATGGTGCTGAGCGCCGACGGCGCGGTGCTTGACGGAGTGGGGGAGCAGATGGCGGAGGCCGGGGTGGTCGCCGTCGTCGTGCCGGGCGACGGGGGGCTGAGGGAGAACGTGCGAAGGGCGCGTGCCCTCGGCCTGGAGGCTGTCGCGGACCCCGTTCTGGACCTGCCACTCGCCGGGATGTGCGAGGCGCTCTGCAGGTACCTGGAGGTGGACGCGCCGCTCTTCTTCGGCGCGGGCAACGTCACCGAACTGATCGACGCGGACTCTGTCGGAGTCAACGCGTTACTCGCAGCCGCGGCTCAGGAGGTCGGTGCCTGCATGCTTTTTACGACCGAGCACTCCGTCAAGACGCGGGGCTCTGTGAGGGAGCTCTCGGTCGCCGCGAGAATGATGCACACGGCCTCCCGGATGGAGACCCCTCCGAAGGACCTCGGAATCGACCTGCTGGTACTGAAGGACAAGGTCGACGGAGACGAGCCGGTGGAGCCGGACGGAGAGGTCGTGGAGGCCACCTGGGAGGGGTACGAGAGGGACCCGCGGGGTTACTTCAGGATAGGCCTGGACAGGGTAGAGGGCGAGATTCTCGCGGTCTTCCACCCCCCGGAGGGTGAGCCACTGACGGTGAGGGGGGAGGACGCCGCCTCTGTTTACTCAGAAATCGTCTCGAGGGAACTGGTCTCGACGATGGACCACGCCGCCTACCTCGGGGCGGAGTTGGCCAGGGCCGAGGCGGCCCTCGCGACCGAAAAGTCGTACAGGCAGGATTTCCCCCTGTTCGAGGGGTAGCCCAGGAACTTCAGCCGACAGACCCTTTCTCGGCATAAAACGTCAGCAGCCGCGTCTCGACAGCGGCCTGCCCCGTATCCCGTCCAGGTCCTCCCCGTTCTAACGCACCCTGCTTCCCACGGACACGTCTCCATCGGGCTCCAGCAGGCGCCCCTCGCCCGCGGCCAAGAGCATCCCGTCGGACCTCACGCCGAATATCTCCGCGGCCTCGATGTTTGCCAGGACCACCACCTGCCTGCCGACCAGGTCCTCCGGCCCGTACAGCTTCCGCAGACCCGCGACGACCTGTCTCTCCTCCTCGCCGATGTCCACGAGCAGTCGAAGCAGACCGTCGCTCCCTGCGACCTCCTCCGCCTCCAGCACCTCTCCAACACGGAGGTCCATACTCTGAAACTCGTCGAACGATATCCTCTCCACGCCCACTCCCCCATCCCCGTCGCCCCGATCCGGGTCCTCCTCCACGCCGCTCCAGGGCTCCAGGTCCTCGTCGTACACCGTGTCGAAAGGGGGCTCGGGTTCCGGCATACCGGTCCCGGGTTCCAGCGGCTCGACGGCCTCCTCCCACCTCTCCGGCTCTCCCTCAAGGCCGAGCTGTCGCCACACCTCGCGGGCGCTGTGGGGCAGGAACGGCTCCGAGAACACCGAGAGGGCTCTCACGATGCCTGCAGCCACGTAGAGGGTCGTCGCCTTGCGCTCACCCTCCTGCTTCCAGGGCTGCGTCTCGTTGAGGTACTGGTTGCCCCTTCGAGCCAGAACCATGACGGCATCGAGTGCCTCCCTGAACCTCTTCTCTTTGATCTCGTCGGACGCTCTGGTGCCGAGAGTTTCTATAAGGCCGGGGGAATCGCCGGCTGCGAGGAACTGCTCGTCCCCTTCGTCGAACTCTCCGGGCTCCGGTATCTCCCCGTACTCCCGGTGAATCATGGTGAGGACACGGTGGACGAAGTTTCCGTAGGTCGCGACGAGCTCGTCGTTGACGAGGCGCTTGAAGTCGTGGAGGGTGAAGTTGCTGTCCCTTCGCTCGGGCATCACGGAGGCGACGGCGTACCTGAGCTGGTCGGGGTGGAACTTCCTCAGGAAGTCGTCCACCCAGATGGCGTGCCCCCTGGACGTGGAGAACTGGGTGCCCTCCAGGTTGAGGTACTCGTTGGCCGGTACGTCCGTAGGAAGGTTGAGGTCCCCGTGCCCCATCAGCATCGCGGGCCACAGGACGGTGTGGAACGGGATGTTGTCCTTCGCGATGAAGTAGTACGTCTCGGCGTCCGGGTCCTGCCAGTGGTCCCCCCAGCCCTTCGGTTCTCCCCGCTCGGAGAAGTACATCTTCGTGGCGGATACGTAACCCATGACGGCCTCGAACCAGACGTACAGCACCCTCTCGTCCTCCGGTATGGGTACGCCGTACTCCATGTCGCGACTGATGGGGCGGTCCTCCAGCCCCTCTCTGAGCCACGTGGCGGTCTGGCCGTAGACGTTGGGGCGCCAGAGCCCCTTTTTCTCCTCCACCCAGCTCTCCAGGTCGTCCTGGAACGCGGAGAGCCTGAAGAAGAAGTGGTTCCGCTCCCTGAACACGGGCTCGGCGCCGTCCAGGGCGCACCTCGGCTCCTCCAGGTCCTCCGGGTCCAGGGTGAGGCCGCACTCGTCGCACTGGTCACCCCTAGCTGACTCGAAGCCACAGCGGGGACAGGTGCCCTCCACGTACCGGTCCGGGAGGAAGGAGCCGTGCTCCGGGCAATAGGCGAGCAGCATCTCGCCCTCGTAGACGTAACCGCCCTCCTTCAGCCGGTTGAAGAATTTCTGCGCGGTCTCTGCGTGCTCGTCCGTGGAGGTTTTCGTGTAGAGGTCGTAGCTGATCCCGACGTCCTCCATGGTTTTTTTAATGCGCCCGTGGAACCGCTCCGCCAGCCCCCCCGGCTCTACGCCCTCCCTCTCCGCGGCGAGCGTGATCGGGGTGCCGTGCATGTCGGTTCCACTCACCATCAAGACGTCGTCCCCGGCAAGGCGGCGGTACCTGGCGTAGATGTCTGCCGGGAGGTAGGAGCCTGCGAGGTGACCCAGGTGTATCGGGCCGTTTCCGTAGGGCCACGCCGTCGTGACGAGGACCCTGCTCAGTCCACTACCCCCTTTGTGCTTCTGACGGAGCCGCGCTTACTCAGAGCCCTCTCGAGGGCGACGCCGAGGCACTTGAAGGCCGCCTCGACCACGTGGTGCGTGTCCATGCCGCTCGCCTCGAGGTGAATGGTCGACCTAGACGAGGATGCGAGGGTCCTGACGAAGTGTTCGAACAGGCTGACCGGTAGGCCGTTCACCTCCCCACCGGGGAGCACGACGTCAGCGTAAGCCCTCCCCCCGAAGTCCAGGGCGACCGACGCCACGGCGTCATCCATCGGTACACGGGCGTCACCGAACCTCTCGATTTCGGGCCCGGCGGCCTCCCTGAGCACCTTTCCGAGGACTATCGCGATATCCTCGGCCCTGTGGTGCGGGTCCTCGTCACCCGACACCTCGACCTCAAGCTCGAGGGAGCCGTGGTGGGACATGGCCTCAAGCGCGTGGTCCATGAAACCGATCCCCGACGACCCGGTGATTCCGCCCTCTGCGCCGGTGCCGATGTTCACCTCTATGCTCACTGCGGTCTCCTCCGTCTTCCTCTCGACCCTTGCACTCCTCATGACGCGGCCTCCATTGCCTCCCTCAGCGTGAAAGCGTTTTCGTACAGTGCGCTCCCGATTACGACGCCCCAGGCCCGGGTTCCACTCAGGGCCTCGACGTCCTTCAGGCTGGAGACTCCCCCGGAAGCGATGACAGGTGCGTCGGCCACCTCTACGAACCTTTCGACACCCTCGGCGGAGGCCCCTACCATTCGTCCCTCCCTCTCCACGTCGGTGTACAGGAAGCCCCACACGAGCGGTCGAAGCCTCTCCACGGCCTCGTAGAAGTTGACCCCGGAGCCCTCGGTCCACCCCTCTACGACGACCTCGTCTCCCCTGCAGTCGAGCGCCGCGACGAGCCTGCGTCTCCCCAGCTCGTCTGATAACTCCTCCATGAACCCGGGCTCCAGGGCACGGGTGCCCACCATGACCCTGTCCGCCCCTATCTCCACGAGTCTCCGGGCGAAGGAGAGGTCCCTGACGCCGCCTCCGACCTGTGCCACCTCGGCCTGCTCCACGACCCGCTCCAGAAGCTCCAGGTCGCCCCCCCCGTCGAGGGCCCCATCGAGGTTAACGACGTGCAGCGTGTCCGCGCCCTCCGATACCCAGCGCCTCGCAGCCTCGACGGGGTCGCCCGAGTACCTCTCTCTGCCCGGGTCGCCTCCAACCAGCTGCACGCATCGGCCTCCCCGGATGTCGATCGCGGGTAGAACCTTCAAGGTATCAGCCTCTCTATGGGCATGACGAGGACGTCTCGGGCCCCCGCCGCCTTTACCCTGCTAACGGTCCTGTACACCCTGTCCGCGTCGATTACCACCTGCACGGATAGCATCGGTTCCTCGGACTCCACCCGGGTAACCGTGGGGCCGGAGAGCCCGGGGGCCGCCGCTATAACCTCGTCGAGATCCCCCTCTCTCACGTTCATCACGAGGAAACGCTTTTCCCTCGCGGCTATCACGCTCTCGATGGACCCGACCAGCTGGTCCGCCTCTTCCTGGCTATCATCCATGAATTCCCTGTTGCCCAGCAGGTGCACAGAGGTGTCAAGCACCTTCTCGATGGGTCTCAGCCGGTTCATGCGCAGCGTGGTGCCGGTGCTGGTGAGGTCTATAACCGCGTCGGCGATGCCGACCTGGGGCGCCATCTCGGTCGCGCCGCTCACCTCGACCACGCGCGCCGAGACCCCTCTCTCATCAAGGAACCTCCTCGCGACCCGTGGAAACTCCGTCACGACCCTCGCACCGTTCGGGAGGTCGCTGACGGACCCGATGTCCGAGTCGTCCGGGACCGCCAGAACGACGCTCGCACGACCGTAACCGAGGTCTAGGAGGAGTTCCACGTCGGCGCCGGTCTCCTCTACGAAGTCCAGGCTCGAGATGCCCAACCCCGCTGCACCGTCCTGTACGTACTCCGGAATGTCCGCCGCCCGTGCGAAGACGACGCTTATCCCTGGAGCAGTGGTATCTGCGAGGAGGCGGCGCTCGGAGCCGTTCTCTATCCCGAGGCCGGCCCGCTCGAGCAGGTCCACCGTAGGACTGTGAATCCTTCCCTTGTTTGGGACCGCTATCCTCATCTTACACCTATAAGAGGGGCGGGTCGCTTAACTCTTTTACGCAGACCCCTGAAGCACCGGGTCCACGCAGGGAAGGGTTGTGGGCGGTAGAGGTGCCGGGCAGACCGGGGGCTGTCGGAGCGTTATGCGGCCATGGAATTGGACGTTAGATAGGTGGGCCGCTTTTTTCCGGGGCTCCGCGAGGTGACGGGTTTAACGCGTGTGTGAACAGTTTGGAACAGTTTAATGGAGCGAGTCGACGATGAGCAGGTATGCGCTTACCGGGGTCACTTCTCCTCGTCGCTCTGCTACTCACTGCCGGCTGCGTCACCGACCTTACCGGTTCGGGGGAGGGCGTCGAGACGCCCGGCGTCACTACCGAGCCCACGCCGACCCCGGCTCCGACGCCGGCGCCGGGACGAACCGGCGATTCCGGTATCCAGTCCACGTACGTGGAGCTGTACCAGGATACGGTACCGTCCGTCGTATCGGTGACCGTTTTCTCCGCGGGAGATACGTCGATGGCGGAATCCTCGGGCACGGGATTCGTCTACGACGAGGACGGGCACATCGTCACCAATCAGCACGTGGTGGACGCGGGGGATGACGTCGAGGTAACGTTTCAGGACGGGGAGACGGTCCCCGCCGAAACCATCGGTACCAGCATCTACAACGACCTCGCGGTCCTCAGGGTTGACCCGGAGGGGCACGAACTGGAGCCACTGGAGCTCGGCGACTCCTCACGGCTCAGGGAGGGACACATAGTCCTCGCCCTGGGCAACCCCCTCGGGTTCGAGGGGAGCATGACCCACGGAATCGTCAGCGCACTGGGAAGGACCATGCCGGTGCAGGGCGGGTTCGGCATTCCCGGGGTAATACAGACCGACGCCCCCATCAACCCGGGCAACTCCGGCGGGCCACTGATAAACCTCGCGGGGGAGGTCGTGGGCGTCAACAGGGCGAAGGCACAGGCCGAGAACATAGGTTTCGCAATCTCGTCAAACCTGGTCGAGAGGGTCGTCCCGGCGCTGATCGAGGACGGGAATTACAGGGACCCGTGGATAGGTATCAGGACGCAGGACGTCAGGCCCGCCATAGCGGAGGAGATGGGGCTGAGAGAAGCCAGGGGCGTCGAGGTGGTGGAGGTCGTGCCGAACTCGCCGGCGGACAGGGCCGGTCTCCGCGGGGCCACGGGAAGCATCGAGGTTCACGGAATCGAGTACGACATAGGCGGCGACGTCATCGTGGGCATCGACGGCAGGCCCATCAGAGTCATAGACGACGTCCTGTCGTACCTGTCCCTCCACGCCAGCGTCGGCGACACGGTGGACCTCCACGTAATCCGTGACGGCCGGGAGGTGACCGTCGACCTGACGCTCGGCGAGAGACCTCCGCCCCGGACTCAATAATTTAAACCCACTCCCCCAGATATGGGTCAACATGCAGGAAGACCACTTCAAGTGCAAACTCACGACGTGGGACTACATCTACGACCTGTGTCTGGACGTAGCGGACCAGGTGAAGGATTCGGGTTACGGGCCGGACGTAATCGTCGCCCTGGCGAGGGGTGGCTGGTTTCCGGGAAGGGTGCTCTGCGACCTGCTGGGGCTCGACGACCTGGAGTCCCTGAAAATCGAGCACTACGTAGGAACCGCAAGGACCGGAGAGGACCCCCACATCAGGTACCCGGTCGCCCCCGACGCCGTCGAGGGCAAGGACGTGCTGGTCGTCGACGACATCACGGACACCGGGAAGAGCCTGTCCTGGGCCGTTGACCACATCGAGGAGGAGCACTCCCCGGGTAGGGTGGATACCGCCGTGCTGCAGTTCCTCGAATCTAGCACCGCCTCGCCGGGGTACGTCGGGGAGGTGCTGGATGAGTGGGCGTGGATAATTTACCCCTGGAACTTCATTGAGGACATGGTCGACCTCGTGGGCAGGGTGCTGGGAGACGAACCCCTGGACATGGGGGGGGTAAGGCGGGAGCTCAGGGAGCGGTTCGAGCTGGACGGGCTCTGGTTCGAGGTGGCGCAGCCCAACCGGATGGAAGAGGTCATGGAGGAGGCCGAGAGACGCGGCGTCGCGACGAGGGGAGGTGGAGGATGGCTGAGGGCGTGAACCCCCGGGTAGGCGTCGTCGGCGGAACCGGCGTCTACGACCCGGAGCTGTTTCAGGACCCGGTCCACGTCGACGTGGAGACCCCCTTCGGGTCCCCGAGCGATTCCGTGGTGGTGGGCAGCGTAGGGGGCGTTGATACCGCGTTCATTCCGAGGCACGGCGCGGGTCACGTCCACTCGCCCACTGACCTGCCGTATCGAGCCAATATCTACGCCCTCAAGAAACTGGGGGTGGAGAGAGTCGTCGCGATAAACGCCGTCGGTTCACTTCGCAGGGAGGTGGAGCCCCTGCACTTCCTCGTTCCGGACCAGGTGTACGACCGCACGAAGCTGCGGGAGACCAGCTTCTTCGGCGGAGGCGTGGTAGCACACGTGGGGTTCGCCGAGCCCTTCTGTCCGCAGCTCAACGGCCTCGCGGTGGACGCCTCTGCCTCAGTCGGCGTCAAGACCCACGCCGGGGGAACCTACGTCTGCATAGAGGGACCGTCTTTCTCGACAGGGGCCGAGTCGGAGGTGCATCGTGGACAGGGTTTCGACGTCATAGGAATGACGGCGATTCCGGAGGCCAAGCTTGCGAGGGAGGCGGAGATGTGCTACTCCGTGATCACGACCGTGACGGACTACGACGTCTGGCACGGGGAGGAGGTATCCGTCAAGCTGGTCGTAGAGCGTGCGCAGCAGAACGAGGAGAACGTGAAGCGGGTCCTGGAGGAAATCGTTCCAGGAATCCCGGAGGAGAGGGGATGCGTCTGCGGCTCCGCTCTTGACGGCGCCGTCATGACGGACCTGTCGAGGGCCCCGGAGGAGGCGGTCTCCAGGGTAGAGCTACTGATAGAGAGATTCCTCCCATGATTCTCAGGGCGGACCACGTCCTGCCCGTCACGTCGCCGCCTGTGGAGGACGGTGGCGTCCTCGTCAGGGATGGACTGATCCAGGAGGTCGGTCCCTTCGAGGAGGTGAAGGGTTCCGGGGAGGAGGTTCACCGCTTTGAGGGCTCCGCCCTCATCCCCGGCCTGGTGAACGCGCACTGCCACTCCGGGATGACGCTCCTGAGGGGGTACGCCGACGACGTTTCCCTGAATAGCTGGCTGCGGGACTACGTCTGGCCCGTAGAGTCCCGCATGAACGAGGAGGACGTCGGGGCGGGGGCGTCGCTGGCCTGTGCGGAGATGCTCCTCGGCGGCGTGACGGGTTTTGCGGACATGTACTTCCACATGGGTGCCATCGCAGCAGCCGTCGAGGAGAGCGGCATGAGGGCCCTGCTGAGCTACGGCATGATAGACGTGGGCAAGGACGAGAACGGCGCCGAGGCCGAGCTCGAGGAGGGGCGCCGCTTCGCCGAGGAGTACGGCGGGGCGGCGGAGGGCCGCATAGAGACCGCCCTCGGGCCCCACTCCCCCGAGACCTGCTCCGCCCGGATGTATCCCCGGGATTCACGGATAATGACCCACGTCTCCGAGACCGAGAGCGGCGTCACCTCCGTAGTCGAGAGGGAGGGCCAGGGGCCCGTGGAGTTTCTGGACGGCATCGGCGTACTGGATGGCGCACTGCTGGCCCACGGCGTACACCTCTCCGGCGAGGAGATGGAGATACTGGCGGAGAGGGGGGCCCACGTTGCGCACTGCCCCTCCAGCAACCTGAAGCTCGGCAGCGGCGTCGCGCCGGTGCGGGAACTGCTGGAGGTCGGGGTAAACGTCTGCCTCGGCACCGACGGGGCCGCGTCCAACAACAACCTCGACATGTTCCACGAGACGCGGCTCGCCGCCCTTCTGCACAAGGGGGTTGCGGAGGACGCCACCACAGTGCCGGCGGAGACCGCGCTGGAGATGGCGACGCTGAACGGCGCGGAGGCCCTCGGCGTCGACGCCGGTGCGCTGGAGCCCGGGAAACACGCTGACATCGTGGCGGTGGACCTCTCGACGCCCCACGACACCCCGGTCGACGACCCTGTCTCCGCACTCGTCTACAGCGCCAAGTCCGGCGATGTCACCGACGTATTCGTCGCCGGGGAACACGTGGTGCGGGACGGGGACCTCCGCTCCCTGGACCTTGAACGCGTCGTCGAGACCGCGGAGCGAAGCGCGGAGCGCCTCCGGGGCTGAAAAGGGATGCGGCCGACCTCATCCTTGCCGGAGGGAGGCCGGAGACCGTTCTCAACGACGTCCACTACGAGGGACGGACCCGGGACGACGCACCCTCATCCGACGGGCCGGGTCCGTGACGATCCCCGGACCCTGGACATGGGCCATCCTCCCGGGACACTCGAAGGCCTTAAGTGGGGTTACGGATAAGGAAAACCGTTGCACATTTCTCCAGACACTGACTGTTGCACCCGGGGAGCCGGGACTGGCGGCCGCACTCCATCACCATGGCGATGAGCGAAACCGTGACGGTCTGGGGCGGGGTGGTGGCCATCGCCGTACTGATGGTACTCAGCGCGCTCTTCTCGAGCAGCGAGATCGCCATGTTCTCCCTCGCGAGGCACAAGCTCGACGCCCTGGTCGAGGAGAGGAACCCGAGGGCGGAGCTGGTGACGAGGTTGCGGGAGGACCCGCACCGCCTCCTCGTAACGATACTCGTCGGGAACAACGTGGTGAACATCGCCATGACCAGCGTCGCCACCGCCCTCTTCGTAATCTACCTCCCCCGGGAGCAGGCTGTCGTGGCGACCACGGTGGTCATCAGCTTCCTCGTCCTGGTGTTCGGCGAGTCCACCCCCAAGTCCTACGCGGTGGAGCACCCGGTCCCCTGGGCCCTCCGGGTCTCCGGGTTCCTGCACGCGACGCAGAGGCTCCTGTACCCGGCCGTCGTCTTCTTCGACCACCTGACCCGGGTAGTGAACCGCTTGACGGGCGGCAGGTCCGACATCGAGACCTCCTACATGACGAGGGGGGAGATCGAGCACATCATACGGACGGGGGAGGAGGAGGGCGTCATCGAGCAGGACGAGCGCCGAATGATCGAGTCGGTCTTTAAGCTCAGCAACACCATCACGAAGGAGGTCATGACGCCGCGCCTCGACATCGTCGCGGTCCCGGACACGGCGGACCTCGAAGAGGTGCTTACGACGTGCATCGAGAACGACGTGACCACTGTCCCCGTTTACAGCGAGGTGCTGGACGAGATCCGGGGCCTCGCAGACATAAAAGGGGTCTCCCGAGCCATCAGGAAGGGGGGTGAACTGGAAGACGTCGTGAAGCCCACGCTGTTCGTGCCGGAGACCAAAGAGATAGACGAGCTGCTCAAGGAGATGCAGGAGCGCCGCATCCACATGGCGATCGTCATCGACGAGTTCGGCTCCACCGAGGGCATCGTGACGGTGGAGGACATCGTGGAGGAGATAGTGGGCGAAATCTTCGACATCGGTGAGGAGGTGCCCATCGAGCGGCTGGACGACTCCACGCTGCTCGTGAAAGGGGACGTAAACGTGGACGAGGTGAACGAGGTCCTGGGCGTAGAGATCCCGGAGGAGGCCGAGTTCGAGACCGTCGCCGGCTTCATCTACAACCATATCGGGCGCCTCGTCGAGGAGGGGGAGCAGTTGCGGCACGGGGGAGCCCTGCTCACCGTGGAGGAGGCCTACCGCACCCGGATACTGAAGGTCCGGGTCGAGAGGGTGCCGAGCGAGGAGGGAGAGGGGGACGAGGAGACGGACGGGGAGGGGTGAGGGCGTCCCGGGGCGGCCGGCCGGGCCGTATTCGCCGCGTTTCACCAGAAAGGAAATTTAGGTCCGGCCCGATACAGGGGCGCGACCACGGTGCATCTACACATGACAGTCGAAGAGGTTCAGGAGGGAGAGGCGAAGGTCGGGTGGGCGCGGGAGCACATGCCCGTCCTCGCCCGGATACGGAAGCGCTTGGAGGAAGAGGAGCCGTTCGGAGGCGTCACGGTCGGCATGGCGCTGCACGTGGAGCCGAAGACTGCGGTCCTCGTGGAGACGCTGCGCGCAGGCGGCGCCGAGGTGGCGATAACGGGGTGCAACCCGCTGTCCACCCAGGACGACGTGGCGCGGTACCTGGACACCGTGGACGGGATAGCGTGCTTCGCCGAGCACGGCGTCGACGAGGAGGAGTACTACGAGGCCATCGACGCCGTGCTGGACCGGGAGCCCTCGGTCGTGATAGACGACGGCGGCGATCTGGTGTTCCGGCTGCACGAGGAGCGCAGGGAGCTGCTGGACGGGGTGGAGGGTGGCTGCGAGGAGACCACGACCGGGGTCCACAGGCTCCGCGCGATGGAGCGGGACGGGGCGCTGGAGCTGCCAGTCGTGGCGGTCAACGACACCCCGATGAAGCGGAATTTCGACAACAGGCACGGAACCGGGGAATCTACGCTGTCGGCGGTGATGTCCACAACCAACCTGCAGGTGGGTGGCAAGACTGTGGTCGTTGCGGGGTACGGGAACTGCGGCAGGGGCCTGGCGGAGAAGTTCGCCGCCCTCGGTGCTAGGGTGATCGTAACGGAGGTGGACCCGAGGAGGGCGCTGCAGGCCCACTTCGGGGGGTACGACGTGAAGACGATGGACGAGGCCGCTGCCGAGGGGGACCTGTTCGTGACGACCACGGGCAACGTGGACGTCGTGACCGGGGACCACTTCGACCGGATGAGGGACGGTGCGGTGGTGTGCAACGCCGGCCACTTCAACGTCGAGATAAACCTGGACGACGTGGAGGAGATGGCGGAGGAGCACAGGGAGCCGAGGCCAGGGCTGAGGGAGTACACCATGCCGGACGGCAGAAACGTCTCCGTGCTGGCCGAGGGAAGGCTCGTCAACCTCGCGGCGCCCCTCGGCTGGGGGCATCCTGTCGAGATAATGGACCTGAGCTTTGCGATACAGGCCCTCTCCGCGGAGTACGTCTTGAGGGAAGACCTGGAGCCCGGCGTAATCGAGGTGCCGGACGAAATCGACGTGATGGTCGCGGAGCTCAAGCTGAGGACTTCCGGAATCGCCATCGACAGGATGACGGAGGAGCAGAGGGACTACTTCGAGTCCTGGCGGCACGGGACCTGAATATGGTCGAAACCCTGGTGGACGACCACCTCCACCTGTCGCCGAAGGGAAAACCAGAGGACGCGGTGCGGGATTTCGAAGATGAGGGCGGTACGCACTTGTTTTCACCCAACCTCCTTCCCGCGACCTACGGCGTCGAGATATCGGAGGGCGAGGACTACCGCGAGGTCTTCGAGAGACACGTGGAGCTCGTGGAATCCGTGAGCGGAAGCGTGGAGGTTTTTCCCCTGGTGGGGGTCCATCCCGTCGAGGTCCCGAGGCTCGCCGGGGAGATGGGCCTCGAGGCGGCAGGGGATGTGGTCTCCGCCGGTCTGGACGTCGCGGCCGGGTTTGTCAGGGATGGGAGGGCGGTGGCGATCGGGGAGGTGGGTCGCCCGCACTACGACGTGCCCGAAGCGGTGGTCGAGGCCTGCGACCGGTTGCTCAGGAAGGCCTTCCGTCTGGCAGCGGCTGCGGGGTGCGCGGTGCAGCTACACACTGAGCGCATGGACGGCCCGGGTGTGGAGGCCGTGGCGTCTGTGGCGAAGGAGGAGGGACTGGGGCCCGGAGGGGTGGTGCACCACTTCTCCCCCCCGCTCATCGACGAGTGTGGTGGGGCCGGGACCGTCCCCTCCGTCCTAGCGAGGAGCGATTTCGTGGAGGAGGCGGCCTCGAGGGGTGACCGGTTCTTGCTCGAGACCGACTACCTCGACGACCCTGGGCGGCCCGGCGCCGTGCTCGGCCCCGGGACGGTTCCGGCGAGGACCGCGGACCTGCTGGAGAGGGGCGTCCTCTCTGAGGCGGCGGCGGAGAGGGTCCACAGGAAACTTCCGGAAGAGGTGTACGGGGTACGGCTGTAGACCGAGCTACCGGTCAGCGAGTGACCCCTATCCCGGGAGGTTCTCCGTCTGCTTTTTTGCAACCGAAGCAGAGGGGTGTTTAGGCAAGGGTTTTTAAGCACCTCGCAAATGGTTTCAGTAACCTCTCCCGGGGCAACGCCGGTAGTGTTCCGACGAGGAGTTCACCAGAGGAGTTAGGAGCGGAATGGCACAGTCGATAAACCGCGGAATGGTCTCCGTGTGGGAGGAGTTTCTCGACCTCTACGCCAGAGAGGATCTGCTCGAGCTCACCGTAAAGTCCGGAAATCTGGAGGTCGAGTACTCCGACGTCGAGCGATTCAGCGGCGAGCTGGCCGACGAATTGACGAGCAACCCGGACAGGGTTCTCGGAGCCGCGAGGAGCGGACTGAAAGAGGTCGACCTACCGGTCGAGATAGACGACTCCGAAGTCGAGATTCGCATCGTCGGGTTGCCGGACGAGGACACCTTCCTGGCGAGGGAGCTGCGCTCCGAGCACATCGGCCACCTGATTGCGGTGGAGGGACTGACGCGCAAGGTAACCGAGGTGCGCCCAAAAATCATGGTGGCAGCGTTCGAGTGCCAGAGGTGCGGAGAGGTGCAGAGAGTCGAACAGGACGAAGCCGATTTCTCGGAGCCGTACATGTGCCGCGGCTGCGAGCGCAGGGGCCCCTTCGAGGTGCTACACGACGAGTCGGGGTTCGTGGACTCACAGAAGATACAGATACAGGAATCGCCGGAGGAACTCTCCGGGGGAGAGCAGCCCCAGTCCATAGATATCTACGTAAGCGACGGTTTGGCCGGCGTGGTTACGCCGGGAAACAAGGTGAAGGTCACAGGCATCCTGCGCTCCTTCCAGCGGAAGTCCGGGGGCAGGAAGCGGACCGTCTTCGACCTGTTTCTCGATGGAAACTCGATCGAGATGGAGGACAGGGAGTTCGAGGAAATCGAGATAACGAAGGAGGAGCAGGAGGAAATCGAGAGGCTGACCGAGGACCCCGCGATATACGGAAAAATCATCGACAGCATAGCACCCACGATATACGGATACACGGACATCAAGGAGGCGATCGCGCTGCAGCTGTTCAGCGGAGTGTCGAAGATGATGCCGGACGACTCCTACATCCGGGGGGACATCCACGTCCTGCTAATCGGCGATCCCGGCATGGGCAAGTCCCAGGTCCTTCGCTACGTCAGAAACCTCGCCCCCAGAGGGGTGTACGCCTCGGGGAAGTCGTCCACCGCTGCCGGCCTCACGGCCGCCGCCGTAAAGGACGAGTTCGGGGAGGGCAGGTGGAGCCTGGAGGCCGGTGCCCTGGTCCTCGCGGACAAGGGAGTCGCCTGCATAGACGAGGTCGACAAGATGAGGGACGATGACCGGAGCGCCCTCCACGAGGCCATGGAACAGCAGTGTTTCGCCCCCCGAACCCAGGTCCACCTCCCTGACGGACGGAGCCGACCCATTGGTGACATTGTGGAAGAGTTCCTCGATGAGGAGGGGGTGAAGGTGACCCCATCAGGCAAAGAGGTCGCGGAGCTGAACGGTGGGGAACTTGAGGTACTCTCCACCGACATGGAGACGTTCGAGACCGATAAGAGAGATGTCAGTGTCGTTGGTCGCCGAGAGGCACCGAAGGAAATGCTGAGGATCGAGCTTGGCAACGGCCGGGTGATGGAGGTCACACCGGAGCACCCCTTCCATCAGATAGAGAACGGGGAGATCGTGGAGGTAGATGCCAGAAAACTCTCCGAAGGGGGGTTCGTCACCTCCCCCCGCAAGAGCTCAGTCGAGGGAGAAGGACAACCGCTCGGCGACATCGAGATAGACTCCGGACGCAAGAAGGTGAGGATCCCGGACCACAACTCACCTGAGCTCGCGACGTTCACTGGGTACCAGGTTTCGGATGATGGGTACGAGCTAAACCGGGGGGAGAAAAACGGATTCAACTTCACGAACACGGATGATATCCTCGTCGAGGACTACGTCAAGGTAGTCGAGAGCCTCTTCGACGTCGAGCCCTGGATTCAGGAGCGCGGCGACCGAAAGAACGTCCGGGTTGTGTCGAAGGAACTCTCAAGGTGGCTCCAGGAACTTGGACCCCTCCTCGAGAAAGGACCGAGGAAGAAGATTCCGGAGCGACTCATGAAGGGAACGACGGAGGACCTCTCTCTGCTCCTCCGGGCATTCTTCGACGGGGACGGAGGAGTCTATCGAACACAAAGAGGGTACCGGATTCGGGCGGTCGTGGAGAACCGGGAGCTCATAGAGCAGGTCCAGGAACTCCTATGGAGATTCGGTATCCACTCCACCATCCGGCGCGAGGGAGATGTCTGGCGGATAGACATCTCACGCTACGACGACCTGGAACAATTCCGACGAGAAGTCGGGTTCCTCTCACTGCAAAAGCGTAAGTGCCTCGATGAGGCAGTGGAGGAAACGAGAGACCCCGCCGAACCTGTGCCCGGCATCAGCGATTTCCTGATGCGGCTCATGAAACGTCTTGGCCTCAAACAGGAGACCCTCGCCACCAACCTCACGAGCGGCCAGAACATTTCCCGGAACCGGGCGGCTGACATCCTGAATCGATTGCAGGATAGGTTACGGGAGATACAGGAACTAGATCTGGATGGGGCGGATGTCTCCCGATGCCGGGATGTGCGGACCCGGTTCGGAATCCCGTGCCGGGAGATCGCGGAGAGTGCCGGGGTCAGCTGCTCCCTCATCCAGTTCTGGGAGAAGAACGGCACCGACCGGACGGAAGAGTATCGAGAGGCCTTAAAAGAAGCCCTAAAGAAGCGCCAGAAGCTGTCCCGGGAGGTGCGTCGCCTCGAGTCCCTATTGAACAGCCTCCGGTGGCTTAAGATTCGGAGCGTGGAGCGATTCTGCCCCGACTTTGATCATGTCTATGATCTCACCGTCCCTTCGACCCACACGTTTTTGGCCGAAGGAGCAGTGGCGCACAATTCGCTCTCCATAGCCAAGGCCGGAATAACGACCACCCTGAGGACGAGGTGCGCGCTCCTGGGGGCGGCAAACCCGAAGTACGGCCGTTTCGACAGGTACGAACCTATCGCAGAGCAGATCAACATGGAGCCGGCTCTCCTGTCCAGGTTTGACCTCATCTTCACGCTCACCGACAAGCCGTCGGAGGACCTGGATTCCAAAATCGCCAGCCACATACTGACCTCCCACCGCGGGGGCGAGAGGCTGAGGAGGGGAGAAAACTTCTCGATGGAGGACGTGGATCCGCCGATTGAACCGGAGCTGATGCGGAAGTACGTCTCGCTGGCCAAGAACGTGGTTCCGGTGATGCGCGGAAAGGCCATGGACAGGCTGCGGGGTTTCTACGTCGAGCTTCGAAATGCAGGGGAGGGAGATTCACCGGTCCCGGTCACCGCCAGGCAGCTGGAGGCCCTCGTACGTCTGGCCGAGGCCTCCGCGAGGATTCGCCTCGCCGAGGAGGTCACGGAGGAGGACGCTTCCCGGGCGATCCGGATAGTGAAGAGGTGCCTACGGGAGGTGGGTGTGGACCCGGAGACCGAGGAGTACGACATAGACGTGCTCGCGACCGGCGTCAGCAAGAGTCAGAGGGACAAAATCCGGCTCCTGAGGGAGATCATACGTGAGCTGGAGTCCGAGCACGGCGGAAAGGCGCCGAAGGACGTCGTCTACAGGAAGGCCGAGGAGGCGGGTATACCGAGGAGCGCCGCCAAGGACAAGGTTCAGAAGCTTCGCAACGACGGCGACGTGTATTTCCCGGACCACGGCAGCGTCAAGCTGACGTAGACGACGAAAGAGGTATCCGATTCCCGGTACATCTCTGCCCGTGAGGCTGAAGGTACACCGCCGCCAGAGCGAGATCTTGGTAGCGGTCTGCGACAGCGACCTGGTGGGAACCAGAATCGACGCGGACGGTGCCCCCTTCGAGGTGACCGAGGGTTTTTACGGCGACGAGAAGGCGGACGAGGAGGAGGTCGTAGACGCCCTCGAGGGAGCCACGATAGTTAACGTGCTCGGAGAGAGGGCGGTTTCGTGCGCCACGAGGGCGGGCGTGGTCGACGAGGACAAGGTGGCTATCGTGGGTGACGTGCCTCACGCCCAGATGGTCACGATTCTGTAGAAAATGCTGTGTCCGAGATGCGGTGAGGAGAGGGAGCACTTCGCCGAAAAGGTCTGCGTGGACTGTTTCCTGGAGAGAGAGACGCTCGTCGAGGTCGATGACGGTCTGAGGGTCGTCCAATGTGTCTCCTGCGGCGCCGTGAAGGCGAACGGCTGGACGGACCTGGAGCTGAAGGACGCAGTTTCGCTTCTCGTCGAGGGGTCGGCCTCATTACCCCGAGAGCTGGAGACCCCCGTGCTCGACGTGGAGCTGGAGAGAGTCCTCCCGAAAGCCATCGAGGCCAGGGTCACCGTTGAGGGAGACCTGGGGGGTCGATGGGTGGAGGAAAGCGTTCCCCTGAGCCTCGAGGTATCGAGGGGCGTATGTCGCAGTTGCAGCCGCTCGAACAGGGGGTACTACGAGGCGGTTTTGCAGGTGAGGGCCGAGGACCGTGACGTACGTGAGGACGAGTTCGACGAAGCACTGGAGGAGGTCTCCGGGCTCGCGGATTCGGTCGCCGAGGCAGGGGGAGAGAAGCCCTTCGTCTCGAGGGTCGAGAGGAGCGGAGGAGGCTTCGACCTGTACCTCGGGGAAAGCAGCGTCGCGAGGAAGATTTCCAGGCGGCTAAAGGAACGCTTCGGCGCGAAAGCTACGGAGTCGGCCTCCCTGGTAGGTGTCCGTGACGGCAGGGAGGTTTATCGGTCGACCCACCTCGTGAGACTCCCCCCTTTCGGAAGGGGCGACGTCGTTCGATACCGGGATGACTACTTCGTCGTCAGGGGGT
The DNA here is from genome assembly GCA_018263395.1 of Methanonatronarchaeales archaeon. GTDB lineage: Archaea > Halobacteriota > Methanonatronarchaeia > JAANXF01 > JAANXF01 > JAANXF01. The sequence goes on from JAANXF010000006.1 coordinate 19,196, forward strand.
CGGGAAACGTCGTCGAACTCGTCGACCTCGAGACCGGCAGGGTTAAAAGAGTTCCATCCTCCAGGCTGGCCGAGGAGGCCGGGGTGGTCGGAGACCTGCAGAGCGCGGAGGAGGCCCTGCTCACCATGGTCGGGGGGGACGAGGTGCAGGTTCTGGATCCCGGGAGCATGCGTGCCGTTACTCTCTCGAGGCCCCCGTTCGTCGACGCGGGGAACCAGGGGAGCTCCGTGCAGGTTCTCAAGCTCGAGGGCGAATTGGTGCCGGTCAACCCGGAGGCCGCGAAGTGAGGGCTGTCAGGGTGGAGCGGGAGTCCGCGGAAGTGGCCATCAGTCGTCTGGGCCGGCGCGGCCTGCTCGACCCGTCGCGGAGAATAGTCGAGAGGGACGGGTTCGTGGAGATTCCCGTGACGGGGACGGTGGATGACCACGACTCGTTCCACCAGAAAGACCCCGTTCCGAGGAAACCGGAACTGACGCCGACGGACCGCATGTCGAAGAGCGGCATATCCGAAGACCGCGTTCCCTCAGGGTGGACCAGGCTCGGCAGCGTTCTTCTCGCCGAGCTGGACGGCGACAAGGTGGCCGCGGAGGCGCTTCTGGAGGCCCACCCGGGCGCTACGGCCGTGGTGGACCACCGTGGAATCGACGGGGCGCTCCGGAGGCCGGAGGCGGAGCTGCTCGCCGGCGACGGACCGACCGAGACCGTCCACAGGGAGCACGGCCTGGTGTACCGCCTAGACCCCCTGAGGGTCATGTTCAGCCCGGGAAACTCCGGAGAGCGGCTGCGCGTCAGGAGTACCGTTCAGGAGGACGATTGGGTTCTCGACATGTTCGCCTGCGTCGGACAGTTCTCGATTCCGGCGGCCACTGCCGGCGCACACGTCCTCGCGATCGACGCGAATCCGGAGGCAGCCCTGTTCCTGCGGGAAAACGCAGCGCTCAACGGCCTGAACGACAGGCTCGACGTCGTGGTGGCCGACTCCCGGCGAAGCAGCCCGGACGGCCCCTTCGACCGGGTGCTTATGGGCCACCTCGACTCGCCGGGACACCTCGGTAGGGCAGTAGCGTCGCTCGGCGAGGGCGGCCGGCTCCACTACCACGAGTCCTGTCCCTCCGCCATAGACGATAGACCCGTGAAGAGGGTTCGAAGGGCCGTGGAGGACGGGGGCAGGGACGCACTGAGGCTCGACCGGAGGCTCGTCAAAACTTTCGCCCCGGGCGTGGGTCACTACGCTGTGGACTGCCTCGTCGAATAGACTTTTTGTCACGCACTCCTAATTCTCAGGCAGATGGACCTCATCAGGCGGCTGGCCGCCGAGGGAGAGGGCGGAAACGTAGAGTTCAAGGAGAGGCTCAAAAGCGAGGTCCACCTCTCCGAGGACAGGAGGCAGAGCCTCGCCGCACAGATGAAGAACCGCGTGCTGCTCGGCGAAGGTAGGGGTCTCTACCTGGTGGGGGTCGACGACGACGGGGAGCTGCTCGGCATCTCCACTACCGAAATGGAGGAGTCACTGAGGGTTCTCTCGACGATCGCCGACGACCTCGACCTCGGTATCGACGTGGAGAGGTCCGTGGAGCTCGAAGGCGGCTTCGTGGCTCTTGCCGCCGTGGAGGAGCCCGCGGTGGAGGGCAGGAAGCACCTCATCGTGGGGACAGCAGGGCACGTGGACCACGGAAAGAGCAGCCTCGTGGGAAGCCTGATTACCGGCGAGCCGGACGACGGCCGTGGAAGGACCAGGATATTTCTGGACGTGAAGCCCCACGAGATAGAGAGGGGTCTGAGTGCCGACCTGAGCTACGGGGTCTACGGTTTCTCCGGGTCGGAGACCCTGAACCTGGCAAACCCGCTGGACCGGTCCGAGAAGGCGTCCCTGATAGAGAGGAGCGACAAGGTGGTCTCATTCATAGACACGGTGGGTCACGAGCCCTGGCTGAGGACGGCGATAAGGGGGCTGCTCGGTGGGCAGGTCGACTACGGCCTTCTGGCGGTAGACTCCACTGAGGGCGTGACGCGGGTGACGAGGGAGCACCTCGGGATAATGCTGGCCCAGGAGATACCCGTCGTGGTCGCTCTGACGAAGGTCGACAGGGTCGACGGGAACAGGGTCGAGGAGATGGAGCTGGAGGCGGTTCGGCTGGTGAAGAAGGTGGGCAAGGTGCCCTACCGCGTCAGCTGCGTGGAGGACGTGAGGACCGTGCTGCAGCAGAGTAACAGGGAGGCGCTGGTTCCGCTGTTCAGGACCTCTGCCGTCACAATGGAGGGCCTGAACCTGTTGAACGAGTTCCTGCTAAGGGCCGAAAGGCGTGACAGGCCGTCGGAAAAGCCGTTCAAGATGTACATCGACAGAGTGTACTCCGTCCGGGGCGTGGGCAGGGTCGTCAGCGGCACGGTTCAGGAGGGCTCAGTGGAGACCGGGGATACCGTGTTGCTGGGTCCGGACAGCCACGGAAACTACGACGAGGTTCGGGTGAAGTCGGTAGAGATGCACCACCGCCGGGTCGAGTGGGCGTCCGCGGGCCAGATAGTCGGAATCGCGACGAAGGGGGGGGATCCGGAGCGCGGCATGGTGCTCTGCGGAGAGGAGGCCGCCTCCGCGGTGCGTGAGTTCGAGGCGGAGGTGATGGTGCTGAACCACCCGACGAGAATAAGCGACGGATACGAGCCGGTTGTCCACCTGGAAACGATCTCGGAGGCCACGCGCTTCATAATGGACGACTACCTCGTCGCTGGGGAGTCAGGCACCGTAAAAATGAGGTTCCGGTACCGGCCCTACTGCGTCACGGAGGGGCAGCGATTCGTCTTCAGGGAGGGCGCGTCGAAGGGCGTCGGCCGCGTCACCAGGCCGCTTCCCGAGTGATGCGCCTCCTCGTGGACGACATGCTGGGCAGCCTCGCACGCTGGCTGAGGATCGCGGGACACGACGTGCTGTACGGCGGTGACGTCGAGGGGGGAGACGACGCGCTCCTGAGGAGGAGCAGGGAGGAGGGCCGCGTCCTGGTCACGAGGGACGTGGAGCTCGCCTCGCGGTCAGGGGACTCAGTGCTCCTCGGTACGCGGGACCTGGACGAGCAGCTCTCCAAGGTCGCCGACGCACTGGGCCTCGAACTGGAGCCCGTGATGGAGCGCTGCACCCTCTGCAACTCCGAGCTGGTTCCCGCGGAATCCGTCGACGAGGACTACGTGCCGGAGGACGCGGAGGACCTGATGGTCTGCTCGTCCTGCGGCCGCTACTACTGGAGGGGCAGCCACTGGGAACGCATCCGGGAGAGACTCGGGAGAATACGGGAAGGCCACAGGTGAATCCACACTAAAGGATACGTTGACTCTCTGATTTTTGAGCCCTCGACCGATACGCTTATTACCATTATAAATCATGTAAGACCCGGATGAGTCCGGTGCCGGATACCGTCGACGAGACGCCGCTCGTTGAGTTCGATTCCTGTCTGCAGTGCGGTGAGTGCTCCTTCGTCTGTCCGACCAACGCCGTAGAGATGGTCGGCGAGAGCATCGTGATAGTTCCGGAGCTCTGCACGAACTGCGGGCTATGCGTGGAGGCCTGCCCCGACGCCCTGATGGCCACGAGCGAGGGAGAGAGGCCGGATCGTGCCCTCGTCGTCAAGGAGGACTGCATCGGCTGCTCCATATGCGAACAGTCCTGCCCCATCGACGCAATAGTGATGGACCCGGAGGGACTGGACAAGGGCCGCGGGCTCGCCGTAATCGACTCCTCGGTGTGCGACATGTGCGACACATGTGCCGAGGTCTGCCCCACCGACTGCATAGCCATTCCCCAGCAGTACCGCAGGAGCTACGACGACGAATCCATACTCGGGGAGCCACTGATTCAGGCGCCGTAAACGCTGCAACCCCGCCTCACGGTGACTGAACCACCCAGGGGAGTTCAGCGACAGTAATAGCTCATCATCCCCGATTTCGACGGGCCCTCGACGAGCGGCGTCGGGGCCCGTGTGGGGTTAATCGGGTAACGCGGCGCACCGGCGTCGATGCGGCCCGTCGCACATCTCGACCCGGCCCAAGGGGCGGACCTAACTCTGCGGGCCACCTCCGTACCGACACTGGTCCCGTACGGCTATCCCGTCCTCTTGACCTCGTCTCCCTCCCTGACCCTCCTGTCGACCTTTATACCGACCTCGTCTCCCGGTCCGGCCTCCTCCACGTCGACGTGGTCCAGTTGCATCGATTCCACGGTCTGCTCGAAGTCCGTCGTTGCCCCCTCTATCGAGACGCTGTCCCCGACCTGGAGGTGGCTGTCGAGGACCACGCTAGCTACCCCTATGTCGGTGAAGTAGTGGGTCACCTCCCCGACTCTCTCTGCCTCACTCATCTCGAGCACCCGGCAGAGAACTGCAGGCTCTCCATCTATTAAGCTTCCCGAACGCGGTCTCCATCCGTGTGGATCAAATTGGCGTCGCTTCACCACCCGGTTTCTGGACGATGGGGCGTCCGGAACGTGATATGGTTTCGAAGAGCGGGGAGCCCTCTCTCCCCCTATTTCCCGACCGACTTCTGCGTGAATTCCTTGCATCAGTATGCCCCTTCGCCCTCGAACAGGGGAGGTCTTAAGAATTACATCTTCCCCACTGCGTCTTTCCCCTGAAGGTCGGGGGGTTTACCGGAGAGACGGGTGACGTGCGTACGCCTGCGTAATCGAGAGGACGGCGGGGAGGTACGAATGAAGCCCAAGATCGTGGTCGCGCTAGACCGGTTACTCGCCTCATTCGTTTCCACAGCTGTAGCGGAAGTAGACGGCCATTCCCAGCAGTCCTATACCTGCCACCAGGATAGGGGTTCCCCAGTTCACGAGAAGGGCCGTGGAGATTCCGAGGAACCCCAGAGTGCCGCCACTGCCGGTATGCAGCAGATGCCCAGAGGCGCCATCGCTCCGAGGCCGATGAGTGCCGCCCCGAAGACGGCGTAGACTTTCCCCAACACCCCGTGATGTTGAACAGGTCGATTGACCATATAACTTGCGTGAAGGCGTCAGTCGGTCTCCGGTCAACTCTCGTACCCCGGAGGGACAGACAGGGTTTATGCATAGTCCCGGGCGGATTCGAACCGCCGTCCTCGGCTGTCTTCACGCCACCGGCCCTGACGACCCGGCGAACACACCTCCATCGGTGCCTGAACACCGGCCCTGACGACCCGGTGTGGTTCCAAAGGCCGAGATGGTTGACCGCTACACTACGGGACTCACGGCATTTCTGTTCGTTATCGGCCTTATCTCTCCCGGTCGTAGAGAAGGGCACCCTTCCCGGGATACGGGACAAAATAGATAGGCGGTGAAGAGGAGTCCTAGACCGATGTCGGTGGACTCGGAGACTCCAGAGGGGTCTTTTACGAAAAGAGGCGGGGAGGTTCCTGGACCCGGGGGGCTGGAGCGCGGAACCAACCTCGTCAAGAAGGGCTTCGCCAGCATGCAGAAGGGCGGGGTCATAATGGACGTCACCAGCGTCGAGGAGGCCGGGGTGGCGGAGGACGTCGGCGCGGTCGCCGTGATGGCCCTGGAGAGGGTTCCCGCCGACATAAGGGCGGTGGGCGGCGTGGCCCGGATGGCGGACCCGTCGCTCGTCGAGGAGATTATAGACGCGGTCACTATTCCCGTGATGGCGAAGTGCCGCATCGGGCACTTGGCGGAGGCACAGGTGCTCCAAGAGACCGGGGCCGACATGATCGACGAGTCCGAGGTACTGACGCCCGCCGACCCGTTCCTGCACATCGACAAGGGGCTTTTCGACACGCCCTTCGTCTGCGGAGCCACCTACCTGGGCGAGGCGGTTCGCCGTATATGGGAGGGCGCCGCCATGATCCGCACCAAGGGAGAGGCCGGGACCGGCGACGTCGTGGAGGCGGTTCGACACCGCCGAATCGTCAGGGACGGCGTCCTGAGGGTAGCCGGGGCGGGGGATGACGAGCTTCGGGAAATCGCGGACGACTTCGTCCAGGAGTACGGAAGGATACACAGGGAGGTCCGCGGAGACGGAGAGGTCGGGGGCGTTACCCCGGTATTCGGTGGACACACCCTGGACGAGGCCAGGGAGGGTCTCCTCGGGGTCCTGCGCGACGTGAAGGGGATGGAGAGGCTGCCCGTGGTGGACTTTGCCGCCGGTGGCATAGCGACGCCCGCCGACGCGTCCCTCATGATGCAGCTCGGGAGCGACGGCGTCTTCGTCGGAAGCGGAGTGTTCAAATCCGGGAACCCGTCGGAGACCGGTCGGGCTATAGTGGAGGCCGTTGCGAATTACGACGACCCGGAGAGACTGAAGGAGATCTCCCGCGGCCTCGGGCTCCCCATGAAGGGCATGGACGCCGACACCGTGCCGGATGAGGAGAGACTTCAGGGCCGCGGCTGGTGATGCGGGTAGGCGTCGTCGCGCTGCAGGGCGACGTGTCGGAGCACGTCTCGGCCCTGCGCGGCGTAGGCGCCGAGCCCGTGGAGGTCCGACGGAGAGACGACATCGAGGGCGTGGACGGTGCCGTGATTCCCGGCGGAGAGTCCACCACGATATCGTCCCTGCTGTTCGACAGGGGACTTGACGCAGAATTAGTGGAGATGGCAGAATCCGGGACCCCGATATGGGGCACCTGTGCGGGCATGATACTGCTGGCGTCGGAGGGGCGCGGGGACGTCGAGCGAACCGGTCAACACATGCTCGGCCTACTCGACGCCTCCGTGGAGCGCAACGCGTTTGGGCGGCAGAGGGAGTCATTCCAGGCTCCCGTCGAATTCGACGGGTTCGACGAACCATTCGAGGCAGTGTTCATCAGGGCGCCTGCCTACACGGAAGTCGGCGGAGGGGTGGAGGTGCTCTCCGAGTTTGGAGGTGGAGTCGTGGCTGCGAGGGATGGACCGATTCTCGCCACGGCGTTCCACCCCGAGCTGGTCGATGACGAGAGGGTGCACGAGTACTTTGCGTCGATGGTGGACGGATGATTTTCGGTCACGGCCTGAAGGAGACCGACCCGGTTATCGAGGCGCTCGTGCGCGGCGAGCAGGTGGTCCTGCCCAGGAAGGGCGGAACGGGCGAGGACCGCTTCGGCCTCGAGGGAGGTAGGTTTCTGCTTCTCCCCACGAGGAAGGAGAAGAAGCGGGGCAGGTACGACAGGTACGACTGGCTGCTGACGGGGGACAGGTTCGACGTTGAGGAGGTCCGTGCTGCGGCCGTGGCGAGGGGGAAGGTGGAGTTGCGGGTCTCGCCGGACGACTACCCTGCGGTCCTGCTGGACGAGACAGTCTACAGCGAGGAGGGCCTGGAGAGAAAGCTGGGTTACCGGCCCGAGGACCCGCTGACGGTCGTGTTCGTCCGTGCGTACCGGGTGAATCCCCCGCTCGAGCTGGAGATGGACCCGTCGTACCGCGGCTGCAAGTCCTGGGTCAAGCTCGTGGAGGATTTCGAGCTGGACGCGGAGCCCGTCCTGCCCGAGAAAGAGTTCAGCCGCATGGCCGGCAGGGTAAGGGCGGCTCTCTAGACCAGGCCTGTAAGGCCGGCGTCCTCCACGAGCTCCAGGGCCCTGCTTCTCTCACCGGCGGTCAGCCTCCGATTTATACCCTGGTGATCGTGGGCCCTGTGCTCGGGGCGGTACTGGAACATCACGTTCACCCGGGTATCCGGTCCGAGGTTCTCCGATACCCAGTTCAGCGCGGGGGCGGTGCAGCACTCCAGGTGGCCGGGCATCACGAGGTGCCTGACTATTAGCCCGGCCCCCTCCGATGCGAGAAGCAGGTTTCTGTGCACCGTTGAGGTGTACTCGACCACCCCGGATAGCTCGGATCCGCACTCGTCGTTTCCGTACTTCAGGTCGGCGAGGAAGAGGTCCTGGGTCCCGCTCAGCAGCTCCATCGAGGGCCGGGAGGCGTACATGTTTGAGTTCCAAACCGACGGGACGTTAACCTCCAGTGCGGAGAGCACTTCGAGGACGCTGGGCAGGTGCGGAGACGGGTCCCCACCGACCCAGTTGACGTTGCGGGAGCCGTTGAGCCTCTTGAGGCGGATGGCCTCCACCAGGTCCTCCGGAGAGGTACGAGTGTAGTGCCCCCTCAGCCGGGCCGTGGCCCAGTTCTGACAGAAGACACAGCTCAGGGTGCATCCGCCAAAGAAGACCGCGTGGGACGGCACCAGCTCCGGTTCCTCGCCGAGGTGCAGGGTCTCCGAGTACACTATCGCTTCGTCGGGGACGCCGCAGATCCCGGTCCCCTCCTCGGTCCTGTCGACCCCGCAGGCGTGGTGGCAGAGGACGCAGCTCTCCTCCAGTCTGCGGGCGATTTCGGCCTTCAGGTCCAGCAGGGAAATCTCTGGAGGCCGGAGGGAGGCCCCCTCTTCCAGAGATGGCCCCTCCCTGATTAACCTCTCCAGCCTCACCGCGGCCTCGGCGTGGCTGCTCCAGAGGCCTTTAAGGTCGTCCGACGGGTCGAAGTCCGCCTCGACGCGTCGCGCCAGGAGGGAAGCCGCGGGGGCCCCGTCATCCGCGACCGAGAGGTACCTCGAGAGGGAGCGGGGTCCCTCGAAATCGCTCCACAGCTCGTCCACGCAGTTTGATCCGTGTCGACGGGGAAAGGTCTTGCTTCCGGGGGAGAAAGGAAAAGGGCCCTTGAGCCTAACGGTTGAGGCCCGCCCCCACGTGGCCCGGCGAGGGTGGAGTCGGTACGTATCGGCGCCGGGGCAGGGATGCGGGGCGGATTCCGCGGCGTCGCGGGGAAGGATTAAATATGGTGAGTGACGAATGAAGGGGAAACCTGCTGGGGACGGCCTGGCGGTCATGGTACCGTCGAGCCTGACGGCGGACTGTGGTGGCCTCAGGGAGAAAACCCTGAAGCTGGGCCAAGTGGCACGCGCCGCCGGCGTCTATCGCGTGGACGAAGTGTTCGTCTACAGGGACCCGGCGCACGACGACACCGGCCTCATCGATAAGGTCCTCCGCTACGCGGAGTGTCCGCCGTACCTCAAGAGGAGGCTGTTCCCGAGGCAGGAGGAGCTGAAGTACGCGGGAGCGATTCCGCCCCTGCAGACTCCGAACCACGCCGTCTCGGAGGAACCGGTCGAGGGGGAGTACAGGGAGGGAATCGTTCTGGATCGAGGAGGTGTCGAAGGCGGTGGTACCCGGGTCGATGTCGGATTCGACAGCCCGGCCCTGCTTCTCGGGAGAGCCCCGGGGAGGGGGAGACGTATAACCGTCGAGACGATTTCGCAAGAACCGCTGGAGGTCGCCCGTGTCCACCCGGACGACGTGCCTCAGTACTGGGGGTACTCGGTGGAGACGGGTACGCCCCGGGAGGCCGAGGAGAGGTACCGCGGCTTCGGGCTCGAAATAATCGGGACCTCCCGACGCGGGCGCGACGTCCGTCAGGTGGACCTGCCGCGTGGATCCGCGCTGGTCTTCGGCTCACCGCTGGGAGGGGTGGAGGGCCTCCCGCTGAGGTTCGACGAGACGGTAAACACGGTACCCGCACAGGGCACAGCCACGGTGCGAACGGAGGAGGCCTTGAACGCCTCGCTCGCCGTGATCAACCTTGTACGGGCCCAAGAGGAGGACGGGTATTGGCCAGAAAGAAAAGACCCAGAAAAGGGTCACTAGGGTTCAGCCCCAGGAAGAGGGCCGCACGAGAGGCACCCAGGTTCGGAAGCTTCCCGGAGGACGACGATGTCGGCATCCAGGGATTCGCCGGCTACAAGGCGGGCATGACCCACGTAATCATGGTGGACGACAGGCCCAACTCGCCCACGGAGGGCCTGGAGGTCCAGAGGGCCGCCACTGTGGTGGAGACGCCGCCCGTCCGCGTGAACAGCGTGAGGACGCACGAGAAGAGACACGACGGCCTCGCCACCATTACGGAGGCATCCGACGACGAGGGGCTGGCAGAGGCGGAGAGCTTTCTCCCCAGGACCGAGAGGGTATCCGTCACGGTGTCCACGGACCCGTCGGTCCTGACGGGTGTCCCTGCGAAGGAGCCGGTTTCTATGGAGTTCCCCGTCTCGGGCGACGCAGCGGACGCACTCGAGTACGCCTCCGGGCTCCTGGACGATACAGTCAGGTTCGACGACGTGTTCACCAGCGGGGAGCTCGTCGACGTGGCCGCAGTGACAAAGGGCAAGGGTACGGAGGGGCCGGTAAAGCGTTGGGGCGTAAAGATTCAGGGACGGAAGGCAAAGAGGAAGGGCAGGGGTAGACACATAGGCAACCTCGGACCGTGGCACCCCACCAGGGTCCGGTGGCAGGTTCCGCAGACGGGGCAGGAGGGTTACCACCACCGCACCGAGATGAACAAGAGGATACTGAAAATCGGGGACACGCCGGACGAAGTCAATCCGGACGGGGGCTTCAAGAGGTACGGCCTGGTTCGGGGCGACCACGCACTGCTAAAGGGCAGCGTACCCGGACCCGTCAAGCGGCTAGTTGGAATCCGGAAGCCGCTGAGGCCGAAGGAGCTGCCGGAGGAACCGACGGTGAACATGGTCTCCACGCGAAGCAGGCAGGGTGTATAGATGAGGGCCAGGCTGATCGACGTGGAGGGAAACGACGCCGGGGAAATCGAGCTTCCCGAAATCTTCGAGACCGACGTGAGGAACGACCTGATCCGGAGAGCCGTGGAGAGTCACAGGGCCAACAGCCGGGAGCCCTACGGCTCCGACAGGCGAGCCGGTTTCAGGACCTCGGCGGAGTCCTGGGGAGCGGGGAGGGGCGCCGCTATGGTCCCGAGAATAAAGAACGGTCGAAGGGGCGCCCTCGTGCCCCAGACGGTCGGCGGAAGGAGAGCGCACCCGCCGAAGGCCGACAAGGACTTCTCGAAAAAGATCAACCGCAAGGAGAGGCGGCTCGCTATCAGGTGCGCCGTCGCTGCGACCGCTCGCCCCGACCTCGTTCGGGCGAGGGGGCACGCCGCCGAGGGCCCCGTAGTGGCTCCAGACGAGCTGCAGTCCGTCGACAGGACCGCCGAAGTCCGGGAGTTCCTGAAGGGGGCCGACCTCTGGAGCGACGTAGAGCGGGCCAAGAGGGGCACCGGTGAGAGAAGTGGAAAGGGTAAACTGCGCGGGAGGCGGAGACGTGTGCCGAAGAGCATTCTCCTCGTTGTCGGCGAGGACGAGGGAATCGGGCGCGGGGCGTGCAACCTGCCTGGAGTCGAGGTTTGCGAGGCCCGGAGCGTCGGCGTCGACCGCCTGGCCCCCGGAGGAGAGCCCGGAAGACTGACGGTCTACACCGAGAGCGCGCTGGAGGAGTTCAGATGATTATTCGGAGACCCGTACTGACGGAGAAATCGACGGACCTGCTGGACGATAACACGATGACGTTCATCGTAAACGTGGACGCCACCAAGGGTGACGTGGCGAGAACCGTGGAGGACGTATACGGCCTCGAAGTGGACAGTGTAAACACCATGATCACCTCGCGCGGCGAGAAGAAGGCGATGGTCAGGTTCGAGGTAGAGGGCGAGGCGGAGAACCTCGCTACGAGGCTGGGCATTTTTTAGGGGTGGAGTATGGGGAAAAGGACTCGTTCACAGAAGCTCGGAACCGGAAGCGGCGTATACGGCGCAGACTCCCACAGGTACAGGGCAGAGGTTCATCACCCGCCCGAGGACTCTATAAGAGGCGTCGTAGTCGACATAGAGCACGACCCCGCGAGGACCGCCCCTGTCGCGAGGGTGAGATACGAAAACGACGAGGAGAGATACATCCTGGTCCCCGAGGGCGTGTCGGTGGGCCAGGAGATCGAGTGCGGCGTCGAGGCACCTGTGGTATCGGGTAACACGCTGCCCCTCGCGGAGATACCGGAGGGAACCCCGATTTACAACATCGAGATTCAGCCGGGAGACGGGGGAAAAGTCGCCAGGGCGAGTGGGACGTACGGCCTCCTGATAGCGCACGACGTCGGGGAGACAGTCGTACAGCTCCCGAGCGGCGAGCTCAAGAGGTTGAACCCCAGGTGCCGGGTCACGATAGGCGTGGTCGCCGGCGGGGGACGTACCGAAAAACCCCTTCTCAAAGCGGGTAAGAAGCACCACAAGGTGAGGAGGCGGGGGGGAAAGTACCCCAAGGTGCGTGGGGTAGCCATGAACGCCGTCGACCACCCCTTCGGTGGGGGCGGAAAGCAGAGGCCGGGGAAACCCAAGACCGTTGGACGAAACACCCCTCCCGGCCGAAAGGTAGGTAGCGTCAGGGCACGAAGAACGGGACGAAGGTGAAGATGGAGGAGCCTACCTACAGGGGACACAGCATCGACGAAATGCTCGATATGAGCCTGGATGAGGTGGCGGATGTGCTGCCGGCCAGGGCGAGGAGAAAGCTGAGGAGGGGCCTCAGCGAGGAGGAGCGAAAGCTCATGGAGAGGGCGAGGGAGCTCCGCGAGGAGGGCGGGGGAGATGTGGTGTTGAGGACCCACCTGCGAAACATGGTCATCCTTCCCGAGTTCGTCGGACTGAAGTTCGGAGTACACGACGGCTCCGATTTCGAGGTCGTGGAGGTAATGCCGGAGATGGTGGGGCACTACCTCGGCGAATTCGCACTAACGAGGAAGAGGGTAACGCACAGCGGGCCGGGAATCGGCGCGACGAGGAGCAGCAAGTACGTACCCCTGAAGTAGAATGGACTACTCGATACCAAAGACGGAAAACACGGCGAGGGCGTACGGTCAAGAGCTGAGGTGCTCCCCGAAACACTGCGTCGAGATCTCTCGAGAGATACGTGGTATGGACTTGGGGGCGGCTAAGGCGTACCTCAGAAGGGTCCAGAACCAGAAGCAGGCAGTTCCATTCAAAAGGCACAACCGCGGAGTCGGCCATAGGAGGGGAGGGGGACCCGGAAGGTACCCGGAGAAGGCAGCGGGCAAAGTCCTGGAGGTTCTGGAGAGCGCGGAGGGCAACGCGGTCGAACAGGGCCTCGACGGAGGGAGTCTAAAGGTAGAACACATCGCCGCACACCGGGGCAGGACCTTCGAGGGATGGACCCCCCGGGCGTTCGGAAGGTCCTCCCCGAAGAACAGGAGGACCACCAACCTGGAAGTAGTCCTGAAGGAGCGATAGATGACGGTCAAACAGTTCATAGAGGAGGGGCTTACGAGGGCCCGAATAGACGAGTTCCTGAACGAGGAGCTGGCGAGGGCAGGATACGGAGGCGCCGAGGTAAACAGGACCCCGAGCGGCACCCAGGTAACCCTCTACTCCGAGAAGCCGGGCATGGTGATCGGCAAGGGGGGCAGAAACATCAACGAGCTGGAGGAGAAGTTCTCCGAGGAGTTCGAGCTGGACGAGCTCTCCATCGAGGTCATGGAGGTCGAGGAGGCGAATCTTAACGCCCAGATAGTGGCTCAGCGCCTGTCCAACGCCCTCGAGAGGGGATGGTACTTCAGGAAGGCCGGCTACTCCACCCTCAGAGACATAATGAACGCGGGGGCGCTCGGTGCCGAAATCGTCCTGAAGGGCAAGGTGACCGGATCCCGGAGCAGGGAGGAGAAGTTCAGGGACGGCTACATGAAGCACTGCGGGGAGCCGGCCGAGGACCTCGTGGACACTGGGTACTCCCTCGCCAAGAAGAAGCTCGGCACCATAGGTGTAACTGTGAAAATCGTTCCGCCCGACGTGACGATTCCCGACCTGGTTGAGATACGTGACATCGAGGAGGAGGAGGAAGAGGAGATAAGGCTCATCGCCGATGGCGAGGCGACCGGCGAGGGGGAGGGCGGCGAAGACGAGGGGGAAACTGAGTACGTCGAGTGTCTGGAGTGCGGCGGGCAGTACAGACAGATAACCGGCTCCCACCTATCCACCCACGACATGACCATGGAGGAGTACAGGGAGAAGCACGGGGAAGACGTGAGGACGAGGGTGTGAGATGGCGATAATACGGATTTCGGAGATACGTGAAATGACGCCGAACGAGAGGGCGGAGTCCCTTCAGGACCTCAGCAACGAGTTGCTCAGGGAGAGGGCCTCGGCAGCGGCGGGCGGGATGCCGGAGAACCCAGGCAGGATAAGAGAGCTCAGGCGCACAATCGCAAGGATAGAGACCGTGGAGAGGGAGGGGTCGCGGTGAGGCCGGGAACGCTCATAGGAAGGAGGGGGGCCGTCGTCGACCACTCCAACCCGGACGGTCTCGGTATCGAGGGAAGAATACGCGACGAGACCAGAGACACCCTGAGGATTGGGGGGTCCACCGTGCCAAAGAGCGAGGTATCGCTGGAGCTCGGGGGGGACGTAGTCGACGGAGAGCTGCTGGTAGGCAGGCAGGAGGAGCGGCTATGACGGGCCTCGACGTGGAGGGACCGGAGCAAACCTGCGAAGACGCGAACTGCCCCTTCCACGGAACACTTCCGGTCAGGGGACAGGTCCTGGAGGGAGAGGTCGTCAGCAAACCCACGCCGGAGACCGTGATCGTTGGGAGGGAGAGGACCGAGAGGATTCCCAAGTACGAGCGCTACGAGAAGAGGCGTTCTCGAACGCCGGCGCACCTCAGCCCCTGCCTGGACGCTGAGGTGGGCGACCGCGTCAGGGTTGGGGAGTGCCGCAGGCTGAGCAAGACGAAATCCTTCGTCACCGTGGAGGTGCTGGATTGAGGGGGCTGAAGTCCACCGTGCCCAGGGCACTCAACAGGGGGTCGCAGCTGACCTGCGCCGACAACACCGGCGCACAGCTGCTGGAGATCACGTCGGTCCAGAACTACCACGGCACCAGGAGGCGGCAGCCCCGCGCTGGAGTGGGGGACCGCATAACGGTGTCCGTGAAGAAGGGAACACCCGAGACGAGGAAGCAGCTCTTCCCCGCAGTGATAGTCAGGCAGAAGAAGCCCCTGCGACGACCGGACGGCACGAGAATAGAGTTCGAGGACAACGCGGCGGTCCTCGTCGAGGAGAACGACGAGACGAAGGGTACAGAGATCAAGGGGCCGGTGGCGAGGGAGGCCGGGGAGCGGTTCCCAAAGGTGGCCAGCGCCGCGTCCATAATTCTGTGATACTATGAGCAGGCAGCCGAGAAAGCAGAGGAAGAATCTTTACGAAGCACCCCTCCACGAGAGGCAGGACCTCGTCTCCGCCACCCTCTCCGGGAAGCTCAGGGACCGCTACGGCATGAGGCGCGTGAACGTGAGGAGCGGAGACGAGGTGGAGGTCATGAGGGGAGACCACGAGGGGGAGAGCGGCCGGGTCGAGGAGGTCGACCTGGAGAGCGGCCTCATCGTGGTACGGGGGGTTACCACAGAGAAGGGGGACGGAAGCACCGTCGAGCACCCTCTGCACCCCTCGAACGTGAGGGTCACGCGTCTTGACACCTCAGACCCGCGAAGAGAGGCGAAGCTGGAGGAAGATTAGATGCACAGAAAGAGACACGCAGCACCGAAGAGGTGGAGACTTCCGGGGAAGGCCGTAACCTGGGCCCCTGCCCCTGCACCTGGGCCACACAGCACCCAGAACTCCGTGCCCCTGAGAATCGTCCTGAGGGACATGATAGAGGTAGCGGACAGCACGCGGGAGGTGAAGAGAATCGCTGCCGAGGGCCTGGTCATGGTCGACGGCATCGTCAGGAGGGACGAAAAGTTCGCAGTCGGCATGTTCGACGTGGTGACGGTGGGCGACGAGGCCTACCGCCTACTCGTCGACAGGAAAAACAGGTTCGTCCTCAGAGAGGCAGAGGACCCGGACCTGAAGCCCGTGAAGGTGGTTGACGCGACCACCGTGAATGCGGGGAGGAGACAGATGCATCTCTCGAGCGGGCACAACATCGAGGGGGACGCCCCAACGGGGGCCACCCTCGTGATGCGGGTCCCGGAGAACGAACCGGAGGCCATCGTCGAGAGGGAGCCCGGTAAACTGGCGTTCATCACGGGCGGAAAGCACGCCGGACAGATTGCGACCGTCGAGGCCTACGACGTGGTGAGGAGCAGCAACCCCAACAGGGTCACTCTTAAGGAGGACGGCGAGGTCTTCAGCACTGTGGAGGACTACGTATTCATGATCGGAGACTCCGAGCCGGAGGTGTCACTGTGAACGCACCCCTTCAACCAAGGGTTGCTCGAACAGGTCCCTCCGGGAGAGGGAAACCTGTGAACCGCACCGCTTCCTTCAGAAGCGAGTGCTCGAACAGGTCTCTCCGGGAGAGGGAAACCTGTGAACCGCACCGCTTCCTTCAGAAGCGAGTGCTCGAACAGGTCTCTCCGGGAGAGGGAAACCTGTGAACCCCATGCTGAAACCGAGGATAGGCAAGGTGGTCGTGAACGTTTCCGTGGGCGAGGGCGGCGAGGAGCTCAGGGCCGCCGAGATGGTGGTCGAGGAGCTGACCGGGAGGACGCCGGTGAGGACCAGGGCCAAGAAATCAATCCGTCCTTTCAACATCAAGAAGGGCGAACCTATAGGCTGTATGGTCACGCTGCGCGGTGAGGAGGCCACGAGCTTCCTGGAATCTGCGCTGAAGGCGGCCGAGAAGAACATCGAACTTCGCTCGATAGACAGGGAGGGTAATTTCTCCCTGGGGGTGAAGGAGCATACCAACTTTGAGGGGGTGGAGTACGACCCCGAGATCGGCATACACGGGCTGGATGTATCGGTTCAGATGGAGCGACCCGGGTACCGGGTGAAGCGCCGCCGCATCAGGCCCTCCAAGGTCGGGAGTCACCACAGGCTGACCCCTGACGACACCGCGAAGTTCCTGGACGACGAGTTCGGCGTGGAGGTAGAGCGATGAGCGAGGAAGATAGCAGGGGGTACGGAAGGGGAGCCAACAAGTGTACGCGGTGCGGAAGGAGACAGGGACTCGTCAGGAAGTACGACATATACCTGTGCAGGCAGTGCTTCAGGGAGATGGCCCCCAAGATGGGGTTCGAGAAGTACAGGTGATTTAATATGCAGATGGATCCACTCGCGGACACTCTGTCGGCCATGAAGAACGCCGAGTTCTCAGGAAGCATGGAGGTCACCGTACGTCCGACCTCCAAGCTGATAGGGGACGTCCTCCGGGTCATGCGTGAGGACGGCTACATCGGGTCATTCGAGTACGTGGAGAACGGTCGTGGCGGCGAGTACACCGTGGAACTCATCGGTCGGATAAACGACTGCAGCGCGGTAAAGCCGAGGTTCGAGTCCCGGCGGGACGAGTTCGAGAAGTGGGAGAAGAGATTCCTGCCCGCCAGGAACTTCGGCATACTCATCGTAACCACGTCCAGCGGCGTGATGGACCACGAGGACGCGAAGGAACAGGGAGTGGGGGGCCAGCTGCTGGCCTACGTGTACTGACATGAGGGAGATAGACGTACCCGGGGAGGTGACTGTCGAAATCGACGGCCCCGACCTGGAGGTATCGGGTCCCGCGGGAACCGTGAGTCGCAGGCTGACCTATCCCGGCGTGACGATTGAAGAAGGGAACGGATACGTACGCGTAAGTGCCGAGAAGCGGAAGAAGACGCTTCTGGCAATGGAGGGAACTCTGGCGTCCCACGTAAGAAACATGGTTCGAGGCGTCACCGACGGCTTCGAGTACCGGCTCAGGGTGCTCTACTCCCACTTCCCGATACAGGTGAAGGTACAAGGGGACAGGGTCTTTATAGAGAACTTTATGGGGGAGAACCATCCACGGAAGGCCAAAATTGTCGAGGGCGCCGGCGTCGAGGTAAAGGGCGAGGACGTGCTCGTGACCGGGGCGGACAATGAGAGCGCCGGACAGACCGCCGCAAACATAGAGCAGGCGACCAGGATAAAGGGGAAGGATCCCCGGGTGTTTCAGGACGGAGTTTACATAGTGGAAAAGCCATGAATCGACATAAGAGACAGCATCACAGGAGGTTCAAGAGGCTGAAGGACAAGTGGAGGCGACCCAAGGGCCGCCAGAGCAAGCAGAGGCTCCACAGGAAGGGCAAGCCCGCGGTCCCCTGCGACGGCAAAAGGACACCCGCCGAGGAGAGGGGCGTCCATCCGAGCGGTTACAGGGAGCGCCTCGTGCACAGACCTGACGAGGTGAAGCGACTGAACCCGGATACCTGGGCGGTAAGGATCGGTTCGGGCGTCGGCGGTAGGAAGCGCGAGGCGATAGAGGAGGAGTGCGACAGGCGCGGATTAAAGGTCCTCAACCCGGAGGAGGCGGAATGAATCTGTCCTCCCAGAGGAAGATGGCGGCCAGCGTCCTGGGCGTCGGTAGCAGCAGGGTATGGATAGACCCGGAGGAAGCAGACGAGGTGGCCCAGGCGGTCACGCGGGAGGACATCCGGGGACTGATCGAGGAGGGACACATACGTAAGAAGAGGGGCCAGGGTCAGAGCCGCGGCAGGGCCCGGCGGAGCAGCGAGAGGAGACGGAAACGCATGGGAACCGGCCACGGCAGGCGCAGCGGTGCGAAGGGAGCCAGGGACCCGTCGAAGAGACGGTGGGTAAACAGGGTACGCGCGCAGCGAAAGTTCCTCCGCGAGCGAAGGGACGCGGAGGATATAGACCGCTCCACGTACAGGAGGTTCTACAGGCTATCGAAAGGCGGCGCCTACCCGGACGTTCACCACCTGAGAAACGCACTGGTGGCAGAGGGCCACCTGGAGGAGGAGTGATGGGACTGGAAAAGGTAGCGATGAGGAGACGCAGGGAAGGCACGACGGACTACAGGCAGCGACTCTCTCTCCTGAGGTCGGCCAGGCCCAGGCTCGTAGTCAGGAAGAGCGACAGGCACTTCACCGCACAGCTAGTCGAGTACCGGGACCAGGGCGACGACGTAATCGAATCCACCCACTCCTCCGAGCTCGAGGGGTACGGATGGCTCGGCGGTTCCGGAAACACCCCGGCGGCGTACCTTACCGGCTACCTGCTGGCGACGAGGACCGGCGTTGATGAGGCGGTTCTCGACGTGGGGCTCCAGAAGGTCGACCGGGGAGCCAGTCTGTTCGCGGTTGCGGTTGGAGCGAGGGAGGCCGGAATCTCCCTGCCCCTCGGCGGGGAGGTCACCCCGTCCGAGGAAAGGATGCGGGGAGAGCACATCGCGGCCTACGCTGAGGAGGGGGACTTCGCAAAATACAGGGAGAGGGGGCTAGACCCCTCGGACCTCCCGGACCACTTCGAGAGCGTCAGGGAGCGAGTGTGCGAAGAGACCGCAGGTGGTTAAAGGGAGGAGTCAGTGATGAAGACCAAGCTTGGAAGGAAGGTGGCGGCCGAGGAGATTACCAGTCTCAAGGCCGCCCTGGAGAGTGGACTGCCGCTCAGGGAGCACGAAATCGTAGACCGCCTCCTCGACCTCGAGGACGAGGTCCTGGACGTCAATATGGTTCAGAGGATGACGGACAGCGGCCGCAGGGTAAAGTTCCGGTGCCAGTCCGCGGTTGGAAACGGGGACGGCTACGTAGGGCTTGCGGAGGCGAAGGATTCCGAGGTCGGTCCCGCAATCAGGCGCTCCATAGACCGCGCCAAGCTCAACGTAATACACGTCAACCGGGGCTGCGGCTCCTGGCAGTGCAGGTGCGGGGGGAACCACACGGTCCCCATGAAGGTCACGGGACAGGCCGGGTCGATAAGGATGACGCTGATTCCTGCACCGAGAGGACTCGGCCTTAACGCGGGAGAGACGGCTTACCACGTGCTGGACCTGGCGGGTATACAGGACGTCTGGACCTTCACCGAGGGAGAGACACGCACGACCGTGAACTTCGCGAGGGCGGCGTTCAACGCGCTTAAGAGGCTCGGGACTATGAGGGGCATAGGGAGAGGAGAGAGCTAGTGATAGCCACGGTACGCGTCAGGGGGAAGCCCGGCGTGAAGCCCGACCTCAGGAGGACGCTGGACCGGCTCGGTCTCTCGAGGACCAACAGTTGCGTGCTGCTCCCGGAGGACGATTCGGTCGTTGGGAAGATACGGAGGGTCAACGACTACGTGACCTGGGGCGAGCTCGACGGCGAGGGCGCAGAGGCCGTGCTCGGAAGGGCCGACGTATCCAGCAGAAAAAAGCTGACGGGGGACCGTGTCGAGGCCGTCACCGGCTACTCCTCCATCGAGGAACTGACCAACGACCTCGTGGAAGGAGAGGTCACCCTCACCGACGTGGGCCTTAAGAGAACCGTGAGGCTACATCCACCCAGGAAGGGGTACAGAGACACGAAGGCGCCGTACCCGGAGGGCTCCCTTGGGCACCGCGGCGAGGAAATAAACGAGTTGTTGAGGAGGATGCGTTAGGTGGGACGAAGGAGGCGCGGGAGCAGGACCCACGGAAAGGGCTCCCAGAAGAAGGGAAGGGGCGCAGGAAACCGTGGCGGACGGGGAAAGGCGGGTTCCTGGAAGCACGAGAAGTTTCCACTGAAGAGGCAGGGCAAGTACGGATTCAAGAGGCCGCAGACCAGGCGGGAAGAGACCTCGGTGATAAACGTCGGTCAGATAGACGAGTCAGTCGAGGAACTTGTGACCGAGGGCATCGCGGAGAGGAAAGGCGACGCCTACCACCTCGACGCGTCGGAACTCGGGGTAGACAAGCTGCTCGGGGCCGGCAGGGTTAACGCGGAGCTTCACATAACGGTGGAGGCTGCCTCGGAATCCGCGGTACGAAAGGTCGAGGAGGTCGGCGGAGCCGTGGAGATAGAGAGGTGATAGTGGTTTCAACCGGCGTGCCGGGAGTCGGCGCAACGACAGTGACCGGGGAGGCCGTGGAGCAGGTCGGTGGCTGGACCCACCGAAACTACGGGAACGTGATGCTCGAAATAGCCAAGGAGGAGGGGCTCGTCGAGAGGAGGGACCAGATCAGGAGACTGGACCCGGAGCAGCAGAAAAGGATCCAGAGGGTCGCAGGGAGGACCCTCGCCGAGGAGGGAAGGAGCGCAAATGTCGTCGTCGACACGCACTGCACTATAAACACGCCGAAGGGGTACCTGTGCGGCCTCCCTGAATGGATACTGAAGGAGCTGGAGCCCGACGTGATCCTGCTGGTCGAGGCCGATCCCGAAGAGGTACTTGCCAGGAGAACCGGCGACGCCTCGAGGGCGAGGGACGAGCAGAGCGCCGCGGAGATCTCGGAGCACCAGGAGGTCAACAGGATGGCGGCTCTCTCCTACGCAGCCCTTACCGGTGCAACGGTAAAGATAATTCAGAACCACGACGGAGGTCTGGAAGAAGCGGTGGGTGACACCGTGGCGCTCCTGAGCGAGTGACATGGACCGGGTCAAGAGGTTCGTAGACAGGCTGGCCATGGTGACCGGTATCGGGATGATGCTCGGCATAACGCTCGAGCCGAACTTCCGGTTTAAGGTGGCGAGCGCGGTGGGATTTATCTTTGAGCCACTCACGGCCCTTCCCATCGATATCGCGATACTGTTACTGGCCCTGGTTACCGCGGTCATAACCAGCGTTATCCAGAAGTACACGATGGACAACGAGGAGGTCCAGGAGACACAGAAAAAGATGAAGGACCTCCAGTCAAAACTCAAGGAGGCCCGCCTGGAGAACGACAAGGAAAGGGTGGACGAGCTTCAGGAGGAGCAGAAGCAGATGATGTCGGAGTTCCTCGGGGTACAGAAGCAGATGATGAAGCCCATGTTCTACATAATGGCAATCACGATACCGATATTCGCCTGGATATACCTCATCACGACCGAGCCGCAGTACACACACCTCTTCGCCCAGGACGGAACCAACCCGATCGGGCTCCTGATACCCTTTTTCGGCGAGGTGAAGTTCAGGGACACCCTGCTGGTTATTCCGGGCGGAATCTTCTGGTACGTGCTCTGCTCCATCCCGCTTAGCCAGTTCGTGAGGAAGGTCCTCAACGTGAGGATGGGGGCATGAAGAGCAGGGATGACGGAGAGGCACCGACGGACCGGCCCCGCCTCATAGTCACGGTGTCCGGACTGGCCGGAAGCGGCACCTCCACCACCGCAGAGGTAATCTCCAGCAACCTGGAAATCGACGTGCTATCGGTAGGCGAGACCTTTCGCAGGGAGGCGGAGAGGAGGGGCATGTCCCTCGAGGAGTTCGGGGAGTACGCCTCGAAGGACCCCGAGGTCGACAGGAGAATCGACGAGAGGCAGGCCGAGATCGCATCCGATGCCGATAACCTCGTGGTCGAGGGGCGCCTCGCCGGCTGGATGGTGGATGCGGACCTGAAGGTCTGGCTAAAGGCGCCGTTGGAGGTCAGGGCGAAGAGGGTCGCGGCTAGGGAGAACCAGACGGTACGGGAGGCCGAGGGCGACATCAGGAGAAGGGAGGAGTGCGAAAGGGAGAGGTACGGCGAGTTCTACGGCATCGATATCTCGGACCTCTCAGCGTACCACCTTGTGATCGACACCTCGAGATGGGAGCCCGGCGGCGTCGCCTCCCTCGTAGAGACGGGTATAAACCTGATATAGATGGACCTCATCGTTAAATCCGAGGCCTCCACGGACCCCTCACACGGTACCCCTCCCGATGAGAGGACGGTCGAGGAGCTGCTGAAGAGAGGTGTGGTGAACCTGGACAAGCTCGAGGGGCCCACCTCCCACCAGGTCTCTGCGTGGGTGAGGGACATGCTGAAACTTGCCAGGGCGGGTCACGCCGGGACCCTGGACCCCAACGTTTCGGGCGTGCTTCCGATAGCCCTGGAGCGAGCCACCGCAGCAGCGGGCGCTCTGAGCGAGGCGGACAAGGAGTACGTCTGCCTCATGCAGGTTCACGGATACCTCGACGGTGATAGGCTGGGCCGTGTGCTGGAGAGGTTCAGGGGAGAAATATTTCAGACCCCTCCCCTGAAATCGGCAGTGAAGAGGCGGCGGAGAATCAGGAGAATATATGAGCTAGACGTCCTCGAGACGAGGGGAAGGTACGTCCTGTTCAGGGTGGGGTGCGAGGCCGGAACGTACATCCGGAAGCTGTGCTCCGACGTCGGCAGGGCCCTGGGAACCGGAGCTCACATGCAGGACCTCCGCAGGACCAGGGCCGGTCCCTTCTCTGAGGAGGACGCCGTGACGCTCCACGACCTGAGGGACGCCCACGTGTTCCACGAGGAGGACGGAAGGGAAACGGAGCTGAGAAGCGCCGTTCTGCCCTTTGAGCGCATGCTGGACCACCTTCCTAGCGTGCTGATACGCGACTCAGCAGTAGACGCAATCTGTCACGGCGCCGACCTCGCAGCCCCCGGGGTCTCCATGCTGCAGGGCTTCGAAAAGGGGGACAGGGTCGCCATCCTCTCGCTGAAGGGGGAGGGCGTGGCGGTGGCGAGGGCCCTCGTTTCGTCGAGGGACGCCCTCGAGATGGAGCACGGCCTGGTTGCCGATACCGAGAGGGTCCTGATGGAGCCCGGGACCTACCCGAAAGGGTGGTGACTCTCTCCGCTACGCCTTCCCGAGGACGACCTTCAGCACGCCGTTGACGTACTCTGGGTTAACCGTGGCCGGTTCGACCTCGACGGATAGGGGTACCGTCTCGTCGTAGCTGCGCCACTCGCCACTGGCCCTTATCCGCAGCGCCCTGGGCGACGTTTCTATCTCCACGTCCTCCAGCGTGATTCCCGGCATCTCCGCAACCACGTGGACCTCGTCCCCAGCGTCGAACACGTCGACCAGTGTGTCGACGAAACCGTCGGCGTACAGGGTGTCCTCACCCACGTTTCCGAAGCTCCTGACCTCCGGGTCCTCCCCGGGCCTCTGGGTCATGGAGAACCCGAAGAATGCCGGACCGCCCTCGTCTCCTTCCTCGAGGTGCCCGAACAGGTCCTCGAACATCTCCTCGAAGCTCCTGAACATCTCGTCGGGCGACATCCCGAAGATGTCGCTCCACCGGTCCTCTCTTCCATCCATCAAACCACCTCCTGCCCGTTTTCCCCTCTCCTCAGTTTCTCCGTGGCCTCCATGTGGCTGCGTAGCTCGCCTCTGCTGCGGGCCGACTCCGCCTCCTCGATCGCCTCATCGAAGTGCTCCTTCTCCACTTTTATCCCCTTCGACTTCTCGCGCACCTCTTCCCGGGTTTCGTCGGGCCCGATGTTCTGCCGCAGTGCAAGCATCGCGGCGCGCTTGGCGACGCCCGCAATATCGGAGCCGACGTACCCCTCCGTCCTCTCGGCGAGGTCCTCCAGTTCGACTCCGTCACCCAGAGGCATTCCGGTCGTGTGTATCAGGAAGATCTCCTTCCTGGCCTCCTCGTCGGGTGCGCCTACCTCCAGGTGCCTCTCTAGGCGTCCCTGCCTGAGAAGTGCCGGGTCCACGAGGTCGGGCCTGTTCGTCGCGGCGATGACGACGACGTCCCCCCTGGTCTCCATGCCGTCCAGCTCTGTCAGGAGCTGGGAGATTACGCGCTCCGTTACCTGGGAGTCCCCCGCTCCTCCCCTCGTCGGGGCGAGGGCGTCTATTTCGTCGAAGAAAACGACCGTCGGAGCGGATTGCTTGGCCTTCCGGAACGTCTCACGAACCGCCTTCTCGGACTCGCCGACCCACTTGCTGAGGAGCTCCGGGCCCTTCACAGAGATGAAGTTGGCCTCCGACTCGTTCGCCACGGCCTTGGCGAGGAGCGTCTTTCCAGTACCGGGAGGACCGTGCAGAAGGACGCCCCTGGGGGGCTCGGTCGCGACGGCCTCGAACGCCTCCGGATAGAGCGTGGGCCACTCCACCGACTCGCGGAGCTCTCGTTTAAGTTCGTCGAGGCCGCCTATGTCCTCCCACGAAACGTCCGGTATCTCGACGAAGACCTCCCTCATCGCGGAGGGCTCGATGCCCCTCAGAGCCTCGTAGAAGTCCTCGCCCGATATCTCCAGCTTCTCAATCACGTCGGCCGGTATCTCCTTCTCCAGGTCGATTTCTTCCATCAGGTCCCTCAGGGAGTTCATCGCGGCCTCCTTCGCGAGGGACTCCAGGTCGGCACCGACGAAGCCGTGGGTCTTCTTCGCGAATTCCACGAGCGAGACTTCCTCAGAGAGCGGCATTCCGCGGGTGTGGATCTCCAGGATTTCGCGCCTGCCGCCCTGGTCGGGGACGCCTATCTCGATTTCACGGTCGAACCTGCCCGGCCTCCTGAGCGCGGGGTCTATCTGGTTTATCTGGTTCGTGGCGGCGATGACGACGACCTCTCCCCTGGCTTCCAGTCCATCCAGAAGGGTGAGGAGCTGCGAAACGACCCGTCGCTCCACCTCTCCCCCGACCTCCGCTCTTTTCGGGGCAATGGAGTCTATTTCGTCGACGAATATTATCGCCGGAGCGTTTTCCTCTGCCTCATCGAAGATTTCCCTGAGCTTCTTCTCCGACTCCCCGTAGTACTTCGACATGATTTCGGGGCCGCGTATGGACTGGAAGTACGCGTCCGCCTCGTTGGCCACCGCCTTCGCTATGAGTGTCTTTCCGGTGCCCGGCGGTCCGTGGAGTATGACTCCCTTCGGGGGCTCTATGCCGAGCTTCTGGAACAGCTCCGGTTTTTTAAGCGGGAGCTCTATCATCTCCCTGACGCGGTGGAGCTCGTCCTCCAGGCCGCCTATGTCCTCGTAGGTGACGTTCGGCGCGATGGGGGCCTCCTCCATCGGCTCCTCTCTGAGGTCGATTTCGGTGTTCCTACCGGGGATTACCGTGCCCTGTGGCTTTGTACTGACGACCTTCAGGTCGACGCGGCGACCCATGAAGGCGACCCTGAACACCTGACCCGAGCTCACGGGTCGACCCTCCAGCAGCCTCCTCAGGTACTCCGTGCCGCCCACTATCCTGACCGGCTGCGTCGGCGCCACCACGACCTTCTCGGCCCTCTGCGTCTCGATTCGCCTGATCTTTACCCTGTCCCCTATACGGGCACCGGCAGAGTTCCTTATCGAGCCGTCCACCCGAACGATGTCCTCCGGGTCGGCGGAGTACCCCGGCCAGGCGATGGCGCTGGCCCTGGACTCGCCCTCCAGTTCAACCACGTCGCCGCTCGTCAACCCCATCTCCTTCATGCGCCCGGCTCCGATTCTCGCTATTCGCCTACCGACGTCCCTTGAGCGCGCCTCGGCCACCTTCAGCTCTATTTCCTCCATATCCTTCTACCTCCTCTCGCCGTTTTCCTGCGGAACGGAGCCGGCCAGCGACTCTATCGCCTCGAGCACCTCCCTGTTCAGCCTACGCAACTCCTCACCCAGCCTCTCGAAAGACCTTAGCTCGTCCCCGGCTGCTCCCGAACGACCAGTTCCTTCACCGTGTCTCGGTATCTCTGTGACCACGGTTCTCGACTCTCGCGGAGATATCAGTACCTCCGCGTGAAGCGTCCTGGTCAGGTTGATATACTTCCTGTTGTGCTTTCCGCGCCGGTCGTCGATCAGGTCCATCTCGTCGAGGACCCTGAGGTGGTCTATGACCGCCTTCTGCCCGATGCCCAGCTCCTCCGCGAGCTCGGACACGTACCGCGGCCTCTCCGACAGCATCTCCAGCATCCTGCGGCGATTCCTGTTACCGATCACCTCGAATAGACCGACGCGCCCCATTACTCTAACAATAGGTAAGAGCGTGCTCTCTGATAAATCTTTCACCTCGCGGGCCGGGGTCGCAGCTCCAGAGCGCCATCGACGACTCCTCGAGGTTCCTCCGACGGGTCAAGCACGTCGTCTAAACGGAGGTAGCTATCAGTGCCGGTGCACACTCCGCCGTGCCGATGCCGCTCTACGCACCCCGGGTGCGTGTCCCACGCGTGACCGACCGGTGCTGCAACTGGTGCTGCACCGATCACTGTCGAGGCCGGAATGACTGGACACCTGCACCACTGTAACTGGTCGTGAATCGAGGAGGATAAGGGGTCCCTCAAGGGCAATCTTAAGGCCGGGCGGTACGACTAAGACCGCCGGGGCTCGTAGCTCAGTCCGGCAGAGCAACTGGCTCTTAACCAGTAGGTCGAGGGTTCAAATCCCTCCGAGCCCGCTATAACTCCTCGAGACTCTCCCTGACGGCCTTCAGTTCCTCCTCGAGCTCCTCTCTGTACGCCTCCAGCCGCTCCCGCCTCTCGTCACTCGACGTGAAGCGCCTCCATCCGCCCCGGAAACCGGGGCCGTAGTGTCCAGGTGTGCAGCAGCAACAGCGGCCCCGCGACGCCCGGACCTGACCCTGGTGGTGACCGCCGTGTCCACCGTGGCCCGTCAGGCGACGCTTTCCGTGTGCCCCCCAGCGCGGTGAACAGCATCCCGTCATGGTGCTAATATGGTTGACCGGCCGAACTTAAAGTTAACCTAGAGTAACAGGTACAGAGACGCCGTCACCACTACGGCGGCCGCGGCTGAGTAAACGTGTATCTGAATCGCCCTCCTGACGTCCCGTCGGTGGTCCTCCCCCTCTGTTACCCGTCCCCTCGTCCCGCCGGAGCCCCTGAGGTCAAAAACCCCCATCGCGCCAAAGGCCGCGCAGAAACGCAGCCGGGCCTGCAGCACCCCCTCTAAACCTACCCAGAGGGGAAAGGAGGCCGCCGCAAGGTACAGCCGGGGCAGCCCGCTCCCGACGAACCAGTACACGTACAGCGCGGCGGCGGAGAACCCTATCGCCCCAATCAGGTACCGCCAGAGTGCCTGGTCACGGCCTATGTTGCAGACCCCCGGACGATACTCCGACATCCCGGGGTCACTCCGTGTCGGCGTATCTCTTGAACGCCTCCAGGATCTCCATCGGCAGAGGGATAATCGTCGTGGAGGCCTTCTCCTCCGTGGACTTCTCTATCGTCTGAAGGGTCCTCATCTGCATGCCCCCAGGCGCCTCCGATACCGCGCGTGCGGCCTCCGCCAGCTTCTTGGACGCCTGAAGCTCTCCCTCGGCGGAGATGACGCGGGCGCGGCGCTCCCTCTCCGACTCCGCCTGCTTCGCGATGGCGCGCTGCATCTCCTTCGGCAGCTCCACGTCCTTGATTTCGACCGCGGTTACCTTGATGCCCCACGGGTCAGTGGCCTCGTCGATAACCCCCTGAATCTCGCTGTTGAGGCGGTCCCTCTCGCTGAGAACCTCGTCGAGCTCCGACCTGCCGACGACGCTTCGTAGAGTCGTCTGGGCAATCTGCGAGGTGGCCTGGTGGTAACGCTCCACCTCGACCACGGCCCTGACCGGGTCGAGGATTCGGTAGTAAATGACGGCGTTCACCTTAACCGTCACGTTGTCCCTCGTTATTACCTCCTGCGCCGGCACGTCCAGCGTAACGACACGGAGGTCGACGCGCTGCATCGTGTCGATGCCGGGTATGACTAGGAACAGTCCCGGGCCCTTCGCACCTATCAGGCGCCCGAGCCGAAAGATCACGCCCCTCTCGTACTCCTTGACTATCTTTATCGAGCTGTAAAGCACGGCGACCACGACGGCTAGAAGCCCTACGAATGCGATGGGGTCTTCGAAAAAGACCATGTCCCCTCATTGAAACTAGAGGGCTTAAAACTGGGGGCCGGATGGCTAGGCGCTCTCCACGACGAGCGTGAGGCCCTCCATGTCGC
Organism: Methanonatronarchaeales archaeon; assembly: GCA_018263395.1. GTDB lineage: Archaea > Halobacteriota > Methanonatronarchaeia > JAANXF01 > JAANXF01 > JAANXF01. Next base: position 47,526 of record JAANXF010000006.1, read on the forward strand.
TTATTACGACCTCTGCTCCCTCGGCCACGTCCTCGTTAGAGGTGGCTGACCAGACGGTCCCCCTCGCCCTCACCCTCCCCGTTCCGCCGGCCGGTATCCCCTCCACGGCGACGCCCCGTCCCCCGACGAGCAACTTCTCCTTGAGGAACGGGGTCCTCTTCCTCGCCCCGAGTATCTTGTAGGCCGCGACGACCGCGAACCCACCGATGCCCACGGATACGCCCAGGACAGTGTACAGGAACTGTCCGTACCAGCTCCTCGGCATCAGGGGCTCCGACGGCAGCAGCAGGCCACCGATAATCAGCGTGATTATTCCGGCCGCGGCGAGCACCCCGAAGGCCGGGGTAAGGAGTTCCGATACGAAGAACACCCCGGCCAGCCCTATCAGCAGCACCGCCACGACGCTGGACGAGAACGTCCCCATTCCGTAAAGCGCGAGGACCAGGGCCACGGCCCCGACGACCTCCGCGCCCAGGCCCGGATTCTGGAGACCGAACCAGAGTCCGAGCAGGCCTACTGTGAACAGTATGAAGACAACCTGCGGGTCGCTGATTACGGACTTAAAGCGGCCCGAGAGGGAGGGCTCGTGCCGCGTAACGGTCGCTCCCCCGGTCTCCACGACGACCTCCCGGCCCTTCACCTCGACGGTGCGGCCCTCGATTTCGTCGAGGAGCTCAGGTTCGCTTGCCGCCACGAGGTCTATCATTCCCCTGTCGAGAGCCGAGGGGGCGCTGTCCGTCTCGCCGTCCAGGACGTACTGCTCCGCCCTGGTCGAGTTTCTGCCGCGGGCAGCCGCTATGTCTCCAAGGTAGACAGCCATCGCCTTCATCACCTTTCGCTCCGCCGGATCGGGCTCTCCCCTGATACCGAGCTGTACAGGTGTGGCGGCCCCTATCTGGGTCTCCGGTGCCATCGCGGCCACGTGGCCGTTGAGCAGGACGTAGGTTCCGGCGGAGAAGGCCCTCCCCCCTCGTGGCGTAACGTACGTGACCACCGGCACCTCCGAGTTGCTGATGGCCTGGTTGATATCCCGCGTGGCGTCCACGAGCCCCCCGTCCGTATCAAGCTCGATGAGGACGGCTTCAAAACCCTCCGTCTCCGCCCTCGACAGAGCCGCCCTGACCGTGTCGACAGTTCCGGTGGAGACGACTCCATCCATCCGGACGACGTAAACCCGGTGGGCCGCGGTCGGGTCGTCCGTGGCGACAGCGGCCTGAAGCGAGGGCGAGAGCAACAGTAGAGCCAAGATCAGCAGCAGGGGTAAACGGCTCCGCATACGGAGAAAAGGCGAAGAGGAGACTTAACGCTTGGGTCAGCAGGGGCTCCGGTTTTACGGGCGACGAAAACGAACGTACTGACGAGGATGCACGTCGCGCTGTACCGCGGAGAAACCGACGTCCTCGACGCCGAGGAGTTGGCAGTGTACCTGGATGAGGTCGGATTCCGCACAGAGGTGATGCCCACAATTATGCGGAAGCTCTCCCCCGAGGAGATCGCCGGCTGCAAGGTGAGGCACCCGTTCTCAAAATGGAGCGACTTTGAGCCCCTGCCGGGCGAGGTTCGTTACGAGGAGCGGATGCGGGAGAGTCCGGAAAAGAGAGGGGGCATACTTTACGACGCAGACAGGCTGGCGGCCAGGATGAGGCCGTTCGTAGCTTGCGGTCCCGGTCGGCTAAACGTCGCACTCACCGACCGGCTGGTGGGCACCTTCGGGGGCGACAGGTACCACGCCAGAACCGTCTACGCGGCTTCCCCCAGCATCGTGTCGTCCGCAGGGCTGGTGGAGGGCCCGGCTCGCCCGAGGGAGTTCTACGAGCGGAGGGCCACGCCGTTTGGAGAGAGCGTGCCCTCCGAGATCGCAACGGAGGGGATCGAGTCGGATTTTCTGGAGCACGGTGATCCCCGGCTGACCGAGGTAGCGCGGGGAATGGTCCTGCAGGCGGCTTTCTACAGGGCCACCGGGGATGCCTTCTGCGACGACCCTGACTGCATGCTATTCAACGCCCACACGCAGGGAGAGCTCCTGACGGCGCAGCTCGACGGAGAACTGTGCGGAAGGCACGGGGAGGCCCTCCCCCGGGTTGTAGAAACGGGTAAGGGATAGCGATGTGAACGTGGTGTCGATGGAGACGACCTCCGGGACCCTGCCCGAAGCCGCACGCAGAATAGTCGAGGCCTTCCGGGACCGCGGCGGAGCCGTGGTGGCGCTGAGCGGCGGCGTCGACTCCTCCGTCGTCGCGGCACTCTCCAACATGGCCCTGGGGCCGCGAGCGCTGGCCGTCACGGCGGACTCCGAGACCCTTCCCCCCGGCGAGACCGAGGAGGCCGAGCGCGTGGCGTCCGAGATAGGTGTCCGGCACCGCGTGGTGGAGTTCTCTGAGCTCGAGGAGCCCGGCTTCGCCGACAACCCGGAGGACAGGTGCTACCACTGCCGGAGGGGCCTCATCCGTAACCTCAGGAGGATCGCCGAAGAGGAGGGAATCGGCACCGTCGCGGACGGCACCAACGCCGACGACCTCGGCGGCCACCGCCCCGGTTTCGAGGCGGTGAAGGAGGAGGGCGTCTTCTCGCCGCTCGTGGAGTACGGAGTGACAAAGGACGAGGTGAGGAGAATTGCCCGCGCACTCGGCCTGTCGGTGGCAGAGAAGCCGTCCCTCGCCTGCCTCTCATCCCGGATTCCCTACGGCGAGGAGATAACGGAGGAGAAGCTTGAGAAAATTGCGCGGGCCGAGGAGTTCCTGAACCGCGAGTACGGCTTCGAGCAGCTCCGGGTCCGGATGCACGGCGACGACCTCGCCCGGATAGAGGTCTCCCCCGCGGAGCGCGGCGTCGTGGCGGAGAACGTGGACGAAATCGCCGTGAAGCTGAAGCACGCCGGTTTCCTCTACGTCACCATGGACCTCCAGGGGTACCGCGAGGGCGCCATGGACGAGGTCCTGGCGGACTGAGAGGATAGTGAAAAAGTACACCTCGTTTTTCCGGGGTCCGGCCATGGAAGCACCTATCCACCAGACCCTGCAGCGCCTCTTGATTCCTCCAGTTCCTCCAGTTATCCCTGGCGGCCTCGCTGAGAAAGTCGCGGGCCTCGTCGCCTCGTCGATTGCGCAGTTCAGCTCCGCGAACCTCGACGCCTGGACGAGGTTTCTACGACGGCACGTTCTCCAGCGCGTTCGCGTCCTCCGGGTACTGCTGCCGCTGTGCCTGACGCGCCGACGCCATCGCCCTGGCCGCCATCTCGCTGGCCCTCCTCTGCGCCCTCGTGCTCCACTCCTCCAGCGACGTGCCCCTGCAGCATCCAATCTCGCTCCTCGACTCCTGAGTGCTCTCCATCCTCTACACCGAACCGGCTTGGTAAGCGTAACCACCTGACATCGACCATCGGCCACCGGGAGAGGGTGGGACCACTCCGCGACCTCACGGCAGTATCCGTCTCCGGAACACCAGCATCACGCCCAGAGTAACGATGGCGGCGTAGTCCAGAGAGAGCACGAGGTGGGTCAGGGTGTCGGGGAGCCCCGTTAGCGCGGCGTCGAGCAGCACCTGATTGGGGTGGTAGCCGGGTAAGTAGGTGGCCCAGTCCGGGACTTCGCCGAGCGTGATGCGGGGGTCGAGGGCGGTGATGTCGATGGTTATTGCGAGGAACACCAGGTAGGTGCCGCCCGTCTTGCCGAAGTATGTGCCGATGAGCATGCCGATGCATCCGAACATGTAGGCCCTGAGGAGGAGGGAGACGCCGTACAGCAGGGGCTGCCCGACGGGGTAGTGGAGCAGGACGGCCCCGGTGGAGACGAGGGAGACGTAGGCCGAGGCGATGGCGAGTGTGGAGAGCCGGGCGAGAACGACCTCGCCGGGCCTGAACCCGGAGAGCACGAGGCGGCGGTCCGCCTCGACGGAGGCGAGCATGAGGAAGAGGCCAATGACGCCGGCGAGGAACGTCGCGGTGAAGGGGGCGACCAGGAGGCCGTCGATGTCCTTCACGTCCGCCGTTACGACGGTCTCCCCGATGTCGAGGGTCATGAGGCCGCTCGGGGTTACGGCGAAGGAGAGGGCCACGAAGGCAATGGGGAGGAAGAGGAGGAGGGCGAGGAGGAACGGGCTGCGGTAGTAGGACCTGAGGCTGTACCTAAGGGCCGTCCCGTACCTCACGTCGATGCCTCCCGGTGGAACACGGCGACCGCGACGGCGAGCGCGCAAAGGGCGTAGACGAGTGAGAGCAGGAAGCTCTCCGCCGCGAACGTTCCCTCGGTGACGCCCTTCACCATGACCTGGTTCGGGTGGTACCCCGGGAACAGGTTCCCGGCCGCGCTTCCCGTCTCCCCGAGCTGGAAGGAGATGCCGACGTCGAGTGTGATGATCCAGAACAGCGTTATGGAGCCCTCGAACTCCTCCATGAAGGAGCCGACCACGACGCCGATGAAGCCGTAAATCGTGGAGCCGACGAGGGTGGCGGCGAGGACGGCGAGAGGGAACCTGGGCTGCTCGAAAAAGGAGAGTATCAGCATGGTGATACCGTTCAGGGCGAGGGCGACCACCAGTATCGTCAATATGCGGCCGGCCACAACCTGCAGCGGCCTGTACCCCGCGACGACGAGGCGGCGGTCGGCGGCCCTAGCACCCGTCACCATGTAGAACCCGACCAGACCCGTGAGCACGGCTGCTCCGAAGAAGGCCCCCATGGCGTACGCTTCCGGGACGCTGATGAACTCGGCGTACTCCTCGGGCAGGTTCTGGACGACGTGCTCGACGATTGCGCCGTAGAAGTAGACGAAGAGGTAGGGAATCGTTACCAGCAGGGCGACGTTGACCGGGTTCCTGAAGTACTCCCTGGCGTCCATGAGGGACGCCAGCGCCACCCGTCCCCTATCGCTCTCACTCAAAGCACTTCCCCTCCCTCAGCTGGTATATCCTGTCCAGGCGGCCCTCCTCGCCCACCATGTGGCTGATGATGAGGACGCTGTTGCCTGCGGCCGTGATGTCATTCGCCATGTCCCAGAACGCCATGTAGGTGTCGTAGTCGAACCCCTGGTAGGGCTCGTCCAGCAGCAGCAGGTCGGGCTCGTGCATCAGGGCGATGGAGAGGTTCAGCTTCTGCTTGGTGCCCTCGCTCAGGTTCTTCACGAGGAAGTCGCTGTACTTGGCGAAGCGGAGGTCCTCGTACAGCTCGTCGCTCCGCCTCAGGATATCCTCCCGCTCCATGTCGTAGGCACGGCCGAAGAGCTCGAAGTGCTCGTCGCACGTGAGGCGGCTGTAGAGCTCCAGCTCCTGGGGACAGTACCCCCCGGTGCCGTCGACCTCGATTTCGCCGGCGTCCCTCTTCATGAGGCCGACGATGACCTTCATGAAGACCGACTTCCCGGCGCCGTTCTCCCCCACGAGGGCTACGAACTCCCCCTCGTCGACGCGTATCGAAGCCCCCTTCAGCACCTCCACCCTCCGCTTCCAGAGGCCGCCGAAGGACTTCTCCACGCCCTCTGCCCTGAGAACCATGGCTACCTCCTGAAGTACAGGAACGCGGCGACGCCCCCGGCCACGAACAGCGCCACGACGCCGAGGAGCCAGGTGCTCAGGCCCTCCAGTCCTCCCCCGGCCTCCACCGCCACGGGTACGCTGAGCTCCCTCGACGAGTGCTCCCGTCCCGAGGAGTCGAGGTACTCCACGCTCAGCCGCAGGGGGTACCTCTTCGCCAGGGTCTCGTCCTCCAGCTTCAGCCTGAACCGTGCGTCCCCCGTCTCGCCGGGCTCGAGGTCGCCGAAGTAGGCACGGGGTTCCTCGCTGGAGAACGGGTCCCGCGGGTCCAGGGTCACGACGGCCCCCCGCGCGGTCTCCTCCATCAGGTTCTCCACAGTCACCGTCACAGTGCCGTCGCCACCCACGGGCAGCGTCCCCTCGGAGGATGCGGAGAACCTCGGGCGGTACCCCGCGAGCTCCACGGGAACGGTTACCTGCGGCGCTGCCCTCGTGTTGCCCTCGTCGTCCTCGTACGTCACGCCGGTCCTGAGCTGGAGCCGGCCCGCCGTGGCGTCGTCGGAGAACTTGACGCGGTACGTGGCGGACGCCGTCCCGCCCGGTTCCACGGTGCCGAGCGAGCCTCCCCGTGAGCCGTTCACCAGGGCGGAGGAGTGCCTCAGGGTCGCCTCGGCGTCGTTGGCCGTCTCGGTGCCGGCGTTCTCGTACGTGACTCTGAGAACGGCCTCGCGTCCGGCCCTCGCGGAGCCATCATCCAGCGACACGTCCACCACTCTGAGGACGGCGCGATCCTCCACCTCCACCTCGAGGTCGAATTTCTCCACCCTCTCGACGTAGTGGAAGTAGGGCTCGTACTGTCCGTTCTCGTACTCGACCGCGGCGTCCTTCAGGTACCTGTACCTGACCTCGAGTGAGAGGTCGTGTACTCCGGGCTTGGCGAACGTGTCGACCCGGACGGTGAAGGGCAGCGTAACAGACCGGCCCTTTCCCACAATGCTCGACGCGCCGGCGGCCCCTCCTGTAACTGTCAGGCCCTCGTCCCCCTCCAGTGTCGAAGTCAGGGACCTCGCAGAGGTGGCCTCAGACTCGTACGCGAACTCCTTCTCCGACTCGTTAGTCTCGACCGCCGTCGTCGGCTCGTCCAGGGATTCGAAGGCAGTCACCTCGCCCCTGTTCGTCAAAACGACACTCACACTGGTCTCCTCTCCGGGCAAAATCGTTTTCTGAACGATGTCGGCCCGGAACTCCGGTGAGGCCTCCACGTCCCACCAGTCGCTCACGAACTTGGAGGTGTACGTGTCCGGGAACTCGGCAGCCTGTGCCGCCGGGGCGAGTGCGAGGACGGAGAGGAGCACAACCGAGAGCAGAATCCGCCTGCGGGTCATCCACTACCATCTGGGGCCGCTCCTTAAAAACACCCTCTCCCATAAGGGACGCGAAAAGACCTGTTATCGGATGCGTGGGTTCAATTAACTGGCACGAGGGATGTTCTCCGAGAGGAAGGTCTCCATCCTGAGGGGCCTGAGGGAGGAGCACCTCCTGGCGGTCCTGATGACCGCGATACTGGCCGTAGGGGGCTGCGGCTGATGGAGGGAGCGGCAGAGGGTCGAGATAGCAGACCGGATGTTCCAGGATATGGGGGGCACGGCACCGACCCTTCGCGTACCTTCTCTACACGTTCCTCGCCGCCCCGGCGAGGGGTCGAGGTGTTACCTGATCCCCCAGAGGTACCGGGGGGACGGAGCACGTCCACGAGCCGGTCTCGGGTCGCCGGGGCCGAGGAAGTGAAGGGGCGTTCAGACTTCTCGAAGTCGAAGGTCAACCAGGTGGCCGACAGGCTGGGGGACCGGGGCATCGTTTACCGGGAGCCGCAGGGAAGGACCTGCAGGGTCTACCCCGGCGAGATGGTCAGGGCAGCTCGACGGCTCGGCCTGAACCCGTACACGCGGGCGGTGGGATGATTACCTCCAGAGCCTGTAGACGGGTCTATAATCCGTGTCGGGATCGTACCCCCCGAACAGCAAACTGTTAATAAGGACCGAGACACTGGAGAACGCCATCGCCCCTGCTGCCAAAACGGGCTGGAGGAGGCCGAGGGAGGCCAGCGGGATCATGGCCATGTTGTAGCCGAGTGCCCAGAACAGGTTCTGCCTGATTTTGCTCAGCGTTCCACCCGAGATCCTGATGGCCTTCACGACGTCCAGAGGGTCGCTCCGCATCAAAGTGACGTCGCCTGCCTCGATTGCGACGTCCGTGCCGGCCCCTATCGCTATTCCGACGTAGGCCTCCGCGAGGGCCGGGGCGTCGTTCACGCCATCCCCCACCATGGCGACCCTGCGACCGCTGGACTGCATCTCTTTAACGACGTCGACCTTCTCGTCCGGCAGGACCTCGGCGAGGACGTTCTTCTCCGGGATCCCGACCTCCGACGCCACGGCCCGGGCCGTCCGCTCGTTGTCTCCCGTCACCATGAAGACCTCTAGCCCCCTCCGCTCCATGGATTCTACGGCATCCCGCGAGGTGGGTTTCACGGCGTCTGCGTCCGCCACGACGCCTACGACCTCCGCGTCCACGGCGACGAGCATGGCGGTCTTTCCCTCGTGCTCCAGCCTCCTGAGCGTACCCTCGTGGGACGCGGCCTCGACGCCCTCGTCCCGCATCAGCTTCCTGTTCCCGACCAGTACCTTTCTCCCGTCGAACGAGGCCCGCACCCCGTGGCCGGGCACGCTCTCGAAATCCGAAGCCTCCCAGAGGTCCAGCTCACGCTCCATTCCACCCTGAACGATTGCGCGGGCGAGCGGGTGCTCGGAACCCCTCTCCGCCGATGCGGCCAATCGAAGGACCTCCTCCTCATCGGACGAGTTCAGGGGAACCACGTCGGTCAGGACCATTCTGCCATCCGTGAGGGTGCCGGTCTTGTCCAGCACGACGGCGTCCACGTCCCGGACGCGCTCCAGCACGTCCCCTCCCCTGAACAGCACACCGTTCACCGCGCCCAAGGACGTCCCCACCATCGTGGCGGCCGGGGTGGCGAGGCCGAGGGCGCACGGACACGCGATTAGGACTGCGGACGCGAACACGACGACGGAGAACTCGAGAACGGAGAGACCTCCCGCCGCGACCGGTCCGCCTCCGACGAGCCCCCACAGGGGGAGGGCGTCCACGACGCCGCCCAGCTCCGCCGGGAAGACGTACCACAGCAGGCCCCAGATGAAGGCGTTAGCGATGACGGCCGGGACGAAGTAGGCGGAGACGCGGTCCGCGAGGCGCTGTATCTCGGGCTGGCGGGCCTGAGCCTCCTTCACGAGCCTCACCATCTGCTTCAGCGCCGTCTCCTCCCCGACCCTGGTCGCCTCCACCTTCAGGACGCCTTCCTCGTTCACGGTGCCCCCTATCACCTCGTCGCCAACCCCCTTCCCGACCGGGACGCTCTCGCCGGTCATCATGGACTCGTCGACGGACGACCTTCCCTCGACTATAGCGCCGTCGGTCGGCACCTTCCCCCCGGGCCGCACGAGCATCACGTCCCCGACCTTCACCTCGTCGAGCGGTACCTCCCTCTCCTCTCCATCCACCAGTGTGGCTGAGGGTGCCTCCATCTCGAGGAGGCTCCGGAGGGCGGCCCCCGCCCGCCCCTTGGCCCTCGCCTCCAGCCAGTTGCCCGCGGTTATGAAGACCAGGATGAGTGCGGCGGTGTCGAAGTAGAGCCCTCCGGCGAGTAGCCCGAAGAGCACCATCACCGAGTAAAGGTAGGCCGTGGAGGAGCCGAGCGCGATGAGGACATCCATGTTGGCGCGACGGTTGTTGACGAGGGACTTCCAGGAGTTCCTGTAGAACTCGTACCCGAGGACGGCCTGAACCGGCGTCGCGAGCAGGAGCTGTAACCAGGCGGATTCGACGCCGAAGAGCTCCCTCGGCACCAGGAGCCTGTACTCTGCTGGCATGAAGAACCATTCCCCGGAGGCGAGGAAGAGGGTGGGGAGAGCGAGGGCGGCTCCGAAAAGGACGAGCCTCAGCCGTCTCTGCACCTCCGCACGTCTCGCGTCCTCCAGTCCCTCCTCCTCTGGAGCTCCCTCTCCTCCTCGGACCGGCGTGTATCCCGCCTCCTCTACGGCCGCGTAAAGCTCTTTGAGCCCCACGGCGGCGGGGTCGTACTCGACGGCCGCCTCATCCGTCGCGAAGTTTACGTCGGCGTCGATGACCCCGGGTACACTTCTCAGCGCGGCCTCGATCGTCTCGGCGCAGGAGGCGCAGGACATATCTGTGATGCCAACTGTCGCCCTGGCGCGCTCCGGGGAGTATCCGGCCTGTTCCACGGCGCCGTATATCTCGGCGAGGGAGACCTCTGCGGAGTCGAACTCCACGGTGCCCTCATCGGTTGCGAAGTTCACCTCGGCCTCCACCACTCCTTCGAGGCGGTCGACGGCGTCCTCTATCGAGGAGGCGCAGGAGGCGCAGCTCATCCCGCCTATCGGTATCCTCACCCTGTTTCTCTCCGTCACTGGCAATCATCTCCGTGGCGCCACGAATCAGGAATTCCGACTTCGGGCGGGGGAGTGGAGGAGTGGTTGGACCCCTGGGCCCGCCTTCAGGGAGCTCCCCGCAGTGTACCCGTCGAGAAGTCGCCGACGTGACCCGCTATATATCGAAATAAGATATATAGCCAGAGTAATAAACCCATCGGGAATCGGGGTAGGGTCCACCACCTCGTTTTAAGACGGAGAGGGGCGACAGCAAGCAAGAACATTCTGATAGAATTCGACCGAGAGCCGTGTATCGGGGACTGCCTCTGCGTGGACCAGGACCCTGACCATTGAGAGCCGGGGGGCGACGGCAAGGCAGGTCCTCGTGGGAGGAGAAGAGGAGGAGCCCGGCGTCTACGTCTTTACGGACGAGGTTGACGAAGAGGGCGTCGAGGACGCGGTCGCCGCGGAGACGTTTGCCCGGTGCAGATAATCAACGTGAAGGACCGGGAAACCGGGGAGTACCTCCACTGGGGATTCGAGCGGTAGAAAGTGGCGGAGGACCCAATACCTGAGGTACGGACAGATGTGGCTTCAGCCGGTCTCCGGCTCTGCACGGCCGTCCTCCATCGCTCGGGGAAGGAACCTCTCGGGATCCCTCTCGAACGCGTCTCGGCATGGTTTCGAGCAGAAGCTGTACTCCCCGCCCCCGTATTTCGCGGAGGGGCCGTCGCCGATCTTCATCCCGCAGACCGGGTCCCGTTCCCCTTTGGAGTGCAGCCCTCGACGGTACGCGAGGAGCAGAAGGCCCGAGAGGGCGGCGGCGAGGGCGTTCAGGTAGAAGGTGTAGTTCAGCTCGAAGTAGGTCCGCTCCGTCGCGGTCGTTCCACCGGCCAGGTCCGGCACGATTCCGAGGGCGTCGAAGAGCAGCTCCATGAGGAACCCGGTGAACGCCATTGTGACGAAGAACACGCCCAGGATGTACAGCATGACCCTCCAGCCGTAGTACTTCCGGTACACGTTCAGGACTGGGATCGTGATGAGATCGGAGTAGACGAAGGCGATGACGCCGGCGAACCCTATGCCGCCGCTCCAGAGTGCCACGGCGAAGGGGACGTTGCCGATGCTGCCGACGAAGCTCAGGACGGCTATCGCCGTCCCCACGAGTGCGTTCTCCGCCGTCACCAGGAGTTCGTCTCCTTCGAGGAAGAGGGCCTCCCACACACTCTGAGGGACGTACACGATGACGAAACCAGAGACGAGGAACCCGGCGACAACGTCCCTGTAGATCATGGACCACTCCCTCCGGTACCTGTTTCCCAGCCGGAACCACCCTCCCCTTGACAGGATCTCCTCGCGCAGCCCTCCGCGGCCGGCCCGTCTCTGCTCGTACGCCTCCATGCAGCCCTTCGAGCAAAACCTCAGGGTCTCACCCTCGGCCTCCAGGGAGAACTCGTCCCTCCCCTCCATGCCGCAGGTCGGGTCCTCGGAGGTTCCCTCGGCCTTCTCCCGCCCGTTCAGCTCCTCCCTCGCCCGTGCGAAGAGGGGCTCCGGGAGGGTGAAGTGGACGATGACGGCCATGACCGCTATGAGGACGAGTCCGCCGAGGAGCTCGGCGGCGAGGAACTCCCAGCCCAAGAGGAGCAGTATCATCAAGCCGAGCTCTACGATGAGGTTCGTGGAGGCGAACATGAAGGTCAGGACGTTGACAGGATGGGCACCCTTCTTGAACAGGCCCTTCCCTATGGCGGTGGCTCCGAAGCTGCATCCGCTACTCGCAGCACCGAAGGCCGTCGCCCTCAGCACGTCCGGCAACCGCTCCTCGCCCAGCACGGCTGCCATCCGCTCCTTCGACACGAACTCCTGGACGAAGCTCGTGACGAAGAGGCCGAGGACTATGGCCCACGTGGCGGTCCAGAGGAAGCCGAGACCGATCCGCAGGGCCTCGAAGACTCCGGCGAGAGGCATGCTTTCAGGTGGGCCAAGCCCCCTAAGAAAGCTTCCAAGTGAATACGCGCTCCGGGTCCTTCTCGAATTTCTCCTTGCACGCAGTGACGCAAAAATAGTATGTCTCTCCACCGTACTCAAACTGGTCCGCCGCTGTCTCCGGGTCCACATCCATTCCACAAATCGGGTCGGTAGCCACGCACAATCACCTATCGAAATCAGATATATCAGCAGGAAGAATAAAGTTTGTCGAGATTCATATACAACCGACGAGCGGCGATACCGGGTCCGAGGTCAGGGACATCGTGTTAACCTATGGGTGGTCCTCTCCCCCTGAAAGGGAAGGACCCCGGCTACGAGCTCATAGACGGGATCGAGGGGACCACGGGGAAGAGGCCCAGCACCTTACAGGTCCACTTATTCCTGTAGGATTCGGAGTACGGAGGCCCGTGAGGTAGAGGAGACCGGGGCCCGGGGAAAAGATCTACTCTAACGCGCCAAAAGCCCCTTCCAAACGCATCTCTCGAAGAGAGATGCTTGAACAGGTCTCTCCAGAGGAGAAGACCTGTGAACCAGAGGCCGTTAGGCCGACGGTTTGGTGGGGGATGAATGGCGCGAACCGTATCTGGCATGACACGGCAAAGATGTATTCGGGAACTGGAATAGATGATAGCTATCGGTACACCACGGAGATGACGCAGCTTTCCTACAACCTGAAGTACCTGAAGTACCGACTCTACCCCTCCAAGCAGCAGAAAGCAGAGTTGGAGAAGCATTTGGAGCTTCACAGACAGGTCTACAATCACTCCTTAGGGGGGCCGGGAGGATGTCACAGCGTCGTGAAGTAGAGGTACATGAGGTAAATTCCAACCCCCATCATGACGACAGCCGACAATTGCTCTATTCTTCCCGTGTACCTCCTCAGGTAATCGAAGTAAACATCCTTTCCTCCCGCCATCGCCAGCGTAATCGCCATCATCAATAAACCCATCGAAGAGGCGTACACGAGGAAGACCGTGGCCACGGACCCAAGGTCCCCGAGAGTGGTCGCGTAGGTGACGAGGCCGACGAAGACCGGCAGTACACACGAGACAGCCGCGACAGCGTATAGAACCCCGAAAGCAAAGAAACCCGGAACCCCTTTACTCCCGGGGACGGGGATGTCGACGGTCAGAGATGGTTTCCTGCCCAGGAGCATAGTCGTTCCGAGGAGAACGAGGATCACGCCCACGACGACCTCCAGCTTGGGGATGTGTGGCGTCAGGGCGCCGCCGAGGAAGTAGACCAGTATCCCCATTAAGAGGAACACGCCAATGTACCCCAAACTCGTCGAGGCACCGGCCACCAGTCCCCTGCCGTAACCTATCCCATCCTCCGCTTCGAGGTAGTAAGAGACGTAGGCGGGTAGCATCGGGAAGCCGCAAGGGGAGAAAAAGGTGGCCAGCCCCGCACCGCCGGCAAAGATCAGGGTCTCCAGACCCACCAGGCGTCCTCACCCCTCATTCTCATCGAAGTTAGAGCCCGAGGGGAAATATGGATCCCTCAGACTTCGCCTCGGACTTCGCGTCCTCCACGAACCTCTCGACCGCGCTGGAACTCATGTACCCCACGGCCCTTGCGCGAATCTTTCCTTCCGGATCCACGAGGACGAAGGTCGGGAGGCCCTGGACCCCATACTCCACGTAGATTGACGAGTCCGGGTCTATCAGGTGGGGCCAGCCAGCGTCGTTTTCCCTCGCGAACTCCTGGAAGGATTCGACGTCGTCGCCCTCGTTCGAGATTGTCAGGAACTCCACGTCGTCCGGCTTCGACTCCTGATAATACCTATCCAGGATGGGCGCCATCCGCTGACAGGTCGTGCACCAGGAGGTGGAGAAATCTATGAGAACCCATTCTCCACGGTGACCCGACAGCGAGTGCTCCTCCCCGGTGAGGACCTCTCCGGCGGCGAAGTCCGGGGCCACGGGAGCGTCTCCGCCTACCTGGGAGAGGGAGCCGCTGAAAAACAGGGCGAGTATAAGCACGCCGAGAGCGACTCCGATGAGGAGCGCCTTTTTGGTGCGGACGCGTCCCACGGAAACCTCCGCCCCGCACTCCGAGCAGAACTTTGCTTCTTTGGACACGTGGGCTCCGCACTCCGCACAGGCCGATTCTCGCGTGCCCTTCAGCGCCATCTCGACAACCCCCGGTCCGAATATGGGGGCCAACCCGGAGAAGCCCCGTTCCTGAGGTGAAGGCCGTTTCCGCGCTCCCGCTCCAACTCCTCTGATCGAGCCCCTCCCGACCGAGCGGGAGAATTCACCACCTCCGAAGCCTCACGAACCCTTCCCCTGCCTCCGACGCATATGGGGGGGCTATCTATTACGTACGAGTGCGCCGGCCTGAATATGGAAAAGGGACCTGAACGGCGATCCGGCCTACGGGCCGGATAACGGAGACACTCCCACCCCGACTCGGAAAACCTCGGGATGTCCCCATTCATGCTCTCACGTGGCCTCAGGCACCTCCCTTGTTCGGCATCCCAGAGGGCAGCCGTCGACACCGTTCCAGCCGTGTTCATGCTACTAATCGCCTCCCCATCTATCTGAAATAGACATATCTCATATAGCATATATTTTGGCTTTCTACAATCCGAATACCCATATATCGACCGCCTTATTGTTCCCCGGGTTCGTCCCTCTCCCGTCTTCCTTGCTCCACATATCGCGTCACTACCTCGTCGTCGGAAGCCCCTCCGAGGTCCATCTCTCGTAGCCCCCGATCACGTTGTAGACCTCGGTGAAGCCCCTCTCAGCCAGCAACTCGCTCGCCTTCACGCTCCTCCGCCCGGTCTGGCAGTAAACCACGATTGCACGGTTCCTCGGCAGCTCGTCCCACCTCTCGGCGAGGGTGTTCGGTCGCTCTACTGGGATGTTAACCGCGTTTGGAACGTGGCCGCCCCTAAACTCTCCTACGGTCCTGACGTCGAGAAGCAGTGCACCCTCATCGACCAGTTCCAGTACCCTCTGAGGAGGGACGTTGCTGTACCTTGCTACTCCGGCGTTCTGGTAGAAGGAGACTCCCATACCAGCCAGCATGAGGAACGCTAGGACCACGTATCCCTTCCTCACGTCGCCACCCCCGATCCGTCTCCGGCAACGGGCTCCCCGCACGTGCCGCAGAAGCTCGCCCCTGGGTGAAGGTCTGCGCCGCATCGCGGGCAGGTTGCCGTCATCTTGGCGCCGCAGGAGGGGCAGAAATCTCCGACGGAGCCCGCACCGCATTTCTGACAGAACCGTCCCCCTCACGACCCATCGAGGGACCTTCACCGCGCATCGAAGGGAACATAGCTCCCAGGATTCCGAGCTCTCCCTTAATGGAGTGCACGAGCACGGCCACCATCGCCAGGGCTACTCCTACGGCAAGGTAGACGTCGGAAAGAGAGTCGTCGCCTCGTCCTTCTCTGACCGGCTCTGGCAAGGGTTCGTACCCGACTCCGAGTTCCACGCCCCTCTCGAGCTCTTCGGCGGTGACCAGGAACTCCGAGTGCCCCTGCTGGTTGCCCATCAGGCCCCGTATCTGCAACGGTCCCTGGAGGTCGAACTGGTTATCGCTAGCTGTGGTGGGTGGGTTGGCATATCTTCACCTCCCCCGGCTCCAGAATTACAGAAACCTCTCCGGGTTCTCCACGAATCTCTCCCTGCACGCCGTCGCGCAGAAGTGATACGTTTCCCCCTCATACTCGTACTCGCCCGCCGCCGTACCGGGCTCAACCTCCATCCCACAAACCGGATCTGTGGCCATATATAGAGTCACCTATCCCTATATGATATATCGATACGGTAATAAATCTTGCCGACGAAGTAACTGCAGATGGAGGACGAGGAGCTCCGGGTCAGGAACGTCGTCAACCTCTGGATCCTGCTATCTCTCTGGAGGAACGGGTCCCACGGATACGAGCTGATAAAGGAGATAGAGGATGCGACGGGCAGGAGGCCCAGCGCGTCCCAGGTGTACCCCTTTCTCCAGAAGCTGGAGGCGAACGGTCTCGTAAGTGCCGAGGAGACCGGTGGCCGGGGAAAGAAGGTGTACGCCCTCACGGAGGAGGGGAGGACCTTCGTCGAGTCAAAGATGGAGATGTTCTCCTCCGTGATCTCCTCCACTGTCGAGAAGGACCTGACCGTGTGCGCTCACTGCGGATGCAAGGTGTATCAGGGAGGCCACCGGGAGACGGTCGGAGGGGAGGAGCTCCGATTCTGCTGCAGCCACTGCGCGGAGTCGTACAGACGGGCGATGCGAGACTGAGCTCCAGGTGGCTCGGGCTTTCGCCGTTCCCCTTCAAAGAGTCGTGTAATAGAGGTACATGAGGTAAATTCCAACCCCCATCATGACGACAGCCGACAATTGCTCTATTCTTCCCGTGTACCTCCTCAGGTAATCGAAGTAAACATCCTTTCCTCCCGCCATCGCCAGCGTAATCG
>JAANXF010000007.1 GCA_018263395.1 Methanonatronarchaeales archaeon
CTTCAACAATTCAAACAAACTATCAAAAAACTCTTCGAAAAATACTCAAAGAGAAAAACATTCGCACAGAGCTGGATCAAGAAATTCTGGACACAGATAATAAAAGAGTAATGTCAATAACTATAGTATGCCTTAGCAATGAAACCACAAGTTTTCAACACCTGGATGAATGACACATTTGTGTCTTTTCTTGTTTTTCCACCTTTTTTTTCGTCACGACACACTTTTCTTAGTTAGACGCGCGGCGTATAGTATTAGTATGCCTTCGGGTTGATAATGAAAGTCCGGGGTGTTTACATTCCTCCAGGTTTTCAAGACATTTTCATTTTTCATCAAAACCGGGTCAACCTCCCCTAGTCCTCACGGCAAAGCGGGTTAACAAGGTACCGTTGAATAATTGTTGGTGATTTAAAGGACTTCCTGCCGTACGGATATCGCCGCTTTCGTCGAGTGGTAGCGATAAATAGTATCCGATTGCCTGTACCCAATCTGCAGGAAACAGGAATCAACCTTAACGTTAACGTAGAGAACGGATGGAACGACCTGTTGGCCACGGTTTTGTAGACGAACAGATTATTTGACAGCACCTATCAAAGGAAAAAGAGAAAGCCAGCTAGGTAGGCATTCCTTCGAGTAACAGCGGTAATAAGCTTGAAGGCTTTTTAATACCTCCCCCCTCAACTTAGGGAGGGGGAACTTTCCATTATTCAGTCACTTATCATTGTTCCTGTTCCATCATCTGTGAGGAGTTCTCCAATAATTGCGTGCTCTTTACCTTCTATGATATGGACGCTACCCACTCCTCTCTCTATAGCCTTGATTGAGGACTTTAGTTTGGGAATCATCCCTCCAGAGACCGACCTCTCCCTGACAGCCTTTTTACAATCTTCTATATTCATCTCGCTGATCAAGGTGCTATCATCTGAAGGATTCACTAGCACTCCCTTTATATCTGTCACGACTATCATCTTATCTGCCTTTATTTTTGAAGCTAGCTCTCCAGCAGCGGTATCAGAGTTAATATTGAGAAGATTCCCCTCTGAATCCAAAGCTACTGCGCCAATTACTGGTAGATACCCGTCTCCGAGGAAGGCTTCAACTAAATCGTCGTCTACTTCGTCAATTTCGCCCACGGCTCCAAGTTCAGGCGATTTCTTATGGCCGAAGTACATACCAACGCCGGTCTGCCCCACAGCGTCGGCGTCTTCACCGGTTCGGTTGATGCGGTGAACGAGTTGGTTATTAAGAACAGACAGAGGGGTTAACACAGCCTTCTCAACAGCCTCTTCAGGAGTGACTCTTAGACCATTAATATGCTTTATGTCGTATCCGGCCCTTTTCATCTCATTAGTTATTCTGTCACCGGCACCGTGAACTACAATTATCCTTATCCCATTCTCATGGAGAAGGGATAAGTCCTCCACCAGGGTCTCTATTGTCTCATCATCCTCCAATACGCTGCCTGTAATTTTAATTACGAACGTCTCGCCTTGGAACTCGTGGATATAGGATAGTGCATCCGCGAGCACATCCTCGTCCCCCTCGTTTTTCTCCTCTCGGTCGGTGATGCCTATCATGTCGGCAGAGGTCTCCATTAGGCTACCTTTCATATATTTCCTCCGTTAAACTTCTGTCGGAACTTTTGTCGGGCTTCCCTTCCCTTCTGGCCTTCTCCCCATAACCTTTCGGCCCAATATATGCACTCTCCCATGCCAAGAGCGTCATACGATACGTTTGGATGTTATCATGTTCCTCCTCATATAAATATTTCCTATTATTTCACATCACTAGTCGATCTTAATCGCGCCTTGACTACTTGATGATCATCCCGACAACATCTTATCGGGCTTTGAGTTTTATCGCTAGGCATCTATCTATTCTCTAGCCTATCTGCTATCTGTTTTTGTGCAGTTGGGTTTTTTCTTGTGTAGCTACCCCTCCTTTGTGCAAAGCCGCATCCATCAACAATTATCGAACAGCGCCGGTTAACAAATATCTATATATACATAACTCAGTTATCGCTTATAACTAACCTAGTCGAGGGAAACACGGTAACCGAATTATTAGGCCGAAAAACCGACTTACGGAAACGTTTGGACACTTTTTTGACCATTTGACCATTTCAAATGAAGGGGGGGGGGTCCCCATTTCTCCGCCGTCACCGCCGCCCCCCGTCTTGGTTCAAGTCCTCCATGACCTCGGCGACTTCGGGAAAAAGCGCCATAAGTAACACCGCCGCAACCACGATCGCGATCCCGAGGGACACAATCATGTTTAAGGGGCGGGGGAGCAGGATCCACGGCGCCGCGATGACCAGGAAAGCGGCAACTAGCAACGCGACGCCTGACCAGTCGCCGCCCCCGGGGGCCGGGGTCTTCATGCCTGAGCATCGGCCTCTCGCCATCCTTTTCACCTCTTCGTCGCAGTCGAGCCGCTCCACGTAACCGCGATACCGGCGCCGAGGAGCAACGCGGCCAGGCCGAACGCCAGGAACAACGCTGAACCCGTTTCGACACCTATCGCCAGCGAGACGAACCCGGCGAAGCCGTTTGCGGCGACCAAGATATATTTAATCAACTGTTTTCACCCCCCTTTCGCTCAAAGTGTGCTCTAATGCGTGTGAGACGTATTTCTTCGAGAAGGGAGGGGGGAGAGGTAGAATCATACCAATCGCTTCCTTCCAGTTTCCGTTGAGCCGTGGAGCACCCCGAAAGTTGGGGTAAGGAGCGGCTCGGAGCCGGTTCCCGCTTCATGTGGAGAACACCGGCCCCAAATTCCCCGATTTCCTAGGGTTCCGCTTCACTTTCAAGCACCCAAGCGGTATTTCAGCGGTCAAAGCTGCGATATACGTCTCGCCACTGCTCTGGATCAGGAACACTTCCTTAATCTCGGCCTCCGGGTGCCTCAGCATCGCGCCGACCCCCGCCCTTTCGTTACTGTTCACCGATACGGTGGCGGTGGAGGAGTCCAAGAAAAAGAACGTCTCTTTCTCCTTTTTATCCCACTCGGCGGTTTTCACCTCCAAGGCGTCCAGGAGCTCCCGGGGCGGGTCTCTCAGGTTGTATTCCCCGAACTTCTCCAGGTGCTCCTCGACGCGGCTCGGTAGCTCTACGTCCACGGTTTTCAGGCCAAGCGTCACGGGCACCTCCCGCAGTCCTCGGCCTCCCGCTTAGTGGGGTGGAGACAGGAACCCATCGGGTCCGTCGAGAACCCCAGGAACTCGCCGCTCCCGACGGCGTGGAAAGCCCACGCCCCTTCCCGGTCCCTCTCCAGGCCTCTAGACATCGCTCAGCGCCTCCTCTATATGTTCCTTGATGGGGCCGTCGCCCTCCACGTCGCCCTCGGCGGTCACTCTGTACGTGTCGTCCCTGCCCAGGCCCTCGACCTCGACGTAGCCATTCATCAGCTCGGCGTCGAACCCCGTTTCCTCCAGGTGTTCGTAGATGTCTCTAAGCGCGTCCCCTGGGTCCTTGATTTTCCGCAGCCGCCCAGGGGGGGAACGCGTAGCTCATTACCTCGGCGTCGTTTAGGTCCGTTATCTTAACCGGGCTCCCGGGCTCAACGTCGAACCCGGTTCCTTCCAATTCGTCCTTGAACGCTACGACGACGACGTTGGCCGCGGCGTCGTAGCCAAGGTTGTCATCGGCCACCGACACCTGGTTGCCGCCGTCGTCGCGGTAGGCGTTCCAATTCCTACACTTAACGGGCGGGGTGTTCACCACCACCGCGGCGTCGGGGTCCCTGTCCTCCCGGTCCCTCACCTCGTCCCCTACCTCGAAGGTCGCCATACCTACTTAACCCCCTTCACCGGCCTGACGGTGAGTAGGTAGGTTTCGCCAGGGAGCCACCAAGACTTCACCGGGCTCTCGATTTCTAGAGCCAAACCGTCTTCGGCCAATGCGTTGCGTGCTAAGCAGAGCTTTTCCGCATCGACGTGGTACGGTTGAGAGACCCAAACCGCGGGTTCGCCGCCGCGGAGCCTGTGCTCGTCCTCCGTGGGCTCGGGCTGGATGACGTTGGTGGGGCAGGCCTCGGTGCAGTGGGGGCAGCCGAGGCAGTCGTGGGGCCTGTCGACGATGGGGGATTCGTTCTTTCCCCTGCGCAGTACGTCGCTGGGGCAGGCGTCGACGCACTTCCCGCACTCGATGCACCACTCGCGGTCTATTTCTACCCTGAACATGTCATCCCTCCGGCACGTCCTCCTCTTCCTCGCCGTAGAACGGCCGGTCGCTTATCGGCACTATCTTCCTGAAGCCCTGCATCTCGTAGCCGTTCTCCGTAAGAACCTGTTCGAGGCGCTGCTCGTCCTCCTCCGTGACGTCGACGAGTTCGGCGTTGTTTCCGAGGGACGCGACGTCTCCGGCGACGTAGATGGTTCCGCGTATCATGGAGGCACCGGCCTTGTCTCCGAGGTCGCCGAGTACCACGAGTTCACCGCCCATCATGTAGAGGCCGGTCATGAAGTCGCTGAATCCGCCGACGATTACGGTGCCGCCCTTCATTATCTGGCCCGTCCTCGCACCGGCGTCCCCCTCGACCACCAGGGTGCCGCCGTACATGCCCTGCCCGGCGCCGTCTCCGGCGCTCCCCTTCACCCGGACGAGGCCGCCGGTCATGTTGTCACCGGGGTGGTTGCCGGCGTTGCCGTCCGCGACGACGCGGGCGTTCTCGTTCATGGTGCCGAGGAAGTACCCTGCGGAGCCGTCTATCTCGACGTCCAGGCCGTTCCGGAGCCCGGCGCACAGGAAGTGGGTGCCGTCGGGGTTCGTTATCTCGGCGGAGGCGCCGTCGTCGAGGGACTTCAGCTCGTGGTTCACGGCCCTCACCTCGTTCTCGCCGCAGTCTATCGTCTTCACGCCACGGCCACCTCCCTCCTCATGAATGCGCGGACCTCGCCGGGTCCCAGGATGTCGATGTCGGCGTCCTCGGGCAGGGCCGCCCTGAGGGACACCTCCTCTGACGCGATGGCGCGGACGCCGCCGCCCGTCCTCGTAAGCGGTCTCGAAACCCTCTCCTACGACCTCCTCCAGAATGCCTCTACCCCCTGTACTCTCGACGGTCAGAAGGTACTCTCCGTCCTCCAGGTCGAGGCCGCCGTAGACAGCGACCCCTGCAGAGTCGTAGCCCCGGTGCTGTATGCCGCGTAGCATGTCCAGCGCCACCGAGCCGACGGGTCCTTCCCCGTCCATCACAACTCCCGCTATTCCACACATTGTCGGGGCCCGTGGTCATCTTCACGCGCGGCTAAATATGTACCGGAAAACGGTTTCCGCCCCCCCTTAACTTCCACGCTTTCTTCAGTTAAAGTGAGGTGTCTTCGAAACGAACTACCGGCATTACCGGTATGGATAGACGGAGACGCTCCGCTGCGAAGGCCCTGGGGTACAGGGCGCTGATGGTCCTCACCTCGGTAACGGTCACACTCCTGATCAGCAGGGAGCTGGTCCTGTCGCTGGAGGTCGCTGCGGTTCTGAACGCGGTTAACCTCTGCGTCTACTACGGCTACGAGAGGATGTGGACCACGGTCGGCTGGGGAATAGAGTAGAAGAACCCTCTCGGCTTCAGGTGGTTATAGCGGGTCCTCGACGCCTGCCCGCTCGAAGCCCTCGGCGCGCTCCTCACAGGAGGCGCACACTCCGCAGGGTTCGTCGCCGTCCTGGTAGCAGGACCACGTGTGCTCAAGGGGCACTTCCAACTCTACGCCTCTAAGGATTATCTCGTGTTTCTCGAGCGCGACGACGGGGCGGTGGACCGTGAACTCGGCGCGGTCCGTCCCGAGGCAAAGGGCCCTCTCCATGGCGGAGGCGTACTCGTCGCGGCAGTCGGCGTAGGCGTCCCTGTCCTCGGCGTTTGGTCCGAACCACAGGTGCTTCGCGCCGCGACTCTCGGCAACCCCGGCGGCGATTGAGAGAAAAACGGTGTTCCTCATCGGGACGTACGATGCGGCGACTCCGTCCTCTGCCAGGTGCACCGAAAGGTCGACCGATTTGTCGGTAAGTCCGCCGCGAAACTTCGAGAACACGTCTGTCAGGTCCAGGACCTCCATGCCGTATCCGTGGTGCTCCGCCAGGGCCTCGACGCACCGGGCCTCGCGGCTCTCCGTGGGCTGGCCGTAACGGAAGAAGAGCACCGCAACCTCGCCGGATACCTCGGCCGCCTCCGCAAGCGTCACGGCCGAGTCGATTCCGCCCGAGGCCAGCACGACCGACTCGAGGATACCTCCGGCATCTTCTGAGTCGCGTGAGACCCTCGGTCTCCGAGACCTCACCGCAGACCCCTCACCTTGTGTAGCTGGACCTGCACCTTCACGTCGAGACCCCTCCTCTCAACCAGTTCCTCGACCAATCCCCCGTCTCGGCCCCCTCTGGGCTGCATGAAGACATCCGCCTCCGTCGGGTTCTCCAGAAGCACCCTCTCGGCGTAGTCCAGGTCCCCCTCGTCCCCTATGACGAACTTGACGTCGTCCGCGGGGCCGAGTTCCGCCAGGAGGGAGTGGTCGCTCTGCTCGCCGCTGCTCGGCGTCTTTACGTCCATGACGATTCTGGCCCCGCACTCCTTCAGGTCGCTGAACGGGTGAGCGCCGTTCGTCTCCACGTCCACGTCGAATCCCTCATCCAGAAGTCCTCTCACGAGCGACCTTCCCTCACCCCTCAGGAGGGGTTCACCCCCAGTGACGCAGACGTAATCACCACCTCCCGCACCCGCCTCTTCGATCGCCTCGCCTATGGCCATCCTGGAGTAACCGTTTCCCTCTACGGCGTACATGGTGTCGCACCAGCTGCAGCGCATGTCGCAGCCGTACAGACGCACGAAGGTGCAGCGCTCCCCCTGCCGACGCGACTCGCCCTGGATCGAGGTGAATATCTCGGATACCCTCATTTCGCCACCCGCTCCGCGAAGCTGCCCGGGGTCTCGTAGAGCCGCATCCGACGCAGGGACGCCGTCCCTCGAAGCCTCTTCTCCAGCCGGGCCCAGACGTGGTCGATGATGTTCTCGCTCGTCGGGTCTCCGGGCATCGTAACGGGCTTTGAAACGTCCGGGGTCTCGCCGAGCGTGTCGACCAGCGGGTCCTCCTCGTTCAGGATGACGGCGTGGTCGAGCTCCTCCGCCACGTCGTTCACCACGCCGAAGTCCTCCACCATTCCGTCGTCCGGGTCGATTCTGCCGGTAATCCGGACCTCCAGCTTCCAGCGGTGTCCGTGCAGGTTTCTGCAGTCCCCCTCGTGAAGGATTAGTCGGTGAGCGGCGTCGAATTGTACGGTCTTCCGGATTCTTCCCACTGTCAACTCAGTGTATCCTTCTGCGTTATCCGGGAATAGTTTTGTGACCCGTAATGGTTTCGGTCAACCCGTCCGAAATCCGTTAGGCTCCTCGGCGCAAACAACCCCTACCTTGGGCCCCTCCGAGCTTCTCCCCGAAGGATACGACAGGAGAGACGAGCAGCTGCAGCTCGCCGAGGAGTGCCGCGACTCCCTCGTGATGGGGCAAACCTACTTTGCACACGCGCCCTGTGGCCTCGGCAAGAGCCTCGCCTCCCTCATGGCGGCCATGCCCCTGCTGAACGAGGGCAGGCGACTCTTCGTAACGTATCGCACCCGAAGCCAGCTCGGCATCTACCTAAAGGAGCTCCGGCGAATGGACCCCTCCCTGGTCGCGGTTTCCACCATCAGCAGACGGGACATGTGCCCAAGGCTGGAGGGCTCCTACGGAGACTTCCACAAGAGCTGCAGCCGCCTGAAGAGGAACACGCGGGGGGGAGAGGACCCGTACTGCCCCGAGTTCCGCGCGGTACTCGACGACCCGGAGGGCTCCAGGGCGTCGGCCATCGCGGCCTGCTCGAGGTTCGCGTCCCCTACGCAGTTCTCAGTGGACGCAGCCGATTCCGGGATATGTCCCTACGAGTCGCTGAAACTGGCGATGCCCGAGAGCGACGTCTTCCTCGGCACGTACCACTACCTGCTCGACCCGGCCATCCGGAGCCAGATCCTCAACTCGCTGGAGGCCGATATGGCCGACCTCGTAATCATAGGCGACGAGGCCCACAACATACCCGGGTTCGCGCGCTCCCTGCTGTCCACCCGACTCACCGGGAGAACCCTCGACAGGTCAGTGAGGGAGGCCGAGGACTACGGCCAGGAAGAGGCCATCGACGTGCTGAGGGACATAGGCTCTTACTACACCCATCTCCGAAAGACGACCGGCGACCGCGAAACCAGGCGGGTCTCACCGGGAGAGCTCGCAGCCGCGCTATCGACCCCCGTGGACTCGGCAGTCAGGATACTGAACGAGTGCGGGGAATCGGTTTGGAGACAGCGCTTCGAGGAGGATGGCAGCGGGTTCAGCAGCCTGGGACGCACCGGCGGCTTCCTCTCCGAGTTCTGCGGCAAGGTTTCGAGGGAGTACGCCCACCTGGCCTCAATCGAGGACGGCCACGCGGCGCTGGAACTCAGCAACCTGGACGGCAGGGCCATAGTCGATCCGGTCGTCAGTCAGAGCAGGGCCGCCGTCTTCATGAGCGGCACACTGTCCCCCGTGGACGTCTACCACGGCCTCACGACCAGTGCGGGGGCCGTGACGAGGCAGCACCGGTCTCCCTTTCCCCGCGAAAACAGGGTCGTGTTGGTGGCACGGGACGTCTCGTCCAAGAAGAAGGAGCGCACAGACCGGGGAATGGGCAACATGGCCGCACACGTGGAGGCGGTCTGCGACGCCAACGAGGGTAACCTCGCGGTCTTCGCCACGAGCTACTCCATGATGAGCCGCCTCAGGGGCCGGGTGTCTACCGGCCGGGAGGTCCTCGTCGAGGAGAGGGGGGGCCCGGTCAAACCCGTCCTGCAGAGGCTCGCCTCGACAGACGACGCGCTGGTATTCGGCGTCATGGGGGGCAAGCTCAGCGAGGGGGTGGACTACGAGGGCGACCTCCTTACCGGCGTCGTGGCGGCCGGCTTCCCCTACCCTCCCTGGAGTGAAAAGCGGAGGGCCCTGATAGAGCACCTCGACGACGAGTTCGACGGGCGCGGCAGGCTCTACGGATACCTCGTGCCGGCCATAACCCGGATGCTGCAGACCTGCGGAAGGGTCCACCGTTCCGCGACGGACAGGGGCCCTGTGGTGGTGCTGGACAGAAGGGTCACCCACAGGTACCTGCGTCGCCACCTCCCGGGGGACTTCTCCGACGAGATGCGTACCGTGGACTCCCCCGGGGAGACCGCTCTCGCCGTGGAGAGGTTCTGGCGCTGAGCCGGGAGGCCTCCGTTGGACGCGTCCGCCTCTTCTGGCCTCGGCGTGCCCCCTCGCAACCGTCAAATGCGTCGACCGGGTCCCTTCCCCTCTGCAGAGCGATGCGGTGTCCCCTCGCCGAGGCTCTTCACCATTCCGTCGTCCGGGTCGATTCTGCCGGTAATCCGGACCTCCAGCTTCCAGCGGTGTCCGTGCAGGTTTCTGCAGGCTCCGGGGTGCTGCGTGAGGCGGTGCGCGGCGATGACTATGACGACGGCGGTGGCGGCGAACACCTTCTTCGGGTCGGAGGCCGAACTCCTTCCGATTCGGTCCAGGGCACGCATCGTCCCTTAGTTGCTCGGACGTCTTAATAAATGGTTGTGTTAAATGTGTGAAAAACCAACCTAACCGGGTGCGGCTGTGAGGATGAGTGACGGTGGATCTGCCGCGTGGACGGGAGGGCTCTCCCCGCAAAAGCGGTTCACGGAACCGCTCGCATACTCCCGGCCCGACTCAGCCCAGTTGCTCCCCAGTTATGCGGTCGACCTCCGCCAGGAAGTCGTCCTCCCGCCCCTCCGGGATGGTGGCACCGGCCGCAACGTCATGTCCCCCTCCGGCGCCGCCGACGGCCTCCGCCGCCAGCCGCATGGATTCCGCCAGGTTCAGACCCCGTCGCACCAGGGACCCGGTGCCGCGGCTCGACACCTTCACCTCCCCCTCACCGGAGGCCGCAAAGGCCACGATGGGCGCCGACCGGTCCACCGCGTCGAGGTTCACCGACATCCCGGCCACGATGCCCACCACCGTGTCCAGAATCTCGTCCCCGGCGTGGAAGTACTGAAGGTTGTCCAGCCGCGTTACGCCGCCGCTCTCGATAAGCTCCAGCCCCTCGACCAGGTTCCTCCGGTGCCTCCTGAGGAGGTCCCGGGCGTCGTCCAGCGCCTCGCCCCTGTCCCCCCTGCATACGGCGATCCCGGTCCCGGGGTGGCCGTAGCGGGCCGTGGCGTTGAGCAGCGTGGAGAACTCGGAGACGTCCCTCAGCTCGGTTCCCTCCTCCTCCTCGCGGAGGACGTAGGTCTCCCGGACGAGGCGCTCGGCCGAGTCTGCCCTGTTGCCCCGCATCAGGCGCCGCAGAAGGGCGGATACGACGCTGCTCCTCTCATCTCGGGAGAGGTCTATCCAGCGCCTCCACCCCCCCTCCTCCCTCAGTTCGACGCCCGCAGAGTCCAGCAGATCCAGCGCCCCCCTCTCGCTGCCCGTGACGCCCGGCACGTACGGGTCTCCACCGTACTCCAGCATCTTGTGCACGGGACGGGTCTGCTTGCCGAAGAAGGAGATGTCCTTCCTCGCCTCCAGCACCCCCTCGGCCTCGCCCTCACGGAGCACGAGACGGTTGAGCCCCCGGAGCCCATCCCGGTCCTGCACGTCTCCGACCGCCCCCACGACCGCCACGCCGGAGAGGTCGCGGTTTTCACCGATTTCCCTCGCCAGGAGGTACGTCGCCGTGGAGCCACTCAGCTCCGAGGAGCCATCCACGCCGAACAGGTGGGGATTGACGTGAACGACGTTCTCCGCCTCCGCGTCCCTGGGCTCGTGGTGGTCCACCACGACGGCGGTGTCGAGCCACTCACCTATTGCCCCGATAGCGGCGGAGCCGAGGTCCGTCAGAAGCGTCGGAACCTCCTCGAGGTCCCGGATGGCCTCGTCGTCGAGCTGTTTCAGGAACCGCACGTCGTTTTTTACGCCCGCCCTGCCCAGTGCCACGGTAGCCACCGCCGCGGACGCGAGGCCGTCGGCGTCGATGTGTGACACCACGCGAACGAAGTCCTGCCCCCTCAGGGTGGATGCGGCAGCCTCGAGGCGAC
Organism: Methanonatronarchaeales archaeon; assembly: GCA_018263395.1. Taxonomy (GTDB): domain Archaea; phylum Halobacteriota; class Methanonatronarchaeia; order JAANXF01; family JAANXF01; genus JAANXF01. Next base: position 11,085 of record JAANXF010000007.1, read on the forward strand.
GCTTCATGGCCGAGGGTACGGGGGACAAGCCGCACCGAAATCGGTCCCTCCGGGGAAATCTCTTGCCGGTGAACCGTTCCCTGCCCCCCTCATGTGCAGCGTAACGGTAAATCCTTAAGGCGGCCAGCCTATTTAGGGGGTGATGAGGGTGGCCGTCGTCGGGGGAAGCGGGTTCACCGGGCTCGAGCTGCTGAGAATCCTGTCCACACATCCGGAGTTCGAGACGGCCGCCGCGACCTCCAGGAGCCTGGCAGGGGAGCCGGTCGACGAGAGGTTCCCGGGCCTCGATACGGGGCTGACCTTCGTGGACCCCGCCGATCTGCCGGACGCAGCCGTCTACTTTACGGCGTTGCCCCACACAGCGTCCATGCGGCACGTACCCGGTCTCCTGAAGCGCGGAAGGGTCGTGGACCTGAGCGCCGATTACAGGCTTCCCGCCGAGACGTACGAGCGGTGGTACGGGGTGGAGCACGAGGCCCCGCGCGACGCGGTGTACGGCCTCACTGAGCTCCACCGGGACGAAATAGCAGGGGCGGACCTCGTGGCGAATCCCGGGTGCTACTCGACCGGGGCGATCCTGGCCGCAAAACCGCTCTTCGAGGAGGGAGTCGTCGAGCGAGCAGTCTTCGACTCCAAGAGCGGCATCTCGGGCGCCGGGGCCTCACCCTCTTCCGTAAAGATGTACAGCAGTGTGGCGGAGAACGTCAGGCCCTACTCCCTCACGGACCACAGGCACCTCGCGGAGATCTGGCAGGAGCTTGGCGGCGGAGAACCGTCGTCCAGGATCCACTTTACGCCCCACGTCGTGCCCTCCTTACGCGGGATAGAGACGACGGCACACCTCTTCCTCGATGGGGACCCCGGGGACCTTCGTGGCACTTACGAGGATTTCTACGGGGACGACCATTTCGTAAGGGTCGTGGACACCGTGCCGGAGCCCAGGTACGTCAGGGGCTCCAACTTCGCGCACGTGGGGGGATTCGAGCGCTCCGGGGGAAGGGCCGTGGTGGTCTCCGCCATAGACAATCTGGTGAAAGGGGCGTCCGGTGCGGCGGTTCAGAACGCGAACCTGATGGCGGGGCTGCCGGAGTGGACGGGGCTGGAGGCACCGGGGTCGGTGGTGTAGCGATGAGGGTAGGCGACGTGATGACTGCGGAGGTGGTGGCCCTGGAACCGGGGATGACTCTGAGGGAGGCAGCGGAGACCCTGAGGGGGCACGGTATAAGCGGGGCCCCGGTCGTGGAGCGCGGCGACCTGGTGGGCGTACTGAGCGAGGGCGACGTCGTCAAGGCCCTTAGGACCGGCGAGCTGGGCTACGGGCTCTGGTTCCCAAGCCCCTTCGAACTCGTGGAGGTCCCCCTCAGGAACCTGATTCGGTGGAGGAAACTGAGGGACGAGCTCGAGGAGTCCGGCGACCTGTACGTCGGGGACGTCATGACGGAGAGCGTGAAGACGGCATCGCCGAACGACACCGTGGAGGATGCAGCGGAAACCATGACACGGCACAGGATCAACAGGTTGCCCGTCCTGAGGGGCGGCGAGGTGGTGGGCATCGTGACGAGGGAGGACATAATCAGGGGACTGGTCGGATGAGGCTCCTGGAGGGCGGTGTGTGCGCGGTGGAGGGGGTTTCCGCCGGCGGCGCCAGGGACGAGAGGTACGGCGTGGCGCTTGTGGAGGGCTCCGGCCCCACGGCCGGGACCTTCACCTCCAACAGGGTGAGGGCGGCCCCGGTAAAGGTTACTCAAAGGCGGTTGGCCTCGGGCCCGCTCGACGGAACGATCATCTGCAGCGGGAACGCAAACGCCTTCACGGGAGAGAGGGGCGTCGAGGATGCGGAGTGGATGGCCGACCTCCCGGGCGGAAACTTCGCAGTGATGTCCACGGGAATCATCGGGAGGAGGCTGGACAGGGAGAGGGTGGACAAACTCTTCGGCAGGGTAGGGCCGTCTCCCGGCCCTGAGGGCTCCCGCTCCGCCGCGGAGGCCATCATGACGACCGACACTTTCCCGAAGGAGGCCGCGGTGGAGGGGGACGGCTTCGTCGTGGGCGGAATCGCGAAGGGTGCGGGCATGATCGAGCCGGAGATGGGAACGATGCTGGCCCTGCTGTATACGGATGCGTCCGTCGACGCATCGACGCTGCAGAGGCTGCTCAGGAGCGCCGTCAGGGACAGCTTCAACATGGTCACCGTGGACGGAGAGACCTCCACCAACGACACCGCCCTTCTCACGTCCACCGGGAGAAGCGGCGGGGCCGACGAGGACGAATTGCTCGGCGCCGTGGAGTCGGTCTGCACCTCCCTGGCCAGGATGGTCGCCCGGGACGGCGAGGGGGCTACGAAGCTGCTGGAGGTCAGGGTATCCGGAGCCGGGACGCCGATGGACGCCAGGAGGGCCGCCAGGGCAGTGGCCAGGTCCCCACTGGTGAAGACGGCTCTCTTCGGAGGGGACCCGAACTTCGGCAGAGTGGTCTCCGCCCTCGGTCACTCGGGGGCCTCGCTGTCCGAGAGCGACATCTCGATAAAGTTCGTGGGCGATGGGGAGGTCGCCGTCGCCGAGCGGGGGTGTCCGGTGGAATTCGACGAGGGGGAGGCGGGGCGGATACTGAGGGGCGACGAGGTGGCCATCGAGGCGACGATAGGGGAAGGAGAGTACGGAGCGACGGCGTACGGCTGCGACCTCTCGCCGGGCTACGTCGAGGTTAACGCGGCCTACGGTGAGGAGGGTTGAAACGGCTGCTGCTAGTGGCTCTCGGTGGCGCTGTGGGGGCAGTGCTCAGGTACGCGCTCTCCGGCGCCGTCACGACGTTCGGCGGTCTACCCGCCGGGACCCTGGTCGTCAACGTCCTGGGGAGCTTTTTTCTAGGCGTGGTGATGTACGACTCGATGTACCTGGGGGGGGGGTGATGAGCGGCGAGGCGAGGCTCCTGCTGGGCGTAGGGGTGCTCGCCGCGTTCACCACTTTCTCCACCTTTTCCTACGAGACGTTCAGGCTCCTAGAGGAGGGGGACGCGGCGCTCTTCCTGGGCAACGTCGCCCTGAACGTCGGCTCCTGCCTCGGGGCGGTCCTCCTTGCGGGGTCCCTGATGATCCGGCTCTCAGGGGTGAGCGGGGCGTGAGGGAGATGCTGAGGCTCGAGGTCTACGTTGGCGAGTCCGACAGGGGAGACGGTGGGCCGCTCTGGAAGACAGTTCTGAGGAGGCTGCAGGAGAGGGGCGTGGCGGGTGCCTCCGTGTTCAGGGGCGTGGCCGGGTACGGCGCCGCCGGCGAGATCCACTCCCTCGACGTCCTGAGGCTGTCGGAGGACATGCCGGTGCTGGTGGTGGCGGTGGACGATAGGGAGAAAATCGAGTCCGCCGCTTCAGAGATGGAGTCCCTCGTCGACGAGGGACTCGTGCTGCTCCAGCGGGTGCGAGGGAGCCAGAGGGGAAGGGACGGGCAGTGACTACCCGTCCGCCTTTTCCCTGAAGGCGGAGGGTAGGTGTACGACGTAGCGCCCGGCCTCACCGATGGACAGGATGATCTCCTCCTTCTCGAGCAGGGAGGCCACGTTTATCTCGTACGAACCCTCGTCCAGGACCCTGACGGACTCTATGTCGCCGTCCCTGAGGGTAAGCGCCTCGGCGCCGGATTCGTGGACCCTCTCCAGCTCCCCGATGATGCCCCCTCCATCACCCGCCGGCTCCGCTGCCTCCTTATCTGAGCCGTCCTCCTCCAGTATGTACCTGAAGCGGTTCCAGCCGCACTCGGGGCAGCCCGACAGGATTTCCTCGGTGCCGTTCGGGTAGACGGTATCGCAGCCCGTGCACTGGTGCGGCATCTACGCCGCTCTCACCAGGGTCTGTATCACGTCTCGGTCCTTGTGTATCGTCTGGACCTGGTTGGCCGGACCCACCACCGTGAGTCTGGTCCTCAGCCCTCCGTCGCCGCCGAGCAGCTTCTTCAGGAAGTTGGGGCTGCTTCCCTCGTCGCTGGGGTAGCTCTCCATCTCGATCCCGGGGAAGTCGTCTGGCGATATCTCCGTCATTGTTATCTCGATGAGCTTGGCCTCCTCTCCCGGCGTGAGGCCGTTCTCCAGCACCACGACGTTTCCGCCCCGGACCTCGTCCAGTATGAACCTGATCTTCTCCATGCTCCCCATGCTGCGGAGCCTGTCCTTCGAAACGAGATTTAGCTGTACTTCTGTCATCGCGGTCACCCGAAGTGGTGTATCATGGATTCGTAGAGCTCTTCGATTCCTTCGCCCTCGAGGGCCGACGTCTGTACGACCGGGTGCTGCGGAAAGGCGTCCATGATTCTCTGGGGAGAAGCGCCGTCTTGGTCGGTCTTGTTGGCCACGATGAGCAGGGGCAGCTTCCTGGCCTCCATGTTGCCTATTATGGTAACGTTGGCCTGGTTGAAGGGGTCCTTGGTGGAGTCCATCACGAGGAGAACGGCGTCGCAGTCGTTTATCCAGTTTATCGCCTCGATGACGCCCTCGGTGGCCTCCTTGGCACGGTCCTTCGCCTCCTCGTCCTTCATCTCGAAGTCGGTTACGAACTCCTCGAAATCTATCTTTGTGGCGATTCCGGGCGTGTCGACGATGTCGAGGTGAAGGGAGGCGCCGTTGCTCTGAACGGTCAGGTCGGCTCGCTTCATCGCTCGACGGGTTTCGTGGGGAATCGGCGAGGCGGGCCCCATCTCCTCCCCTGCCAGGTCCTTGACTATGCGATTTGCCAGCGTGGTCTTACCCGCGTTCGGCGGTCCGTAAATACCTATGGACGCCTTCTGTTTGCCGAAGAAGCTATCCATCCAGCTGGACAGAGTCGGCTTCTTGAGCCAGCTCAGAAGGCCCATGTTACACCTCTCATTCCATCCCCTCCACACCTAAATGAGGGCGGCGTATTTAAATCCTTTACTGTGTGTGCCCGTTTTACGGCCAGGGGCACCAGGATACAGTACCCGGGGAACCATCTGCGTATCGGGAGCTGAGGGGAGGCGGGGTGTGAGCTGTCGCAGCAGGGAGGTCCTGCAAAACGCTTTTAGGACGACGAGGCCAAGGTATGGACACGGAGACGGCCTGTAGAATCAGAGTCAGCAACTATGCATCTCTCCAGGCTGGTTATTTCGGAGGGTACACATGGAAACCAAGATGCCGGTCAGGGAAATCATGAGCACAAACGTGGTCTCCTGCATGGGTGAGGAGACCGTGCAGGAAGTGGCCCACGGAATGGCGGACAACGGCGTGGGTAGCACCATAGTCGTGTCCGGGAGAGAAGCCGTCGGCATACTGACCGAGAGGGACATTGTGCGCAAGGTCGTCGCCAAGAACCTGCCGGTCGACAGGGTGAAGGCGGAGGAGGTCATGGCGTCGCCCCTGATCGGGATCGACCCCGACAGGGAGGTCAACGAGGTGGCCAGGAAGATGCGGGAAAACGGCGTCAAGAGGTTCCCCGTCGTAGAGGAAGGCGAGGTTATAGGCGTCGTAACTCAGACCGACCTGTTGTCGGTTGCCCCCGAGGTCACGGAGATACTCGAGGAGCTTGCGAAGTTCAGGCCCGGGGCGGAATCCGCCGAGTGGACGTCCGGAATCTGTGACGTGTGCGGCTCCTTCGTGGAGTCCCTCCAGGAGAGCGACGGCCAGCTGGTCTGCGAATCCTGTGGAGAGGGGCTGTAGAGGGTTGATGCCGTTGAGGGTTTCGGACGTACTGGAGGAATTCCCGGCGCTCGGGCAGGAGGAGTTCGTGACGAGGGCGAGAAAGTTAATGCGTGAGGAGAAGGTGCACGAGCTACCCGTAATCGACAGCGACGGTGGGGTGGCGGGAGTGGTCCGGCAGGGAGCCATCCTCAGCGTCACGTCCACGAAGAGCAACGTCACCGTGGCCGGATACCTCGAGGACCTCGCCGGCGTGGCGGCGGACAGCTCGGTGGAGGACGCTGCCCGGGAGATGGTGCGCAAGGACCTGGACCTGATCCCGGTAACCGGCGAAGGGGGGTACGTCGGTGCTCTCCGGCTCTCGTCCGTCTTCGAGTCCCTGGAGGTCGGCGCCTCCGGGGAGGACGTTGGGAGCAACATGTCTTCCGAGGTGAGGTGTTGCGAGGCCTCGGAGCCGTTGTCGAAGGTGTGGCTGAACATGATGGAGTCGGGGTACACCGGGTACCCGGTGGTCAAGGGGGGCAGGCTCGTGGGGATGGTCACGGCTAGCGACGTCATAAGGGAGGGCCACGTCCGGGTGAAGAGGGAGAGCCGCACGGGCGAAAATGCGAGGGAGAGCGTGCCCGTGGAGAACATAATGTCGACGCCGGTCGTAACTGCAGAAACGGGCGACAGTGTCGATAGAGCTGCGGAGAAGATGAGGAAACACTCCGTAGGGAGGCTCCCGGTCCTGGAGGGCGAAAAGGTCGCCGGCATAATAGACAGGTACGACGTTATCGCGGCAGTTATGGGTGATTGAGGTTGTCGAGGAATTATTCAGGAGGGAGGAAAGACCCGAAGATGGTGAAGCAGGCACTCGACAGGGGGCCGGCGGAGCTCAAGACCCGTCTATCCGAGGACGAGGGGCGGATAGGTGCGATAGGAAACCGCGAGGTCGTAACCGTTCCGCCGAGCATGACGATAATGGGTGCGGCCAAGACGATGGCGAGATACGGCTTCCGCCGCATACCGGTGGCGGACCCGGGTACCGGCAGGCTGGAGGGAATCCTTACGTCGTTCGACATCGTGGACTTCTGCGGCGGAGGTGAGCGGTACCTGCTGGTCGAGGAGAGGCACGGTGGAAACCTGCTCTCCGCCGTCAACGAGTCTGTCAGCGAAATCATGAACGACGTGTTCGCCGTGGGCGAGGACAGCAGTCTGAAGGACGTACTGGCCGAGATGTTTGCCAGAAACATAGGAGGCGTCCCCGTCGTGGACCAGGGGGGGAGGGTAAAGGCCATCGTTACGGAGAGGGACTTCGTCTGGCTCCTTTCCGAGGCTTACATCCCTTCGCCCGTCGAGGAATACATGACCGAGAACGTTATATCCGCAAACCCCGGCAGGACTATACGCGAAGCCGCCGTAACCATGGTGGGCAACGGCTTCAGGAGGCTCCCAATCGTGAGGGACGGCCTGTTGATAGGCATGGTCACCTCGACCGACGTGGTCAGGTATCTCGGCTCCGGAAGGGCGCTGAAACGCCTCGTCACGGGGGACTCCGAGGAGTCCTTCGGTCTGCCTGTCACAGAAATCATGTCGGGGGAGGTGGTCACGGTGGAGAGAAGCACTCCGCTCGGTGACGCTGTTAACCTTATGACGGAGAGGGGAATCGGTTCTCTGCCGGTGCTTGGCGACGAAGGGCTACGGGGAATCATCACGGAGAGGGACTTCCTCCGGGCACTCACGGGTGAGTGAGATGGCTACTGTGCTGGACGTAATGACCACGCCGGTGTACGTGGTAGGTCCTGAGGACACGGTCTCCCACGCCCGCATGACCATGCTCAGCAGGGACGTCGGCCGCCTCGTCGTCGTGGAGGAGGACACCGACACCCCGGTGGGCGTCATAACTAAGAACGACATAGCGGAGGGTAACGCCCGGAACGAGCCACCGAGGCTAAGGCGATCCATCGACTCACAGAGGGTCTCCCGCTACATGGCGGGACGCGTCGTCACCACGAGGCCGGGTACGGGGATGCGGGAGGTGGCGCACAAAATGCTCGATGAGGGCGTGAGCGGCCTCCCGGTGGTGGACGGTGAAGGGTCACTCACCGGAATCGTCACGAAGCACGACCTTACGCGACACTTTTCAGAGAGCGGCAGCGGCCTGAAGGTGAACGACATCTACACGTCGGGCGTGACTGGAGTCCACAGGCACAGCTCCATAAACCACGTCGTGAAAGAGATGAGGGAGAACGGAATCCACAGGGTGGTGGTCAAGGAGGACAACGGCTTCCCCGTCGGGATTATCACGAGGAGCGACCTCGCGTTCACGGAGTTCGGGGAGGCCGCGAGCGGCATGCGTGAGAAGGACGTAAAGATGACGCGAAAAGTGGAGAAAGGGGGCGAGAAGAGGCTCCGCTCGGTCGTCAGGGTGAACCTCGTCGCCGAGGACGTGATGACCGAGGACGTGACCAGCGTCGACATGAATTTCTCGGCGACCGATGCAGCCAAGTTGATGCTCGAGAGGGGGGTAAGCGGCCTGCCGGTGCTGGGGCACGACGACATGGTGGGGATAGTGACGAAAACGGACATCGTGAGGGCCGTAGCGGAGGAAGGGTCGTGAAGGTCAGGGAGCTAATGGTGGAGCCGCTCACGGTGGACAAGAGCGACCACCTCTCTCACGCCATAGACCGGATGGAGAAGGCGGGTTCGTCGTGGATAGTCGTAACCTCCTCGGGGGAACCGGTAGGAGTGACCGGTTACAGGGACCTGGGCATCGAACTGGGCTCCGTGAAGAAGAGGGACCTTCCGGCTTCAGCCCTCCACGTGGCCACCGCCACGCGGGGAATAGACGAACCCCTCTCCTGGAACGACGACGTTTCGGAGGGGGCCAAGAGATTGACGGAGATGGGTGTCGGTACGCTTCCGGTCTTTGACGAGGACGGGGGTATGGTGGGCATGCTGAGGGACGAGGAACTCCTCGCCCTCGTCGACTCCGGGGAACCGGTCTCGAGCGTCATGGAGGCAGCGATGAGCCTGAGCCCCGACGACCGGCTGGTGCACGCACGGCAACTCATGCTGGATAACGACGTGTGGCGCCTTCCGGTGGTGGAGAGCGGGCGGCTCGTCGGCATGCTCACCGAGACCGACGTGGCGAAGACGATGAAGAGCTTCCGGGACCTGGTGCCGGGGGACCAGCAGGATACCAGGGTCCGCAACATACTCGTCGAGGACGTGATGTCCACCGACATGACCAGCTGCAGGGACTCCGACCCTGTCAGAGATGCGCGGGACCTGCTCCTGGAGAACGATGTCGGCGGCCTGCCGGTGCTGGACCGCGACGGCGACCTGTCGGGCATGGTCACGCGCAGCTACATAATCAAGCTCCTCGTATGACGGTGGAGGAGGCAGCCGAGGCGCTGAGCCTCCCCCTCTTCAGGCTGGAGGGTCTGCTGGAACGCGGGACCGTGGCCGAGAGGGACGGCTACCTCCGCTTCAAAAAGTCCGTTGCCGGAAAGGAGCGCGGCACCGCTTACTTCGAGGAGGCCGGCGACGTGGTGCGTGGCTTCCCGAAGATACGGAGAATCCTCATGCTCGACCCCGGGGTCCCGAACCGCTTCGAGGGCGAGGTCGTCGTCGAGGAGAAGATGAACGGCTACAACGTCCGGATAGCCAGGGCGGGGTCCGAAACGGTCGCCCTCACCCGCGGGGGCGTCAGGTGCCCCTACACCGAGCACTGGGTCCATCGACTGATGGGTGAGGAGGCCTTTAGCGACCTCCCGGAACTGGTAATCTGTGGCGAGATGGTGGGTCCCGACAACCCCTACGTCGTCTCCGACGCCTACGGCGTAGAGTCCGTGCAGTTCTTCGTGTTCGACGTGAGGCGGAAGGGGAGCAACGAGCCCCTGCCGGTCGACGAGAGGAGGGAACTCGTCGAGGGATACGGCCTGTCCGGGGTGCGGGAACTCGCGAGGGTGGGGGCCGGCGAAACGGACGAAATCCGGGAAATCGTCGAGGACCTCGACTCGAGGGGCAGGGAGGGCGTGGTTATGAAGGACCCCGCGATGGACCTGGATCCGGTGAAGTATACCACCTCCAGCGGAAACTGCAAGGACCTCAGGTACGCATTCCGCTACTTCCAGGAGTACGGCGCCGACTTCATATACCCACGTGCGGTCAGGGAGGGATTCCAGGCAGTGGAGTTCGAAGCGGACATGGACGAGAGGGCGAACAGGCTCGGCAGGGCCATACTGGAGCCACTCGCCGAGACCGCGGTGGCCGGGCGTAAGGGGGAGAGGATACTCGAACCCGTCTCTGTGAGAGTCTTCGACCTCTCCGTGGTCGAGGAATTCGAGCGACACCTCCGCTCCACAGGCGTCGACGCCATCTTCAGGGAGCCCGAGGAGCTCGACGACGGCAGCTACAGGGTCAGGATAGACCGCGTGAGGCAGGGAACGGACGACAAGACAGCGAACCTCCTCGCCGGGGGGTTCTGGTAGGGCGTCCGGGCTGGCCGCCCCTTGCAACCCGACCGTCCGTCGCCCCTTTATCCACCGGCCCCTCGTCCGGTTCCGGGCCGCGACGGGGTGTACGGTCCCCTCTTTTTCACCGCGCTGTGCCCCCGCACTTCTGACCGATGGGCGACGCGACAGGTTTATAAGGAGGTAGTGTAACAGTGTGCCACACTTACATGGTGGTTGCATGAGCGAGGTGGGCAAGCACGTCCGGCTGGAAAGGATCATGGACAGGGAAAGAGGCCGCATGGTAGTGGTACCTATGGACCACGGCATCTCCTCCGGGCCGATAGAGGGCCTGGTGGACCTGGCCGACACGGTGAACCGCGTGGCCGATGGCGGTGCGGACGCAGTGCTTATGCAGAAGGGCATGGTTCGGCACGGCCACCGGGGCTACGGACGGGACGTGGGACTCATCATACACCTTTCGGCCTCGACGTCACTGGGGCCAGACCCCAACAACAAGGTGCAGGTCTGCACTGTCGCGGAGGCCCTCCGCATGGGTGCCGACGCCGTCTCTGTCCACGTCAACGTCGGAAGCGACACGGAGCCCCGGCAGCTCGAGAAGCTGGGAGGCGTGGCGGAGAGCTGCGAGAGCCTTGGGATGCCCCTCCTGGCCATGATGTATCCCCGCGGCGACAAAATCGGGGACCAGCACGCCGCTGAACACGTCTCACACGCCGCCAGGGCGGGAGCAGAACTCGGCGCAGACGTTGTCAAGACCAACTACACCGGACAGCCGGAGAGCTTCAGACACGTGATCGACGGGTGCCCCGTACCGGTGATCATAGCCGGGGGGCCCAAGGCCGAGACCACGGAGGAGCTGCTGCGGGACGTGAGGGACGCCGTCTCGACAGGTGCGGCCGGGGTCGCAATAGGCCGAAACACGTTCCAGCACGAGAACCCGGCGGCCATGGTGGGAGCCCTCCACTCGATCGTTCACGAGAGCGCAACCCTCGAAGAGGCGATGGGGGTGTTCGATTGAAGCGGCTCTGGCTGAAGCCAATCGGAGAATCCTGGGAGGAGAGAAAGGCCCTGATAACCACGGCACTGGAATCCGGCTTCGACGCCGTTATGGTGAACGAGGGGGAGGAGGACCTCATAAGGGAGCTGGGCGACATCGGCGTGGCCTCTCCCGGTGGCGACGCGGATATACGGGTGGCCCGTCTGGATTCCGAGGACGACCTGGACGGCCCGGGGAGCCACGACGCGGCACTGGTGGAGATAGAGAGCAAAGAGCGGGAGAACCTCGCGGCGGAGGCGGCTCGACGCGTGGGCACGCTCGTGGTGATCGGCAGTGACTGGAAGGTGATACCCCTGGAGAACCTGATATCGGAACTCCAGACCGAGGCCGTCGAGCTCGTGGCGGGAGCAGACTCCGCTGAGGAAGTTAAGGTCGCTCTGGAGACCCTGGAGGCCGGGGCCGATGAAGCTCTCCTGATGACCGACTCGCCTGACGAGGTCAAGAGTGCGGCCCGGGTGAGGGAGGAGGCCGAGGCCGAGTCCGCGGGGCTCGCCGTCGCTGAGATAACCGGGGTCGAGCCCGTCGGTATGGGTGACAGGGTGTGCATAGATACGACCAACCTGATGGAGGAGGGGGAGGGCATGCTGGTCGGGAACAGCAGCTCAGGAATGTTTCTCGTCCACAGCGAATCGATCGAGACGCCGTACGTCGACCCTAGGCCGTTCCGCGTCAACGCCGGCGGCGTACACGCCTACGTCAGGCTGCCCGGCGGGAGGACTGAGTACCTCAGCGAACTGGAGTCGGGGGACCCGGTCGCCGTGGTGGACTCGGGTGGAGACGTCCGGGTGGGCGTGGTCGGGAGAGTCAAAATCGAGAAACGCCCCATGCTTCTGGTGGAGGCCGAGAGCGACGGTGAGGAGATATCCCTCATACTGCAGAACGCGGAAACGATACGCCTGGTCACCCCCGACGGAAAGCCGCTGAGCGTGGCAGAGATGGAGCCGGGCGACGAGGTCCTCGTACACGTGGAGAGCGGAGGTCGACACTTCGGAAAACAGATAGAGGAGTCCATCATAGAGAAGTAACTATGGACCCGGAACTAGGTCTGAAGGGCAGCGTCTCGACGGTCGAGCTGGGGCCGCTGACCGTCGGCGAGCGGCCCCTGGTCTGCGCCTCGGTCGCGTCCCCGGAGCCCGGCGAGATGGTGGAGAAGGCGGCGGACACGGGGGCGGACATCGTGGAGCTCAGGGTCGATACGCTGGACGACCCGGGGGACCCGGAGCTGGAGCGGCTGCTGGCGGCCTCCGAAGTCGAGGAACCGCTGCTGCTCACAGTGCGGTGGGAGTCCGATGGAGGAGAATACAGGGGCGACGAGGAGGACAGAATCGAGCGCATAGAGGGTCTGATGGAGCACGTCGACGCGGTCGACATCGAGCTGGAGGCCGAGGAGGAGAGCAGGCGGCGGGTCCGGAAGAAGGCGAGGGAACTCGGCACACCGTTAATCGTGTCGTTTCACGACTTCTCCGAAACCTCCAGCAGGGAGGAGCTGACGTACGTCATGGAGCAGGCCCTGGACGTCGGCGATATCGCCAAGGTGGCCGTTACCCCGAGGAGCCGTCGCGACGTACTGACGCTTCTCGAGGCGACGCTGGATGCCAGGGAGACTCTCGGCGGCCCCGTCTCGTCCCTCGCCATGGGTGAAATCGGCAGCAACTCCCGCATCGTGGCACCGATGTACGGCTCGAGCCTGACGTACGCCGCTACGGGAGAACCCGTCGCACCCGGCCAGCTCTCCGTCGAGGAAACGAAGGAGGGACTCAGGCTCCTGGGGCTCCTGTCATGACGAGTTTGACCCCTTCGCAGAAAAGCCCCGAAGGGGGTTTCGAGTGACCGAAAGCGTCTTCGGAGTGATAGGGAACCCGGTGGAGCACAGCCTATCGCCGGCGATGCACAACGCCGCCTTCGGGGAGCTCGACACGGAGGCGAGGTACCACGCATTCTGGGTGGAGAACGTAGGGCCCGCGGTTGAGGGGGCCACGGCCCTCGGGTTCGGCGGTCTCAACGTCACGATTCCCCACAAGCTGGCCGTGATGGAGCACTGCGAATCGCTGAGCGACGACGCCGAGGTGATCGGGGCCGTCAACACGCTGCAGTTCGACGACGGGAACGTGTTCGGCCACAACACGGATGCGGAGGGGGCCAGGCGGGCGCTGCTCGCCGAAATCGACGACCTCGGGGGCGCGAGGACAGCAGTTATAGGGGCCGGCGGAGCCGCGAGGGCCATAGTGACGGCCCTCGCACGCGAGGGCTGCCAAATCACGGTTATGAACCGGACCGTGGCGAGGGCGGCGGAGCTGGCCGCGCTCGCGCGCTCCCTCGGCGCCGGCGCCGATTACGAGTCTCTCGACGAGAAGGGGACCGTCGGGAACTTCGACCTGGTGGTGAACGCCACGTCCGTGGGAATGGGGACGGACGAATCCCTCCTGGACAGGGAGGACCTCAGGGGTGCCTCCTACGTCTTCGACGCCGTGTACCGCCCCGTGAGGACGAGGCTGCTCCAGGAGGCCGAGGCCGCCGGAGCGAAGCCGATCGACGGCGTGGGGATGCTGGTCCATCAGGGCGCAGAGTCCCTTCGCGTCTGGACCGGCAAGGAACCCCCCCTGGAGGTTATGGAGCGGGCGGTAAGGGGGGAGCTGGAGTGAAACTCCTCGTGGTGGGTGGGGCCGGCGAGATGGGGAGATGGTTCGCCAGGGAGCTGGGCCGCGACTTCGACGTCTCGATACACGACGTAGACCTGGCGTCAGCCCGCACCCTGGCCGAGGACCGGGGTTACGACCTCTGTTCCCCGGAGGACGCCGGCGAATTCGACGTCGTGATGCTCGCTGTACCCATAGGCTCCGTGGAGCGGGTCGCGAGAGAGGTGGGGCCGCACATGTCGGGTGGATCCCTGCTCCTCGACGTCACCAGCGTAAAGGCGGAGCCCGTCGAGGCAATGGAGGACGCTGCTCCGGACCCGGTGGAGGTGCTCGGGACCCACCCCATGTTCGGACCCACCGCGGACAGCCTGAGGGGACAGACGGTCATACTGACGCCGGTCGACGACGGCGACTGGACCCAGAGGATGGGGGACCTGCTGAGGTCCAGGGGCGCTCACGTCGAGGTAACGACGCCCGAGGAGCACGACGAGATGATGAGCGTGATACAGGGCCTCACCCACTTCTCCTACGTCTCGTTCGGCTGCGCCCTGGAGGAGCTGGACTTCGACGTCTCTGCGAGCCGCAGGTTCATGAGTCCCGTGTACGAGGTCATGATAGACTTTGCGGGGCGAATACTGGATCAGGACCCCAACCTCTACGCGGAGATACAGGCCGCCAACCCCCTGAACCGGGGCTCCCGGGAGGCCCTGATACGGGCCGCCGAGGAGCTTGCCGGGCTGTGTGGCTCCGGGAAAATCGATGAATTCGTCGAGAGAATGCGGTCAGCGTCGAACCACTTCGGGGACACGTCGGCGTCGCTGCGAAAAAGCGACAAGCTCGTGGGGACCCTGGTGGAGGAGCGGGAGACCTTGATGGGCTCCGTCGGCGAAGAGATCGGGCTGCTAAACACCAGGACGGGCGTCGTACACGTGGGGAGGCTTGTGAGCTACACGCCGGAGATCGCTACGCTGAGGGAAACCGGTGGCGAGGTCCGGCTGAAAACGGCAAATGCGAGGCTCCTCCCTCCCGAGGAGGTGGAGTCTTGGAAGGCGGAGAACCTCCCCCTGCAGCGGCGTGACGTGTCCGTCGTCACCGGGGACCACGCCGATCCGGGCACCCTCGCGAGGACGGCGGCTTCCGTCGACGGGGTCAGCGGGGCCGAGGCCCTGGACGAGTACTTCGGTGACCCCGTCCCCGAAGGGTTCAAGAGCGTTACCCTCCGGCTGGAAATCCTCTACGGGAACGACGCGTACTCCGTAGAGGACGAGGTCCGGACGACCCTCAGGGGCCTGGGGCTGGAGCTGAGGTAACTCGGTTTTTTAACTGTCCCGCCCCGCTCTCCCGTCAGGGGCTCCCTTACGGTTCTCGGTGAGGCATACCAGGGACCATTGGGAGTAAAACCCGTTCGGCACGGTTCATACCTCCCGGCCGAGGTCCGGAATCACCCTCTCCATGACCCCGAGAGCTGCCTCAAGGTCCCCGGTGGAGGCGGCGTACGAGAGCCTCAGGTTACCTTCGTGGGAGCCGAACGCCGACCCCGGAACGGTCAGGACACCCTCTCCAGCCAGCGCATCGGCGACCCTGTCCCCTCCACCGTAACCGGAGACGTCGGGGAACGCGTAGAACGCCCCCCTCGGTTCGACGCAGCTCAGCCCGTTTTCTCTCAGGCCGTCTATGAGGAGGTCCCTCCTATCCCGAAACCTGCGCCACATCTCGCGGGGAAACCCCTCCGCCTCCCTCAGCGCGGCCACGCCGCCGGCTTGGGAGACGGAGGGGGCACAGGCCTGGACGTACTGGTGAATCCTGAGGCACTGCTCGATGGCGTCGGGGGGTCCCAGCAGGTACCCCAGCCGCCATCCGGTCATCGCGAAGCTCTTGGAGAAAGAGTTCGCCACGAGCACCTCGTCATCGAAGGTCGCGGGTGTAACGTGCACTCCGTCGTATACGAACTCGTCGTAAACCTCGTCGCTAAGTACCGGTACGCCCGAGTCCACGGAGACCTCAACCAGCGCCCTGACGACCTTCTCCGGATAGACGGAGCCGGTCGGGTTGCAGGGGGAGTTTAGCACCAGAACCGCCTCGTCCCCCGTAAGGAGCTCCGCGTAAACAGACGGGTCGGGCACAAATCCGGCGCCCTGCGAGGTACTCAGCGCCCTGGGAACCCCTCCGGACAGAGCAGCGAGGTTGGCGTAGCTCACGAACCCCGGGTCCGTGAATACCACGCTCTTTCCCGGGTCGACGAGAGCCTGGATGGCGAGTTGAAGTGCCTCGCTCGCCCCGCTGGTAATCAGGACGTTATCCTCGCCGTAGGAGGTCCCGTAGAGCCCGTTGTACCTATCCGCTACCAGGTGCCGCAGCTCCTCGATTCCCCTGTTCTCCGTGTAGGACGTGAAGCCCTCGTCAGCCGCATCGCGCGCCGCCCTCTTAACCTCGGCGGGCGTATCGAAGTCCGGCTCCCCGAGTCCCAGGTTGACGGCGTCCGGCCCGGCGGCCTCGAACACGCGGCGGATTCCGGAGAGACTAATCCGCTCCATACGGCTTGCGAACCTCATTCGAGCGCGGCGTGCCTCAGTGCGAGGTCCTTCTCCGTCTGGCCCTGCCGCTCCATGAGCCGGGAGACCACGCCGTCGAGGAAGCCGAAAACCGTCTCCTCGAACAGGGTTCCTAGAGGCGCGTAGGCCGATATGTCCTCCACGCCCAGCCTCTCCTCGAGCTCGTCCAGCCCCGGGAGCTCCACGACGTGGTCAGCGAGCCTGCCTATCGTGGAGGAGCGGCTGCCGGTTACAAGGGCCAGCTCGGTGCCACTCGATTCCTCGACTATTTCGCCCATCTCGGCCACGGACGATGTCTCGCCGGAGCCCGAGATGGCCACCACTAGGTCGTTCTCCCCGTGAAGGGGCGTCGTCGTCTCGCCCACGACGTGTACGCTGAAACCGAGGTGCATCAACCTCATGGCGAACGCCCTGGCCACCAACCCGGACCTGCCCGCCCCCATGAGGAAAACGCTCTCGGCCTCCAGGAGCGAGTCCACGAACCCCTCGACCTCCTCCTCGTCGATATCCCTGCTTACCTTCTCCACCGACCTCGCTATGATACCCATCGCCTCCAGCGCTCTCGACAACTTCATTCCTCCGATAGAATTTTTTCGAACGTGTCCCTGGCCTCCCGGCCCCTCTTCGTTCCGCGACAGACCTCCCTGTCGACATCCAGCACGGCATCGGTGAGGCTCCACCCCTCGTTAGAGAAGACGTCAACGGTCTGTGCTATACGCGCGTCGTTACCCTCCCAGAACACGGATTCCTCGAAGTCGGTCTCCGGCAGCTCCTCCGCGAACCTCCTGAGTGCGTTCTCGCTGTGGAAGGGCACCTGGAAAACCACACGGTAGAGCCCTCCCTTGATTTTTGCGTAAGAGGCGAGGACGTAGCCGTCCCGCTCGTAGTCCTCGATGTTTTCGTACCGTTCATTCAGCCTCATCTCGTGGTGAGCGTTGAGGTCGATTTCTGCCACTCTCTCGAGCAGGGAAAGGACCTCCTCCCTCGACGGATCATCTATGGTCAGCCTGATTTTACCTGGGGTTATAGATATCGAGTCAGCGTCCCTCTGCATATCGAGCCTTTGAAAGGAGGCCTTTCTGGTGCGGGAGACCCCCTCGACCGTTCTCCCTGGCCCGATCTCCTCGAGCTCCCTCTCTGACAGCTGCAGGGTGTTCGGGCTATCCATCTAGAACCCTCCACTCGGAGAGCACGCCCCCACCCAGAACCTTCGTGGAGACGAGCTCCAGTTTCGATCCGTCCCCCTCGGCGAACCCCGGGCCGTCGACCACCGTCGGGGCCGTGGAGCCACCGAAAACCATCCCGCCGGTGAAGACGGTCATCACGTCCACCAGCCCCTCCTCCAAAAAGCCCCAGTTCAGCTCCCCGCCCCCCTCGACGAGCAGCGAGGAAACCTCGCGCTCCCGCAGCGCGTCGAGGAGGAGCTTCAGGTCGGTCGTCCCATGCCCCGCCCTCAGGACCTCCGCTCCGGCGGCCTCGAGGGCCTCGACGCGTTCACTCCGCGCCCCCCCGGAGGCCGCCACGATTACGCCGGGCCCTCCCGAGTTCAGGGCCTCGGCGTCGACTGGGGTCCTGGCCTTGCTGTCCACGATGACCCGCAGCGGGTCTCTGCCGGTCTTCGAGGTCAGTTTTGGGTCGTCGGCGAGGACCGTGCCTATGCCTACCGCGATGGCGTCAAACCTGGACCGAAGCCCGTGGACCCTTTCCATGTCCTCGTCGCTCGATATGCGCACCTGCGCCCTCTCGAAAGTTGCCAGCTTTCCGTCGACGGTCGCGGCGCAGTTGATTTTGACAAACACGTCCCGCCGGACCCGTGCCCCCACCTTACCTGACGGCTCGACGGCCCCGTCCGGGCCATCGCTGCCGTGGCCATCGACCTCTGCACAGGCAGCATCCACGGGCACGGCTACCCCACCGGAACCCGTCCCGAGACTGACCCGGGATTCAGTCGAGGCTCCGGTGGACGGTTCTCCGGCGGGAGACAGGTCGTCCGGTTGCAGAGCGAATCCCACTACGAGAGATTTTCCGCAGCCCGGAAAAACACTTGCCGTTAGATTACCGTAACCTGGACCGTACCGGCTCGATATTTTTGTCCCTCCGCGACGACTCTTGAACCGTGGACATCGAGCCCGTCATCGGACGCGCAGCGGCCCTCGTGGACGACGCCCTCGTGGTGGCGGACCTGCACGTCGGTCTGGAGGTCGAGCTGGCCAGGAGGGGGGTGGAGGTGCCGAGCCGTGCGGCCCGGAAGGAGCGGTGTCTCCTCGAAATTTTGGACCTAACCGGTGCCGGCCGGGTGGTGCTGGCCGGGGACGCGAAGCACAACGTGCCGTTCACGAGCAGGAGGGAGGCGACGGAGCTATCCTGTATCCTTGGCAGCCTCACGTCCTCTGCAGAGGTAACGCTCGTTCCGGGTAACCACGACGGCGGGATAGACGGATACCTGCCCCCCGACGTGGAGCTCGTCGACCCTGGAGGGGTCCTCGTCGGCGACGTGGGGGTGCTGCACGGGCACTGCACTCCCTCGGGAGACGTGCTCGACGCAGAGACGCTCCTGGTCGGCCACACGCATCCCCGCGCCGTATTCAGGGAGAGCAACGGCGCCTCGGTATCCAGGAGGGCGTGGCTCAGGTTCCGTGGAGAGAGGGAGGTCGTGGTCATGCCGGCCTTCGAGGAGTGGGGAGGCGCGGACGTCGCGGAGGAGGGCCTTCTGGGTCCCCTCAGTTACCCCGGAGTGCCGGAGGCAACCCTCCTGGACGGGACCTTTCTGGGCGAGATGGAGGTGGGGAGGTGATCGGCGGCGTCTTCGACATGCTGTCCGGCGAGGTGCGGGAGAGCCTTCACGAGATGGGGTTCTCGGAACCCACGCCGCCGCAGAGCCTCTCCATACCCGCGGTGCTCTCGGGGGAGAACGTCCTCCTGATAAGCCCGACGGGAAGCGGCAAGACCGAGGCCGCCGTCCTGCCCGTGATGGATTCCCTGATTTCGGACGACCGGAGGATAGGGGCCCTGTACGTAACTCCCCTGCGGGCCCTGAACCGCGACCTGATGGAGCGGCTGGACGACTGGGGCGACCGACTGGGGTTGGACATAGAGGTGAGGCACGGCGACACACCCCGGAGCCGCAGGAGGAGGCAGGCACTGGACCCGCCGCACCTCATGATAACGACGCCGGAGACCCTTCAGGCGATCCTTACGGGCAGCAGGATGCGGAGCCACCTCTCGAACGTTGGGTACGTGGTCGTCGACGAGGTGCACGAGCTCGCGGCGTCGAAGCGGGGGGTCCAGCTGTCGCTGGCCCTGGAGCGGCTGAGGGACCTCGCGGGGCCGTTCACCAGGGTGGGGCTCTCCGCCACCGTCGGTAACCCGGGGGAGGTCGCGGAGTTCATCGGGGGCGAAGAGGAGGTGAGGGTCATGGAGGCGGACGAGACGAAGGACGTGGAGCTCGAGGTCAGGTCGCCCGGCGGGCCGGGGCTGAGTGGCCTGACGGACGAGCAGGCCGCGCACGTCCGCGAGATAGCGTCCGCGGTAGCCGGGTCCGATGCGGCCCTCGTCTTCGTGAACACGAGGCAGTTCGCCGAGGTGCTGGCCTCCCGCTTCAAGCGGTACCGCGGAGAGCTGGGGGTGGACCTGGAGGTGCACCACGGCTCCCTCTCCAGGGAGGCCCGCGTAGACGTGGAGGACCGCTTCAAGTCCGGCGACCTCGACGGACTCATCTGCACGAGCTCTCTCGAGCTCGGGATAGACGTCGGCCACGTCGACCGGGTCGTGCAGTACATGTCGCCCAGGCAGGCATCCAGGCTCCTGCAGCGGGTCGGCCGCTCCGGACACACCCGTGCAGGAACCGCACGCGGCACCGTCATCGCGTCGACTCCCGACGAGGTCGCGGAGGCCCTCGTCATCTCCGGAATGGCGCTCTCGGGAGAGGCAGAGGACGTCGAGACGCCGGGGTACGCACTGGACGTGCTGGCGAACCAGGTCTGCGGCTCCCTCCTCGGAGGAGAGACCACCCCCGGCGAGCTCCACGCCGCATTCGGCAGGGCCCGGCCCTACAGGGGCCTCGACCGGGGCGAACTGGAGGACGTGATAGACCAGCTGCGGCAGAACAGGATAGTCTCCCGGAACGGCCTGAAGCAGACGGGCAAGGCGTACAGCTACTTCTACAGGAACCTCTCCACCATACCGGACGAGAAGACGTTCACGGTGGAGGACAGGGTGTCGGGCTCCCGGGTGGGGACCCTGGACGAGGTCTTCGTGACCGGTTTCCTCGAACCCGGCGCCGCCTTCATCTGCCGCGGCGAGACGTGGCGGGTTCTGGAGGTAGGGGGGGAGAGCGTGACGGTCGAACCGCTGAGCGACCCCACCGGGGCCGTGCCGAGCTGGGTCGGAGAGGAGATACCGGTGCCCTGGGACGTGGCCCGCGGCGTAGGCCGCCTGAGGAGGGAGGTCGCGGAGCGCCTCCTCTCGGGCGGGGACCCGCGCGACCACCTGGCCGGGGTCTTCCCGACGGACCACGAGACGGCCTCCGTCCTCGTCGACGCCGTGGAGGGACAGCTGGACGAGGGTTCCCCGGTGCCCGGAGACGACCTGGTCACGGTCGAAAGCCACGGCGACGAGGTCGTCATCAACAGCTGCTTCGGGCACCGCGTCAACGAGGCCCTCGGGCGCGTGGTGAGCGCGCTGCTCGCGGCACGCCTCGGCTCCTCCGTGGCGCTGGAGGCCGGGGCGTACAGGATAGTTCTAAACCCGCCCGTGAGGGTACCGGCGGCGCGGGTCAGTGACCTGCTGGACGGGCTGGAGCCGGAGAGCGTGGAGCCGCTGCTGTCCGCGAGCGTCAGGAACTCCTCCCTGTACCGCTGGGTCCTGCTGCACGTCGCCAGGCGCTTCGGGGCCGTCTCGAAGGACGCGGACAGGGGGCCGTTCTCCCTCAAGCGGATGGCGGAGACCTACTCCGGCACCCCGATGGAGCGGGAGGCCCTGCGCGAGATAATGGAGGAGCGTCTCGACGTCCGGGGCGCCGAGCGCGCCCTGCGCCTCGTCGGAAGTGGCGAGGTGCGTATCGAGGTCTCCAGGCCCTCCGCCCTCGGAACCCCGCAGGACACGGCGTCGGGGATGGTGGAGGCCGGAAAGCCCGACCTCTCCATACTGAAGGCCCTGAGGAAGCGGATAATGAACGACCGCGTAATCCTGTTCTGCCTGAACTGCCGCGAGTGGACGTCCCGGCGCCGGGTCGGGCGCGTGGACGAGCGGCCTGAGTGCCCGCTCTGCGAGTCCGGGCTCGTCGCCGCCCTGAAGCCGTGGGAGGACGACGAGGTCGACCTGGTCAGGAGGGGCCCCTCTACGCGTGACGAGGAGAGGAGGGTCCAGCGGGTCTACCAGAACGCTAATCTGGTACTCTCCAGCGGCAGGCGCGCAGTAATCGCCCTCGCCGCACGGGGCGTCGGCCCCACCAACGCCTCACGCGTGCTGAAGAAACCCGACGCCGACGAGTGGGAGTTCTACCGCCGAATCCTGGACAGGGAGAGGAACTACGCGAGGACGCACGGGTTCTGGGACTGAGCCCCCGCCCGGGTGAGCACCCGGGGGCCGGTTTGAACTTCCACCGAACTCGCACAGGGCCTCGCCCTCTACGGGCCGCTCGGAGCTGTCGGCTCCTGCGGGAGGTGCACCCGCTAGAGGTACAGGTAGAGCGCCACTGTCTGAAGCGCCGCAAGTGCCAGCAGTACGAGAGCGGCGAACACTAGCCCCTCCTTCAAGGGTACGTCCTTCCTCAGCTTGACCTTCGGGTCCCTGTACACGGTCTATGAACTGGATGGGCTGCAATATCTTTCTTTGCCCCGGGCAGGGGGCCGAACCCAGCCCGGGCAATGAACCCGCCGCGTACCCGCTCTCGACGCCGTAGCCGACCCGGACCCTCCTCCCTCCGGTAATGATTAGTAGAACCGTTCCCAAGTAACCGGCGCTGGGCCGGTGGGGTAGTCTGGCATCCTCGGCGGTTCGGGGCCGTCGGACCCGAGTTCAAATCTCGGCTGGCCCATGTACATGAGGTGCTCAACAGGCCAGCTGTGTCCGGGCATCCGGCTTCCCCTCTGGTCCGGGCGCGCCGAGGCGCCTACGCCGTCGAGAGGACCTCTTCGATGTGTCCCTCTCGGCGCAGCTGGTCTGCGTCCCGGCCCCTGTACCTCCACTCGATGTTGGCCTTGTCCTCGTTCCACTCCCAGGGCTCGACAAGGACCAGGTCGTCCTTCTCTATCCAGACCCGGTACTTCATGCGGCCGGGAATCCGACCCATACGGTTCTTTCCGTCCTCGCAGAGGACCCTGACGTGGTTTCCGCCGTCGTGTCGCGTAACGATGCCGAACATCTCGTCGCCGTGGGGCATCCGGAGATTCCTTCGCCCGGTTTCTTCGCTCACGTGTCTATTACGGGCCGACGGTAGATACATCATCGGATTGCCCGACTCCGGCTTCGACGGAGAGACACACCCTCCTTAAGAGCGATTTGGTGGACGGATGGGCGGCTCTGCACCGGGCCTCGCCCCTCTACGCGCGACCCAGTCGTGCCGGAGCGTGGGCGGTCGGAGGGAAGTCGAGGGCCGGCCCTAGATCGACCGCTACGAGGAGGTGCCTCTGAACCGCGGGTATCCCTTCAGCTTTAACTGCGCAGTTAACATATGTACCCCGGATGTTGGTCACCAGCACCGAGACCGTGCATGGAAGGGAAATCGTGGAGAACCTCGGCCTCGTCCGTGGCAACACGATAAGGGCAAGGAACGTGGGCAGGGACCTGACGCAGGCCCTGCGCAACCTCCTCGGCGGCGAGCTCAGGGCCTACACGGGCCTCATGACGAGGGCCAGGGAGGAGGCTACGGGTCGTATGGAGGAGCAGGCAGAGGACCTCGGTGCGGACGCCGTCGTAAACGTACGCTTCACCACGTCGATGGTTACGCAGGGCAGCGCGGAGATACTGGCCTACGGAACCGCGGTCAGGCTGGGGTAGTCAGCCCCAGCCGAAACCCTCCGCGTCGTCGGGCGGTTGGACCGGGCTCACCGGCGCTCCGGGAACCGGCTCCCCCGAGTGGTACTCCATTGGGGACACGTCGTTTTGGGCTTCGGGGTAGAACAGGGACGCGAGGCACTGAATCTGCCCCCTCCCCACGCCTAGCTCGAACTGGCCGCCGCCGTACATCCCTATTCTGCCCTCCAGGCAGAACTCCACGACTTCGAGCAGGTTCCTCAGGGAGCCGAACCTCGACGGCTTCACGTTCAGTGTGGAGGGTTCGAATGGGAGTCCCCTGATGCTCTCCACCGAGTCAATGGGTTTGTCCCACGTGACGCGCTCACTTACGGGCTCCAGGACTGGACGCGTCTCCTCGGTCACCTTAGGGTCCTCCAGGAGCGCCCCTGGAAACCGGTCCCTGACGAGGCGGTAGAGTTCCGGGTCGGCCGGCTGCGCCACCTCGACGTCCTCGTAGAGCCCCTTCAGGTCCACTATCCTCACCGCTTTGGTGTCCGCGAACGACTCGACCACGGCCGGGGTCCAGTCGGTGGACGCGTCGAGCTTCAGCTCCAGGCCGGGGTACAGCTCGAGCCACCGGTCCACGACGTCGGTACTGGGAGGGGGGGGTCGCCGAGCCGCGGGCTGAAGACGAACCGCACCGGCCGGTACTCCCGGTTCAGGGCCGCTGCGAGGTCGGTCCCCTCCTGCCTCAGGGCGAGGTCCAGAGCCGCGGACTCGAACCCCCACCGCCTGTAGTTAACGAAGTAGTCCCTCTCCGGGCCCTCCGGGAAGAGGTCGAGTCCGCCGAGCAGCTCCGAAAACGAGTCCAGACCGTGGCTCCCCTCCAGCGGCAGCTTTTCCACCCTGTCGCGCTGCAGGAAGTGGTGCTCCTCCGCGTACGTCACGTCCTCGCCTCTCCCCGTCTCGCCCCCGCCGTGCAGGGAGACCTCGGTGGTGACCCGGTCGAAGCCGCCGGAGACCTCGCGCTCCAGCAGCTCGAGGCCGTAACCCTCGACCTCGAGCTGCAGTTCCGCGAGAAGGTCGTACAGGGGCATGGAGAGCGAAAGATGTGCGGCGGCTCTTCTTCAAGCTTTGGATACGTGAAGGGGGTAGGCGAGGCGGCCTGGGGGATATGGCCGGCGGAGACGCCTCGCCTCCACCACCTGCCCCCTTCGGCTCTCGATATCCAGGCACCCCGGTAAAGGCTCCGACGGTCCTCGAAAGGTCGCCTGGACGACTCCGGGGAGGGCCAGAAACGCCTTAGGGAGGCGGCCCGTAGATACGGACCAGGCAGTCGACCGGGTCCTTCTTGTCTCCACACTCATCGCAGGGCTTAGATCTAGGCATCTTCGCTACCTATTCCACTGACGAAATCAAGGGGTTCAGGACGGGTGAGAGGGGGGGAGCGGAACTATTTCTAGACCCCGGGACCCTCTTTCCCTAAGTGAATCTGCCGAAACGGTAGCCGGAGGCCTTGGAGGCATACCTCGTCGCCCTCCTCTCGGCGGACATCGTCACCGATCTCGGTAAATCTAAAGTCCTCGTCAACTAGCTGGTAGCCGGAAGGGCCGAGGCCGAGTCTCACGTTTTTAGCGGTCACGAGGGGTTCGCTGGAGTTCTGGTAAAACGTGTCAGCTATCTCTTGATCGAACTCGTCAGGATCTCCCTCATGTTTTCGAACGAGCTCGAGAACCAGTGGTAACTGCGCGCCTTCCTTATCTTCGAGCCTTAGGGATCCGGGGCTGAACGCGTCTCCGAAGGGGAGGTCTGTTAATCGTCTCGGCAAACCTGTTTTAAACAGGCCGTTTTAATACCATAGTATTACCGGAGTATTGGAAAGCATAAGGGTCAGCGTAGGACAAATCACGATTTGTTTACTTTTTATATATGATCCAAGTACACCGCGTATCGCCTGAACCGTCCATAGCCGTCCATAGTTCTCTCATGTTTATATCCGTAGCCCTTAATCTCAAAAAATCGGTCCTTTCTCAAGTCACGCATGACTATAGAAATTGCGTCGCATACCGCCGCATAACCTAGAATAAAGAACAGCTTTTCACCATCGTTAATCTTAGTAACAATACTTCCCTCAAGCACCTTAGTACCCGCCGATGCTGAATGAAATATCGCGTGTTGGTCCCATTCCTCGATGATGTCTTCAAGGACCTTTCCTGCTTGCAGATTTGTTAATTCATTTTCCTCTTTCTCTCTCTTCAACCATTCGACGAAAAAATCAAGGAGACCGTGGGTAACGATGGTCAAGACTCTAGTGCCTTTCCTACCATACTCTCGGCGAGTTCTATTCACGATGTCATCGACTCGCTGCTTCTCACCTGAGTCGTTTAGGTCCTTAGCCACGAACCCAGTGCGGATGATGTCTATGTACTGATGAGGCGAGATTATATCCTTAAGGTCTTGGAAAGCCTCACGGGTACTCGCATATTCAAGGTTTTTAAATAGCTCCGGGTCTTCAATGAAATAATCCCTCTTTCTAGCCCACTCGTTTTTAGTTTCCTGTCTTAACCAATCCTTTGCTTTTGATGGTAATACCCCTCCATGGCTATCTAAATAACCGAGGATCCCTTTAATACCGCCTTTGACAGCAGCTTCTAGACCTTCTCTGGATAATTCTTCACTGGCCCCTACAACCGCAGATACAATAGGCTCAGGTATAGGGGGCATACGGCCCGGATTATACGTCTAGGTATTCACCGATGTATCGGGAGAGGGATAATGCATTCGTGTCGACGATGACAGTTGACCCAGGAAGTATTGAAGCATTCTCTAGTCGAATCTCCTCCCCACTATACCTCTCTGTATAGGGGTCTCCATCTCTGTCTACGATGTATCCGTCCTCATCAGCATCATACCCTAGAGCTTTCAGGAGCTCGATTTTTTCACCCTCTCCCAAATCGTGAAAACGGATGTCCTGATTTTCCGGCTCCGCTTCTGGACACATCTTATCCCTCAGGGGCATGTGGACTTGATGAACACCTGAGCCCCACGTGGTTCACCTAGTGTTCCCACATACACCTTGGACAATAGTTCGCTAAGCATGATAAAAACCTTTCCTATTATTTGGCTCTTCTGAAAGCTTTTCTAATAGCTACTCCTCTGCGTTACGCTGCTCAGAGCTATCACCATCGGATCGGGTCATTTAATTTCACTTCCTCTTAACCTGTTCCCATTCGTCCAGCTTCTCGCGTAGCTCTCCTGCCTTGTCCTCGTAGGAAACGATCTGCTCCTTCACGACCTCACGCGCAACCTCGCGACCCTCGTCGGTTAGGAACAGGAGGTCGTGGTGAGTTTTGTCGATGGTTTTCCCCTCCTCCTGGATCAGGCCCTTCTCGATTAGGGGCTTGGCGTAGTTATACGCTGTTTTTCCGGCCCTGTTGATCATTCTTCCGAGCCCTCTTTTCGAGAGCTGTATATCTGGGAATAATGCGATAAGGACATCTTTCTCTCCCTTATCCAAGGTCAGCATCTGGATGTATTTGGATTGCACCCCTCTAAAGTTCGGGCGTGAACTATGTAACTATCGAGATTATCCCATATCTATATATTCCGAGTATTTTATAAGGGGTGCGGAAAATGTAACGGTAGGGAGATGAAAAGGTCTGCTAGAGCGAGGAAGGAAGGGAGAATCACTCTCTCGAAGACTATCAGAGATGAGCTAGGAATCGAAGAAGGGGACGCAGTAGAGATCGATGTTCTAGAGGTTCATAATGACGACGACAACGACGCCGCGCTCGAAACGTTCTTGGAGGTCTACAGGAACTTTGAGGACGTCAAGGACGAGGTGACGCCGCAGGTCGCAAGGAAGCAGTCGACGTCGCGCGTGCAGCTCGCGCACTATCTACAGGTTGAGGTACGAAGATAGCCGCTCACGGAACGGATAACGGATATAAACCGTTTTGTTATGCGCCGGGGACGGGATTCGAACCTGACCGGCAGCTGCTGGCGGGAGGAGTGGAATCGCGTAGCGCCGGGGACGGGATTCGAACCTGACCGGCAGCTGCTGGCGGGAGGAGTGGAATCGCGTAGCGCCGGGGACGGGATTCGAACCCGCGAGGGCGTAACGCCCACTGGTTTAGCAAACCAGCGCCGTGGGCCTCTTGGCTACCCCGACATAGGGTAGAGTGTGCACCGGCTCCGCATTAGTCTTTTTCCGTCCCGGGACGCCGTCGCCCCGGCGCCTCTCTGCGTGTGTACGGTTAGGGGCCGGGAAGGGGCGGCGTCGAGCCACCGCCCGGTGCCGCGTAGCCCCGCCCCTGACGGGGTCCATCAGACTCGAAGCAGCGCCTCGCGATACCTCGGGAGCAGCAGCGCCGAGGACACCAGTAGTAGAAGCTCCAGTGCCGAGGCCCCGTGCACCAGTCCCTCGGGAATCGCGGTGTGGGTACCCAGGCCGTAGTCGACCGCCCAGTTGAGAAGCAGCAGGGACAGGACCGCGGCGACACCGGGCATGTCCACGTCCTCCAGCTCGAGGAGGACCGGCTGAAGGACCATGCCGAAGTGCGGGAGGGCTATGAGGAAAAGGTTGAAAAGGAACCACGTCGACCCGACGGGGTTGAAGTAGTACGACGGGTCGAGGAACAGCACAGCCAGCGTCCACGCCCCGTACGTGACCGAGAGGCAGCCCGCCAGGTAGCTGAGCAGGCGCCTCTTTCGGCCGGTGACCTGGAGCCAGAGGGCCACGCCGAACAGGCCGACTGCGATGGAGGAGTCCGGAACGAACGGCAGCAGGAACCACTCGGTGGAGAGGAGCTGTCCTCGGTAGTAGTGGATGCCGAAGGCCGCTCCCGCGAGGTTGGCCCCGATCACCAGCAGTCGGAGCCTCCGACCCTCCAGCACCCCCTCACGGACCCTGCGGAGCATCTCCTCAGAGCCGGGTCCGCGCGAAGTACCCGACCCAGAACAGGGTGACGATGACGACCATGGCCAGCCTGTCCTCTTCCAGCCCGTTCAGGTACCCCCGGAACGCGTAACCGGAGACGACCGCCAGCAGTCCCAGCATCACCACGACCAGGTTCAGATTCATGTACACACGTCCCGGCCGGCGCGACGTACCGGCCACCACGCGCTAAACTCGTTCCTTTTCGTCATAACTCTAAGTATGGAGGTTTGGCGGGACGTCCTCGGTGGATGTCTCCGCGTGTCCGTGGACACCCGGCCCCTCTCCTCATCCCCGCCACCCCTCGAGCATCGCCTGTCCGCGCTGGCCTGCTCCCTTCCGGACCTGGGCCCTTGACGCGGCTAAGGCACGGAACCGGCCCTCCGGCCAGCCCCGGGACCACCGACGACCCCGAGGGACGAGGAATCTACGTCGAGAAACCGGGCCCTGCGGAGAGCAGGGACACCTCCCTCGGACTTCGCCCCCGCTTATCGACGATTTCGGCTGGAAAGGACGCCGAGTCCTCCGGGCTACCCGCCTCCACTCTATCTACGCCCGGCCTTATCCCTTTTTCATCTCCAGGGGACACCGAAAGCTAAGTTCCTGTAGGCGACATTTTCTCTGCGTGATTCGCGTAAAGCGGGTGTACGAGGAACCCTCGCCCGACGACGGCTACCGGGTGCTGGTTGACCGGCTGTGGCCAAGGGGGCTTTCGAGGGAGGACGCGGCCCTCGACGACTGGCCTAAGGAGGTGGCGCCGAGCGACGAACTCAGGAGGCTTCTGCACGAGGAGGGGGACTGGCACGGCTTCAGTAGTGGCTACCGGGACGAGCTCGACGAAAGGGAGGACGTCCTCCGCGAACTTCTCGAAGAGGCCGGTGACGAGGACCTGACGCTTCTGTACGCCTCCCGCGACACGGAGCAGAATAACGCGGCCGTGCTGAAGGAACGGCTGGAGGCCCTCGCCCGCGAGCGTCCCGAATCGTTTTAATATCGAGCGGGGCTTAATACTTGACGGTGCCCCGACGGTGCCCCTCGGAAAGGTAGAGTACGAGCCCAGGAGCCTGAAGGAGCTCCTGACGGAGATGAAGGACACGTCCGAGCTCATGCTGGACCTGGCTTACTCCGCGATCCTCTTCAACTCGCCAGAGATCGCCGAAGAGGTGTGGGAGTTGGAGGGTGAAATCGATGAGCTGATATACCACGTCAGGATGGCCGCGATGCTCGGCGTCAGAAATATCGACGACGCGGAGTCCATGTCAGGCGTACTGCAGATAGCCGAGGCGGCCGAGAAGGTCACGAACGCGGCCGGCGACATAGCCAAGATACTCCTGACCGACATAGGGCTTCCCGGCACCATGAGGGCGTCCCTGCCGGAGGCCCGGGAGACCACCACGAGGGCCCGCGTCTCGGAGGGCTCCGGGATGGTCGGGGAGACCCTGGGGTCTCTGCGTCTGGAGAGCAACACAGGGCTCCGGGTAATAGCGATACGCAGGGACGCGGGGCGGGTGTTCAATCCCGATAGACATACGGAGATCGAGGCGGGGGACTACCTGCTATGTCGTGGAAGCGAAGACGGCGTACCCATCCTGACGGAAATGGCGACGGGTCACCCTGTCGACGTGGAGGAGGCGCCTGATGCGCACATTCCCGACCTGGAGCACGCCGTAAACATGGTGCTAGACATGAAGAACCTCTCGGAGCTCGGCGTCGGTCTGGCGTACTCCTCCATCCTGTTCAACAGCGAGGACCTCGCTAGGGAGGTCGTAAAGATAGAGGGAAGGATGGACTTCATGCAGACGCAGCTAGAGCTGTGGGTCCTTCGTGCCGCTCAGAAGGGAGGGGACGAGGGGAAGCTGAGGGGTCTACTGCACCTCTCCCAGTCGTCTGAGACTATAAGCGACGCGGCGCGCGAGATGAGCGAGGTGGTCAATCGCGAGATCGAGACCCATCCCGTTCTGGGCCTGATGATTCAGGAGAGCGAGGAGGTATTGACCAGCTTCGAGGTCGGGGAGGAAAGCCCTCTGGCGAACAGGAGTCTCGGAGAGCTCTCCCTCGAAACGGAGACGGGGATGTTCGTCATGGCGGTAGAGCGTGAGGGCCGCTGGATATACAGTCCCTCCTCCTCAACTGTCCTGAGAGAGGGAGACGTACTCATCGCCAGGGGTTCGAGGGGGAGCGAGAGCCGCCTCAGGAAGCTGGCGTCCCCCCCCGGGTAGACACTTTGATAGCTTACCACGAGGCCTTCCTGCTCCACGACACCGGAAACCACCCCGAGAGACCGGGGCGCCTCGTCGCGACTCGGGACCTTTTGGAGCAAAGGGGGCTCTGGAGGGGTGTGGAGGAGCCGGAGGAGGTCGACAGAAAACTGCTGGAGGCGGTGCACTCGGCGGAATACGTCGAACACGTGGAGGAGACCTGCTCTGGGCCGGCCCACCTCGACCCGGATACGCCGTGCGGACCCGGCTCCTTCAGGTCCGCCCTGCTCGCCGCCGGCGCGGCGTCCCTCCTCGCGGGCAGGGCAATCGGTGGGGAGTCGGGCTTCGGTCTCGTGAGGCCGCCGGGCCACCACGCCCTCAGGGACAGGGCCATGGGGTTCTGCCTCTTCAACAACGCCGCGGTCGCTGCGACCAGGGCCCTGGAGTCGGTGGACAGGGTTGCGGTGGTTGACGTAGACGTGCATCACGGAAACGGCACACAGGAAATCTTCTACGACGACCCTGACGTGCTCTACTGTTCCATCCACAGGGAGCGATTCTATCCCGGAACGGGCTCCGTAGACGAAACCGGCGACGGCCCCGGCGAGGGCTACACAGTCAACTGTCCTCTGCCGGCCGGCGCGGGGGACGCCGACTACCTCGCGGTTATGAGGGAGGTGGTCCTGCCAGTCCTGGGGGGCTTCGATCCCGACCTGGTAGTGGTCTCTGCCGGGTACGACGCCCACCGGGACGACCCGATGGGCGGGATGGCCGTCACGGAGACCGGGTTCGGCGCCATCTTCCGCGAGCTGGGGAAATTCGGCCCGCTGTGCACGCTGCTGGAGGGAGGGTACGGGCTTGACGGTCTCACGGCGTCGGTCGCGGCGAGCCTGGAGGGGGAAGACGGAACTGGAAACTTCCGCGTCGAGGGCGACCCATCGAGGGAGGTGGCCGCGACTATCGAGTCGCTGAGAGACGAGACACACCCCCACCCACCATAGCAGGGGGCCCCTGAACCCCGCCCCATCCACGACGGGCCTCGATGGAGTGATAAGTGGCTTTACTGCTTGATCCCCGTCCGTGAGTCCGTGATACTGTGACGGCGGGGTTACTCCGGACCCTGCCCCCCGCGCCTCCAGGGAAGGGTCCTCGAGACGAAGTCGTCGGGAACCTCGTCCCGCGCCTCCACCCCTGCGTGAACCTCGAAACCCCCCCTCCTCGCGATTGCTCTTCCGAAGCCCTTCCCCTCGTCCAGCAGCCGCTTCAGCGCGTCGACCGCCCCCGTCTCTGTGCGGCGCTTCTCAACCACGAGGTGGCCGTCACCGCCCACCCACGGTCCCGAGAACAGCCTCTCGGAGCCGTACTTCTCCAGAAACTTCTCGGCGTGCTCCCTTAACCAGACGGGTGGTCCCTCGTGTCTCTCGGCCCGTGGAAGCTCCTCCTCGAACAGCTCCATGACGATTCGGTCCCGGTATACTCCGGACCGCAGCACCCTTAAACCCGTTGACTCCAGGCCCCGAACCAGGGAGTCACGCGTCTTCCGCAGCTGGGGGAAGAGGTTGTCCTCGACGATTCCCTCCTCGACCTCCACCTCGACGACCAGGGGAAACGTTCCCCTCTCGTCGAAACCCGTGCCGGCTCTGGGCTCTGGTGGGAAGAAGAACTCCCTGCGCGCCTCTTCCAGGTAGTCCCCGGCGGCCTGCACGAACTCCGCGAACCTCTGGAGGGAGAGCGCCGCGGAAACGTTGCGTCCCGGGTCGACCGGGTCCACCACGACGAGCGGCCCCCCGTAATCGCCCGCTGTACCGTGCCCCTCGGGGTCGTAGCTCTCTCCGGGGCTCCACCCGGATGCGGCCTCCAGAACCCCCCCGAAGCCGCCGTGAATCAGCACGAGGAGCTCCGAGAGGTAGCCGCTGAATCCCCGAACCCTGGTCTCCGCGGAGTAGACCCCCGTACCCTTCATGAACTGCTTCAGGAGCAGCACCTCATCCTCCAGCCCCCCGAGCCGTTCGTCGAGGTACGCGTCGTGGAACGGGGTTCGGTCGACGGCCGACCTGATCTCCTCAGCGTCCTCCACGTCGAAGCAGGGGACGAGGTCGACGTCGAACTCCGCGAACCTGGCCCTGACGTAGGGGTGCTCCGCGTACGCCTCCTCCGAGTAATCTCCCACGTTCGCGACGCCCCGGGCGACCTCCAGACCGAGCTCCACGAACTCCTCCCTCTCGAGGGACGGCGGCAGCTTTATGAACACGTCGATGTCCCTGTCCCCGGAGAGCCACGTCCCCCTGGACGTGGAGCCGACGAGTACCGCGTCCGCCTCGACGCCGACGCGCCTCGCCTCGCCACCGACGAGTTCGCACAGCTCCTCCACCCGTTCGTTCAGCCTGCGCCGCTCGTCCGGGGAGGGCCTGACCCTGTCCAGCACCTCCTCACTGACGCTCTCGTTCAAAGCGGAACCACCGCCAGGTCGCTGTACTCGGGGCCCTCCGGCGTCAGGACGCTCCTCTTCAGCCTTAACTCCTCAACCTCCATCTCCCCGAACCGCCCCCCGTACGAGTCCACCACGTCGAGGACCCTGTCCCTCGCCCTTCCGCTCCTCATCCTGGCCACGGTGGCGTGAGGCACGAACTTCCTGCCCTCCCTCTCGAAACCAAGCCCCGCCATTTCGTCCTCTACGCGCGAGGCGAGCTCGACGAAACCCTCGCCCTCCGCACCGACCCAGACCACCCGGACGTAGTCCCTGGAGGGAAACACCCCGGTCCCACGGAACTCCGCGCCGAACGCCTCGACGTTTTCCGCGGCCCTTTTCAACCCCTCCTCCACCTCGGAAGCGGTCCCCTCGTCGACCTCGCCGAGGAACTTCAGGGTCAGGTGGACAGTCATTGGGTCCACCGCGTTCAGGTCCGCGCCCGTGGAGACGAGCTCCTCCTGAAACTCCCGTATCCTCCCCGACAGTTCCGGGGGGAGGTCTACGGACACGAAGCAACGCATGTCCTACAACTCATCCACGGGTCGCTAAATCCTTCCGAAAGCGGGAGGAAGACTCGGTCGCGAAAACGCGGGGTCCCGCCCCCCGACTCCAGGAGGTACGCGGGAACTTTATTACGGGCGTCGCGCTGAGCGACATGCAGCCCGGAGCCTCAGCGGCGCTGTAGCCCCCCGGGGAGCACCTCTTAGACCGCGACCCCCTCTCCGTGCCCTCATCGGGCTCTATCGGACTCGACAGCGACGGGCCCCTCTCCGGTCAGGCTGAGCGTCCTCTCGACGAACCTCCCGCACGTGTCGGCGTTCGTCTCAAGGTGCTCCGTGCGCTCCGTCGCCACGTACCTACCTCCGCCCGTGGCCACCAGTGGAAGGAGCTGGTCCCCCGCGTACCTGTCGACCGTACCCGCCCTCTCCACCTCGTCGAGGAGCTCCCTTGCCGCCTCGACGCCCACGTCCTCCGCCGGTTTCCCTCGCTCGCCGATGGCGCTGCCACCGAGAACGGTGCCGTCGTAAGACGCCCAGAGCGTGATGCCCGTACCCGTACTCTCGGCAGGGGCGTCCCGCACGACCTCGATTTCGACGTCCACGTCGAGGCCTTCGAGGGTCGCGGCGGCCGCCGCGGCCTGGCGTTCCGCCACGTGAGCCGGCAGGTTTGACGCGTGGGAGACACCCTCCACGTACAGCAGTTCGCCGCGCTCGGCTATAACCAGCTCCGAGGGCCGCCAGGGCTCCACCTCCACCTCGACCCTTCCGCCGCCCTCCGGGTAGTGACCCCTTCTAAGCAGTTTGCCCAACATGTAGAGGCCCGCCTTTTCGGCCAGGGGTATCGTCACGTTCACGACGTAATCCCACGTAGGGCTCCACTTCACGTCCGTGCCCCCGATGATTGTGAGCTTTGCCCCCTTCACCGACGCTGGTAGAACCGCGGCCTGGAGAAGCAGGGCGACGCTTCCGGCGGTCCCTATGTCCACCTCAATCTCACCGTAGCCCGGTTCGCCGGGCCTGAAGAGAAGCTCGGTGGAACCTATCTCTGCCCCGCGCACCTCGGCGCCGCACAGCTCCGCCACGCCCTCCACGCACGCCAAGTGCTGGGCCGCGAGCCCGGGATTCGGCCTGCTGGCACGTATCCGCTCTATACTGAAGGGCTTCCCGGTGTACGCGGAGAGGGATAGGGCGGTCCGTAGAATCTGTCCTCCTCCGCTACCGAACGACCCGTCGAGCCGAATCATCGAAACCTGGGCCGCTCCGGCCTCTCCCTGGAAACATTGCCCTTCAACCGCTGTCCCCAGACGAGCCCGGCCACGAGGCCTATCAGGTGCGCCAGGTCCGCCACCCCGCGGGCGCCGCCGGCGGGAATCATAACTATGCTGATGAGTGCGTAGAAAATCGTCAATAACCAGAGCGGCATCGGTATCAGGAAATTTAGGTATATACGCATGTTCGGCCGCAGCATCGTCAGGGTACCCATGACGCCGAAGATGGCTCCGCTGGCCCCCAGTACGCTCGCCCCGGTGGCTGCTACGAACCCGAGGCCGGCCGCAAACCCGGCGACGAAGTATATCTTGGCGAACTCCCTGCTGCCAATCATGCGCTCAAGGGTCGGCCCGAAGAAGAACAGTACGAGGCCGTTGACGAACAGGTGCATCGGGTTGGTGGGGTCGTGTGAGAAGAGGGACGTAACCACCGTCCAGGGCCTGGTGGGGAACTCCGGGCCCAGGACGAACAGGAGGCTGTGCAGCTCCCTGGAAAACGTCAGCACGACGAGCTGCAGCAGGTACACGACGAGCATGGCTGCGAGCACCGAGAGGGCCACGTTCCCCTTCAACGAGACGGGGACCCTCCTCATCAACCTCTCGTGGAGCGGTGCGCGCTCCCTGCCGACCGGCTCACTGCGTTTAAACATTCGGCCCTCCTCCCGCATACCCTGCGTGTACTCCTCCAGACCCTCGCAGCTGTGGTTCTCAGGCAGCCGGTGTTCGGAGCAGAACCGGTACCCGCAGAATCTGCACTCATACGGAAGGGAGACGCTCTTGCCGCACTCGTCGCAGGCGGGCATCCGGAAGAAATGGTTGCACTCCTCCAAATACCTGACGAGAAGCCCCGGAGGTGGGTACCGGGTAACCGAGCCCAACGGAGTATTAATTACGGTATACGCACAACGTTCCCGGGATGGCAGTCGGTCACGCCTGGCAGTTCCAGTGCCTCCACTGCGGATGCAGCTTCTCGCTAACGGAGGAACCCGGGTTCTGTCCGGGGTGCGGCGAGCGCGAGAGCTTCTACAGGTTTGATGATTGATGATAGGCATAAGCAAGCTTCTACTGGGCCTGGAAACTGAGAGCGACGAGCTGCGTTACGGGGACGACTCCGGCTCCGTGAAGCAGATAAGGGCACCCTCGTGTGAAGACGGGTCCGAGCGCCCCGTCGTGGTCTGGAACATGACGAAGAGGTGCAACCTCAAGTGCGTCCACTGCTACTCCTCCTCCACCGCGGAGAGGGACCCGGACGAGCTGTCCACCGAGGAGGGCAAGCGGCTCATAGACGACCTCGCGGACTTCGAGGTACCCGTGATACTGTTCAGCGGAGGCGAGCCCTACCTCAGGGAGGACCTTTTCGAACTCGCGTCCCACGCGAGGGAGCGGGGCATCAGGCCGGTGATCTCCACGAACGGAACCCTGCTCACGGAGGAGAAGGCCAGAAAGTCGCAGGAATGTGGCCTCATGTATGTCGGTGTCTCCCTGGACGGCCTGAGGGACGTCAACGACCGGTTCAGGGGCCAGGATGGGGCGTTCGATAGGGCACTTCAGGGGATACGCAACTCCATCGACGCCGGAAACAAGACCGGTCTCCGGTTCACCATCACGAGGTACAACCAGGATGACCTGGCCGGCATAATGGACCTCCTGCACGAGGAGAGCGTAGAGAGGATGTGCATGTACCACCTCGACTACGTCGGCCGCGGGGAGGAAATCCGCCAGCACGACCTCACCGGGGAAGAGAAGCGGAGCGCCCTCGACACCCTGTTCGAGAAGACGCAGGAGATAAACGAGGACGGACAGCGCTTCGAGGTCCTCACCGTCGGGCACTACGCCGACGGGGCGTACCTATACATGAAGCTGAAAGAGGAAGACCCGGAGTACGCGGAGAGGGTCTACGGGATGCTGAGGCAAAACGGCGGCGACGGCACCGGGCAGAGAATCGCGTGCGTCGACTGGCACGGCGAGGTCTATGCCAACCAGTTCATGAGGGACCACTCTTTCGGAAACGTCAGGGAACGAAGCTTCAGCGACATCTGGACAGATACCTCCGACTCCATCATGAAGGGGCTGAAGAACAAGGGGGACCACGTCAAGGGTCGATGCGCTAGCTGCCGGTTCCTGGACATCTGTCGCGGCGGCTCCCGCGTAAGGGCCCGCGCAATTTACGACGACATCTGGGCCGAGGACCCCGCCTGCTACCTAACGGACGAGGAGATCGGGCTCAAGCTGGAGATAGAGGCTTAAGTTTTCGGGACCCCGGCCTATCCGCGGCG
Organism: Methanonatronarchaeales archaeon; assembly: GCA_018263395.1. GTDB lineage: Archaea > Halobacteriota > Methanonatronarchaeia > JAANXF01 > JAANXF01 > JAANXF01. The sequence goes on from JAANXF010000007.1 coordinate 48,031, forward strand.
CGACACGCACGCCAGAGGAGGGTCGATGTCGAAAACCGACGACTTTTCGCAACCAAAGCCTTTATCCCCGGTAAGCCTGGAGAATGGATCCGAGTGATAGAATTGACCATTAATGAAGTCGCCAGATCTGACGTGATTACAGTCGGGCCGGGCGCGTATGTGGAGGAGATGGTCCAGGTAATGAGGGACGAGAAGGTGGGAAGCGTGGTCGTGGAGGACGACGGAACCCCGGTCGGCATAGTCACCGACCGCGATATCGCGTTAAGGGTTCTGGGCGAGGGAGACGGTAGCTCCGGGGTCACGGCCGGCGAGGTGATGACCGGGGACCCGGTTACCGCCGACGCCGGCGACGGCGTATACGACGTGGTTCGGAAGATGTGCAGCGAGGAGGTCAGGAGGATACCCATCGTCGACGAAGGAGAGCTGGTGGGCATCGTGACTCTCGACGACCTCGTGGTCCTGCTCGCTGCCGAGTTGCAGAACCTCTCGGGCGTGATTCAGTCGGAATCCCCGCCGTACTGAGGGGGTGACCGCCGGGCATAGGGGCGGGGGACTGGCGAGACAGGCGATGTTAGGGAGAGACCGCCGGCTATGGACTGGGCTTTTCGGCGGGGGTAGTGGGCTGGGAGGTCTGGGGCCTCTCCGAGCGATATCCGGGCGGTCCGGGAAGGGCTTAAATCACACAACAGCCTTCAGCCCACGGAACGACGTAAGGAATCGAACGTGGATTACTTCGAGGTAAAGGAGCGCGACGGCCCCGGAAGGACGGGGGAGCTTCGGATGGGCGGGGAGAGCGCCGAGACCCCCCTCCTCGCAGAGCACACCCGGGCCGGGGTACTGCTAGGGGAAATCCTCCTGAAGGAGTCAGGAACCGCCTACCACCCCGCCGTGGGAGACACGGCCCCCGATTACCCCTCCCCACTGAGGGCCGACGAAAGGGTGCTGGCGGAGCTGGAGGAGAGGAGCACCGCCGCTGCGTCACCGGAGCACGTGGCGGCCACGGTCCACGGCGGCGAGGACGTTGGACTCAGGAGGAGGGCGGCCTCCGCCCTCGAAGGCTTTCCCCTGCTGATACTCGGGTCCGCGCCTGCACTGGACGCCTCACCCCGCAAGCTCTCTAACGTGGTCCCGGCGGTGAGGGAGGCCGCCAGGCCCGACGCGGCGATCTACGCCCCCGGCCTCGCCCTCCCCTGGTCGGTACCCCTGCTGATTTACGCCGGAATAGACCTTCTGGACGACTCCGCCGCGAGGATAGCCGCCGCCAGGAACACCTATCTGGAGAGGGACCGCGCGTCTCCCCTCGAAGAGCTGGAGGAAACGGTGTGCCCGTGCCCCGCCTGCCTGGACGGAAACCCTGAATCGTTCGAGGGGCTGCTGCGCCACAACCGGGCCACTCTCGAGACCGAGGTGAGGCTCTCCAGGGCCGCCGTCGCCCGGGGTCAGCTAAGGGAGCTCGTGGAGGGGAGAATACGGACCAAGCCGTGGCTGGTCGCCGCCCTTCGCCACCTGGACGAAAACCGGGATTACGTCGAGGAACGCACACCCACCTTCAGGAGGTCGGAGATGCTGGCCTGCGGCGAGGAGGCCCTGCGGCGAGCGGAGGTAACCCGCTTCGCCGAGAGGATGCACGGACGCTACGAGCCGCCCGACGCCGATGCTGCCGTGATCCTGCCCTGCAGCGCCGGCAAACCCTACTTCACGTCCAGGAGCCACTCGAAGTTCCGGAGGGCCACGGGGGACAGGGCCCTGGAAATCGTGCTGACATCGCCGATGGGCGCCGTGCCGAGGGAACTCGAAACGGTTTACCCCGTAGCCCACTACGACGTCCCTGTCACCGGCCACTGGTCCGAGGAGGAAATCGCCTGGATGACGACGAACCTCGAGAACCTCCTCGGAGGCCGCGAGTACGGGGAGATAGTGGCTCACGTGCGGGACGAGGGATACGTCGAGGCCGTGAAGAGGGTGGAGGAGAACCTCGGGGTGGAGGCACGGTACACCTCCATCGACAACCATCCGACCTCCGACGAGTCCCTGGCGGACCTCGAGGAAGGCCTCAGGGGGTTCAGGACGGACATAGACCGGTACGCCGAGGGCACCCGCTGCGTCGCGGACTACATGCTGGGAAAGGGGGCCGGAACTGCCCTGCTCGACGGAGCCGAGGTGAGGGGGCGCTACCCGTCGCTACGCGTCGAGAGAGACGGCGAGGTGCTGGCCACCGCGGTGCCGGCCTACGGCTCCCTGGCGTTCACCCTGAGGGCACGGGACGTCTTCCCTTCGGATTACGTCGTGGAGATAGAGGACTTCGTACCGATGGGCTCAGTGCTGGCGCCGGGGGTGGTCGATGCACCGGAGGGAATCAGACCCGGAGACGAGGTCCTGGTCGAGGGACCCTCGGCCACGTGCGTCGGCAGGGCACGCATGTCGGGGGACGAGATGGCGCGTTCTCGGCGCGGCGTGGCCGTCGACGTCAGGCACAGGGAGGAAATATGACGGTCGCCGAACTCGTCAGGGAGCTCCGCGAGAAACGGAGGGAGAGGGAGAGGCCGAAGGACCCGGAGGAACCCTCTGCGCATTGGCCCGGCACGGACCGGGTCGGCCACGACGTGATGACGTCCTACACCGTGATACTCAGAACGAGGGGCTGCCGACTGGCCTCGGGCTCCGGCTGCACCGTGTGCGGGTACCCCTTCGAGGGAACCGGGGGCGTAGGTGCCCGGGAGGTCCGGCGCCAGCTCGAGACCGCCCTCGCCGACGCTCCGGACGAATCGCTCTACCTCAAGCTATTCACCTCCGGGAGCCTCCTCGACGAGTGGGAGCTACCGGTCGACGCGCAGAGAGCCGTCGTCGAGGCGCTGCGGAGCGACGGCCGCGTGGCCCGACTCTCAATCGAGACCCTGCCCGGGTTCGTGACGGAGGAGACCCTCTCCAGAATCGACGGGCCCTACGAACTTGAGGTCGCCACCGGCCTCGAGACCAGCAGCGACGCGGTGAGGCAGCTCTGTCTAAACAAGGCCCTGACCTTCGAGGACTACGCAGGGGCCGTGGAGGCGGCGCGGGGCTTCGGCGCAGACGTCAAGACGTACGTCCTTCTCAAACCCCCTTTCCTGCCCGAGCCCACGGCCCTGCGTGACGCCGTGCGAAGCGGAATCGACGCCTTCGACGCGGGTAGCGAGTCGGTCTCCCTCAACCTCTGCAACGTCCAGAGGGGTACCCTGGTGGAGCACCTCCACCGCAGGGGCGAGTACCGCCCGCCTTGGCTCTGGACCGCCCACGAGGCGGTGCGCCGCATAAAGCGGTACGCAGGCGACCGGCTCGTGATAAGCGACCCGGTGGCGTCGGGGAAGAAGAGGGGGCCCCGCAACTGTGGCGAGTGCGACGACTCTGCCGCCCGTGCCCTCGAACGCTTCTCGCTGGAGCAGGAACCCTCGATTCTAGACGGGGCCGATTGCTCCTGCAAAACGGAGTGGGAGCAGCGCCTGCTCCTCGAGGAACACACGCATCATCCCAACCCGCTGACCTCGATAGACGGTTAGAAAAGGGGCCGGGGGCATCCTACTGCCTCTTCGCTGCCACGAGGAGGGCCATCAGCGCCGAAGCGGCCAACAGCCCCGGAACCCCCCTGCTCGCAGGGCCCCCCCCGTCTCTCCCGGAGTGGTCTCCACCACCGCGTCTGCCCGATCCTCCACGGAGGGTTCGGGTTCAGGGGTCGACGTCCCGTTCGGGCCGGGCGTGCCGGTGTCCCTGCCCTCAACTCCTGGCTCCGTCCGGTTCGGGTAAAGTATGGCGGAGGGCCCGACCTGGTCCATCGGGTTCTCCCCCTTCTCGATGAGGTACTCCCCCCGTGTGGACTTTCCCTCGAACTCCGCCTCGAGGACGTACGTCCCGTTTCCCTCAAAGAACTCGTCGAAGGGTACCTCGGACACGAACCCTTTGTCGCCTCAAACCTCGTACGTCTCCTCGAAAACCTTTACGCCGTCACTGAATACCCTCAGTTTGCCGTCCCCGGTGTAGGCTTTTCCGTCCGATATGATGATCGAGGGTTTTATGCCCCAGCTGAACTGCGCTACCCATACCTCGAGGCCCTTGACCTCGGGGTTTACGAACTCCACCTCGCCCTCCCAGTTAGAGCTCCCCTCTCTGGTGGCGGAACCGTACCTGTAGGAACCCTCCAAAACCACGCGCAGGTTTCTGGTGCCCGGGAACTGCTGCAGGGTAACGAGCCTCCAGGTGCCAGTCTCGCCGGGACCTATGGTCAGGTACTCATCCGGACCGGTGTAGTTCGGGTCGACGAGCAGGTCGCTCTCCTCCACAGTCTCGCCATCCACCTGCAGCCGGGCCCTCGCGTCGCGGTGAACGACAGGGCCTCGCCCCCGGTGTTCCTGACCTCGATGACCACGTCCACCTGTTCGCCGGTAACCGGGACCGGCGGATCCGTGTAAACCTCCGTAACGGCGAAATCCCCGGCTGCCGTCGCCGTGTCCGGGAGGAGGGTCAGCACCAGGAGGACCGCCGCGGCGGCGGTGTAGAGGCAACCCGGGTTCACCGGATACGGAACTCCGGCACTTTTCGACCCGTACCTACTTGTGGCAGAACCCACAGTCCCCCTCGGTTACCCCCATTCCCCTGACGTCGGGTTCGACGTTTCTCCCCCCATCAGGCCCAGGATCTCTGCGCCGTCCGGGGAGAGATGCCCCTGTAATCCTAGGCCGCCGCCTGTCCGTGGCACACCGGGCAGAACTCTGCCCCCACCGCCCCCGGATTCGTCACGTTCTCCGACATGTCGGTGAGCAGGCGGTAGTTGACCCTGTCGTTTATCTCGCCGTTCGTGTGTACCGCGTGTACGTCGGTGACGTGGCACTGGCCGCAGGTGAATACGTTGTCCCCGGAGGAGACCTCCGGGCTCTCGTCGTGCTCCACCTCGGCTATCGGGCCCCTCCTGCTCTCGGCCGAATCGTCGAAGGTGAACCTCCGTCCTCCCGTCATGTGGTACACCCCGTGGCAGTCGCCACAGGAGGCCCTGACAGCTCCCTCCGAGTCCGGACTCAGATACCTGCTCCAGCCCCCTCCGTCCACCTGTGCCCCGTTTGCGTCGTAAATGGACTCTTCGGGCGTGGACAGTAACTTGCCGTCCCACACACGGACCATGTTGATCGGGTCGGCTATCTGCTTCGTCTCCTTCTTTGCGCCTCCCTGCGTGAAGGTGACGGCGCCGCTGAAGCTCTGATCCTTACCGATATGGCATCGCAGGCAGTCCTCGCGGGCCATGACGTCTCTGTGAACCGCGTGAGGGTCGCCAGTCCTGCCCGAGTTCTGCGGGTCTCCGAACCCGTCCAGGTTGCTGGGCGTGTGGCAGTCTCCGCAGAAGAGCGTCCCGCCGGCGGGCCTGAGACCGGAGGGCTGGGAGGCGAGTCGCGTATTGGGACCGCTCTGCCTGTCCGCGTCGAAAAACCACTCGCCGGAATCCCGGGAATTCAGGCCTATGGGGTGGAACGGCGGGTCGTGTTTGCTCCCGCCGCCCATGTGGCAGTTGCCGCACTGTCCCGTGGTCTGCTGTCCGTCGTCGTCGAAGTCGTAGTCGTGGGTCCCCTCGCCTATGTACGCGGCCTTCCACATGGGCAGCAGACCGAAGAGCGTCGTCCCGTCCCGTCCCGTCTCGATTACGGAGGCATTTGCGTCTCCACCCCCCCCGTCTCGGTCCTTCCCGGTCGGTGTCGCGGTCTCGACTACGGCGGAGTCGTCCTGTGAGACTGCTGGTTCCACGGCGTCCTACGTCCTGTGTAAATATTGGGCTGCTCAACGCTGCGCCGACAAAGGCTGCAAGCACGATTGCAAGGGCGGCAGCGATGGCGATGTGGGACCTTTTCGTCGCGGATGCTATTGCCAAAATTCACTATAAAGGTTCTGTCTCGTACACCGATGACGCGGTGGTCAGACAATCTACACCCCGGGGTTACGGCTACGCCCGGGGGCGCTGGGGACGATTTCGCATGGGACCGACAGGGGCGGGGAAACCCTTAACCGGAACCGGGCGAATCCTAACCTGATCCTGATTCCAACTAACGCGCAGGGCCCATAGCTCAGCCAGGTCAGAGCGCTCGGCTCATAACCGGGTCGTCAAGGGTTCGAATCCCTTTGGGCCCATAGTGAAAAAAGGTTCACTTTTTCTTCGGTTTTCGGGTGTTTCGTAAAGAATCGGCGCTTCTTAACCTAACTCATTAATCCTTCAACTCATAAAGGTTGCGGAAAACCCGTGGAACTGGAGAACTAAGAAAAAGGGTTCAGTTAGGTTGAGGCTTCCAGGGCTCCGAGGAGAACCGCGAGGAGGAGAAGAACCACCGGTAAAGGGTTCCGCTCCACCCACAGAACCACCCCACCGACGCCGTGCGTAGAGTCAGGCATAGACCGGAACCTTCACGACCCTGCTGTCTCTCTCCACCGTCACGAACTCCCCAGTCTCGGAGTCCTCCTCCACCAAGTTGCGGCAGATACGGACCTCCAGAACCCCGTCGCTTCTTGTGGAGCTCTCCAGGTCTTCAAGCCGGCGCTCTAGGCCCCGTTTACTCATCTGTCACCAGCTCGATGAACGGCTCTTCGCCAAGGGCCCTGAGCTCGTCGTTAACCGTTTCCAGACGCTTCACCGCCTCAGTCGCCACGGCTCCCGCCTTCTCCCGGTCCACGGCCGCGATAAAGGCGTCGATGGCCTCCATCTCCAGGGCCCGGACCTTTTTCTCGTCACAGGTTCCCGTGCAGTTCTCCAGGTTCTCCAGCCTTTTCTCGATGTTCTTCTTAGTCATCGGGGTTCTCCTCCCAAATGAGGGGTTTATCCAGCTTCTCTATCTTTTCTCGGCACGTGTCGCAGTGCTCCGCGGCCTCTTCGAGAGAGGAACCGGCTTCTTCGGTGGTGAGAGGTGGGTCAAGCACGGCGGCGATCCAGCGGCGACACCTCTGGGACCCATGCGGGGAACGGTTTTCCAGGTCCTCAACCCTGTTCTGTAAGCCGCGTTTACTCATACCTGATAACCTCTTCTTTCTCGTCTTGTTCTTCGAGGGCTTCGATGCGTTCCCGGAGCTCCTCCAGGTCGCGGTCCTTCAGGATGCCGTTGGCGACGTTGACGGTGTAGGCCAGTGTACGGATCCATTTCTGCCTTACTCGTTCGTTCTCCTTGTCGTAGACGCGGCCGCTCTCCACTTTGCGTTTAGCCTCTTCGAGAGCCGGGACGAGGGCCTCAAGGAGGCCGTCCCTCCCCCCATACGGGGGGTTGCCTGAATCAGAGGCGTCTCCGCTGGTTTCGGGTCCGTTGCCGGGCTGTGAGGGGTTTTCAGTCATGTCTTAACACCTGTTTGTGGACGGATAGTCTTTATGGCGTGAATACCTTTTTCACGACGTGAAGCCCTTGTGGCTTTTCGTCGTTGCGGTGTTTCCGGGCCTCTAAGTAGGGGTTTAGGTGTCGAAGAGCTTGGAGCTCCAAGGCGGCCGGGACGTTATCGACCTTCAGCTTCATACCTGCACCTCCAGGTAGGTAACGGGGTTTCCGTGAGGGGGCCAGGTCCCTAGGCATTGAAGGCAAAGATAACGCTTAAACCGCTGGCCGAAGGCCAGAAAAAGCGCCGAACCAGTTTCGACACCTAGCGCCATCGATACAATCCCGGCGAGGCCGTTTAGACCGACTAAGAGGTCATTTCAAAAAGGTTTATGGCGGGTTGAACCCATCTCGCACCTGGAGGAGATGGGGAAATGGATTATGAAGGACTAACGGACGAACAGAACCATCCAGCAAATTAGCTTTACTTCATCCTCCTTGATGGGTGGTAGGGGGTCGGGGGCTTCGAAGGGCTGGAAACCGAACTCCTTCACCTTTCCAATCAGTAACCTACTTTTCTCGACCGGGCCATGTCCTTCGCTTTCATATATGTCTCGAAGCTCTCGATCATACCTCCTACCCCTCGGTGCCTCTACAGACTCCACGATTTCCTGCCGATCCTCGTCGACGTCGTTGGGCCAGTGGTTCCTTAGATGCTCACCTATCTCCCGGTACAACCTCCGGATTTTCGGCTGAACCTCTTTCGGGTCCGTCTGTTTTTGCCACTGCCTAAAAATGTCGTCCCTGACGACTTCCCAGGCGTCGTAGACCTCTTCCCGCATCGAGTCCGGCAACGCCCTCTCCGTTTCCGGGCCGCACTCTATACGCTTTAGACAGGTCAAGGTATCCCCCACGATATCTTCTTCGTCCTCGATGCCGCGAGGTATGAACCTCATAAAGACTTCGTCGCCTACCCGTGCGCAGAAGAAGAAACCGGGTTCTTCACCTTGGAATCCGGAGCCTACTGCCCAGGGGAGACCGGTTATCTGGTCGCCTCGGTCCTCAAGCGCCTTCCTTAGCTCCTGTCTGTACTCTTCGCCTGAATAGGCTGCGGCCGTTCTTCCTCCCTTCTCAAAGAAATCCTTTTTCTCGTCCTTGATGGAGCCGATGTCCTGAAGCTTCTCCCTGAAGCTTTGCTGAAGGGACTCCATGTCGGGGAAAACCTCTCCGCTCACCCCTATGGAGCGAGCGGCTTGCGTCAATTTTCGGCGCACCCGGCTTTCAAGTTCGAGCAGGTCATCCAGTCTCTCCTCTGGGAAAAAGGTTGTCGGGTAGATCTCTGAATGGTTCGAGTTTATCCGGTCGATCCGTCCGTTTCGCTGAACCACCCTCATCGGGTTCCAGGGTAGGTCGTAGTTGATAACGTTGCGGGCCTCCTGAAGATTGACGCCTTGACCCAGAACGTCCGTCGTTACCAAGATGTCGAACTCGTCTTCGGTTCCAGGGGGTGCATCGGTCGAGTTGGGGGCGAAGCCGTGGACAGCCTTTATCCGGTTAATGCCTCTCTTTGAGATTTCACCGGAGACCCCAGCAATCCGGTCTCTGTAGCACTTCAGTTCCTCGTCTTCTGAAACAATTTTCTCAAGGTAGTCCAGTATCCAGTCAACCGTGTCCTCGTAGTAGGAGAACAAAAGGACTTTGCGGTTCTTCCTAAACACTTCCTCTACACTCTCCTCGGTGACTCTTGATCTATCCGCGTCGCTTCGTGCCTGCTCGACTACGTCGTGAAGGGTTTCACGCAGAGCCTGAAGTTTCTCGTCCTCCTCCGGGTCAACACTTCGAGCCCCTTGGTGCCACCTTTTCAGGATTTCTAAGTCGTTCTCGATGTCTTTCCTGAGTCCAGAGTAATCCATTTCCATCGAGGAGAGTGTTAAACGGCCGTCTCCGGCCTCTCCAAACACTTCGTCCAGGGCCTCGTCGCTGTCGGTTTCGATCCATTCGTCTATGGCTTCTGGCTCCGGGAAGTAGCCTTCCTCCATCAGGTCGAGGGCCGCCCGGTTCTGCGTAATCATTTTTTCCAAGGTGTTGGCGAAGGCGTAACTGGAGGATTCGAACCGTTTGAGAACCCCGGTTCTAAGCAGCCCCACGAGTTGGAGCTCCATCACATCCGCCTCTCCCTTTAGATAGTAGGAGGGTCGGTATCTCGCCAGTGTCAGTCCTGCTTCTTCATGGTCGCCAGCTGCGAGGCCACTGGCAACGTCGTTGAAGTAGTCGTCGCCGAAGGTTTCCGAAAATGTGTAATCCACTCGTTTGGGCTTCGGGTCCGGGAAATTGATACGTACCTCGCCGCCCTCTCCGTCGGGCATCGTGGCGTCTCGGTAGTAATCCTTGATGAATCGCCGGGTGCGTCGAACGGTTGTCTGGTCAAGGACGTCGAACAGCATGTCGGGGCTGAGGTCGGTTGGGTCCTCCGCTTGAGCCTCTTTGAACCTGTCACGGAGCGACCTGATTCCTTCGTTTGCGAACTCGGCGTCGTTGTCGATGAAGTAGTTCAGGAGGTAGTAAAGGTCCCAGAGCGAGTTGTTCACCGGTGTAGCCGTCAACATGACGAGGTCTTTCGGTGGGTCCCCCATGAGCAGGTTCCTTAGTGCGTGTGACTGCTTCGATCCGGGGTTGCGGAAGGCGTGGGCTTCGTCGATGACTACGAGTTGGTACTCGTCGATATCCAGGTTCAAATTGTTTCTACGGCCTCCGAGTTGGCGTTCGTTCCGGAGTTGCACGTAGGAAACGGTTTCGAACTGGACACCCCACTCGGGGGCTTTGCTGCTCCACATACCGTCCCTTAGGTACGCCGGGGCGACGACGAGTGCTCGCTGCCTGTTCCGCTGGACGTACTGGTGGAGCAGTTCCCCGGCGATGTAGGTCTTTCCCAGCCCTACCTCGTCGGCCACGATGACTCCGCCGTGGTTTTCTAGGAAACGATTCGCTCTTCTTACGGCGTCCTCCTGGAAGTTGGCTAAATTGATGCCGCCGTCTTCCTCCCTCTCCTTCTCAATCTCTTCGCCGTACCGCTCGTACAGGACCCGGAGATAGATCAGGTAGGGATCGAAGGGCTGGAACCTCTCCCTGTAAAGATCCGTCAGGTCGAACTCTTCGGCTTCCCTCCATATGTCTTCGAACCATTCCTTGACGCGGCCAGTGACGTGCGGGTCGTAAGCTCCGAGGTTCAGCTCCAGGTTCGAGTTAAGACCGGCTCCTGTGAAGTTCGAGGACCCGGCGACTACCCCTTCGGTGTCTGAGAATAAGTAGGCCTTTCCATGGACGAAGCCCTCCTCGTACCTCCTTACCTCTACCCGGTCACTCTCCAAGAAACCGATTAGCTCTTGAAGACCTTCATCCACCTCTCTAGAGAACCCGAGCAGGTTCCTGTCCCGCTCCAGGTTCTCGTCAAGGGTCTTCAGAGCCGCGTCGACCTGTTTACGCTGGTAATCCTCTCCCCTCGGTTCTTCCGGCTTCCTCCACCTTTCGACACCTTCCTGCTCCGGCTGCGCACCGAGCAAAAGCCTCAGTCGGTCGACGTGGTTCAGCCCTTCAGCTACGGAGAAAAACCCTTTCGGGTTGAAATAACCCGTTACGATGTCCAGGTCCGGTTCATCAGCAAGCTTGCTGTCTAAATCTTCAAGGTAGGCATTGATAGCCGTAGCGAGCGTGTTTCCATCCCGGTTATCGACAAACTGAGGCTGCCTAGACATCAATCAGTCTCCTCCACAGACTCGCCGTCTACATGTTCCAAGTCTAACTTCTCCGCCCATTCGTCATAGTATTCAAGCACATTTTTTAGCCTCTCCTCGTAATCCCAACCCACGTGGAAAGTCTCAAAGATAATTTCCACGTGTTCACGGGATAATCCGTAGAGGTGTGCGACAAGGGCATCGAGTTCGTATATCCTGTCTAGTTCTTCTTTTTCTTCGAGTTGGCCGTACTCTGCGC
>JAANXF010000008.1 GCA_018263395.1 Methanonatronarchaeales archaeon
GACGCTCTACCGATCTCTGGAGTTGTACGCCCTAGCCACGTGAATGCCTTCGAGGGCGTTGCCAGGGTCGATAGAGGTGTCTTCGGCTATGCTCTCCAGGCGTTCAGGCCTGAACGAGTTCTCCGTGTCGATGTAGATAACCGAGCCGTCCACTCCCCCCTCTTCCGGCGGGAGCTGAGCGTTTACCGCAAGCTGGTGGGCTATCTGAGTCTTTGCCGAACCGAACTCGCCGTATACCTCGGTAATCGAGTGCGTCTCCACGCCCCCCCCAATCAGCTCGTCGAAGCCATCGCCGCCGGTGGTTATCCTGCGTACCTCTCCCCTCTTCTCCAGTATGGCGCCACCGGTCTCGAAATTTCCTATATCGGCGAGGTCTCTCGCCTCGTTTATGACCTTGTTTGCCGTGGACTCTCCCAGGTCCGCAACCGAGGATAGCTCGCTCGGCGACGAAACCGCTATGGACTCGAAGTCGTCGTATCCGCTCTCCTTCAGATTGTCCGCAGTCGCAGGCCCCACTCCGGGAAGGGACTCCAAGTCGTCCGTCATCGATACTGACATAGTTATATGTGAGCTTTACGCTTGTGGATTAACCGGTTTCGACGGGAGGGTGGACCGAAACTAAAGCTCATAACCGTGCCAGCCTCTCCACGAGCGACCGCACGTCTCCTTCCTTCAGGTCCGCTGTCTCCCCCTCGTCCACCTTTACGGTCAATTCCCCATCCCTCTCCTCGCTGACCCCCTTTACGCGCACGCTCCTGCCGAATGGGAGGGGTTTTCCCCGCGTCCTGACGCACCCCGTCCCGTCGTCCAGCACTCCGCTCCAGGTCACGACCTGTCCCTCGAGCTCCACCCTCGCGCCGCCGGAAACCCCCTCGATGGGACCGGAGTACACGGAGCCACCACGCTCGAGCTCGAAGCTGCCCGACCACCCCACGCTCAGCTCGGGGGTCCCGTCGCGGCCGCTTCTCCCCCTCGCGTCCCGGATGGTCATCGTGTCGCCCGGCTCCGCGTCCTGAACCTCGTCCGCCTTCTCGTCCCAGAATGCGCAGCGAACCCGACCGGAGTCGTCCTCCAGGTGAACATTGGAGACGCGTCCCTCCGAGCCGTCCCGCCGCGTGAACGCGTGCACGTCGTCCACCGCGAGCACCCGACCCCTGACGTCGTACTCGCCCTCCCCCAGAACGTCGTCCAGCGGGGTGAACCGTTCGGAGTAGGAGACCTCCTCCTCGCTCCTCTCCAGGGAGCCGCGGCTACCGACGTGGAGCTCCGTGCCGCCCCTTCGCTCCCGCGTGTACCCGTACCTCACCTCCACTGCGTCCCCGGCGGAGAACTCCTCGGCCTCCGGTGCCCTTTCGTCCCAGAGAGAGACCCGCATCTTGCCGGTCTCGTCACCGATCCGGAGCGAGGACACCCTTCCGGTGGAGCCGTCGTCCCTCTCGAACCCGCGGACGCCGGAGACGTCGAGCACCTCCCCCCTCACGTGGACGGCGCCGAGGCCGGGCTCCAGCTTCTCTATCGGGAGAAAGCTCTCATCCACGTCCACCTCGGAGTCGTCCCTCTCCATCTTCGTGGACGAGGAGACGCTTACCTCCGGGCCCCTCGGGCCGTCACGTACCTTGGCTCCCTCGATTCGCAGCACCTCCCCTCTCTCCAGCTCCCCCACCTTCACCAGGTCCGCGACCTCGTTCCATACGGCCACGCGCACCTCGCCGCTGGAGTCAGCCACGTGCAGGTTTGCCACCCGTCCCACCGACCCGTCCTCCCGGGAGAACTCGTGTGTCCCCCCGACGTGAACCACCTTGCCGACGAAGGATACGAACTCGTCCTCCCCCGAGATCTCCCCGATCTCCCTGTAGCTCACCTCCGGGTTCACGCCGAAGTCGCTCGCCACAAGCTTGGCTGCGGTCTCGTAGTCACAGAGCCCGCCGAGGGAATCCACCTTGCGCTCCACCAGGGCCTGGTACTCCTCGAACGTCAGGCCCTCTTTCTCGTGAAGAACCTCGAAGACCTCTTCGACCTTCACGGGGGAATAGTGGCGTCGGGCCGGTAAATCGTTTTACGTCGTAACCACGGTGAAGGCAATGCCTAAGCCCGTTCGGCCACACCGATAATGCGTGAGGCTCCACCACGTAGCGCTCTCCGTCTCGGACCTGGATCGCTCCGTGGAGTTCTACGAATCCTTCGGCCTGCGCGAGGTCGAGAGGTACGAGAAACCCGGGTTGGACGCCCGCTCAGCGCTCCTCCGGTTCGAGGGAGGGCCGTTGCTGGAGCTCTTCGAGCTGGGCGACTCCGAGCCCCTTCCGGAGAACCGCAGGAACCCGGTGGACGACCTGCGCGTCAGGGGCACGAAGCACGTCGCGCTGGAGACCCGGGACGTCGACGCCGAGGTGGAGCGGCTGCGCTCCCGGGGCGTCGAGGTGGAGGACCCAAGGACCGGCGGAAGCGGCCGGAGGTACACCTTTCTGAGGGACCCGGATGGAATACCCGTGGAGCTGTACGAGGTGAAGGGATGAGGCGAAAGGCCCTACCTCTCCTGGCTCTCCTCCTGCTCGCGGCCGTGTCACTGCCGGGCTGCGTCGAGGAAACCGGCACCAGCGGAGAGGAGCTCGAGGTATCCCCCACCTACGACCTCAACTCCCTGGACGGATACGCCGGGGATGCCGGGGAGGCATTATACGTGTTCCCGGGCTCCAGGGACTCTGAGCAGGCCCTCGAGGAGGTGGTGGCCGGGGACGCCGCGCCGCCGGACGAGGTTCCGCCCGGGTTCACGCTGGTGGTCTTCAGGGGCGTCTTCTCCACCGGGGGCCACTCGCTAAGGGTGGACAGGATCCTAAGGGACGGAGGCGAGCTCGTGATTCACGCGACGTACCGTGACCTGGGGGAGGGCGAAGCGACCACCCAGGTCTTCACGCAGCCGGCCGCCTTCGTCCCGATGGAGCTGCCGCCCGGGCGCTACGACGCGTCCCTGTTCGTCACCAGGATGGCGGGAGAGGAGGTCGTGGAGAGAGGTCGAAAGCACCTGGAGACCTCATTCCGCGTCGTCGGATGACCCTCCGAGGGGCCTCTTGAGGATTAAGAGCGTCAGGCCTGAACCCGGCCCGGTCTCCATCGGTGCGGACGCCGCCACCTCCCAGCCCTCCGCGCCGAGTTCGTTCAGCTTTTCGTCCGGGGACCTGTCCTCCAGGACGCCCCTCGGGTCTATCGGAACGGTCCTGTACTCCCAGCGGGCTTCGGCCATGGGTCAGCATCAGGACGGGGCCCAAATAACCTTGCCTCCCGCGTGTTTTTAGGTGGGTCGGGGAAAATCCCTAACGGTGTTCCGATGGAGAGCTGCGTATTCTGCAAAATCGTTAGCGGGAAGTTGGACGCGTACAGGGTGTACGAGGACGATGCGGCGGTGGCGTTCCTCGACCTGAATCCGGTCAGCAGGGGCCACGTACTGGTTGTGCCGCAGCGACACGCCGAGACCGTGACGGAGCTGAGCGACGAAGAGGCGGGCGAACTCTTCGCCGCAGCGAGGAACGTCGCCGCCCTGATCGAGGAGGGGCTGGAGCCCGACGGCCTGAACCTGCTGCAGAACAACGGCGAGGCCGCGGGGCAGGAGGTGCGGCACGTCCACGTCCACGTGATTCCGCGCTACTTCGAAGGCGACGGCCTGGCCGTGCGGTTCGACACGGAGGCCCTGACGGAGGAAGCCGCCAGCAGAGTCCTGGAGACGCTGGGGCAGGCGTAGGCGCTGCGGGAACGTCCCCGGTCAACGGTACTTCGGATTCCGCCTCTCGGCCCTCTCCAGCGCCGCCCCGATCAACCCCCTGACGTCCCCGTGGAACTCGGGGCCGTGTCCCGGGTACAGGTGCTCAGCCGTGTCGGGAATTATCTCCAGCAGCATTTCGAGGCTCCCGATGAGGAGCTCCCTGGAGCCCCCGGCCAGGTCGGTCCTACCGAAGCTGCCCCCGGTGAACGCCGAGTCCTCGTAGACCACGAGGTCCCCCGTGAAGACCGCGTTCTCCCCGAAGAACGCCAGATGGTCATCTGAGTGACCCGGGACGTGGACCGCCTTGAGCTCCCCGCCACCTGCCGTGACCCGGTCGCCGTTGCTCAGACGCCCCGTCCGCAGAGGGTGGTCCCCGTGGCAGTACACCTCGGCGCCGAAGGCCTCCACCACGCTCTCGAGCTGCGCCACGTGGTCCCGGTGCAGGTGCGTGAGCACCACGGCGTCCAGGTCCCCAGAGTGGCTGCGAACCTCCTCCACCACTCCGGGAGCGGCTCCGGCGTCTACGAGCACGCTTCTCCGGCCGGTTACGAGGAAGGCGTTCGACGTGAACACCTCGGAGCCGGCTGCGACGTTGACGGCATTCATCCCACCGAATTCGTTGGCTGGCTTTATGTCCGATACGCCGCATCTTTGAGCTTAACGGTCCCCCGGAGGTAAGCGCTGGGGACGCTGCTCGTCTTCGCCACCACAGCGGTCGCCCTGGTCCTTTTCGCGTGGGAGCCGGTGCCTCCGGACGTTACCGCGATAGGATCATGGTTTCGCTGATAGTGCTGGGTCCCTGGACGGGGGTCTCCCCGGAGGTGGGGGTTTCGGGTCTGGCGAACGCGGCGACGGTTACGGTCCGGGCTCCCTATCGACCCTGGTTCCGGGCCGGAGGGCGGGGAGGGCTTCGAGGAGCTCCGGATCGAAGTCGACGTCCTTCTAATCCGTCGAGAGAGTGACGTGTTCGTGGAGCCGCTGACGGTTCAGGGCCGAACCCTGCGCGAGGGCGACTTTTTGACCATTAGGTGCAGCGGTGCCGGTGGGGTACCAGACCAACCTCTTCGTGTACGGCCCTGGCGGCTACAGGTTCGGGGGCTACCTCCGCCTCGGGGCTCCGCTGCAGCTCCTGATTACCGCGGTGACGACGGTCGGGATAGCGATTATCTGGGGGCTGTGAAGGTGTCGACCCCAGAAGGGGACAGGGCAGGTGTCCCTTCCATCGTCACGGCTCCGGGGCAGGGGAAACTGTTTCTCTTCCTGGCCCCAGTAGGTGGAGCTATGGGTCGCGAAACGGTACTTGGAGTGGAGGAGAATGTCGAGGCCGTGCTGTGCTATTCTCTGGGTTTCCTGACGGGCCTCCTTTTCTACCTCCTGGAGAGGGATAACGCGTTCGTCAGGTTCCACGCTGCGCAGTCAATAATAGTTTTCGGGGCCCTTTACGTCGCGTCCCTGCTGCTTAGCTACCTCTCCCTCCTGACGCTCCCGGTGCAGGTGGTCTACGGCGTGCTCGGTTCGCTGCTCTCGGTCGCCTCCCTGCTGGCGTGGATACTGCTGATGGTAAGGGCGTACCAGGGGGAGTGGTACGAGTTCCCCGTCGCAGGGAGGCTCGCTATGAAGCGGATTTAGGCTTACAGTGAAACCACGAGGTCGTGTCCCTCGAGCAGGTCCGCGATGTCGTCGTAGTCGGCCTCCTCGGCTGCGGTCTCCAGGTCGCGCGTGTCAAGGTCCCGCGTGCAGGCGTAGAGGGGTATCTCTGACTCGAGGTCTTCAGCGGCGTAAACCGCGTCCTGAAGAAGCAGCACCGAGTCCCCCTCCGCGGCGTGGCTGAGAACCTCGAGGTCCTCGGCCCCCGGTTCCTCCCTGAGAACGAATAGTCTGCTCAAACGGCCACCACCTTCTCCGCCTCATCGAGGAGGCCCCTGAGCCTTCCGTGGCCCACGCTGAGCGTGCCCAGCTCCTCCACCGTTGAGACGTGTTCCTCGATTTCGTCCGCCCAGTCGTCGTACCTCACGTCGAGGCAGCTCTCACCTGGACCTATGAGCAGGACCTCTACGTCGTCATCCAGAGACATGGCCACCGCTGCCCTGAGCACCTCCTTCACGCCGGAAGACGAGTAGGGCGAGCTCCTCACGATTATCCCGATCATGTGAACGATAGGTACCTGTCGGATTCCCGAGCCATGCGTCCGTTCTCGATTACGCTCTCCACCTCCACGCCCTCCAGCACACGGTCCTCCATTCCGCGCTCGGAGGCGTTGTGGTGGCACAGGACCACCCTCAATCCACGTTCCATGAGGGACTGGACCTTGACGTGGACAGCCTCGTCGCCGGCGGAGTCGGCGAGGTACACGGCCTCGTCGAGCAGGAAGACCTCAACCTCGTCGCCCCGCTCCAGGCCCGCCTCCGCCACGTGCAGCGCCGTGTGTGCGTCGTGGTACGTCACGGGGTCCCGTGCGAGCAGTATTCCGAGCCTCATCCCTTGCGGGTGGTTATTCTCCACTCACCCTCATTAATGGCTTCGACACACAGGACCTCGTGGCCCTGCTCCTTCAGGGACCGGGGGACGTTCCTCGTGGCGGGCTCGTAGTCCACCTCGACGCACAGTACCTCGCCGCTATCCATGCTCTCCAGACCAAGCTTCGTCTTGACGAAGGTATAGGGACACACCACCCCCCTGATGTCCAGGGTTTCGTCCGGTTCCGGTTCGCTCAAATGCTGCAGGCCTCCGCGTACTCCACGTCCCTCACGTCCTCTATTGCCGGCTCGTCGCCGCACACCGGGCACTCCGGGTTCTTCCGGACACTTACCTCGTGGAACGCCATGCCGAGGCTGTCGAAGTAGAGCATTCGGCCCTCCAGGACCTCGCCTATGCCGAGAAGGTGCTTCACGGCCTCGGTGGCCTGTATCGCGCCCACGGTTCCGGGAAGCACGCCCAGGACCCCCGCGGCGGAGCAGCTCGGGACCATGTCCGCCGGCGGGGCCTCGGGGAAGATGCAGCGGTAGCACGCACCGCCGTCGCTGGGGAAGGTGATTACCTGGCCCTCGAACTTGAATATTGAGCCGTGGTTGTACGGAACGCCTGCGAGGGTGCAGGCGTCGTTTACGAGGAAACGGGTCTCGAAGTTGTCGGTTCCGTCCACAACGAAGTCGTATCCCTCTATCAGCTCCATCACGTTCCGGTTGTCGAGGCGGGTCTCGTGGACCTCCACCTCCACGTCCGGGTTCAGTGACTCCACCTTCTCCCTCGCCGAGACGGCCTTGGGCCTGCCGACGTCCGCGGAGGTGTGTATGATCTGGCGCTGCAGGTTGGAGGTCTCGACCACGTCGTCGTCGACGATGCCGATCTGGCCAACCCCGGCGGCTGCCAGGTAGAGAATAGCCGGGCTGCCGAGGCCGCCCGCCCCTACGCACAGGACCCTGCTGTCCAGCAGCCTCTTCTGGCCGGCTCCGCCCACCTCCTCCAGGATTATGTGGCGGGCGTACCTGTCTATCTGGTCCTCGGTGAACTCGTCGAGCATCTGGTCGCCACCTTTTTTAACGCGGTTCTCTTCTCCGCCCACGCTTAACTATTTTGCGAACTCGCAACCCTTTTCGTCGACGGAGACCATTGAGCGACGCCGATGGGTCTCTCCGAGGAGCTGAACGGGGTGCTGGTCCGGTACGACGAGGTGGGGCTGAAGAGCAACAGGGTTCGCAGGAGGTTCGAGAATCTCCTCATCCGGAGGGTAGAGGAAGCTCTGGATTACCACGGCGTGTCGTTCGACCGGGTCTGCAGGTACGCCGGGAGAGTCGTCGTCTTTGCGGAGGAGCCCGGGGACGCGGCCCGTGCGTCGGCATCCGTTTTCGGCGTCGCCTCCACCAGCCCGGTGGTGGCGAGGGAGACGGGCTTCGACGGCGCCATCGAGTTCGCGGGACGGATGGGGGAAGAGGTGCTGGACGCCTCTACCAGCTTCGCCATCCGGTCCCGCCGCGTCGGTAAGCACGACTTCACCTCGATGGACGTGGCGAGGGAGGCAGGCGCCGAGGTGCAGCGCAGGACCGGGGCCCCCGTGGACCTGTCCGGGCCGGACGTCGAGATTTTCGTCGAGGTACGGGGTGGCAGGGCCCTTTTTTTCACGGAGAGGTTCGATGGGCCCGGCGGCCTGCCCAAGGGGTCGCAGGGTAAACTTGTGGCTCTGATAAGCGGCGGAATAGACTCCCCGGTCGCTGCGTGGCTCATGATGCGGAGAGGAGCCGAGGTAGTTCCGGTGTTCCTGGATAGCGACCCATTCACCGACGCCACCACGAGGGGGCGCGCTGTAAGCTCCATCGAGAAGCTTGCGGAGTGGAACCACGGACCGATGCGGAGTTACGTGGTACCGCACGGTAAGACTCTGGAGGCCCTGCTAAACCATGGGGAGTGCAGCCTCACGTGCGTAACGTGTCGCCGAATGATGTACCTCGTGGCCGAGCGCGTCGCCGAGGTGGAGGGGTGCGACGGGTTGATCACCGGGGAGTCCCTCGGCCAGGTGGCGTCCCAGACCTACAGGAACCTGCGTGCCGAGGACGAGGCGGTTTCACTGCCGGTCTACCGCCCGGTAATAGGTCTGGACAAGCTGGAAATCGTGGGAAGGGCAAAGAGCATCGGTACCTTCGACGCATCCACAGAGCCCGCCACGTGCTGCACCGTCACGCCGCACCACCCGGAGACGTATGCTTCGCTCGACGAGGTGAGGGAGAGCGAGGGGGAACTCGACGTGGAGGGACTCTTGGATACCGCGCTAGACGGGGCAGAGGTCGTCGATATGGGTGCGAGGACGGCCGCCGCGGTTGGAGAAGACCCGGGCTGACCCTCTCGTGGAGGGCGTTTCAAAAACCTCGAATAAAGTGAGTTCCGCCCTCCCGACCAGACTAGAAAAGGTTCCTTGGAATAATCCTATCAGCCTTTTTTTTGGAACAGGCCTCCTGGATTAGATGCGGTCCCGGCTGTTAATCAGGTCCTCCGAGGAGCTGCTCCATCCTGGATGCGACCTGGTCGACGGAGGCCTCCGCCTCCTCCCGCGTCTCCGCCCTCTTTACGAACATGGAGCCGTCCGGGTACACCGAAACCTCGCCCTCGTCGAGGTCGACGATTATCACGTGCGGGGTGTCTATCGGCACCTCTTCGAAGAATCCAGCCAGCTCCTTCACGTCGACGTCCAGGGGTTCCTCAGGCTCCACGTCCCAGCCGGTCCTTCCGGAACAGGCTTTCACCGAGAACTTCAATCTGTGTCCGCTCAACTGCCCGCGTTTTCCTCCCTCTCTGGGGGCGCTCCCGATTGCTCAGTCTCCTGGGTCGTCGGGTGGATGGAGCCCGCACTCCGTCTTGCCCGATCCGCTCCACCGCCCGGCGCGCTCGTCCTCCCCTGCTTCGACCGGCGAGGTGCAGGGTGCGCATCCGATGGAGGGGTACCCCCGGTCGTGCAGCGGATTTGTGGGAACCCCGTTCTCCTCTATGTAGTTCCAGAGGTCCTCCCCTGTCCAGTCCGCCAGGGGGCTGATTTTCAGCCTCTCCCCTTCGCCCTCCACGATCCTGGTACCCTCGCGGGTCGGGGACTGCTCTCTGCGCAGCCCCGTTATCCACGCGTCCACGCCCTCGAGCGCCTCCCCGAGCGGCTCTACCTTGTTGATGCGGCAGCACTCGTCCGGCTCCTCCTCGTACAGCCTGCCGTTCTCCTCCTCGAAGTCCTCCCTGGAGCCGTAAGCGCTGTACACCTCGAGGTCGAGTGAGTAGGCGCCCTTAACTCTCTCGACCAGTTCCAGGGTCTCCTCGAAGTGGTAGTTCGTGTCCAAGAAGATGGTCGGAAGCTCGCCGCTTGACATATGGATGATGGCCACGTCCTCGGGACCGAACGATGAGCCGTGGACGACGCGGGCCAGGTTCCGCGCGGCCCAGTCAATCCTCTCCCCGGCCGGTGCTCTCTCGAGCTCCCGGTTGACGGCCTCGATATCCATCGCTTCCCAATCTCTCTGGTGCCCCTTAGCTCCTTCGAGGAGGGTTAAACTGGTAGTGCTGCGGCCATATTGATGGGGCATGGACGCGAGGGAGCTGGCGGACACCCTTGGCCTTCCGCCGGAGGTCACGGTCCTGATTATAGCCGCGACCCCGGTTTTCGAGCTGAGGGGAGCCATACCGGTGGCGATAGGGCACTACGCCCTATCCCCGCTCAGGGCGTACTCGCTCGGCGTCCTGGGCAACCTCATCCCCGTGGTCCCGTTGCTACTGTTCCTGGAGTCGGGGTCGGGCTTGCTGAGGAGAAGGTCCCGGTTCTTCGACCGGTTCTTCTCCTGGCTTTTCGAGAGGACCCACAGGAACCACTCGGAGCGCTTCGACCGGTACGGAGCGCTGGCTTTGCTGCCCTTCGTGGCGGTACCTCTGCCCGTAACGGGCGCCTGGACCGGCTGCGCTGCGGCGTTCGTGTTCGGCGTAAGTTTCAGGTACGCCTTTCCTGCGATAGCGCTCGGCGTAGCGTTGGCCGGCGTCGTCGTTACCGCCGTGAGTGTCGGCGGGCAGGTCCTGCTATTTTAGGCTGTCCACCGCCAGCTCGACGTCCTCCGCGGTTACCGTTTTGCGGCCGGCGTGCTCCGCGTACCTCGCTGCCCTTCTGGCCACGCACTCGCCGTATCTCTCCAGTATCTCCGCCAGCGCTTCGGGTGCCTCGTTGCCGATGCGCTCCGCTCCTCCCGCCCTCAGCAGGCGGTCCATGGGTGCCGTGGAGAGCGACACGCTGCTCCCTCCTCCCGGTTCGGGCTCCATGACGTCGAATTATGGGTGGGCGCCTTTGAAAGAGCTTTCTGCACGTGGTTCACGGGGGGTCGGGGCTCTCGGAAGAAGGGGGGCAGGGTCACCTCCACTGCTGCCCCGGTCGGCACTCACCGTCCGCTCTGCGGTCGGTCTAGTCTATCTGTGCGTCACGTACCCGGTGAACCCCCGGCGAATTCTAACCGTGACGCGAGGTTTCACCGGGCCCAGGTTAGAGGGAGACGCGTCCCCTTCTCCCCCGGTTACCTTGAGATACCTATCGAGGCGCACACTTATCCAGATTCGGTGGGGCGTCGAGCGCCCATCGTCCTGGCAGTGGCGCTACTGGGCCTCGACGGGGCCGTACCGCCTCACTCTACAGCCTGCGGTTCAGCCAGCCTGCGGTTAGTGCGGCCGCCACTTTAGCGGAGAGCCACGGGTTGCCCATGGCTCTCGCCCTGAGACTCCTGGGCTCCTCGAAGAACGACTCGACGTCTACCCCGTCCAGCCTGTTGAACACCCTCGCGAAGGTTTCGTAGTCCGCAGTCTCCCACACCCTCCTGAGGAAGCGGGAGTTCCTCAGCTGGGGACCGAGAACTTCCTTGACGCGTCGTTCGTACCTCGGCAGGGTGCCTGAGTAAACGGCCTCGGCCAGCAGCCTCGCGGAAACCACTGCCGACGACATCCCCTCGCCGTTCGAGGGGTCCGCCAGCCCGGCCGCGTCCCCGACCTTCGCAACCCCATTCCCGGGTACGTACAGGGGCTCCGCCGGAACCGTGCCTATCACCCCCGCGGTTTGTCCCCGCACCTCAACCCCTTCGACCCTTCTCTCCAGGAATTCACCAAGGACCCCCCAGGGGTCGTCGGGGCCCCGGACGGTGGACCATCCGAGGCCCACGTTGGCCTCCACTTCCGACTTCGGGAAGATCCAGCGGTAACCTACGAGGTCGGGCCCGAACTCGAGCAGCATTTCGTCCTCGTAATCGGAAAAATCGCCCTCGACCAGATACTGGACACCCCTTGACCATCCGGGTTCGCCTCCGCCCGATTCCCTCCAACTCTGTGACGGGCAGCCCGAGGCGTCGACGACCAGGTCGAACCCATCCCTGAGCCCCGATATTGTGGCCCTCTTCCCGGTGACGACCCTGACCCCGTAGTCCTCGCAGCTCTCGGCCAGCAGCGTCTCGTTTCTGGAGCGGTCTATTATCGGGATGCCCCTCCGGCTTCCTAGCCAGACCTCCCTGTACCCCTCGGGTGCTCCGCGGAAGTGCAGCCTTATCCCGGATACCTCGTTCTCAACCGCCTCCTCGAAGGGTCTGCCCGAGCCGTGCACGTTAAGCCATCCCTCGGCGCACTTGACGGGTAGACCAATTTCGTCGTGCTCCTCGAATACGGCGATATCTGCACTCCTGTCGAGCCCCTTCAGGCTCCGTGCGAACTCCAGCCCCGCGATAGAGCCGCCCACGACGCCCACCTCCAAGCCGTATCCACCCTGAGGGAGGAGCTTTGGATTCAGGCCAAATGAACCCTTCCGCTCGGGTGAACGGTTGGGGCCGCATCCGCGGGTCTTCGACGCGGCGATTTGCCGGTTTTGGGCGGGCGGATTCCCCGCCTCTGCGCCGTGGGGTGGTGGGGGAGGAGGTCCGGGAAGGCCATCCGGGCCCCGTTCAGGGGTGAGCCGCCTCTATCCCGAGCAGGAAGGCCACTACCCACGCGGCGAGGATACCCAGCAGGACAGTAGACCTCCTGCCCCGTGCCATGTCGTCAAGGGTACCGCTGATCCTGTACATCGAGAACGCCAGCGCTAGGGCCAGAACGGTCTTCACGATTATCACTGTGTCCAGTCGGGCAGGGTTGGAGAGGCCGTACACCGGCCCGGTAACGAGGGCTCCGAGCAGTCCTACCCACGTAACCCTCTCGGCCTGCCACCTCCCCTCGACGTTGGCTGACGCGTACAGGGATGCAGCGCCGCCGAGTCCGAGTGCCACGAAGAGTATGTGAGCCGCTACGAGGAAGTTCATCTCGACGGTACATCTCATCAGCGCAAAATAAAGCTAAAGCACGCCGCCGGATACTCTCTCTTGACCACTTAAAACGGTTAAAACGCCACTTGAGGCACCTGAAATCCTATAATCTCCGGTATACCTGCGCTATCGCCTCGATGAACGGTTAGGTGGACGATATCTCTTTTATAGTTATTGACATTACTCTTTTATTATCTGTGTCCAGAATTTCTTGATCCAGCTCTGTGCGAATGTTTTTCTCTTTGAGTATTTTTCGAAGAGTTTTTTGATAGTTTGTTTGAATTGTTGAAG
>JAANXF010000009.1 GCA_018263395.1 Methanonatronarchaeales archaeon
ATTCTTTTCTTCTTAATTTTGTTTACCAACTCTTTTTTAGAAATCCATTTTTTGGTTTCGGTGACGTAGTCTCTCGGCATAAACCATCTTCAAGAGCAAACCATAAATAAGTTACGTCAATAACTATATACCTGTTCACGGGGTAATTCTCGGATGGAACGCTGGCGACCGGTGAAACGGGCGACCCGGGAAAGAATGGCCAGATCAAGGGCACTCCCCACCCGTAGCCCCCTGTTCGTCGCGCTGTCCGTTACCCTGTGCCTGATTTTACTGACAGGAGCCACTACAGCGGCCGTTACTGCACCGGGCGAGGGAGACGGTGCGATCCTGAAATCGTCCGGTTACGAAAACTACTCGAAGCCCGACCGCGCCGAGGCGAGAGAGGTCAGGAGGGGACCGACCTGGGTCGACAGGCCCGGTCCCAACGGCACCCGGACACTTACGCTGCACACCGGTCCGGTGAACTACTTCAACGGCTCCGACTACGTCCCGATAGACCCGAACGTCACGAAAGCCGGCAAGGGCAGGTACGGGGTGACGAAGGGGCAGTACAAGGCGCATTGGAACGATAGGGCGGAGCTGCGGGTCACCGACGGCGAACACTCCTTGACGTACAGGGAGAAGGGCGTGAACCACGGCGGGAAGAGCAGGAGGCCCGACCCGCCGGACAGGGCGAATGTCAAGGGGAACCGGATAAGCCTACGAGCGGTTCTATCCCGACGTTGACTTGGAGTACAAATACTACCCGGATCTGCTGAAGCAGAACTACGTGCTCCAGACGCCGCCGCCCGGAAAGATCCGGGACGAGTACATGGAGTTCAGGGGGGAGCTGAACACTCCGACGGCCTGGAGGTGTGGGTGGACGGCGAGCAGGTCGCGTCAGGAAGCGACATGGAGAGCTTCTCTCCTGGGACACGTCGATGTACGACGACGGTCCTCACGTTATTCGGGTGGAGGTATGTGGGTGGTCGCGTGTACCCTACAGGCCGGTTCGATGTTGTGGCGCTCAGCACTCATACGGCGTCATCACCGTTCAGAAGCCGTTCCTCATCATCGCGCCGCTCAGAACCTGCGTAGTGGTTTGGACAGGTGCCTCCTCGCCGAGGGCGGGACCTCGTGGAAACCTTCCTCGAGCTCCCTCTTAACTTTTAGCTCCGTCTTGGAGTCGGCACGGGTCCCGCAGCGCCTGCAGCGGTACCCCTGGTTCCGCCCCGCGCTCTCCATGGAGCGTCCGCAGCCGGGACAGGTCGGGTTCACGAGCTCGGACCTGTTCAGCGAGAGGACCTCGAGTCTCTCCAGGTTTACCGTGCCCCCGCCCGACTCCCTGTAGCTCCCGTAGACCGTCAGGCGGTCGCCCTCCCGGAGCCCCCTGACGACGTCACGGAAACCCTTCGTCGGTTCGTACGCCGCGCAGTCCACTGCCCCGCCGGGCCCCTCCAGGTTGAAGAAGACGTGACCGCCCTCTATCGTGCGGGGCGGCCCGGAAACGGTCCCGGTGACGCGGTACGACCGGCGTGGTTTCAGCGAGCCCATGGAGCCGTTTACGACGTGGTCGTCAGTTCCCTGGTTGGTCCTGAAGACGCAGAACCCCTCTACGCTGTCGGTCTTAACCCGGCTCCACGCCTCCAGCACCGCCTCCTCCGAGTCGCCCCGGAGACCGAGCAGCACGGGGCAGGGAGTGGAGGGGACGCAGACCGGGGAGCCGTCGGGGTCCAGCGTGTCCCAGACCCCCTTCACGGCGGCGGCGTCGCGGATGGAGGCGTCATCGACCTCCCGCGCCCCATCCCGGTAGGCGAGGAGCTCGTACGTGGAGTCCCCGGGGCTCCAGGCGAGGGCGGCCGAGGCTCCGAGAAGCCCCCTTCCCCCGCCGAAGCTCTCCACCATCGAGGTGTTCCCTATGAGCGGAGCGACATCCTTCCTCTCCAGGACTGAGGTGACGCCCTTTCGGTAAAGCCCCTCTGCCCACTCCTCGTCCCGCGGGTCCTCCCTGCAGCCGACGATTCCGGTGTCCGAGCCTGGCCGCCTCAGCCCCTCAATCACCGAGACGGTCTCCTCGAACGCCCCCTCCGCGTCCTCGACCCGGAGCCGGAGGGCGAGGGCGCCGTTCCCACGGGTCTTCCACGGAACCGTCGGGTTCAGCCGGACGAGGCTCGGGGGTTCCGGGGGGTCGCAATCCAGCTCCCTGAGTATGCGCCAGGCTGCGTGGGTCGTGCATCCCCCGTACGGGGAGTCGGTGTCGTCCAGCCCAAGGTGAAGCGTCTCCAACCTGTCCTACGTTCGCTCCGGCGGCCCTTAATTTCGACATCTCTTAGTGGCGCCGGCGACAACTCTTCCACGTGAAGGTACTGAAGAGGCACCATCTCCGCGGTGACGGGGTGGCTGAGGCGAGGGAGGCGCTCGCCGCCTTCGGCGCGGAGCTGGATGGCGTCGTGGAGCTCGCCGAGACGGACTCCGGAGACGTCCTGCTGCTGAACGGAGAACCCGTCGCGTTCTACAGCGACGACAGGCTGCTCCCGACTGTCCGCGGACTTATGAGGTGGGCTCCCGAGAGACGGAGGGTCACGGTGGACATGGGTGCGGTGAAGTTTATCTACAACGGGGCGGACGTGATGGCCCCCGGGGTTGTGGACGCGGACCCCTCAGTGGAGGAGGGAGACGCCGTTTTCGTGGACGAGGAGGCGCACCACAAGCCCCTCGCCGTCGGCGTGGCACTGGTAAGCGGCGAGGAAATGGTCTCCTCAGAGGTGGGCAGGGTCGTGGGGACGGTTCACCACGTCGGCGACGAGCTCTGGAACCTCCTTGACTGAAAAGAGATAAGTACTGTACGGCGGAAATTTCGGCGGAGAAATGGCTGAAGGCTTCCTTAGCAGTATATTTGGCCCGAAGAAACGGTCTTCCCTGCGGCTGGAGGACTACGTGGATCTCGACGAGGAGGAGAACAGCGACGGAGTGGGGAGCGGTCCTGCCGACCTCTACGTGAAGGTGGCGGAGCTCGGGGGTCTCAACGATGTGGCGAACATCAAGGAGGAGGTCTACAGCGGCAACGTCGTTCTCGTGGACGTCTCCCGGGTGGACGACGAGCTGTCCCTGGAGCGCTCCATAAAGGAGCTTCGCCGGGTGGTATCCGACATAGATGGGGACATCGCGGCTATGGGGAACGATCAGGTGATAGTCACCCCAACGGTCATCAAGATAGATCGGGAGAAGATTCCTCCGGTGGAGTAGTTGACGGACCTCAGGCGCGCGGTAGCGAGGGCCTTTCAGGTGGAAAATGCGAGATCCCTCACCAGGGACGCCTGCAAAAAAACTCTGTCTCTGAAGCTCAACTGGTTCGAGCCGAGCGAGGCCGACCGGGTGATCGAACTCGCCCTGATGAGGGGCCTGCTGGAGGAGGACGGTGGAGAGCTTCGTCCCCTCTTCGACACCGGGGAGGCAGAGGTGCCTCTGGAGTTCTCGCCCGCCGTATCCCTCGACCGGGAGCGGGTCGAGGGCTCAGCGGAGAGGGCCATATCCGAGGTTGCCGGGGCCCTCGGGAAGGAGAAGAACGAGGTCGTGGCTGGCGCCAACTCGGTCCAGCACGAGCTGGGGAACGTCCTGTCCATGGATGCAGCGGTCCTGGTCTACGCCCTAAGGAACGGGGTGAGGCTCGGGGACCTGGCGGGGGAATACGCAGAGGAGCTAAGGGCCTAAGAGCCTGAGGAGTTCAGCGCCAGGTGGGCCAGGAGGCCCTCGAGCTGTATCCGCGGGTTAGCACCCTCTACTATGCGGAACTCCGCCTCGCCTATCCTGTCGACCAGCCTCGCCTTCTCCCTGTCCGGAATCGAGAGGTCGAACACGGTCCTGTGAAGCTGCCTCACCATGTCGTCTCCGGAGAGCCCTTCGTCTATGAGGAGCTCGTCCAGTAGGTCCCTTGCCCCCGAGAAGTCGCCCTTCAACGCGGAGACGAGGAGGTCCCGCGCCTTCTCCGGACGCGTGGCGGACACTACGCGGTAGACGTCGTCCTCTCCCACGTCGGGCCCCATCGCGGCGGCGCTCTGCAGCGCGGTGATGCCTCGGCGCAGGTCCCCGTTGGCCACGTACTCCAGGGCGTCGAGGGCCCCGTCTGAAACCGTCATGCCCTCTGCATCTGCTACCTCCGTAAGCCTCTCGCGGAGGTCGGCGTCCTGGATCGGCCTGAACCTGAAAACCGTGCAGCGTGACTGGATGGGTTCGATTATCTTGGAGGAGTAGTTGCAGGAGAGGACGAAGCGGCAGGTCCCGGAGTACCTCTCCATGGTTCTGCGCAGGGCGGACTGGGCGTCGCTGGTCAGGGAGTCGGCCTCGTCGAGGAAGATAATCTTGAAGTCTGCCTCGCCCAGCGGAGCGGTCCTGGCGAAGTCCTTTATCTTGGTGCGGACCACGTCGATTCCGCGCTCGTCAGACGCGTTGAGCTCCGAGAAGTTGCCGCCCCACTCCTCGCCGAAGAGCTCGCGTGAGAGGGCTATCGTGGTCGCGGTCTTGCCGACGCCCGGGGGGCCGGCGAAGAGCAGGTGCGGCACGTTTCCCTTCCTCACGTACGCCTTCAGCCGCTCTACGACACCGTCCTGGCCCACGATTTCGTCGAGGGAGCAGGGGCGGTACTTCTCGACCCAGAGGGAACTAATGGACAATCCGGGTAGGAATCGGCTCCGTTCTGAATAAATCTTCTCAAGAAGTACGGGCGGACCGGGAGGCCGCGGCTTCTTATTCCAGGGAGAACAAGTACCGGCATGGACAGACGGACCCTGCGGATGATAAACGAGGACCTCGAGGCCACGGACTTCGCCTTCGTGGTGAGGAAAACGCCCGAGGGATTCACGACCACGCTACACGCCGAGAACGTACCGCCTATGGAGGCCGCCGTCGGCCTCCTGAACGGCGTGGAGAACCTGAAGAACAGCGCCCCGCCTATCTACTACCTGTTCCGCAAGATGCTTGAGGACACCGACGAGGTCGGACCCGGCGACTTCCTGCACGACGTGGACTGAGGGGTGGCCGCCTCTATCCACAGTAACTCCGCTTAAGACTCCGCTTAAGAAGGGTCCGGGAACGACGGTCTCGGGAGAACCCTATGCGATGTAGCGCCGCCTGGCGGACTCGAACCACCGGCTACGTGGTTAACAGCCACGCGCTCTACCAACTGAGCTAAGGCGGCAACGTGTGTGGGAAAACCCCGGGAAGAGCCGAGGCGTCTCCGGCCTTCCTTCTACCCTTTTTCTAATAATCCTATCGAGGGAAACGCCTACAGGTCGTCCAGGATGTCGCATATCCCGGTCTCCAGCTCCCGGAGCCCCTGCCTGACGTCCTCCAGGTCGCCTCCGGATTGCTTAGCTCCCCGCTCGGATGGCTCCACGAACCCTTCCTTCTCGAGGACCCGGAGGGAGTAGCGAACCTTCGACTGCGTGAGACCGGTCTCCTCCGCCAGGCGCCGTATACCTATCGGCCCCTGGTCCCTGACGGTTCGAAGAACCTCCAGGTGCCTCCTGAGAAGCGACAGCTCCCCCTCCAGGCTCTCCGTCAGCATTAACCCTCTCTGGAGAAAAATTGGCCGCGTGGACGTAAAAGTATACCCGTCGGAGGTATCGGGCGAGGTCGAGGCTCCGCCATCGAAGAGCTACAGCCACCGCGCAGTGCTGACCGCCGCCGCCTCCGGGGGCTCGTCGCGGATAGAGAACCTCCTTCTCTCGGACGACGTCGTGGCGTCGGTTGAGGCGACGAGGGCGCTGGGGGCCGCGGTGAGCATCGAGCCCGACGGGGGCTCCGCAGAGGTCGAGGGCTTCGGATGCGAGCCCGAGACCCCCGAGAACGTCCTCGACCTGGGCAACTCCGGCACGACGCTCAGGCTCTGCGTCGGGCTGTGCGGACTCGTCGAGGGGGCAGCGGTACTCACCGGCGACGGGTCCCTGCGCTCACGGCCGAACGGCCCGCTGCTGGAGGCGATGAACGAGCTCGGTGCGGGGACGTTCTCCACCAGGGGAGACGGAACCGCCCCCGTCGTGGTCAGGGGCGGATTCAGGGGCGGCACGGCCGAGATGGACGGCTCCGTCTCCTCCCAGTTCTTCTCCTCCATCCTGCTGGCCGCCCAGTGCGGCGAGGAGCCGACGGTGCTGGGAGTCGATGGGGGCCTGAGGTCCCGGCCCTACGTGGAGATGACGATGGAGGTGCTCCGGGAGGCCGGGGGAACCGTCGAGGCCCGGGAAGAGGGGTTCGTGGCGAGGCCATCGCACCTGACCGCCTTCGAGTTCACGGTGCCGGGGGACTACAGCTCGGCCTCCTATCCCCTGGCTCTCGGGGCGCTCTCGGGCGGCGTGGAGGTCCGGGGGCTGGGAGAGTCCGGCCAGGGGGACGCGGCGATCCTGGAGATCCTAGGGGAGATGGGGGCGTCCGTGGAGGCCCGGGGCTCCTCCGTGGCGGTGTCTCCCAGGGGGCTCAGCGGCGTGAAAGTGGACTGCGGCGACACGCCGGACCTCGTGCCCACACTGGCGGTGCTCGGCGCGCTCGCGGAGGGAACGACGGCGATAACCGGGGTGTCGCACCTGCGCTACAAGGAGACGGACAGGCTCGCCGCGATGGCCACCGAGCTGAAAAAGATGGGTGCAGAGGTCGAGGAGGGAGAGGAATTCCTTCGGATAGAGGGGGGGGACCTCGACGGGGCCGAGCTCGAGGGCCACGGGGACCACCGCGTCGTGATGGCACTGACGGTCGCCGCGCTGAGTGCCGGCTCCCCGTCGGTCATAAGGGGCGCTGAGTGCGTAGACGTCTCGTTCCCGGGTTTCTTCGAGGTACTGGAGGGGATGGGCGCGAGGATCGAGATGGCTGGTTAGTCCACGGCGGCGGACATTTTAAATGTGTCAGTTTCCAATCTCGTATAGATGGCCCTACTGGAATTCTACGGGGAGGAGTGCCCCCATTGCCGCAAGATGGAGAGCCTCGTCGAGAGGCTCGAGGAAGAGGAGGACGTGGAGTTCGAGAGGTTCGAGGTATGGCACGACGAGGAAAACGCTCAGAAGCTCCGCGAGCTGGACCAGGACAGGTGCGGGGGGGTCCCGTTCTTCTACAACAAGGAGACCGAGGAGTTCATCTGCGGCGAGACGAGCTACGAGGACCTGAAGAAGTGGGCTGGTGTGGCATGACCCTCCAACTTTCCCAGGCGAATACGTGTCTCCGGCACACACGTAAACGCTAAGGCGGGGCGCCAGAGTTGGCTGTGTTCAAATCCTTTGAGAATGGGCCCTCTCTATAGTGGTTATTGGAAGAGATAGGGAAATATCTTGGAGAAAGCTCTCCTTGACTCCGAAGTCGGAGGATAAAGGCCGTATCCACGGGGCCCAGGGCTGGCAACTTATCTAGAAAAATCGCTAAGCATCTTCAACAATCGCTATGGTGTCCACCCCGACTCCGCTTATGCGCCTCAAAATGTTTAGCCCCGCACAACCCAATCAGTGGTAGAGATGGCGTACACGGTCGAACCACCCGCGGAAGGGAGGCGAATCACGTACGACGAGGGTAGCGGTGAACTGCGCGTACCGAATAACCCCGTAATCCCAATAATCTACGGCGACGGCATCGGGACCGACGTCGGGCCCGCCGCGCGGAGGGTGCTGGACGCCGCCGCGGAGGCCACGGGACGCAGGGTCGCCTGGATGCGGGTGTACGCCGGCGAGGCCGCGCGGGACTGGTACGGCGAGAACCTGCCGAGCGAGACGGTGGACGCCATCCGGGAGCACCGCGTCGCCATCAAGGGACCCCTCACGACGCCGGTGGGCTCCGGGTTCCGCAGCCTCAACGTCGCGCTGCGGCAGACCCTGGACCTCTACGCCAACGTCCGCCCCACCTATCACCTGGACGGCGTCCCGTCCCCTGTGAAGCACCCGGAACACATGGACATGGTGACCTTCCGGGAGAACACCGAGGACGTCTACGCCGGCATCGAGTGGGAGGCCGGAACCGACGGGGCCGAGGAGCTGCGGCGCTTCGTCGAGGAGGAGCTCGGCTGCACCGGCGTCATCCACGACGGACCCGTCGGGGTCGGGCTGAAACCCATCACGGAGTTCGGCACCAAGCGCCTGGTCCGGGAGGCCATCGACTACGCCCTGGAGCACGGCCGCGACACCGTCACGCTGGTCCACAAGGGCAACATCATGAAGTACACCGAGGGCGCCTTCCGCGACTGGGGCTACGAGGTCGCGGAGCGGGAGTACGGCGACGAGGTCATCACGGAGGACACCCTGTGGGAGGAGAGGGACGGTGAGCTTCCTGCGGAGGCTGTAGTGGTGAACGACCGTCTCGCCGACAACATGCTTCAGCAGGTCCTGACCCGGACGGAGAACTACGACGTCCTCGCCACCCCGAACCTCAACGGCGACTACCTCTCCGACGCCTGCGGCGCCCAGGTCGGCGGCCTCGGGGTCGCCCCGGGAGCCAACTTCGGCGAAGGACGCTGCCTCGCAGAGCCAGTCCACGGCTCCGCCCCCAAGTACGCCGGCCAGGACAAGGTCAACCCCACCGCCCTCATCCTCAGCGGACGCATCATGCTCGACTTTCTGGGATGGAGCGACGCCGCCGACCTCGTCCGAGACGGTGTCGAAGCCACCATACAGGACAGGACCGTCACCTACGACCTCCACCGCAACATCGACGGCGGCGAGAAGGTGTCCACCAGCGAGTTCGCGGAGCTGGTGGCGGAGAAGATACGGGGGATGGGGTAACGGGCGACAGGTACTATTGGCCCAGATCCATACGTAGATATACGATGGGGACGAAACAGGTCGAGATTGAGGAGAGAACCCTCGAACTCCTCGAATCCGAGGGGCACGAGGAGGAGACTATATCTGACACCATCGGGCGCCTCATCCCGGGATCCTCCTATAGAGACTTTGCTGGGGTCCTTGATGGGGAGGAAGTAGAGGGAGCCAAAGACAAAGATAAAAATAAAGATACGGCTGAAGAGACAGATGGCAGCGAGGGAAAGAAGGAGGTTACTGCTGACGCAGAACCAATCTCGGCCACTTTCGAAACATTAACTGCTAGAGCTCAAGCTATTCCTGATCCAGTTCCAGAACTGGAAGGTCTTGAGCAAGAGATTATCGACGAGATTGTGCCTAAAATTGAAGGGGGAGAATCTCTTGATGCAGATGATTCAAATAAGATTCTTCTGTTTTTCACCCTCTCACATGCAATTATCGAACATCGGTCGACAAGACTCCTACACAGTAGCTTGATACACGAAGAGTTTCAGCACTCAAATGCAACATGGAACCTTCTTGGAGACAAACTCGGACAATATCTTAGGCAAGAACTATTGCATAGATGTGGGGTTATCGGATCCGGCCTCTATGCTAAAGTTAATGAAGTTAGAAAGGCTCGTAATGATTTAGTACACGATCCTCATGAGCGTATGGAGATGAATTCCTTAGACAAGAATGGGTTTGAGCGACTGGTCAGAGATACGGTTGAGGGTGTTAGAGAGTTAGACGATGTTCTAAAGGCGTAACAAATTAAGGATAAATGAGTGGTCTTGGTAGGCCTACTTTGGCACTGAGTTTTTTGAAGCTGCGCACCTACGAGTACCTATCCTCCATCCACGGGTCCGCCGTGTCGGAGTATCCGCGCTTCTCCCAGTAGCCGAGCTCCTTCTCCGCGGTGAACGTGACGGAGGTGGCCCACTTGGCGGACTTGTACGCGTACTTGTGCGGCACGACGAGGCGAACCGGGCCGCCGTGCTTAGCGGATAGCGGCTCGCCCTCCATCTCGGTGGCGAACAGGACGTCGTCCCTCATCAGGTCCTCCAGCGGGGGGTCCGTGGTGTAACCATCGCCGCACCCTATCGTCGCGAAGTTGGCGGAATCGAGGCGCCCGGCCTCCTCGGCCACGGTTCGGAACGGGACGCCGCGCCACTCGACGTCCAGCCTCGACCAGCCGGTGACGCAGTGGAAGTCCAGCGTCCGTTCCACGAGTCCGAAGTCCAGGAGCTCCTCCCAGGTCAGATCGAGTTCCTCCTCGACCGCGCCCTCGACCGCGAAGCGCCACTCCTCCCCGTCGAACTCGGGCACGCCGTCGTAGTGCAGGACCGGGAACCCCTCCGTGACGGACTGGCCGGGAGGGACGCGCTCCTCGCCCATGCTTCTAAGTGATGGTTCAGGGTACGTAAGCCTGTCGAAGTTACTTCTCTGAGGCGAACTCCTCAAGCCGTCTCTGCGGGTCTCGACCCGCCCGTCGCCGTTCGGTCCCGAAGGGGTCTCCATCGCCGCCCTCCCACTCGTCGAGGGAGGACTGGTCCCCGTCGGTGAAGCTGAGGCTGGAGACGCGGACGCCGAGCTTCCGCACCTCCGCGTCGCGGAACTCCCCCAGCAGGTCTAGCGCCACCTCCTCCAGGAGCTCCGGGTCGTCCACCGGTCCGGGCAGCGTCCTCTCCCGGGTCCTGACGTCGAACGGCGGCTCAACCACCTTGACGCCGACCGTCCTGTAGAGCGCTCCCCTCTCCCTCGCCCGCTGCGCCACGAGTCCGGCGAGGTCCTGGACCCTCTCCTCCTTCACGTCCGGGTCGTCGGTCGGCGGGCTGATCGACTTCTCCTTCGACAGGCTCTTCGGGTCCTCCGGGGGTGAGACCTCGCGCGGGTCGATGCCTCGGGTGCGGAGGTGCATCTCTCGTCCCCTGGAGCCGAAGGCAGCCGCGAGACTTTGCGGGTCGGCCGACGCGAGGTCGCCGGCGGTATCTATCCCCGTGTCCCGGAGCCGGTCGGCTGTGACGGGGCCGACGCCGTGTATCTCCTCAACGTCCAGGGGCGCGAAGAACTCCGCGACCTCTCCCGGCTCCACGACCACGAGGCCGTCGGGCTTCTCTAGGTCACTGGCGACCTTCGCCGCGCTCTTCGTCGGCGCCACCCCGACGCTCGCCGTCAGGCCGATTTCGTCTTCGACTGCGGACTTCAGCCTCCGCGCGAACTCCCGCGGCTCGTCGCGGCTCCAGTCCACCGTCTCCGACATGTCGAGATAGGCCTCGTCTATCGATACGGGTTCGAATACGTCCGCGAGCTCCCGGAGCAGCCCCCGCGCCTCCGCGCTCACCTTTTTGTAGAGAGCCATGTCCACGGGGCGGTAGTGACCGGCATCCTCCGGGCCCGGGGCCGACGGGTCGTCCGGGTCGGCGTCCTCCATTCGCGGAAGCAGCTCCAGCGCCCGCCCTATCGGCATTGCGGACCCGACGCCGAACTCCCGGGCCTCGTAGCTCGCGGTCGCCACCGCGCCCCACGGGTCCTCCGCGTCGTAACCCATGCCCACGACGACGGGCTCGCCCCTCAGCCTGGGCTCCCGCAACCGCTCGCAGGCCGCGTAGAAGCAGTCCAGGTCGACGTGGACGACGACCCGGTCATCCCCCGATTCTGACAGCCGCAACCCGCCTAGATTACTCCGCGGAGACGGTTAACTGGGGGAGGGGAGGTGGCCGAAATAGCCTGCGAAGGGACAGCCTGTAACCCTCTGGTGAGTCTCAACTGGTTCTTCGAATCGAAAGGCCCCTCCCCTAAACGCCATCTCACTAAACAATACTTTCGGCCCACTCTCTCTGCGAAAACGGTGAACACCCTTAAGAACACCTCTTAATCGAGATGAAAACCGCCGCCAAACAGGTCCAGGGACGCCTCGCCTCCGAGGGCCCCCTCGTCTACACCGAGATCTGCCCCGACGGCGAGGAGGCCGAGGTCATGGACTTCCGCTTCGTCAGCCGGGCATAGAAAGCCTCATGGAGCGCCGGCCCCTGTTTAGGGCCGATGGAGCCCTCCCTACCTGACCCGTCGACCTGGACGCACCTAACCAAGGAGGGCCTCTACCGGCTTCAGGAAGAGGTGGCGGAGCGGGCCACTTTCGACGACGAGGGCGGGGACGTCGAACGCGTGGCCGGCGTAGACCAGGCATTCCCGGGCGACCTCGTCCTCTCCTGCGTCGTCTCCATGGAGGGCGAAGATGTGGTGGAGCGCTCGGCCGCAGAGGGCGAGACCCCGATGCCCTACGTCCCCGGCCTCCTCGTGTTCAGGGAGATGCCTACGGCGATGGCGGCCGTCGAGAGCCTAGACGACGAGCCGGACGCCCTGCTGGTCGACGGCTCCGGCGCCATCCACCCCCGGTTCGCCGGCCTCGCGACGCACCTCGGCGTCGCGCTCGACCTGCCAACGGTGGGCGTCATCAAGAACCTGCTCTGCGGCGAGACCGAGGAGCCGACGGAGGTGGGGGAGGCGAACCCGGTCCTGTACGAGGGCCGTCTCGTCGGTTACTCGTTCCTGTCGAAGGAGCGGTGCAACCCGGTGTACGTCTCCCCTGGACACCGTTTCTCTCCGGAGGGCGCTCTGGACCTCGTCCGGGAGTGGCTCACGGGACACAAGCTCCCGGAGCCCATCTTTCTCGCGGACAGGTGCGTGGACGAGTACGGGGCCGGGAGCCGGCAGCCCCCGCCCGGCTAGATCAGGCGCGTATTCTCCCGGACGTCTCCTTCCAGCAGTGACTCGAGGGCCGCGGAGTGCTTCCGCTCGTGGTCGAGGACCCTCTCTCCAGCCCTCTCCAGCCTCTCCCGTACCTCGTTCGTCTCCACCCCGTCGATGGATGCTTCCTCGAGGACGTCCAGGAGCTTGTCGTAGAACCCGACCATGCGGCGGTTCGTCTTCGACAGGGAGTCGAGGGCCTCGTCGAGCGGGATTTTCTCCTCGGACATGCTGTGCTCTGAGGCGTCCCGGTGGAGCGCCACGACCCCGACGTCCATCTCCAGGTCCTTCGCGATGTCGAGCAGGCACGTAAGGTGTTTCTCCTCGTCGAACTTGATGTCGAGCATGGTCTCCTTCGTGTCTTCGAATCCCTCGCTGTCGAGGCCGTCGTACACGCGCCAGAAGTGCCTGCCCTCGGCGACCTCGAGCGCCATCGCCTGCCGTATGAGGCCCTCCAGGGTCTTCGCGTTCGATGCGTTGGACATTTCTACCACTAATGTAAGGCGTCGCCCGGGCAGCCTTAGTCTTTTTCGTTCTGCACCCCTTAGATACAGAGGGTGCTCGTGGCGCTCCGCGCTGGAATTTTCTCGACCCTCAGTACTCGATTCCTTTCCGGGCCTCGACCCCCTCGTCGTAGGGGTGCTTCACCTTCTTCATCTGCGTCACGAGGTCGGCCGCCTCCTCGATCTCCGGTAGCCTCTCGTGGCTCCCGGTCAGGACGAGCTCCGTTTCCTGGGCCTTCCTTTCGATGAGGTCGAGCACATCTTCGCGTGATAGCAGCCCCATCGACACGGCGTACAGCACCTCGTCCAGTATCACCAGGTCGTGCTCCCCGGAGGACGCCGCCTCTCGGCCAGCCTCCAGCCCCTCCTTCGCGGCCTCCACGTGCTCCTCCCTGTTCTCCTCCCTGTTCTCCTCCATGACCCACCCCTCGGTGCCGAAGCGCTCGTACGTGAATCCGTCCAGCTCCTCGATGACCCGTATCTCGCCGGGGAGGTCGACCTTCTCGGTGCTACCCTTCACGAACTGGACCAGGTGGACGTCGAAGCCGCTGCCGACCGCCCTCACGCCGAGCCCCAACGCGGCCGTGGTCTTTCCCTTACCGTCGCCCCAGTAGACGTGGACGAGGCCGGTGGGCGCCATGGTCCCGAATCTGGCCCAGGGAGTTTAGCACCACCGATGCCCGCGGCTTTCGACGCCTTAAAGTCCCTGAGCCGTATCTTCAAACCATGAAGAACCGTCTGGTGGCGGAGAAGCTCAGGGAGCTCGGGGACCTGCTAGAGGCGCAGGACGTCGAGTGGAAGCCCCGCGCCTACCGCAGAGCCGCCGATACGGTGGAGTCCCTGGACGGGGACGTAGCGGACCTCGACGAGGAGGAGCTGATGGAGCTCCCCGGAATCGGGGAGTCCATAGCGAAGAAAATCAGGGAGATCTCCGAGACGGGCCGGCTCTCCGCACTGGGGCGGCTGAAGGAGGAGCTCCCGGTGGCCATGGAGGAGCTCACTGTGGTGGAGGGAATCGGGCCCAGGACCGCTCGGAGGCTGTACGAGGGACTCGGCGTCAAGGACCTCGACGGGCTGGAGCGGGCCGCCAGCGAGGGGGATATACGGGAGCTGAGCGGGTTCGGAGAGAGGTCGGAGGAGAAGATACTGGAGGGCATCGCGTTCGCACGAAGGGCGAGGGAGAGGGAGCTGCTGGGAGTCGTGCTCCCCGTCGTCGCCCGCGAGATGGAGGAGGCCCTCGCCTCCCTGGAGGAGACGGGCGCCGTGGACGTCGCGGGCTCCATCAGGCGCCGCAGGGAGACAGTCGGGGACGTAGACCTGCTCGCGGTGTCGTCGGACCCTGTAGCAGTCATGGACGCCTTCGTCTCGACGGACGACGTTTCGGACGTGCTTCAGGAGGGGGAGACGCGCTCCTCCGTGCGCCTCGACGACGGCCTGGAGGTCGACCTCCGAATCGTCGAGGAGGAGAGCTACGGCTCTGCCATGATGTACTTCACGGGCTCAAAGGAACACAACGTCGCGGTCAGGACCCACGCAATCGGCCTGGGCTACAAGCTGAACGAGTACGGCCTCTTCCGGGACGATGAACGGATCTCCGGCGGCACCGAGGAGGAGGTGTACGGGAAGCTGGATATGCAGTTCGTGCCGCCGGAGCTGAGGGAGGACCGCGGCGAGGTTGAGGCCGCTCTGGAGGGAGAGCTTCCAGAGCTGCTGGATTACGGGGGGACAAGAGGCGACCTCCACGTCCATACCGAGAGCAGCGACGGCTCAAACACGGCGCGCGAGATGGCGGAGGCCGCGGCCGAGCGCGGACTGGAGTACGTCTGCGTCTCGGACCACACCGGGGAGGTCGCCATAACGACGGGCCAGGACGCTGGGGCCCTCCTGAAGCAGAGGGAGGAGCTCCGGGAGCTGAACGACGAACTCGAGGGAATCGAGGTCCTCAGCGGCGTGGAGGTCGACGTCCTGAAGGACGGCTCGCTCGACGTCGAGGCGGAGACCCTGGATCAGCTCGACTGCGTGACGGCCTCGGTTCACAGCGGGTTCGACATGGAGGAGGACCAGATGACGGACCGCATCGTTTCGGCGCTGCGGGACTACCCCGTCCACGTGCTGGGGCACCCGACGGGACGAAAGATTCGGAAGAGAAAGCCCTACGCCGTCGATCTCGGCAGGGTGTTCGAGGTCGCGCTGGAGGAGGACGTCGCGATGGAGGTGAACAGCTTCCCGGAGCGACTGGACCTCCGCGACGTGGACGTGAAGGAGGCCGTCGAGGTGGGCGTTAAGCTCGCGGTAAACACCGACGCTCACAGGACGGCCCACTTCCGGAACGCGGAGTTCGGCGAGGCCACGGCGAGGAGGGGCTGGGCCACGTCGGACGACGTGGTCAATGCCTGGCCGCTCGACGAGCTGAGGAGGTGGCTCGGGAGGGAGAGGTAGCCGCCGGCTAGTACCTCACCTCGAAGCCTTTCAGCCCCTTCGGCTCCTCCCGCTCGACCTCTACGGTCTCCACGCGGGCCGCGGCGGAGCCGTCGCGGCACCACTTCAGCATCTCGTCAACTTTGGACCCTTCGCCCTCGAAGACGGCCTCCACTCGGCCGTCCGGGAGGTTCCTCACCCAGCCCGAGACGCCGAGCTCCCGGGCCCTCTCCCTCGTGCCGGCCCGGTAGAAGACCCCCTGGACCCTGCCTGAGACGAAGACGTGGGCTCGGTCCACGTTTTCACGTCCCCGTGCCGGTTGAAAAAGCTGCCGCCCCGCCCAGATGGCCGTCGGCTTCTCGGGTTCCCCCTGCCCCCGTTACCCTGCTCCCCCTACGGAGAGCCGGAAGGGACCCAGCTGCAGCAGGGGTCAGGCGCCATGTAGCTACCGGTGACGCCGTAGGCCCTCGCACGGCACCCGAAGCAGCTCTCCCTGAACTCGCAGACTCCGCACTTGCCCTCGAGCAGCGAGGGGTCCCGTAGCTCGCGGAACAGCTCCGAGTCCCTGTACACGTCCATGAAGTGTTCGTCGCGGACGTTCCCGGCCTGCACCGGGAAGTATCCGCAGGGGTACACGTCTCCCCGGTGGTCCACGAAGGCGAAGCCGTAGCCGGCCATGCAGCCCCGTCCTCCTGCGGACGCCCCGGGCGACCCGGTACCCGCTCTGGCCCGGATGCGTCTGTACTGCGGACCGCAGGTTACCTTGACCCCCGCACCATCCCCCCCCGAGAGGGAGTTTACCCACCTGAGGACGCGCTCGTATCTGGTGGCCCCGAGCTCGTCCTTCACCTCTCCCCTGCCCGTCGGGACGAGCATGAAGACGTCCCAGGCAGCGGCCCCGAGCTCCCCGACCCTATCGTACATCGCGGGAAGGTCGTCCACGTTGCGCTTCGTGACCGTGGTGTTTATCTGGTACTCGAGGCCCGCGTCCCGGGCGTGCCCCAGGCCGGTTACGGCCGATTCGAAGGAGCCGGGGACCCCGCGGAAGTCGTCGTGCACCTCGGGTGTGGAGCCGTCTATACTCACCGATATCCTCCTGACCCCCGCATCGAGGATTCTCTCCACGCTATCCGGAGTGAGCAGGGTTCCGTTGGGGGACATGACCACTCTGAGGCCCCTGCCGTCGGCGTAGGATGCCACGTCGTAGACGTCCTCCCTGAGCATGGGCTCCCCGCCCGTAATTATGAATATAGGGCTTGAGAACTCCGCTATCTGGTCCACCAGGTTTATGACCTCCCTCCTACCGAGCTGGTCCGGGGCCCCCTCGGGCTGTGCCTCGGCCCTGCAGTGACGACACGCGAGGTTACAGGCCCTGGTGGATTCCCAGGCCACGAGAAGCGGGTGTTCGGCGGGGTCGACTGGGCGGTGGGGAGCCCCCGGACCCCTCACGTTTCCGGTCCTCCGCCGGGGCGTCCGACGGAGGCCCCGAAAACGGTTCCAGAGATCCGGGGAATCCGGTGCGGCGCCTCGTCCCGGGTGAAAGGTCCGTCTGCCCGATTTATCGAAGAGGAGGGGTTCCGCCGGCTGGACCGACAGCGGGGGGCCGCACCGAGAGGACGTTCAGCGTACAAGGCTTCAGGAAAGCTCTGCCAGAACGGGCTTCAGCTCCTCTCCGACCGCGTCCAGCTCGACCGTCCTCCTGACGTCGTGCTCCACGCCCTCGGTCAGAGGCGAGCTTTCGAGCAGGTCCATGACCTCCTCCTCGTCCCGGGCCTCGAATACCTTGTACGACGAGTGCTCCCCGGGGAATACGCCGCTATCCACG
Organism: Methanonatronarchaeales archaeon; assembly: GCA_018263395.1. GTDB lineage: Archaea > Halobacteriota > Methanonatronarchaeia > JAANXF01 > JAANXF01 > JAANXF01. The sequence goes on from JAANXF010000009.1 coordinate 17,238, forward strand.
ACCTTCCCCTCCTCCTGCAGCTCCTCGAAATAGCTCAAACTGTCCAGAAACGACTCCAGAAACCCGCGGCTGAGCTCCCCGTTCTCCTTGCTCCTTCTCGTAATAACCAGAAACTTCATGGCGCCAAAATCCCTCCAAAAAACCATATATGTTGCGTGAAAGAGGGGTGCCTTCCCGGGGCGCCGTACCTCGAATAGAGACGATGCAAGGGAGCCAGTGCATCCCGGGCGGCAGCAGCACCCTCGTCGTGACCGTTTCGCGGACGCACCGCGCCGGGTCTAAATAGTTAACAGGACACGACGAGAATTGGAACCCGATGAGGAGCGACGAGGTCAAGAAGGGTCTGGAGAGGACGCCCCACCGGGCCCTGTGGAAAGCGACGGGGCTGGACGACGAGGACCTCGAGAGGCCCATCATCGGGGTCGCCAACGCGTGGAACGACATACTTCCGGGCCACGTACACCTCGACAGGCTCGCGAAGCACGTCAGGGAGGGAGTACTCTCTGGGGGAGGTACGCCGGTGGAGTTCGGCGTAATGGGTATCTGTGACGGCATCGCGATGGGGCACGCCGGCATGAACTTCTCGCTGCCCTCACGTGAGCTCGTAGCCGACACGGTGGAGTCCATGACGCAGGCACACAGGCTCGACGGCCTGGTGCTCCTCGCCTCCTGCGACAAAATCCTCCCCGGCATGGTGATGGGCGCTCTGCGCGTCGAGGCACCGTCCATAGTGGTCACAGGGGGCCCGATGCTCCCGGGGCAGTGGGGCGAAAGGCAGACCACCCTCGTGTCGAGCTTCGAGGGAATCGGCGAGGTGAAGGCCGGCTCCCTCACCGAGGCCGAACTCGCGGAGATAGAGGAGGTCTCGTGCCCCGGCTGCGGCTCCTGCCAGGGGATGTACACCGCCAACACGATGGCCTCGCTGTTCGAGGGGATGGGGCTCTCCCTTCCCGGCTGTGCCACGGCACCCGCGGTTTCCGCCGAGAGGGACCGCATCGCCAGGAGGAGCGGCCGCAGAATCGTGGAGCTCGTGGAGACCGGAGAAAACCTGCAGAGGTTCGTCACGCGGAGTTCCCTCCTCAACGGCGTAAGGCTCGACATGGCGCTCGGAGGCTCCACGAACACCGCGCTGCACCTTCCGGCGATCGCGAACGAGGCGGGTGTGGAGCTGACGCTGGAGGACTTCGACCAAATCGGGCGAGAGGTTCCGCACCTCTGCGACATGTCGCCCGGGGGACAGTACGTCCTGCTGGACCTGGACCGCGCGGGAGGGGTGCAGGCGGTCATGTCGCGGATAAACGAGTTCCTGGACGACGCGCCGACGGTCTCCGGAACGGGCACCAGGGGTCTCGCGGAATCCGCGCGGGTCTCGGACCCGGAGGTAATCCGGGCCGTCCCGGACCCCGTGCACGGGACAGGGGGGATAGCCGTCCTGCGCGGAAACCTGGCCCCGAACGGCTCCGTCGTCAAGACGGGTGCGGTTCACGACGACATGCTGCGGCACGAGGGACCCGCCAGGGTGTTCGACTCCGAGGGGGAAGCGATGGACGCCATAATGGGGGGGGAAATTGTGGGGGGCGACGTGGTCGTCATACGCAACGAGGGTCCGAAGGGGGGACCCGGGATGCCGGAGATGCTGTCACCAACCAGCGCAATCGCCGGTATGGGGCTGGAGCGCAGCGTGGCCCTCCTCACCGACGGGAGGTTCAGCGGGGGAACTAGGGGGCCCTGCGTTGGACACGTCTCTCCGGAGGCAGCCGCCGGGGGAGCAATCGGGCTCATAGAGGGCGGGGACGCCGTGAAAATAGACGTCCCGGAAAGGAGGCTTTCCGTGGACCTGTCCGAGGGAGAGCTCGAGGAGAGGCGTGCCCGGTGGAGCCCCCCGGACGAGGAGCTGTCCGGCTGGCTCGCCCGGTACGTACCCCAGGTAAGCGGCGCCGATGAGGGAGCCGTGCTGAGGCCCGAAGGTTAACCCTATCCCGGCTTAAACTCTCCACATGGTCCTCTCCCCCGCGGTCGAGATCTTCGTGGCACTCGGCATCGGTGCACTGGTGGGCATCGAGAGGGAGCGCAGCGAGCCGGACACCTTCGCCGGAAGCCGGACCCTTCCCCTGGTCGCCCTGTTCGGTGCGCTGGTTCAGGCGTTCTTTTCGGACGTGCTCCCCTTCGCCTTCGCGCTGCTGGTGGTACTCGTAACAGTGGCGTACGCGGGGAAGGCGTTTATCCACGGGGACATAGGGCTCACCACGGGGGTGGCCACCGTCCTTACCTTTCTTTACGGAGCCATGGCGACCCACTCAGAAACCGGCCTCACCTTGGCGGTCGTTTTCGGGACGCTTACCACGGCGATTCTGGCGTCGAAGAAACCCATACACTCCTTTGCCTCCCGGATAGGAAGGAGGGAGATGAGGGGCACCCTGAAGTTCCTCATAGTCGCGCTGGTGGTGTTGCCCCTCCTGCCCGACCGGAGCCTGGACGTGCTCCTCGGCCTGAACCCCCGGTTCGTGTGGATGATGGTGGTTTTCGTTTCCGGAATAAGCTACTCTGCGTACCTGCTTACGCGGCTGCTGGGACCTGAGAGGGGCATCGGGCTCACCGGGGTGCTGGGGGGCCTCGTTTCGTCCACGGCCACATCCATGTCGATGGCGGAGAAGGCCCGTGAGGAGCCCCTGCTGACGAAGATATACGGCGTGTCGATAGTGATAGCCTCGCTGGCGATGCTTCCCCGGATCCTCATCGAGGTCCTCGTGGTCAACAGGGGCCTCCTCCTCTACGTCGGGCCACCGGTAACCGCGATGGCGGCAGTTGGTCTGTCGGCGGCGCTCCTCCTCTTCAAGAGGTACCGCTCGGCGGACGCCGTCGACGTAGAACTGAAGAACCCCTTCAGGCTCAGGTCGGCCCTGCTCTTCGGAGCCTTCTTCGCCCTCATACTGCTGGTGTCGAGGGAGGGGAACACGATGTTCGGGGACGCCGGGATATACGCCACGGCGCTGCTTTCGGGTCTCGCCGACGTCGACGCCATCACGCTCTCCCTCAGCAGCCTGGCACTCGATGGACAGGTCTCCGCCCAGGCCGCCTCCACCGGCATCGTGCTGGCCGCGGTGACCAACACGCTCGTGAAGCTGGGCATAGCCTGGTTCCTGGGAACGTCGAGGCTCGGAAGGGCGGTTGCCCCCGCGATGCTGCTCGTGGTTGCGGCGGGTATCGGGACGGTTCTCCTCCTGTGATCAGGTCCTCTCGAAGCGCCGGAAGCCGCTGCACTCCACGACGTCCAGGTCGTCCTCATCGTTCGCCGCGTCGAGCAGCAGGTTCATGCCGAGCGCGTCGGACATGTCGTGGGCCGCGATGACCACGTTTACGTGGTTCTCCTCGGCCTTCTCCCTGTACTCCTCCTTCATGTGCATGCCCACCACGGTACCGATGTCCCTGTCGGCGAGGTGCTCGTAGACCTCCTTGGAGCCCGAGGTGCCCCCGGTCATGTCGACGAAGACCTTTCCCGCCCTCGCGTCCTCTGAACCCACGGTGACCTTGAGGCCGGTGTCCTGCTTCCTCGCCAGCCTGTACTCCGGCTCCTCCTCCAGGACGTCGATTACGTCCTCCACCTTTTGGGGCCCTGCTTCGTCCATCCTGGACTGCAGGTGGGTCGCGACCTGGTTGTCGCTGGCGGTGTGGACACACATGAACGGTACGTCGAGGAGCCGCGCGGCGTCGACTGCCTGGAAGTGGTTCGCCGGGAGCACCCCGCGCTCCACCTCCCCCATCCTCTTCTTCATCAGCTTCTCCGCGACAGCGATGGGAACCCCCACGTCGTGAAGCAGGTCGGTCTGCAGGTCCATCACGTCGTAGAGTCTCGCGAGGGCCGAGCCCTCCGGGTGGTGTGCCACGACGGCGTCGATGCGCTCCCCCCGCTCCCTCAGACGGTCGGACAGCACCAGTTCCCCGACGCCTATGTCTATGCCTATGAGTACCCGCTCCACCTCAGTGTCGGGGTCGCCGTTCAGGATCCTGGTGTCGCTGTACGGGTTCCTCAGACTCTCCTCGTCGAAGTACTCCCTCTCGTCGTCGTCGAGCTCCTCGAATGCCTCCCCGGCCTCGTCCAGGGCCCTCTCCGCGGGTCCTCTCCCCCGGGGGTCGTTCTCTATACCCATCTCGACGAAGAACTCGTAGAGACCTTTCAGCGTGTAGGCCATCGCTCACAGATTTGGCGGCCGTCCTTAATTCGGTTGCCCCTATATCGCGTAGATGGCCGCCACGAGGAAGAGCACCCCCACCACGTCGACCGCGCTGGTCACGAAGGGTATGGCGTAGTTGTCGGGGTCAAATCCCCTCCTGAAGGACAGCACTGAGACCAGGAAGGCGGTCAGGCAGATAGCCACCGTCGTCCCCGCTCCCGCCGCCAGGGAGATAGCGGTCATCTTCAGGAGGCCGGGGGACTGCAGGCCGGACGCGGACGCGACCAGGTGGGACAGGACCCCCACGAGGGGAAAGACGTAGAGGGCGAGCACGGCGGTCATCCTGAAATCGTCCACGGACCCCGCCGGATTCAGGGTCTCGTCGGTCAGGCCCGTGTGAAGGTTCGACGAGAGCCTCGACGAGAGTACACTCCCCAGTGCCCCCGCCTCCTCGAGGAAGGGAGGGATGAGTACCAGCAGGGCCGGGACGCCCACCAGGGCCTCCAGCCGGGCCTCGAGGGTCAGCCCCGCCAGCGCGTTTATCCCTCCGGCCAGGATCAGGGGAGGCGTGCTCTCCCTGACCACGTTCCTCGTGACGTCGAGGCCGCCGCGGTTCGCTGCCAGAAACGAGGCCACGGCTGCTGCGGTAAGCAGTGCGAGGGAGGCCTGAATCACTGTCTCCGTCACGGAGAGGTACATCACCGCGGCCAGGAACAGCGATGGAAGCGTAACGATGTCGCCTATAACCGTTACGAGGGGTGCGCTGGTGTTGTCGATGTCCAGGCCCCGCACGAACCCGAGGTAGGATAGGGCGACCGTGGCAGCTATCAGCACCAGGCCGGAAACCACGCCGGCCACGAGGCTTATGATGACGAAGCCGCCGGCACCGATCGAGTCCACGCCGAGCGCCGCCGAGACCCCGTACGCCAGGTAACCGAGCGCCACGCTTCCTATCACCGTGAGGAGGATCGACGCGTAGACGTTCTGGGCGAGGTGTCCCCTCCGGTTCAGGGACGTGGAGAAAACGCCCGTGTGCATCGCCGTGCCGAGGCGGCTTCCCATGGCGCCGAATATGTTTCCACGCATACCGATGGCGGGAGGTATCAGCACCATCAGGCCGGGCACGAGGTGTAGGAGGCCCGTCATGTACCCCAGAATTAGCCCCGCCAGGAGCCCGGTGAACCCGGACACGGTGAGGGCAAGGGAGGCCTCCCTGTAGCTCTTGGAGAAGCTGCCCGGCATGGCCTTTCATCGGCAGGAGGCTTTTTAAGAGGTAGGGGGATTCAGGCCGGAGTTTTTACCCCACGGGTAGAGCTATATCCGTGCTTTCGGTAGTGCTAGTGGAGCCCCGGTTCGCCGGCAACGTCGGGTCCGTGGCGAGAGCCATGAAGAACTTCGGGCTTCGGGAACTCGTCCTCGTCGACCCGCCGGTGCTGGGTGGGGAGGCCAGGGCCCTCGCGGCGGGCGCAGGCGACGTCCTGAGGGAGGCCAGAGTGACGGACGTCTCCGCCCTTGACGGCTTCGACCTGCTCGTGGGTACGAGCGGCGTAAGGGCGGGCGGTGACAGGAATCCACTCAGGGTCCCGGCACACAGCCCGCGGGAGCTAAGGGAGCTGCTGAAATCTGTGGATGGGAACGTGGGCCTGGCCCTGGGGAGGGAGGACAAGGGTCTGTACAGGGAGGAGCTGGAGAGGTGCGACGTCTTCGTCTCGATACCCACGTCGGAGGAGTACCCGGTCATGAACCTCTCCCACGCCGCGGCGGTGCTGCTCTACGAGCTCAGGGGCCTGGAGCACGGCGGAGTCGAGATGGCGGGCGGGGAGGAACTGGACGCTCTCTACCGAACGGTGGAGGACGTGGTCTCGTCGTCACGGCACCCCACGCACAAGAGGGAGCGGTCGTCGAGCATCCTGAAAGGCGTGTTCGGAAGGGCTGGCCTCACCGCCAGAGAGACCCACACACTTATAGGCCTGATTAAGGACCTCGGGGGACGGGATTGAGCGCGGCCGACCTGCTGAGAAGGAGGATAGAGGAGACCGGCCCCGTCAGCTTCAGGGACTTCATGGAGGAGGCCCTATACGGGGAGGAGGGATACTACACCCGGGGAGGCGGACCTGGACGCGACTTCCGCACCGGGCCGGAGATGCATCCGGCCTTCGCCGAGGCCCTCGCGAACCTCTTCATCGACGCGGGCATCTCGACGGTAGTGGAGGTGGGCGCGGGTGCTGGCGCGTTCGCCGGGGGTGTGACCGAGGCCTACCGGGAGCGGGGCCGCGACCTGAGGTACGTCGCGGTCGACAGGAGCGGGGCGGCCAGGGAACGTCTGGAGGGCCTCCCAGGTGTACGGGTCGAGGGCTCCATGGAGGGCGTTAAGCCCTTCTCGGGCGTCCTGTTCTCCAACGAGCTGCTCGACGCGATTCCCGTGCACGTCGTGGAGGTGCGTGAGGGCCTGAAGGAGGTATACGTCGACTTCTACGGCGGCGAATTCGTCGAGGTTCTGAGGCGGGCGCCGCGAGAGGTCAGGGAGTACTTCGACTGGCTGGCCGTGGACCTGCCCGAGGGCTTCAGGACCGAGGTCAACCTCGGGGCGAACTGGTGGCTGGAGGAAGTGGCCCCCGGACTCAGGAGGGGACTAATTCTCACCGTGGATTACGGCGGACCCTCGTACGAGCTCTACGCGCCACGTAGGCGGGGGGGCACCGTGATGTGCTTCAGGAGGGGCACGGCTCACGAGAACCCGTACGTCGACGTGGGGCGACAGGATATAACGTCCCGCGTCAACTTCACGGCGATCGCCACGAGGGGCGAGGAGCTGGGTCTAGAGACCCTGGGCCTGTATCCTCAGGGGCCCTTTCTGCAGGTCGCGGGAATGGATGAAATCGTGGAGCGGGAGAGGTCCGGACGGACCCACCGCGACTTCCTGAGGTGGTTCGTCCCGGTGCGCAGGATGCTGATGCCTGGTGGCATGGGTGAGACCCACAGGGTGCTGGTGCAGACCAGGGACTGGTCCTTCGACGAATGGCTGGAGCCACTCGAGGAGTTCCGCGTACCCCTGACCGGCGGGGCGGAGACGGGGACACCCCCGTCCGGTTAGTCCTGCCGGCGTTGCTCCGTCGCGGCACGTACCCCGTCCGTAACTCCCCGAACCCCCCGGCGCTCTGACGCTCTTTTGAAAAAAAACTGTCAATCTATGACGTACCTTCGCGTGTCCCCGCACCGGAGACACCTGGTCACCACCATTCCCCGTCTGACCCGGACGCGGGAGCTGCTGCCGGGGACCATGAATGAGTGGCACTTTCTGCAGACGGATCCCTTCCACCTAGGTGGCAGGTCGACTCGGTGCTTGAGCTTTATCCGCCACGCCAACTCGGCGTAGCGGTCCGCGAGGTCAGGGTCTTTTTCGTGGATCCTCATCGCCTCCTCGAAGAGACGCTCCATCTCCCCGCGAATCCTGTCGGCTCGGGACAAACCGGGACTCCTTCTACCCGTAGAGTTAACGGTTTTTCCCGACGCTGAGTGAAAACTGAAGCCGGAGCCCCGCGGGATAGAGGGGTGGAACCGTCACGAACTGGCCGGGCGATCGCGGTGGCGCCGAATAGCCGCGCGAAGCAGGACGTGACGCGACGTCGGGTGGACTCCGCTGACCGTACGGTGAAGCCTCTATGCTTTTTGGAACGCGGACCCAATTTCGACCATGTCCCGCAGAACGGCCAACGAGCTCAGCAGGGGCGCGTACGTAGAGGTCGAGGGCGAGCCCTGCGTGGTGCGGAGAGAGTCCACATCCATGCCGGGCAAGCACGGACACGCCAAGAAGAAGCTGGAGGTCGCGGGGCTCTTCGACGGCAGGAGGCGAACGCTGTCGCTGGGCGTCCACGACGAGGTCGAGGTGCCCGACGTCAGGCGGAACGACGCACAGGTGGTCTCGGTTCAGGGCGGCGTCGCGCAGCTAATGGACCTCGACAGCTACGAGACATTCGACGTTGAGACGGGTGACCTCGACCTGGAGAACGGCGACGAGGTGATGTACGTCGCCTCGGGTGACCGCCACAGGATATACGAACGCAGGGAGCGGTAAACCGGCAACCTTCTTGGAACGCTCGCCCCAGTAAACCACCATGTTGCTCGCCGGTGCCGACGAGGCCGGAAAGGGACCGGTGATAGGCCCCCTCGTAGTCGCCGCAGTCTCGATGGAGCACGCCTCTGTCAGGGATACGTACAGGGACTCCAAGGAGGTTCGGAAGGGGGAGAGGAGGACCCTCGCGGAGGAGATAGTGGAGAAAGCGTCCACGGCCGTCGCGGTGAAGGGCCCCGGCGAGATAGACGACCGGGGAATAGACACAGTGCTCAGGGAGGGATACGTGGAGACCCTGTCCGCCCTCGACTTCGACGAGGCCTACGCAGACGCGGCGGATGTGAGGCCCGAGAGGTTCGGCCGTTTCCTGTCCGGGAGGATAGGTAGGGCGGTCGTCGCGGAGCACCGCGCCGACGAGAACCACCGGATAGTCGGGGCCGCCTCCATCCTCGCGAAGGTGGAGCGGGACCGAAGGGTCGCCGAGCTGGCTGAGGGATACGGCGAAATCGGCTCTGGCTATCCGTCGGATCCGAGGACCGTGAGCTTCCTGGAGGGCTACGTCGATGAGAACGGCCGCCTCCCGGACTGCTCGAGACGCAGCTGGGCAACCTCGAAGAGGCTGCTCGCCCGGAAGCAGCAGTCGGGGCTATCCGACCTCTAGAAGAACTCCAGCGCCTCCGATGCCTCTCCGGCGTCCCGCCCCTCGACCACGAAAATCGTGTCCGTGTTGCAGGACATCATCTCCAGCACGTTTATGCCACGTACGGCGAGCCTCGACGCCATCTCCGCGACTACCCCCGGCTCCCTCTCGATATTCGCCGGCGAGGTCACGACGACCTCTGCCAGCCCGGACTCCCGGAACACCGGTGGCCTGTCCAGAGCCTCCTCGACAGTGTCCAGGTCGTCCTCGTGCGCGACTATCGTCGTCTTTCGCTCCCCCTGAATTACGCGGAGCAGCTCCGGCTTCGAGACGCTCCTGGCGGTCCTGACGATGTCGCTTGCGACGGACAGCCCGGCCGTCACCGTAAGCACGCCGATGCCCTTCCTGACCGTCAACCTGCTTCCACCGAGCACCTCTCTGTCCGGTCCCTCCCCTCCCCCCGTCCTCCGCAGGGCGGACACGACGGCGTCCTCCGACACCCCGCGGCCCAGCCGACGCTCCACCTCCGGCGCCAGGCTCCTCGCCAGCGCCCGGTAGCTCGCCACCCCCTCGCTCAGGGAGCGGAGCTGGTGCGGCCGCTCACGCAGAACCTCCCGCGTCACTCGCGCCACACTCATCGGGACACAGATGTGTCGCGAGATATAAAAACTCTTTAGTCGAATTGGTCAAGTTTTTGATTTTTGTTTCGCGGTAGATGTATCTCGTCTGGAAACCAGAAATGGATTTTTTCTGAATCGAGAAATTCTTTTTTAGCCTTTTTAGTATCCATATTTTCAGCTTCCCCCATGATTTCTTTTACTTTCATTCTAGGGACCCTTTTTCTTTCAAGGTCTTTCGAATAGAAAGAAAATGCGTGCCTTATACAAATGTTTTGTCTCCGTACGTTCTTTCTAAATTGTCTAACCTTGGCATCAGTCCAACCTTTATGGATGTGATAGTCCTCCTCTGTTTGTCCCTTTTTATAGGCTCGCGGGTTATAGTTATCGTATGTCTGATTTAAGGGCCTATACCTACAATCAGCTATCTGGGTCCCAAAATCAAAACACGCAATTCTTTTCTCTTCCATCTCCCTAAATGGAATCTCCCAGTTGTAAATCATGAAAATGAAGATCTCTTTTGTACTGTATCCTGCATTTTTAAGTATCTCTACTTGCTCTTTTATCTGACTCTTTTGGTCGATTCCCCAGTCCCAGGCTATACGTGGATATCTAAATCCTGCCTTTTTAATTTTTTTCCCAAGTTGGGGTTTTTTTGTCAATACTCTCCCATCAAACCCACTTTGTGCTTCGCACCAAAGAATGTCGCCTCTATCCTTAAGTTCTATTAGCTCATCTAAGAGATGCTCAATATGGGGGTTCATCAACATATTGTTATCATAAATTACTAATTTTCTTTTGCCTGGGACTATATTGTCTTTGATCTCTGATATATTTTTAAATTCGGGATTGATTTTCCATACTCCACAAAAGTCGCATTCTCTCTTACAGCCCCTTGAAGTATGGATTATCTGATAATCGAGTTTGCCATTTTTTTCTTCTATTAGGTGGTATGCTGGTTTATACTGTTCAGCTGGTTGATGGGTGCCTATATGGACTTTATCTATACCAGGTATCGTTTTGCAGTCCTCAGGCATTAATGACGCATAGACCCCTCCAGCTGTGATCTCGGCGGTAGAGAATAATTCGTTATAATGTTCAACTGCTTCGACTACGGCAGGTTTCCAGTATGTAAATAGGGTTGTTACAAGTATCTTGTCCGGTAGATACCAGTCCTCATCACGCTCATTCGCAATTTCTTCTTTACTTTTTTTTCCTCGAACTAATTTAACTTTGTTTCCCTTTGACTCATCTTTAAGTTGTTCTAAGCTATCTATTTCGTCTAACATATTTTTCGTGATAAAATTTTCTGAATTTTTTTGGGACCCGATGATCATTTCAACGTCTTGCGTGCTAAGTTTTGGAGATACTATCATCTGCATTTTGCCATCGTTTTCAATTAGCCCTTTATAGTGATTGTCGTAACTTTCCTGAAAATTTATTTCAGCGATTCCTGTCCTGTCCCCGACGACGAGAGGAGGATTATCATCTTAAAGAAGTTTCGTCAAACACTATAATTCCCTTTGAAGCTACTCCTAAACTTGTTGAGGAAAAAAAGCCTGCTATTCTACGGTAATTTTTGGTTTCTTGAAGGGTTGGGATGTAAAATTCTTTTAAAATATTCGTAGATTCAGAAGAATAGCTTCTTCTTAGACCTAATTCTTTGAAGGACATTGATTAATAGCGATATGGTGGACGTATCCATAAATACTTTTCATCGGATTTGTTTGGGGCTGAGGTGAGGTACTTAGAAAGATACTTTTCGACACATCCGTGTCACTATGCCCCGCTCAGACCCGTCCCGGTCACAGCCTTTTAGCCCCTGTGCGGAGAGTAATGGGCCGGTATAATGCAGGCTGTCCTGGGGCTCGAAGACGGAACGATCGTCGAAGGAACAGGTATCGGCGTGGAGGGAGAGGCCCTTGGGGAGCTCGTTTTCGCCACGCCCTTCACCGGCTACACCGAGTCGCTGACCGACCCATCCTACCTGGGACAGCTCCTCATGTTCTCGTACCCCCTCGTGGGGAACTACGGGGTCTCCGGGGACGTCTTCCAGAGCGACTCCGTGAAGGCCGAGACCCTCGTAGCCCGCGAGGTGTGCGAGGACCCCAGCGGAGGCGACATGCCCCTTCATGAGCTGCTGGAGCGCGACGGCGTCCCCGGGATTCAGGGCGTCGACACCCGGGCCCTCACCGTCAGGACTCGGGAGAAGGGGGCGATGCGCGCCGCCCTCCTCGTCGGTGAGAGCGACGGCGATCGCGCCGTGCGGCTCGCGCGGAAGCAGCCCCCCATCACCGAGCTCGACCTGGTTCGAGAGGTCTCCACTCCCGGGGTCGTCCGGATAGAGGGCACCGGCCCCACCGTCGCGCTGCTCGACATGGGGACGAAGCGCTCCATCCCGAGGAACCTAAGCGCCCGGGGCTGCGACGTCGTCATCTATCCCCACGACACGCCGTACGACCGCATCGCTGCCGACGACCCGGATGCCCTCCTCATCAGCAACGGCCCGGGGGACCCGGCGCGCTGCACCGACGCCGTCGAGACGGCGTCCGACGCCGCCGGACAGGTACCGCTCTTCGGAATCTGTTTCGGCCACCAGATAGTCTCGCTCGCGCTCGGCGGCGAAACCTACAAGCTCAAGTTCGGGCACCGCGGAGCCAACCAGCCCGTGAAGCACCTGGACGACGGAAGGGTCAGGATAACGTCGCAGAACCACGGCTTCGCCGTCCGGGAGGAGGAGCTTCCGGGAGAACTCGAGATGACGGCCAAAAACGTCAACGACGACACCGTCGAGGGCGTGAGGTCCGAATACCTCGGCGTCGAGACGGTGCAGTACCACCCCGAGGCGTACCCGGGTCCCCGCGACACCGAGTCCGAGTTCTTCGACGCCCTCGTGGAGAGGTGCGGCGAATGAGCGACCCCGGGAAGGTACTGCTCATCGGAAGCGGACCCATCCAGATAGGCCAGGCGGCCGAGTTCGACTACTCGGGATCCCAGGCCTGCCGCGCACTCCGCGAGGAGGGGGCAGAGGTCGTGCTCGTGAACAGCAACCCCGCCACCATCATGACGGACCCCGACATGGCCGACAGGGTCTACGTCGAACCGATCACGCCCGGGGTGGTGGCCAAAATAATAGAGCGCGAGGGGCCGGACGGCGTCGCCGCGGGACTCGGTGGACAGACCGGGCTCAACGTGACGGCGGAGCTGGCCGAGATGGGGGTCCTGGAGGAGCACGGCGTCGAGGTGCTCGGCACACCGCTCGAAACCATATTCGTCACCGAGGACAGGCAGCTGTTCAAGGAGGCCATGGAGGATCTCGGGGAGCCGGTGTGCCGCAGCCACACAGTCGGTTCCGTCGAGGGAGCAGTCGAGGCCGCGGGAGAGCTCGGGTACCCCGTCATAGTGAGGCCCGCCTACACCCTCGGAGGCTACGGAGGCGGCTCCGCCGCGGACGAGGGGGAGCTGCGCGAAATCGCGTCCAGAGGCGTCAATCGCAGCCGCATCGACCAGGTCCTGGTGGAGGAGTCCGTCGAGGGCTGGAAGGAGCTGGAGTACGAGGTGATGCGGGACTCGAACGACACCTGCCTCACCGTCGTCAACATGGAGAACCTCGACCCGATGGGGATACACACCGGGGAGTCCGTCGTCGTGGCGCCGAGCCAGACCCTCACCGACGCGGAGCACCAGAGGCTCCGCACCGCCGCCATCAGGATAATACGGGTCCTCGGCATCGAGGGGGGCTGCAACATACAGTTCGCACTCAGGGGGGGGGAGTACCGCGTCGTCGAGGTCAACCCGAGGGTCTCGCGCAGCTCCGCCCTCGCCTCCAAGGCCACCGGCTACCCGATCGCACGGATAGCCGCCAAGATCGCGATGGGTCAGACCCTTGACGAGATACCCAACGACATAACGGGACACACCAGGGCCAGCTTCGAACCCGCCGTCGACTACTGTGTCGTCAAGATTCCGCGCTGGCCATTCGACAAGTTCACCGGCGTGGACACCGGCCTCACCACTGCGATGAAGTCCACGGGCGAGGTGATGGCCATCGGCCGCACCTTCGAGGAGGCCCTGCTCAAGGCGGTCAGGGGCCTCGACGTCGGCGAGGATGGATTCCTGCCCAGGCGCCGGGACCAGTTCACCCTCGACGAGGCCAGGGAGATAATCGAGAACCCGACCCACGAGCGACTCTTCGCAATATATGACGCCCTCGACCACGGCGTCACGGTCGACGAGATACACGAACTCTCCGGAATCGACCCCTGGTTCCTCCACAAGATAGACGGAATCCGCGGGACCTACCGCTCCGTAGATGACGGCGAAGTATCCCCCTCCGGGGCGAAGCTCGTCGGCGTAACCGACGGGGAGCTATCGCGCCTCACCGGCTCGTCCCGCGAAGAGGTGTCGGACTCGGTGGAGCCCGCCGGGTTCAAGATGGTGGATACCTGTGCCGCCGAGTTCGAGGCCGAGACTCCGTACTTCTACTCCTCCCGCGAACCCGGTCGGGAGGGCGACCTCGGTGACACCGGCGTCGAGAAGGTCCTGATACTCGGCAGCGGACCCATACGTATCGGTCAGGGAATCGAGTTCGACTACTGCTGCACCCACGCCGTCCAGGCCATGCGGGAGGAGGGAATCGGGGCCCACATCGTCAACAACAACCCTGAGACGGTCTCCACGGACTTCGACACCTCCGACAGGCTCTTCTTCGAACCGGTCACGCTGGAGGACGTCATGAACGTCGTGGAGCGGGAGCGACCCGACGGCGTCATGGTGCAGTTCGGTGGCCAGACCAGCGTCAACCTCGCCCTCCCGCTGAAGAGGGAGCTGGAGAGACGCGGCCTCGAGACCGAGGTCCTCGGAACCCCGCCGGAGAAGATGGACGAGGCGGAGGACCGGGACCGCTTCGTAAAACTCCTGGAAAAGCTCGACGTCGCGTTCCCCGTCGGCGACGTCGCGAGGAGCCTCGACGAGGCCCTCGCGGCCGCCGAACGCATCGGGTACCCCCTGCTCGTCCGCCCCAGCTACGTGCTCGGCGGCCGCGCAATGGACGTGGTGTACGACCGGGAGGACCTGACGCACTACGTGGAGGAGGCCATCAGGGTCTCCCCGGACCACCCCGTGCTGCTCGACCAGTTCCTGGAGGGGGCCGTGGAGCTCGACGTCGACGCCGTGAGCGACGGAGAGGACGTCGTCATAGGCGCCGTCATGGAGCACGTGGAGGAGGCCGGTGTGCACAGCGGCGACTCCGCCTGCGTCACGTCCCCGATAAGCATCACGGACGAGACGCTGCGGGGGGCCAAGGAGATGGTGCGGCGCCTCGCCCTGGAGCTGGAGACCGTGGGCCTGATAAACGTCCAGCTGGCCGTGAAGGACGGCGAGGTGTACGTCCTGGAGGCCAATCCCCGCGCCTCCCGCACGGTCCCGTACGTATCCAAGGCCACCGGGGTACAGCTCGCGAAGGTCGCCGCCAAGGTGATGTGCGGCAGCTCCCTGCGGGAGCTCGGAGTGGAGGAGAGACGGCCCCGGCACTTCGCCGTGAAGGAGGTGGTGCTGCCCTTCGACAAGCTCCCCGGAGTCGACCCGGTCCTCGGCCCCGAGATGAAGTCCACCGGAGAGGTGATGGGGATCGACGCGGACTTCGGCAGGGCCTACTACAAGGCGGAGCTCGCAGCAGGCAACCCGATTCCGCTGGAGGGCACGGTGTTCCTCTCCGTCAGGGACGCCGACAAGGTCCACGCCGTCGAGGCGGCGGAGCGGTTCGACTCCCCCGACACCGGGTTCGTAGCGACGTCGGGAACCGCCCGTGCACTCGAGGAGGCCGGGCTCGATGCCCGTGTGGTGAAGAAGTTCAGCGAAGGCTCACCGAACGTCGTCGACCTGATGAGGAGGGGTGAAATCGACCTCGTGGTCAACACGCCGCGGTCCACCGGCCGGGCCAGGAAGGACGGGTACGAGATAAGGAGGGCCGCCGTCGACCTCGGGGTCCCCTACATCACGACCATGCAGGCCGCCGTGGCCGCCGCTTCGGCCGCCGAGTCCCTGAGGAGCGGCGACGTAAGCGTAAAATCACTTGAAGAGTATCTGGAGGGTGACACATGAAGGCGGTTCTGGCGTTCAGCGGGGGACTCGACACCTCGATATGCGTCCCGCTGCTCCGCGACGACGAGGAGTACGGATACGACGAGGTCGTGACGGTGGCCGTCGACGTCGGACAGTCCGGGGAGGAGCTGGAGAAGGCCCGGAACAAGGCCGCCGACATCGGCGTGGAGCACCACGAAGTCGACGCCGTCGAGGAGTTCGCCGAAAGGTTCCTCGCACCGCTCGTCAGGGCCAACGGGAGCTACGAGGGCTACGTCCTCGGAACCGCGGTCTCCCGCCCCATCATCGCCGAAAAAGTGGTCCAGGTCGCGCGGGAGACCGGCGCCTCGGCCCTGGTCCACGGCTGCACCGGCCGCGGCAACGACCAGTTCCGCTTCGAGAACGTGTTCCGGGGACTCATGCCGGATGCCGAGGTCATCGCACCCATACGGGAGTACAGCCTCACCCGCGAGGAGGAGATAGAGATGGCGGAGCACTACGGCGTCCACGTCGACGCCACGAGGGAGGAGCCCTGGTCCATCGACGAGAACCTCTGGAGCCGCTCCATCGAGGGCGGCCTCCTCGAGGACCCTGGCAACGAGCCGCCGGAATCCATCTTCGAGTGGACCGCCTCACCCGGGGACGCCCCGGAAGAACCCGAGACGGTCGAAATCACTTTCGAGGAGGGCGTACCCGTCGCGCTGAACGGCGACGAGAGGTCCCTGGTCGACATAATTCGGGAGCTCAACTACGTAGCCGGCGAGCACGGCGTCGGCCGCACCGACATAGTGGAGGACCGCATCCTCGGCTTCAAGGCCCGCGAGAACTACGAACACCCCGCCGCCACCGTCCTCCTCGAGGCCCACTGCGACCTCGAACGACTCACACTCACCCGGCGACAGCTCAAGCACAAGTCCACCGCCGAGGCGGAGTGGGCCGAACTCGCCTACCAGGGCCTAGTCCACGAACCCCTCTACGAGGACCTGAACGCCCTCATCGGCTCCACGCAAAAAGCCGTCAACGGCACCGTGACGCTGAAGCTGCACAGGGGGACCGCCACCGTCACATCACGCGAGTCACCCGACTCCCTCCACAGAGACGACCTCGCCTCCTTCGAATCGGACGAGGACCAGAGCGGCGCGGAGGGCGCTGTACGGTTCCACGGGTTTCAGGGGTGAGGAGAGAGTGAGACGAAGGAGGCCTCGCCCGTCCTTCGACGTTAAATGCTGAGAATGGGCCAGTTCCTGCGGAGCCACTCCTTCCTGCTCTCGTAGTCCGGAAGGACCGCCCCGACGGTGTTCCAGAATGACTCAGTGTGCTCCCGCTCCCGCAGGTGCGCCAGCTCGTGGACCGCCACGTAGTCCTGTATCCTGATCGGGGCCATCACGAGCCGCCAGTTGAACGAGAAGCCGGTCTTGCCCACCGACCCCCACCTGCTCGTCAGGTCCTTCACCCTCACAGGGCCGGGGTCGACACCCAGTTTCCGGGAGTAGCTTTCCACGGTCTCGGTCAGGACAGCGTCGGCTCTCTCTCCGTACCAATCCCTGAAAAGCTCCCTTAGACCATTTTTCCTCTGCTCCTCGTCAAACGAATCCGGAACTCGGGCGAAGAATTTTCCATCACCAAATTCGAGCGCGGGCTCCCGTCCACCGAAATGGAGCTTGAGCCGGTACCACCGCCCCCTGTACGGAAACTTCTCGCCGCTGTAGAATTCCCTCTCGGGAGGAAAGGCGGCTACCTCCTGCTGCTCGTCGCGCTTTTCCAACAACCAGGACTTCTTGTCGTGAAGAATCTCCTTTACGTCGCTCTCGGAGACGTCGTCCGGGCACCGGACGGTGATTCGGTCCTCCGGTTCTAGGTAAATCCCGACGGTGGCCCTCTCAGGGGCGTCCTCGACGGTGTACCTGAACTCGACGCTTCCGATTCGGAGGGTTTTCATTGGAAGTGGTACCTCGCTAATTTCACGAGTTCGTGCGAGATGCGATCCATCTGGTCGAAGGAGAGGCCGCTGAAGTTGTCCAGCAGGTACTCCTTCACCTCTTTCCGCATCTCCTTCTGAACCTTGACCTTCCGCTTTCAGTCCACGACACGTTTCTCCCGGAGCCGGCTGACGAGGTCCTGAGCCGCTTCGGTCAGTTCCTTGCCGCTATATGTCGTGCGCTCCTCTGCAACCATCAAGGCCTCTCTGTCGGAGGAGCCGGTCATAGCTTCCTCAAGAGAATGGTAGAATGAAAGCTCCGTCGTGTCGTTCAGCCTAAGGCTTTGGGCCTGTGCCTCCCGGTGGCGGACCGCGTGGATCAGGTCCCGGTACTCCTCGATTATCTCCCGTTCCTCCATCCGCTTCTGCCTGTACTCCTCGATAAGCCTCTCGAGTTTCTCCTGGAGAGAGTCGTAGAACGCCGGGTCTTCATCGTACCGGACACTGATTTCGTGTTTGAGAGCGTTCTTCATCTCGCTCGCCCGAGCCTCGTCGCTTTCCAGGTGGTCGAGCTCCTCTTCGAAGTCTTCCTCGTCCATGATGGAGACGGGATCTTCATTGAGGATCTCGATGTCGGTCGCCGATAGGTGGTCCTCGATGAGCTTCCGAACCTTCTTTCCGCACCCGGTGAGGTCCATGGACTCGTCCCGGTACCTGTTCTTGGCGTGGGCGTAGACCTCCCCGAGGAACTTGAGGTCATCTTTATAAGGATTGGCGGCGGGGTCCGGCATGACGATGTCCATGAGCTTGGAGAACCGCTTGAAGGCCGTGTTGAACTTCAGGCGTTTCTCCTCGTCTTCTAACTGCGTCACGTACTCCTCGACGCTCCTCTCCCCGGCATCGGAAAAGAACGACAGGGCCTTTTTGTGGGCCGCTTCGAGCTCGGGCTTGACGTCCTCCACCTCGGTCATTGCGTTCCGGACGTCCTCCTCGCTGAACTGTCTCAGGGCTTCTTGCAGGTCGTCTGAGACGCCGTAGTAGTCGATGATGAGCCCGTTCTTCTTCCCCTCGAAGGGACGGTTGACCCGGGCGATGGATTGGAGCAGGTTGTGCTCCTTGAGCGGCTTGTCGAGGTACATCACCTGCGCGATGGGCGCGTCGTAACCGGTGAGAAGCATGTCACATACTACGACGATCTTCAGCGGATCTGTCTCGTCCTTAAACCGGTCCTTGATGCTCTGCTGCTCCTGATCGGACAGGGCGTACTTCTTCAGCTCCGGCGGGTCGTTGTGGTCGGCGGAAACCAGAACTGCTGATTCCATGTCGCCCTGATACTGGCTCAGTTCGTCGAGTTTCTCCTTGTACCGGACTGCGGCCCTGCGGCTCGGCGTCACGACGAAGGCCTTGAAGGGCTCCGGGACGGTCTCCTCGTAGTGGTTTACGATGTCGAGCGCAACTTTCTGTATCCGGCTTGGGGCCTGGGCGAGGTCCTTCTCGGAGGCGTACCTCTTCTTGATCTCCCGCTTCTCCTCCTCCGACTTGTCGCTGAAGATGCGGTCGAAGAGTTCGTCGATGTCCCTCTCTTCGAGGTGGATGTCGGCGAGGCGTCCCTGGTAGTAGATGGGGACGGTGTTCCCGTCCTCGACGGACTGGTCAATGGTGTAGGTGTCGATGTAGTTCCCGAAGGTATGGCGGATGTTGCGTCGCTCCTTCTCTATCGGGGTTCCGGTGAAGGCGACGTAGTAGGCGTTGGGGAGGGCGGTACGCATGTTGTTGGCGAGCTTCTTGTACTGGGTCCGGTGGGCCTCGTCCACCATGACGAACACGTCCTCCCGCTCGGAGAGAACAGGGAAATCGTCCTCCTCAGAGCCCCAATCCCCCTCTTCATCCTCTTCCCCATCTCGCTCCTGGAACTTCTGTATCGTCGTGGTGAAGGTCTGGCCCGGCGGCCCGGAGAGCTTCTGCTTTAGGTCCTCGATGCTCTCCGCCCTCTTCGGGTTCGGGAACCGCACTGCTGAAAGGTGGCGCTTATCTGTCTGTCCAGTGTCTTCCTGTCCGTCACGACGAGGAGGGTCGGCGTTTCCCTGAGGCTCCGGAGCTTGAGGCCCAGGAAGAGCATGGTCAGGGACTTCCCGGAGCCCTGGGTGTGCCACACGACGCCACCGTCCGCCGGGCCCTGCTCCCGGTTCCTGATGCGATCCAGGGTCTTCTGGACGGCGCGGTACTGCTGGTAGTACGCCACCTTCTTCACCGTGCCCTGCCCCTCCTCCGCGAATACGGTGAAGTTCCGGAGGACGTCCAGCATCCGCTCCTTCTCGAAGAGGGAGTAGATGAGCACGTCCTGCGCCGTGACGCGGTCGAACCCGAGCCGCTCCCGGAGCCGCTCGGACTCCTCCGGCTCCCTCTCCTCGTCGGGGTACCTCCACGCCTGATACCGGTTCCCCGGCGCCTTGACCGCTCCGGCGACGTTGTCCTCCAGCTAGGTCCCGGCCACGACGTAGTTGTACCTGAAGAGCTTCTCCGCCCCCTCCCTCTCGTGTCCCCTGGCGTTCTGGTAACGCATGAGCTGGTTCAGGGCCACGCTCCTGGGCTCCAGGTGCTTACGCGGGTTCTTGCACTCGATGACGCCGAGCGGCACCCCGTTGACGAAGGCGACGACGTCGGGCCTGATGGTCTCCTGCGGGCCCCTCACCTCGTACTGGTTCAGGACGAGGAACTCGTTGTTCTCCGGGTCCTCGTAGTCGATGAACCTGACGGTCTGGTTCCGCTTCCCCCTGCCGAGGTCCTGCTCGACGGAGCCGTGGCTCACGAGCTTCCGGTGAATCTCCTGATTCGCCCTGACGGTGTTCGGCTCCGCGACCCTCACGATTTCGGAGACGGCCCTCTCCAGGTTGTTCCGGTTTATCCACGGGTTAAGCCGCTTCACCGCCACCCTCAACCGGTCCCGCAGAACCACCTGGCTCGCCGTCTCCCGGGTGTCCACGTCCCCGGACCCGGGCCGCGGCCGCTCCACGTCGTGCACGTCCCACCCCAGCGCCTCGAAGGCGTCCAGGGCGCGGCGCTCGACAAGCTCGTACTCGTTGGCAGAGGACACTTCTAACCTATAGTGATTGTCGTAACTTTCCTGAAAATTTATTTCAGCGATTCCTGTCCTGTCCCCGACGACGAGAGGAGGATTATCATCTTAAAGAAGTTTCGTCAAACACTATAATTAGAGCTTATCCTTAAAAGCCTCCTCGGACTTTCGGCCTCCTTTCCTCGCTTCTATCAGCGATTCCGGTCAATCCACCTGCAGAACTCGTCGAAGTCTCTGGCACTGGCCTGTTTGGCGATGCCTCGAAGGGTTCCTGTCCTGAGGGACCTGTGCCTGGGAACGGTGACCGTTCTCTTCTCCGAGCCGTCCGGGTGCTCCCACTTGAGAGTGTAGTGGTCGCCCTTCACACGGTCGATCCAGAAGTTGCCCCTGTTTACGAGTACCCTGATGACGTCGTCCCCGGAGAAGTCCCGGGTCGTCATTCTACTTCAGCACCTCGGGAAGGTTTCCCCGTCTCCTCCGGCTGTTGGCCGGATCGATCCCGAGGTCTTCGAGCTCCTCGGCGGTGGGTTCTCGCCCCTCTCCGCCGTGTGCCTCGAGGGCTTCTTGAAGGTTCTCAACGGCCTCCTGGGGCGTGGCCCCCTGACTGACCACGTCGGTCTCCGTGTCGGCGGCGACCCACGTGTCGTCCTCCTTCCAAAGCCTGTAGGGCTTCTCCGCCCTTGGGGCCTTCAGCTCGGGCATGCAGGTGAAGATACGGTTTCCCGGTTATTAATTCCCTCTGCTACAGGGATTCACGGTTGAGCCGTCCCCGTCTTCTGATACTTACGCCAGCGTCGCCTGATAATTCCCCGAAAAGTGCCTATCGAGGTCTTCCAAGTACTCCCCTAACTCCTCCGTGCTTCGGAACAGGTCTGCCCCCTTTCTCTCGATCTCCTTGGGAGAGCACTCCCCCACGCCGTCAGGTGCGTACATGAAAACCGGCCTCCCCTCTCTAAGCGCTATCTCTGCTTGGTGAACTGTTCCCCCATCATGCCTCGACGCGACGACTATAACGGCCCTGGACACGCCTGAAGTTATACGGTTCCTCTCCAGGAACCTCCACCTGCCGAAGGCCGTGTCCCTGCTGACCTCAGACAGCAGTGCACCGTGCTCCGTAATTCTCTCCGCCAGCCCCTCGTTGGACGACGGATAGACCTTCTCGATGTGTCCCGGGAGAGAGGCGACGGTGTAGCCACCGGCGTCCATAGCGCCCTCATGGGCTTTTTCGTCGATTCCCTTGGCGAGGCCGCTCACCACCAGAAAGCCTTTCTTCACCAGGAACTCTCCTACCTCGTACGCGAAATCCTTCCTATCTTCCGGCGAGCTCCGGCTTCCGACGACGGCCACTCCGTCCATCGAAACGGGATACTCACCACGCACGTAGAGGCCCAGTGGCGGGTCCTCTATCTTCGCCAAAAGTCCGGGGTACTCCTCGCCGTAGAACGGGGCGAACTTGACCCCCTTCTCACTAAGGCGGTCCAGCTCGGATACGTACCAGTCCAGATCCAGACCCTGGAGTGCACCGACCAGCTTATCCACCACCTTCGGGTCGAAATCCATCTCCCCGACTTTTCGAATCACGTCCTCCACACCGTCATCCTGGGAGACCTGGAGATTCCTGAACAGGTCGAGATAAACCCGCTTCTTGAACTTCTTGGAATCGTTCATGGCGGCGAGGAGTACGTTCTTCGTGATCATCCCTCGTCCTCTCCCTCGGTCTCTTCTAGAATGCCGGCAAACTCGAAATGGCTCAGGCTCCCGTCCCTCCCAAGCACGAGACCTATCACGGTACCAGCCCCTTTCTCCCTGAGAGCTTTTGCTGAATTGTACATCGTCGCTCCCGTTGTGTAGACATCGTCAATGACAATTACGTCCTCGCCATTTAGGTCTCTGGTGCACCGAATCTTATCTTCTACGTTCTCAATCCGGTCCCCTTTATCAGATAACTCTTTCTGGGAAGAGTAGTCCTCGCTCCTTTCAAGAATGGGTCGATATGGTAACTCGACATCTTGGGAGAGGATCTTCAGAAGCTCGTCCATCTGGTCCCGCTCTCCGTCTCCAGAGGGAGGCGCGACCATTAGCTCGTAGTTCTGAAGCTCTGGATACTTCTCAGCGATACAGTGCTCTAGTATCTCCGAAAGGCCCTCACCATACTCCGGGTTTCTCTTGAACTCTTTGATCTCTTTTGAAAGGTTATGCCCCCTGGACTTCTTGATGTAGATCGATGCAGCATAGACTTTCGAAAGATTGTATCCATCGACACGCGTATCCCCCTCGTAACAGGCATAACAGAGCCCATGACCGGCGTACTCCTCCTGGATAGGATCGGCACACCGCTTGCAGAACGGCTCTTCCAGTAGCAGAAAGACCTCCCCGTCGCTCCTCTCAAAGACTTCGAATCGGTCTTTTACTGGTTTATAGGAGGTCATTGGATACTTTTAATGCTTAAAATGGAGTATAAACCCCAACACGGGAGTTAGGTGAAAGTATCTCGCGTAGTATACACTATATCTCAGTGCCTAGAATACTTTCACTTGACTTATCGAATATACCTCTGGGGTCTAGGTCGATGCTTAAATAATGAATCCCCTAGACCGGGTCGGAGAGTGGATATTTTATAAGCTTGGCCTTGGGTCTGAGGAATTTATAGAAATAAGGGACGACTTCCTGTCTCTTTTTGAGACAGCTTTGGGTATCCCAGATATCGAAAAGAGAATGGCGTTTTCAATAAGCGAACTTCAAAAGGGAGCGACCAAGTGTTATTACTCAGCCCCTGACTATGATCCCCATGAATCTGTTTTTTCTATTTGGGACACCTTCCAGATATTACAATTTTTCTTAAAACTTCTAAGATTTCTCTTCCCGCTTTTATTGGTTGGTGCACTCGTCTCGGGATTCAGCCTTGGAGGAATGCCGTGGGCTGTGGGGCTTTTCGCTCCATTTGCCATCCTGACGCTGTTGTTCGAGGTCTATATCTACCATTTGAAGGCAGATACGTGGTTTTATCAACAGATGAACGACGAACTCAGAATATCGCCAAAAGAGATCAATAACACTCGGAGGAGAACGAAACTCGTCTCTTATTACGTCTGGAACTGTGCTGCTTTACACGATCCAAAGATGATGCCCACACTGGGCTTTATGTACATCATCCAGCTTTTAAGCGACGGATTCTACAACAGGATTATGGGAAACCTTGAAACGTATATCGAGGATTTATATGAAAAATCCCAGTCTGACAAATCGGTATTTATAGTGATTGTCATAACTTTCTTTATATGTTCTCTCAGCGATTCTGCCCTATCCCCGAAGACGAGAAGTAAATCTGAATATTAAAGAAGTTTCGTCAACCACTATAGTATGTACTGGGGTATGCTAAGGGGAGGACGGTTCTAACTCTCCCCGTAGCTCCTCTCGATCAGCGGCTTCACCCGCTCCACGTCCCCCACGCTTCTCACCTCTACCTCCAGGTCGCCGGTGCCGTAGTGCCCGATGTTGCTCACGTCTCGGGCGAAGTCCGGCAACGGGTCCAGGGAGGCGGGGTCGACCTTGAGGTATATCAGGATCTTTGACGCACGGATCTCCACACAGGCGAAATTCCTCAGCCGCTTGTAGGCCGCGTAGTACTTCAGCTCCTTCTTCTGGACGTCGTCCCCGAGGGAGAGCATGAAGTCCTCGAGCTCGTGGAAAATCTCCTTGATCCGTTCATTAGAATCCTCGTAGTACTCCTGAAATGTCTTGGTGTGGGTCCGGGTCGTGGTTGTTTGCTCCGAGGCGCCTTCAACCGCGTTGATCAGTTCGAACAGGATGAACCCGTTCTCGTACATCTGGTACCGGATGAGTTCGATGTTCCGGTTCATCTGCTCTACGGCGTAGGAGTCGTACTTGGTGAAGTCCTCAGCGACGCAAAGGAGCCTCGGGGATGACCAATCGACCTCCGCATCGTCCCCATACTGATTCCTGACGAGGATCTCGAAGTCGCCCCTGTGGTCCATCAGCCAGTCGAAGTAGAACAGGCCCTGATTGATGATGTTCTCGTTCTTCTGCCGCTTGTACTCGATGATGACCGGGGAGTTGTTCTCGTCAATTCCCAGGGTGTCGATACGACCACCGTGCTTCTTCCCGGTCGAGTGCTCGGTCTCCAGAAACCTGACCCCGAAGAACTCCTCAAGGTTGCTCTCAACGAGGGTCTGGATATTCTTCTCAAGATTCACCTGACGCTTACCAATCTCCTCGGCCACGCCATTATCCACGTCGAAGAGCCTAACGTCTGTCATAAACCGGACCTCCTTATTTCTTCAAGTATCTGCTCTGAAGTAATTTCTTCACCACTCTCGCGTTCTATCTCTTTTCTGAATCCCTCTAGTTCGTCTTTGCTGAATAGGAGTTCAGGGTGTTCCTCTAAGTATTCCCGTGCCCAGGGTTGGATGTTGTACGCAAAAGCAAGTGCAGAATTGCCTATAGAAGACGTTCTTCCTATAATCCTAAGATGTTCTAGTTCGCTGACTGTCCCATTGTCGAGTGGGAGTTGTTGGGTTCTACTTCCCAGGTATCCCCGTAATATCTCCCTCTCTTCCGAAGATATAGTTATTGACGTAACTTATTTATGGTTTGCTCTTGAAGATGGTTTATGCCGAGAGACTACGTCACCGAAACCAAAAAATGGATTTCTAAAAAAGAGTTGGTAAACAAAATTAAGAAGAAAAGAAT